>JBGCDA010000078.1:0-3110 GCA_045104985.1 Flavobacteriales bacterium | reverse complement strand
ATGCCTTCATCTTCTTTAAACCGCTGTATGTCATGAATGTCTATAGGTGCTTCCAGCAGACGGTTATACCGCACTATCTCTAGCGTGTCTTTTATTTTCCCCAGTCCACGCTGACTCAAAATATCGAATTTATGCAGCCCTACATCTTCAGCTATGACCATATCTATCTGCGTGGTAGGATAGCCTTTAGGAGGTAGAAATGTGCCGCAGAACGTGTGAATGGGTTCCTGAGTAATTAAAATTCCACAGGCATGTACACTTAAATGGTTAGGAAACCCCTGAATGAGTATGCTGTAGCGCAAAACCAGCTGGGAAATGTGGTCTAGTTTACTGGCATTAAATTTTCCAGAACTGAGCAGATCTATTTCATGTTTAGGTAGCCCAAAAACTTTTCCTAACTCACGGATTACAGCCCTGTACTGAAACGTGTTATACACCGCCAGCAGCGTTACATTTTGCCACCGCTCAAAAATATAACGAGTTACATCATCTCTGTCTGTCCATGAAAAATCAATGTCAAAATCTGGTGGGTTAGCCCTGTAAAGATTAATGAACCGCTCAAAGTATAAGTCTAAATCTATAGGGTCTACATCTGTTATGCGTAGCAAATAGGCTATGACACTATTAGCACCACTACCTCTGCCTACATAGAAATAACCTTTAGAACGGGCGTAGCTGGTAATGTCCCAGTTAATGAGGAAGTAAGAGATAAAGTTTTTCTCCTTGATAATGTGCAGCTCTTTTTCTATTCTGTCTAGTACTTCTTGTGTAGGATTAGGATAGCGGTAGGGCAGCCCTTCCATGGCTAGTTTCCTAATAAGTTGGTAATCTTCTTCTTCAGAACCAGAGTAAACTTTCAAGTTTTTATGTGGATGTTCCGTACCGAAATCAAAGTGAATGCTGCACTGATCTAAAAGTTGTTCCGTCTGTTTTATGATATGCGGAAAATCGGTGTAAATTTCTTTTAATTCATTTACAGATCTTACTATATCCTCTGGATGTCCTTCTTCAGATTTAGGAAGTTTACTCAGCAGGCAGTTATTATCTATAGCGCGTAGCAATCTGTGTGCATTAAAATCTCTTTTTCCTTTAAACGTTGTTGTTTGGAGTAAGACTAGTTTGGAGTTCAGGGTTTGAAGTTTGAAGTCAATGCTAGGTGACTGAACCCGACTGGAACAAGAAAAAGCCGAAGTCACCGGTTCATGGTCCTCATTTTCCGCATTACCCGCTGACTGAGTTTTGGCGTCAGCCAAAGTATTGAAGTCAAGGGAGTCTCCAGTCTTAAGTCTTACATCTTGAGCCTGCCTGCCATCTAGGCAGTTCTTAAATCTATTAAGAACCCTCACCTGATTCAGATCTCTAGGAGTTACTCCTATAAACTCATGGCTACGCAGATCACTAATCCAACTGCAATTTTTTACCGCAGAAAACGGATAAATGATAGACACATCTTCTAGTTCTGGAGCGCGTTCTTCAAATGGTTTCTTCGCATGCAGGTATTCTGAAAGATGGTTGTTTAACTGGTGGTAGCCATTGTTGTTTTTGGCTATTCCTACATAGCGTTGCAATGCTGAACCCGCCTGTCCACTGGAGCTATTTCTGAAATCTATGCCCAGCACAGGTTCTACTTCCATATTCCGAGCCATGCGAATGGTATCCAAACATGCAGAGGTATTATTGATGTCCGAAAGCACAAATTTCTTAGCTCCAGCCTCAGTGAGATTTTGGAGAAGTGTCTTAGGTTCCATAGTTCCGTAGCGAAGGGAATAATATGTGTGACAGTTAAGAAACAAAAATTATTGATGATTGACGATTGAAAAGTGTTGCCTGCCTGTCGGCAGACAGGATTTAAGAAGTAAGAGATTTTTGAGCGGTCTTTATACTAGAAACAAATATTGCTACAAGCTCATTACATTCTTTTAAACCTGCTTCCACTTCGAGTTTTGGCTCATAGTTTTTCCGAGAAAATATTTTTAGAATAACACTTGTCTCATGAAGCTCCTTCAGGCAGATTTTCATTTTATGTATAAAGTCTTTTTTGGATTCTGCTCGTTGAGCTTCTCCATAATTTAACGCAGGGGATGTTCCAGACCGTGTGATTTGTTTTCCTAAATGCGTTGTGACATATGTATTAGGAAGTTTTTCGCAAACATTAATTATTTGAATAGCAAAGTCAATCAATCTGTTTTCTAGTGTGTTTGGTTTATTCATTTTCCCCTTTTTAAATTATCAATTATCATTCGTCAATTTTCAATATTTGCTTTCAATTCGTCATCTCCTAATCAAAAATTGATAACTGATCATCCTCACCCTTCCGTCTTTTTCTAGCCCTTCTTTCTCCCATACCAAAGAGTTTTATGTCTGAGTAAATCTCATAATCATATTCCGTAAACACACGTTCTCCGGTGGGTTGGAGAAGCTCTGTGCCGTTAGCTCTAGGGCTTTTTATAGCGGGAGAAATAGGATATGCATTTAGCATTTCATCTGGATAGGGTTTTAGTAGTGAGGTGATTTCTCCTAGAGGAGTGCTGGAATTTAGCCACTCGGTTTCTTCTCCTTTTTCTAGTATTACCGGAGATCGGTGGTGGCCTACGTGTTGTAATAAATCATTGGCCGTAGTAGTAATTACCGCGAATGATGATGTGATTTCACCTGTTTCCTGGTTCACCCAATCGTCATAAATCCCAGCCATGGCAAACGGGCGTTTTCCGTCTTTCATGTACACCAGAAAAGGTTTGCTCAGTTTCTCTTTCTCTGGTCCTTCTATAAAAGCATCTGCCAGCACTAAACACCTTTTAGAGCGAATGGACTGGCGAAACATTGGTTTTTGGAGGATGCCTTTTGGCCCAGAATACGAGGGATTGTTTTCCCTATTATGATCGCCTTCTGAGCGGGCATTAATTTGATAAAACTGCTTTTTAGCCCAGCTAGGTGAAAACCCAAAGCTTAAAAACTGAATATCACTCGGCTTGTCTTGAGTAATAACAGGCGCCAGTTCTCCCACAGAGATATTTGTATTTACTCTGTAAAGCTCCGGCTGTTTCATCTGAGCATTAAAGCGTTTTTCTATAGCTTTTATCTTACTTACGTTTACGTAGCGTCCACACATC
>JBGCDA010000077.1:0-15636 GCA_045104985.1 Flavobacteriales bacterium | reverse complement strand
ACTGCTTGTGATTCACCAGGAGAAGGTTACTCTATGACTGCACCAGACGTTACTGATTGTGACGATGCTGATGCTGATGAGTTCCCAGGCCAGTTATGGTACCAAGGTGTAGATGATGATTTAGACGGATTCATTGGATCTATCGAAACAGTAAGCGCTTGTGAAAACCCAGGTGGTTTCTTATTAGAAGCTCCAGAGGTTGACGATTGTAATGATAACGATGACACAATCTTCCCTGGTTCTCCAGCACTAGCTTGTGATGATCCTACTGCTTGTAACTACGATGAAGAAGCATTATGTGGAGGTCCAGATAACTGTATCTATGGTCCTGTAAATGATTTACCAGATGGAGCTATTGCTCTGGGTGAAGGAACTACTACTATTGATAACTCTGCAGCATGCTTTAACAGTGATTTAACGGTTCCAGGAACTGGTTGTGATGAAATTGATGGATGGTGTACATTCGAAACTGATGTTGACAATGATATCTTCTATACATTCACAACTCCTGCTGGACCTGCTGCAATCAATATATTGTTATCTGGAGATGGTTCTGGTTCTTTAACCGATACTCAATTAGCAGTATTCCTTGATGGTGCTTTCGTAGCGGCTAATGATGATGGAAACGGAGTATTTTCTCAGCTTGATTTCGCTTGTGGTCAATTATTACCTGAAACTACATACTTAGTATTAGTAGATGGTTATAATGGTGACTCAGGAACAGCATCTCTTGAATTAACTACAGATGAAGTAGCATGTGAAGTGTTAGGTTGTACTGATGCTGATGCATGTAACTTCAATCCTGAAGCAAATGTTGAAGATGGTACTTGTTTAGAACTTGATTGTGCAGGAGAATGTGGTGGAAGTGCTATTGTTAATGGCTGTGATGAGTGTGTTACAGATATCTCTTGGATAGGATGTACTGATGAGCTTGCTTGTAATTATAACCCATGTGCACTTGTTCAGTTCTCTGGTGAAGGTGATTGTGATTACACTTCTTGTGTAGGATGTACAGAGCCTTCAGCTTGTAACTTCGATGCAGATGCTACTCAAGACAGTGGTTTATGTGTATTCGCTACAGGAGACTGTGAGATTTGTGAAGGTGGAGCTGTAGTTCAATTAAGTCCAGACTTAAATTGTGACGGTATTTGTGGTGACATCGAAGGATGTACATATCCAAATGCTTGTAACTACGATGCAGAATTAATGGCTAATGTAGACGATGGTTCTTGTGATTATAGCTGCTTTGGATGTAATGATCCAGCTGCTGAGAATTTCAACGCTCTTGCAGATACCAACGAGTTCTGTGTATATGCTATAGATGTACCTTCATGTGAAGGAGATTTCAACAATGATGGATTCATCGGAGTTGGTGATTTATCTACTTTCCTAAGCATATTTGGTACTGATTGTGACTAAATGAAAAAATAAATAGTTGTTTAAAAGGGCCTTCAGCAATGAAGGCCCTTTTTTCGTTTATGAGTTTTTTCGCTAGTTGTTCTCTTATTGCAAGTAGAATCACTTTTCAATACCTTCACATAAGGAACCAGATCACTCTATTGAGCGAAAGCTAAAAGCAAGTTATTTTAGAATTTTCTTACCTTAGAAGAAAACATGTTAAATGAGATTTCTTTTAAGTTTTATAGTAGGTTGGATTTGTTCTCTTAATATACATGCACAAACGCCTATTAAAATCGACCAATTTGGATACGAATGCAGTGCTTCTAAAGTGGCAGTTTTGAGTAATCCAGAAGTAGGATTCAATGCTTCAGATTCTTATGTCCCAGCAGATCTTCTAGAAGTGAGAAGAGTAGAAAATGATGAAGTTGTATTTTCGGCAGCTCCAGTAGTCTGGAACAATGGAAACACTCACGCGCAGTCAGGTGATAAAGGATGGTGGTTTGATTTCTCTGAGTTAACCGAGCCTGGAGAATATTACATTTATGACTCAGAAACTGTTACCTCTGGTCCCTTTGTAATTAGCTCTGAAGTTTACGGGGATGTTTTAAAGGCATCTATGAGAATGTTCTACTACAACAGATGCAATTCAGAAAAACTCGAAATGCATGCAGGTGCTAACTGGGCCGATGGGAATAATTTTCTAAATCCACTGCAGGATTCTGAATGCCGCTACTTTTTTGATCAGGATAATTTGACATTGCAACGCGACATGAGAGGAGGCTGGTTTGATGCTGGAGATTTTAATAAATACGTCACTTTCGCGGAATTCCCAATTCATAATTTACTATGGGCATATCAAGAAAACCCTGCAATTTTTACGGATGAATCTAATATCCCTGAATCAGGAAATGGTATTCCAGATATTCTAGATGAATTAAAATGGGAGCTAGATTGGCTTTTGAAAATGACCAATGCCGATGGTTCCACACATATAAAAATGGGAAGTGATGGCTATGGTGTAAACACAGAATCTCCCCCAAGTCTAAATACAGATCAGCGTTTTTATGGCCTCACTTGCACCAGCGCATCTTTATCTGCTGCTAGTGCCTTAGCACATTCTGCAGAAGTATTTAGTGAGGTAGAGGGATTAGAAAGTTACAGTCTCGCGTTGCAATCTCAAGCAGAGCTGTGCTTTAACTATGCTTTACCTTTTATCACTAACCAAACTCTAGAAACGGAATGTGATAATGGAGAGATAGTAGCGGGAGATGCGGATAGAACAGAACAAGAACAAATTAACAGTGCGGTAATAGCAGCAGTTCATTTACTTTCTCTTACAGGAAATTCAGACTACGAGAACTTTATTTCTAACCAGTTAAATACACTAGAGCCGATAGCTGTTACATTTTGGGGGCCTTATAACCTAACATTGCAGGACGCTTTACTTTATTACACCTCTTTAGAAAGTGCCACTACTAGTAATATAGCAGCCATTTTAAACTCTATAAGTACTGATTCATCTACCAATTTTAACGATTTTTTTGGCTTCAGTGATGCAGATTTGTACAGAGCTTACATGCCAGACTGGTCTTACCACTGGGGCAGTAATTCTCCAAAGGCAGGTTATGGAATACTAAATGCATTACTGGGTAAGTACGGAATTAATCTGGAGCAAGAAGAAAATTACAAATTAAAAATGACGGAGCAGCTTCATTATTTTCATGGTGTAAACCCTCTTGGGAAAGTCATGTTAAGTAACATGTACGGCTATGGTGCAGAAGATTCTATGAATGAAATCTACCATGGATGGTTTGATGACGGAACGGATTATGACAATGCACTGACTTCTCCATTAGGTCCAGCACCTGGTTATGTCGTAGGTGGCCCCAATAATAGTTTTTCGGTCACTGACATTTCACCACCATCTGGCCAGCCCATTCAGAAAGCATATTTAGACTGGAACACAGGCTTTCCTGAAAACAGTTGGGAAATTTCAGAACCTTCTATTTCTTATCAAGCTATTTATGTGCGGCTGCTAGCGGCAGTTCATGGCTCTATAATTCAGGGAACTCAAAACGATGAATGTGATGAGAATGCTATTTTAGGTTGTACCTATATATATGCCTGTAATTATACTGCGGAGGCTACTAAAGATAATGGCAGCTGTGAGTTCGTCTCTTGTTCAGGATGCACTTATCAGTATGCTATAAATTTTGATGAAACAGCTCTTCTAGATGATGGTTCATGTATAGAACCAGTAAATTGCCTGGGAGATTTTAACCAGGATAATATTATTAGTATTACTGACCTTAGTGGCTTCTTAGCAGCTTTTGGAACTTTCTGTAATTAGAATGTTAAAGATGTTTTGGTATTTTTAATTATTTCTAGCTTCGAACGATATATTTTCCAATCTATAGCATAATGAAAAGATCTACTTTTTTAGTTTTATTATTTCTGCCTTTCTCTCTAATTTCTCAAAACTCCAGTTGGAAGCCTGTCAAAACCGGTGCTGGAGGCTGGATAACCGGAATGGATATTCATCCTTCTGGAGAACCAGTTTACTGCCGTTCAGATGTGGGTTCTGCTTACAGATATGATTCAGAGGAAAACATTTGGATAAATATTATCAATGCCAACACACTTCCAGAAAATGAAATAAACTGGTCACACTATGCGGGAGTTCTCAGCATAGTAACGGCACCTTCTAATGCTGATGTAGCCTACATGGCTTACTCTAATGGTGTTTTCAGGTCTACTGACCAAGGAGATTCATGGACTCAAACGAATTTACCAGTTTCCGAAATCCCTGCCAATGATGATTCTTCTAAATATTCTGACTAACGGTTTGTAAAGGGTTGATATTCAATATCAAATTTAACCCTAAAAAGTTAGCCTGAGAAATCAATTTCTCTTCTGAAATAGGGAGGATTGCGGAGAGCGTTTAGCTGTAGACCCAAGAGATGAAAATGTGGTTTACTTCGGTAGTGTTAATCAAGGGTTATGGCATTCTACAGATGCTGGAAACACGTGGCAGCAGATTTCAGCTGTTCAGAATGGAGATGCAGATAGAGGAGTGAGGCAAGTAGTATTTGATGCCAGTTCTGAAGAATTAGATGGAAAAACCAGTATAATTTATGTAACTGTAGATGGAGTCTATACTTCTGAAGATGCTGGTGAAACCTGGGCACTAACAGGAGCGGAAACTTTCGGTGGAACGGCACCTCACTTTTATGATGCAGAAATTTCTACAACGGGTGTGTTCTTCACCACGGTAATTGATGGGCCCACTTATATTTCTCAGGGCGTTTGGCGGTGCAATGGGGATTGGATCCAAATCTATAATGATGGATTCGAGTACGGTGAAATAGCCATAGACCCTTTTGATGAAAACAGATTGTTATTGCAAAGCGAAGGATTTACAGAATCTAAAGTTAGCTTAAACGCCACTACTGCTAACCCTACATTTTCTTCTATTGGATTCACGCACCAAGCTGAATCTATTCCTTGGTTAGGCTGGATAGAGTACGAATGGTTTGTTCAGGGAGAATGCATGTTCGACCGAAGCACACCTAATAAATTATGGAAAGCTAATGGAGTAGGAACTTGGGTAGATGAAAATTTCGACAATTTAGAAATCAACTGGGTAGAAAAATCTAATGGTCAGGAGCACCTAGTGGCCAATGATATTAAGGCACTGCCTGATGGAAAAGCCATAGCCGTTTATTGGGACAGGCCGGTATTTTATCATGAAGACCTAGATGAGTATCCAGAGATTCATCAGCCTTCTGTAAGGTTCAATTCCGCTTGGGATTTAAGCGTCAGTGCAGAAGATCCGCTTTACATAGTGGGTGTAATAGAAGACCACAGGTTCTGCTGCTACGATAATGAAACCAGAAATTCAGGTTACTCAGAAGATGGCGGAGTGACTTGGACACCTTTTGCAACGCAACCAGGAAACGGCCCCAATGAACAAATCTGGGGAGTAATATCTGTGGCTGCGGAGGATAAAGACAATATAGTATGGGTTCCTGCTAATGGAGGATTTCCTTACTATACCTTAGATAGAGGGCAGACGTGGACTCAAGCAGATTTACCAGGAGCATCTAACGATTGCTGTTTGAACGGTTTTTACTGGAGTAGAAGACTCTTAACTTCAGATAAAACTGCAGATAATACATTTTATATGTACGACTGGGGAGAAGGAAATATCTTTAAGACCACAGATGGAGGAGTGAGCTGGGAGAAGTATTCAGGAGTTTTAAGCAGTTATGGCTTTAATGCCAAGATCACATCAGTTCCAGAACATGAAGGCCACTTATTATTTAGCAGAGGCGCAGAGGAAAATATGGACTTTATTCATGGATTAAGATTGTCGGAAGATGGAGGTCAGACTTGGACTGAGTTTGAAAACACCACTGAAGTCTTAAATGTAGCAGTAGGAAAAGCTGCTTCAGAAGCCGATTATCCAACGATATTTATACAAGGAAGAGTGGGAGGAGTGTTCGGCTATTTCATGTCTACAGATAAGGGAGTAAGTTGGGAATCTTTAGGTCAATATCCTGTAGGAATATATGACGTGGCCAAAGTCTTAGAAGCTGATATGAATATCTACGGTAGACTATTCGTAGGTTTCGGTGGAAACGGATTTGTTTACCATGACTTAGATTCAGAAAACTCCATCAATAACCTGAGTAATTTGAAGGATAGAATCAACTTATATCCCAATCCTACAGCTGATAAATTAACAGTTTCGTTGAAAGGAATTAACACAGAAGTCTCATTCGAAATCGTATCAGATTTAGGACAAGTGGTAAAGACAGGCAATCTATTTAAAAGTAGTGAGGTAATTCAAGTATCAGATTTAGCCAAAGGTGTTTACACCTTAATCCTAACTTCAAAAGAAGGAACCTCTCGGTCTAGATTCATAAAACAATAGGAAACAAAAAACTCCCTGAATATCAATTCAGGGAGTTTAAAATATCATTGTTTTGACCTGAGAATCTAGAAATCTAAAATCGTAAGTCTAACTTCGTAAATCAGAAGCAGTACTTATTCTCTGCTATAGCTTTCTCAGCTACTTTTCTTCTTTCTTCTTTGATGTTAAAAGGAGTCATCTTAGTGAAACGCTTTAATCCCATTTGCATCATGCGCATTTCATCTCCCTCTGCAAAAGACCATAGAGCAGATTTACCAGCGGTAGAGATTTCTTCAGCTGCTTCAAAAAAGAATGACTTCATTAAAGCTACCTCTAATTCAATTTTATCTTCACCACCTTTTCTTCCAGCTAATTTTTCTACGCGTAGAAGTAAACTTTCTGCAACATAAGTTTGAATGGCCATGTCTGCTATATTACCTAGAATCTCTTGTTCTTTCGCCAAGCTCATGGTGAACTTTTGCGCAGCAGCACCTGCCATCATAAGAACAGCTTTCTTGAAATTCTTTACGTATGCTCTGTATTCATCAAAAACTGTGTCAGGAGCTGAACCGAAATCAGGAATAGAAGTTAACTCTCCTGCCACGGCCATGGCTGGTCCCATAAGGTCAAGTTCTCCTTTCATGGCTTTTTTCAAAATCATGTCTACCGTTAACATACGATTGATTTCATTAGTTCCTTCAAATATTCTATTGATACGTGCATCTCTATAGGATTTTTCCATCCTAGTTTCTCCACTGTATCCCATTCCACCATAAATCTGAACTCCTTCGTCTACCGTGTAGTCGAGAACTTCAGAACCAAATACTTTCAGCATGGCGCATTCTGGAGCAAAACTGGCTATACCCTTAAGTGTAGCAGCTCCTTTTTCCATTCCTCCCTTTTCTAAAGATGCTATGGCATCGTCTATGTTTTGAGTAGCTCTATAAGTAGCAGATTCTAATGCAAAAGATTTTACAGCCATTCTAGCTATTTTTTCCTTTATCATTCCGTACTTAGAAATAGGTCTTCCGAACTGGTTTCTCTCGTTTGAATAATTGATGGCATCATCTATCACACCCTTGCTTCCTCCTAAAACTCCTCCAGCTAATTTTATTCTTCCAATGTTCAGAATATTTACGGCTATTTTAAAACCATTGCCACGCGTAGAAAGAAGATTTTCTGCAGGAACCTGTACGTTATTAAAAAATACCTGACGAGTAGAAGAACCCTTTATTCCCATTTTTTTCTCCTCAGCATTAAGCGTGATTCCTTCCATATCTTTAGTAAGAATGAAAGCAGAGAGATTTTCATCATCTCCAATCTTAGCAAAAACAGTGAACACATCTGCAAACCCTGCATTGGTGATCCACATTTTCTGACCGTTAATGGTATACGTTTTTCCGTCTTCAGAAAGAACAGCTTTGGTTTTTCCGCTATTGGCATCTGACCCTGAACTTGGTTCAGTCAAACAGTAACACGCTTTCCACTCGCCTGTAGCAAGTTTAGGAATGTACTTGGCTTTCTGCTCTTCATTACCATAATATAGAATAGGCAAAGTCCCTATTCCAGTGTGCGCCCCAAAAGCTACAGAAAAAGAATGCCCTTGACCTAAAGCTTCTGTTACCAACATAGATGTTTTAAAATCCATGCCCATTCCTCCTAAATCTTCAGGAACAGAAATTCCTAATAAGCCTTGTTCACCTGCTTTAGTCACTATGCCTTCCATTAGACCATCTTCCATAGAGTCTATTCTGTCTAAGTGAGGAACTATTTCTTGGTTCACAAAATCCAAACACATCTGCTCCATCATTTTCTGCTCTTCAGTCCATTCGTCTGGAATAAAAATTTCTTCTGGTTTTACATCTCTAATGAGGAATTCTCCTCCGGTGATTGCTTTTTGCTCATCCATTTTATTAGGGTTTTTTGTCATTGTTCTATCCTTTCTTAATTCAATAATTCGAAAATTCCAGCCGCTCCTTGTCCAGTTCCTACACACATGGTTACCATGCCGTGTTTCTGCTTTCTTCTTCTTAGTTCATTTAATACTTGTACTGTTAACTTGGCTCCAGTGCATCCCAGCGGGTGACCTAAAGCTATAGCTCCTCCATTCACATTTACTATGTCTGGATTTAAATCCAGTTCTCTAGTTACTGCTAATGATTGGCTAGCGAAAGCTTCATTTAGTTCTATCAGGTCTATATCTTTTAAGCTCATTCCTGCATGATCTAATACTTTAGGAATAGCATATATAGGTCCTACTCCCATAATTCTCGGTTCCAGTCCAGCCACTTGGTAGCTTTTTAGCCTAGCTATAGGTTCTACGTTTAATTCCTTTAATAGTTTTTCCGAAACTATCATCACGAAGGCTGCACCATCTGAAGTTTGAGAACTGTTACCTGCAGTAACAGAACCGCCCTGCGCGAACACTGGTCTTAGTTTAGAAAGGGCAGCCTCTGTAGTACCTAATCTTACACCTTCATCTGTATCCACAGTGTAGGTTTTCACCTGTCTTTTTTCATTTTCATCTAAGAAAATATCTTCTACTTCTATAGGTAAGATGTCATCTTTGAACCTTCCAGACTGAATAGCTTCTGCTGCTTTTCTCTGAGAATGATAAGCAAATTCGTCTTGGTCTTTTCTCGATATATTAAAGTCATTAGCCACGGCTTCTGCAGTTAATCCCATTCCCCAATACCAAGAAGGATTTTGCTTTGCTATGCTCGCATTAGGAACCAATCTCCAACCACCAAATGGAATAGGGGACATGGTTTCTACTCCTCCTGCTATAATACAGTCGGCCATTCCAGAATGAATTTTTGCACTGGCTATAGCTATAGTTTCTAAACCAGAAGAGCAATATCTGTTCACAGTCATTCCTGGAACAGTTTCAGAATTAAGTCCCATAAGAGAAATCATTCTTCCAATGTTTAATCCTTGTTCAGCTTCTGGAGTAGCGTTACCTACTATTACATCGTCTATTCTATTTGGGTCTAAATCAGGCAGTTCTGCCATTAGTTTCTCTACCACTCGAGCACCTAAATCATCTGCTCTCATGTTTCGGAAAAGTCCTCTAGGCGCTTTTCCTACTGCTGTTCTGTATCCTTTAATTATATAAGCGTCCATGTTTAGTTTCTTAAGATTTTCCCTGTTTGAATTAATGACTGCATTCTTTCTAACGTTTTACGTTCCATACATAATTCTAAGAATGCCTTTCTTTCTAAGTCGAGCACGTATTGTTCGCTCACCTCTGTTATTTGGCTGAGATCTCCTCCGCACATCACAAAACCTAGTTTTTCCGAAATCAGTTGGTCATGTTCACTAATGTATTTTCCACTTTTCATGCTGTGGGCACCTACGTAAACAATACCAAGCGCTTCTTGGCCTAAAACTTTGAATTTATCTTTAGCAGGCTGAGTGTATCCCTTATCGGCCATTAGTTTACATGCCGCCTTTGCTTGAGAAATTTGATGTTCTCTACTCACAGCTATCTCATCTATTCCTCTTCTCATATACCCCAATTCGAAAGCTTCTTCTCCAGAAGTAGAAACTTTAGCCTGACCTACAGTCAGAAATCTATTTCTCATTTGGTTGGTTCTAATGTCACCGTCATGAAGTTCTTCAGCTAATCGTTTAGTGAACTCCTTAGTTCCACCACCACCAGGAATAAGACCCACACCGAACTCTACTAGTCCCATATATGTCTCAGCATTGGCTACTACTTTATCTACATGTAAACAAATTTCGCATCCTCCACCTAGAGTTAATCCGTGCGGAGCAGCTACTACAGGAATAGAAGAATGTCTTAACCTCATAGTCGTGTTTTGGAATGCTCTAATGGCAAAATCCAATTCATCAAACTCCTGCTCCACAGCCATCATAAATATCATTCCCACATTGGCTCCAGCCGAAAAGTTTTGACCTTCATTAGAAATAACCAGACCTCTGTAATCTTTTTCGGCCATGTCTACAGCTTTATTCAAGCCAGTAAGAACATCTCCACCTATAGTATTCATCTTCGTATGGAATTCTATATTCAGTATTCCATCACCTAAATCCTTAATGGTCGTTCCAGAGTTTTTCCATAAAATTTTATCTCCTGTAATGTTAGCTAGAGAAATTTTATCCTGTTGACCAGGAATTTCTACATAGCTCTTAGTAGGAATATCCCAGAACAGTTTTACTCCATTCTCTACCTTATAAAAGGTCTCCATTCCAGCAGCATGATTTTCTGCCACCCAATCAGCTATTTTACTATCCGATTTTTCAAGAATCGTTTTAATTCCTATAGCATCCCACATTTCGAAAGGCCCCATTTCCCATCCAAAACCAGCACGCATTCCATCATCTATCTTATAAAGCTCATCTGCTATTTCTGGAATCCTATGACTCACATAAGAGAAAAGCATGTGAGAAGATTTTTTGTAAAATTCTCCAGCCTTATCAGTACCATTATATAACATTGGCACACGCTTCACTAAATCATCTACTGGTTTAGTCATTTCTAGCGTTGCAAATTTTGCTTTCTGCTTCGGTCTGTATTCTAAAGTGTCCAGGTCAAGAGTTAAAATTTCACTCTTACCGCTTTCACCTTTAATCTTTTTGAAAAATCCTTGCTTGGTTTTACTCCCCAGCCATTTATTTTCTATCATTTTGGTGATAAACGCTGGCTCTTTGAACAGGTCATTCTGTTCATCATTTGGGCAGTTGTCTTTCACACCTTTTGCCACTAAGGCTAAAGTGTCTAATCCCACTACATCAGCAGTTCTGAAAGTTGCAGATTTTGGTCTACCTAATACAGGTCCTGTAAGTTTGTCTACTTCCTCTATGGTTAATCCCATTTCCTGCGTCAGATGAAAAATCGTCTGAATTCCGAATACTCCTATTCTGTTGGCTATAAAAGCAGGAGTATCTTTAGCTAAAACAGTAGTTTTTCCTAAATACTTAGAACCATAATCCATCAAAAAATCTGTGACTTCAGGAGCAGTTTCAGGTGTAGGAATCACCTCTAATAACTTTAAATACCTTGGTGGATTAAAGAAGTGAGAACCGCAGAAGTGTTTCTTGAAATCATCAGTTCTATCTTCTAGCATGGAATTAATAGGAATTCCAGAAGTGTTAGACGTTATAAATGTTCCAGGCTTCCTATACTTTTCTACTTGTTCGAAAACAATCTTCTTAATGTCTAATCTTTCTACCACCACTTCTATAACCCAATCGCATTCAGAAATCAGGTTCATATTATCTTCAAAGTTTCCAGTAGTAATTCTAGAGGCAAAAGACTTACTATATAAAGGAGCTGGATTAGACTTCAGAGTAAATCTAAAATTATCATTCGCTATTCTGTTTCGCACAGCAGGATGATTAAGGTCTGCTCCCTTGGCCTTTTCCTTATCATTTAATTCTCTAGGTGGTATGTCCAGAAGTACTACTTCTAAGCCAATGTTCGCAAAATGACATGCTATTCTGGAACCCATAACCCCAGAACCTAACACTGCTACCTTATTAATATGTCTGTTCATTTAGTTTTTTTCAGATTGTAACTCCACGAGTTGATTATCTATATGCTTGTTTAATTTTTCCATTGTTTGCAGGAATTGTTCTAACTCCTTTTTGCCTAAGGCTTCTTCCATCATCAGATTAAAATTTAAAACCACTTTTTTAGATTCCTCTCTCATCTGAATTCCTTTTTCAGTAAGAAAAACATTCATTTTTCTTTTGTCAGCCTCGTCCTGAATTCTAGTAAGAAGCCCTTCTTTCTCTAGGTTGTTCAATATTCTAGTAAGACTTCTGCTTTCCATTCCCATCTTGGGTCCAAGCTTAGTGCTAGGTGTTCCTTCTTTATCTACATTAAGTAAGACGTAGCCAATGCTCATACTACCACCGAAAGGTGATGCGGCCACGTTATAGTAGCGAGCTATTTTAGCCCAAGCCCATCTAATGTGAAAGTCTACTGTGTTTTCTGGTTTCAAATTGTATTATGTATTTATATCAAAAATACGCTTACGAATATAAGAGAAATTTGTTATGCATGCATAACAAATTTATTTTTTACGAGCATGCCTAAGCCTTATTCACAGAGATCTTGGATAAATCAAAAAATCTTAGAATCTTATTTCTCAGCTTTAATGTACCTTTAATTCAAATCTGAGTTTATGTTATTTAAGTACATTCTGTTTGTTTTAGTGATTATCCTGTGTGCATCATGTCAGTTTAAATCTGAACAGGCAGACACTATAATACATAACGGTTATATCTATACCTTAAATGAAAACAACGAGATTCATCAGGCGTTAGCTATAAAAGATGGAAGAATTTTAGACGTAGGAGCAGAGCACCATATTTTAAATAAGTATTCTTCTAAAAATAAAATAGATCTTCAAGGAAAACCAGTTTATCCAGGTTTCACAGACGCACATTGTCATTTTTTAGGTTTAGGAGAAAGTTTACTTTGGGCCAATTTAAATAAGACACAGTCCTACGATGAAATAATAGAAGCACTTAAGGTTTATAAATCTAGGTTCACACATGATTGGATTTTAGGAACTGGTTGGGATCAGAACGATTGGCAAACACAAGAGTTCCCAACCAATAAAAAGCTAAATGAGCTATTCCCAGATAGACCTGTATATCTCTCTCGTATTGATGGACATGCTGCACTAGTAAATGATGTAGCCTTAGAAATGGCAGGCATAACATGTTATACAGAAATCGAAGGCGGTGAAATTCAAAAAGAGAATCAAGCCTGCACAGGTGTTTTAGTAGATAACGCTATGGATTTAGTCATGCAGCTAATCCCCAAATTATCAGATCAGGATAAAATCCTTGCCTTAAAACTTGCCGAAAAAAAATGTATAACAGCAGGCTTAACCTCCTTGCATGATGCTGGTCTGCATTATAAGGACATATTATTTATAGATTCCTTACATAAAACGAACGACATTAGTATAGGAGTATATGCCATGTTCTCAGACATAGAAGAGAATTATGAGTTTGTAGAAAATAATTCTACCTTAAAAACAGATGCGCTTCAGGCCACCTCATTTAAGTTCTATGCTGATGGCGCACTAGGTTCCTATGGTGCTTGCCTGGTTCAGCCCTATGCTGATAAAAAGTCAAATGGATTCTTATTAAAAGAATACTCTTATTTCAAAGAAAAAGCACAGT
Organism: Flavobacteriales bacterium; assembly: GCA_045104985.1. Classification (GTDB taxonomy): domain Bacteria; phylum Bacteroidota; class Bacteroidia; order Flavobacteriales_D; family Sanyastnellaceae; genus ASP10-05a. The sequence goes on along the minus strand of JBGCDA010000077.1, from coordinate 2,156 downwards.
GGATGTTAGATAAGAATCTTCAAATGAATACGCATTGCATAGGAGACTCTGCTAATAAAGTAATTCTAGACATATATGCAGAAACTTTAAAAGGCTCTAATGACTTAAGGTGGAGAATAGAACATTGTCAAGTACTAAGAGAGGAAGACTATAAAAAATTCAGAGATTATAATATTGTGCCCTCCGTTCAGCCATTGCATGCCACATCGGATTTCCCATGGTTTCTAGAAAGACTAGGAAAAAAACGAGCACCTTTAGCATACAGTAATAAGGAACTTCTAAACCAATCGGGTCTTGTGGCTTTAGGAACAGACTTCCCTGTAGAGTCAAACATACCCATAAACACCTTTTATGCTGCAGTATTCAGAAAGAATAGTCAGGGAAAACCCGTAAGTGGCGTGCAGCCAGAAAATGCTCTGACACGTAAAGAGGCGTTGATGGGTATGACACTATGGCCAGCGTTAGCAGCGTTTCAGGAAAAAGAAAGAGGAACCATTGATATAAATAAACTAGCAGACTTGGTCGTGTTAGATAGAGACATCTTAAAAGTAAAAGAGTCATACATTATAGATACTAAGGTTGCATATACATATATAAGAGGGGAGGAAGTCTATAAAAACCCCGAAGTAAGAAATTAAAAATGGAGTATTGGGTAGTAATAACAGGAGCTAGTTCAGGCATAGGTTTCGAATTAGCGTTGCAATGGGCAAATAAAAACCATAAAGTAATCGCCATTGCTAGAAGCGGAGAAAAACTAGAAGCGCTTAGTTCTAGGTATCCAGAACATATTTTCGCAGTTGAGTTTGATCTCAGAGAATTCAGAAAATACTCAGAACTGCTGGCTATTATAAATGAACTAACCGATCGAGTAGACGTTTTAATTAATAATGCAGGTACATTAATAAATAAACCCTTTAGGAACTTATCTTTTGATGAGTTTGATAGCATCTCCGATACCAATTACAAAGCACCTTTCTTTCTTACCCAATTACTTCTTCCTCTAATTGAGGTATCATATAAAAAAGATGTGGTTAATATAGGGAGTGTAGGTGGAGTTCAAAACACAGATAAATTTCCTGGGCTATCAATTTATAGCAGTTCTAAAGGAGCTATTTCCATCCTAACCGAGTGTTTAGCCAAAGAATTATCACCTATCGGAATCACTATTAACTGTTTAGCCTTGGGTGCGGTCAAAACCATAATGCTCTCTAAAGCCTTTCCTGGATACATTCCGAAGATAACTCCAGAAAAAATGGCTAAAACTATCAACTCATTTATATTGGCAAACGACCAAATTATAAGTGGAAAGACCATTCAACTTGCGCTATCTGAGGTTTAAAACGCTTGTTATCAGTCATTAACTAATTATTTCAATTTTTTTTCAAAAAACGTGTTACTGGTGTTAGTACTCTGTGTATATTTGCACCCGCAATTCAAACGAGAGTTGTTTAGCATAGAAAGCTATTGAAATGTTTCCTGAAATACTTTTTAATCAAGTAAAACTTTTTAAAGTTTTCTTATTCTAAATGAAATGAAGTTCTATATTTGTACTCCTTTTTAGAAATAGAATTTTTAAACAAAAAGAAAAGTTTGAAAAAAAAGTCTAAAAAAGTTTTTTAAGTTAAAAAAGGTAGTACATTTGCACTCCTTTTTGAAAAACAAGGAAGCTTTGCAAAAGCGATTGCGATGCTATTAAAATGAGAAATAATGAGTGCTTTTATTAGCACCCCTTTTTTGAAATATTGACAACAACCTAGACCGTCAAGAGACCAGAAATATTATACAAACTTATAACAATGAAGAGTTTGATCCTGGCTCAGGATGAACGCTAGCGGCAGGCCTAACACATGCAAGTTGAGGGGTAACATGAGGAAGCTTGCTTTCTTGATGACGACCAGCGAACGGGTGCGTAACACGTATGGAACCTACCTTATACAGGGGCATAGCCCAGTGAAAACTGGATTAATTTCCCATAACACCTTAGAATGGCATCATTCATAGGTTAAAGCTCAGGCGGTATAAGATGGCCATGCGGCCCATTAGTTAGTTGGTGAGGTAACGGCTCACCAAGACCACGATGGGTAGGGGTTCTGAGAGGATTATCCCCCACACTGGTACTGAGACACGGACCAGACTCCTACGGGAGGCAGCAGTGA
>JBGCDA010000076.1:0-8234 GCA_045104985.1 Flavobacteriales bacterium | reverse complement strand
CCACGTTCAATTTATCCACAAAGTGGTAAATAGTGGTAGAAAGTGTCAAATTGTGGTAAATTAATTTTATTTTTACACTCCAATGTTTAAAACATGTTGAATCTATTAGGTGAATATGACTGTAAGGTGGACTCTAAAGGCCGCCTCATGTTTCCAGCTAAGCTAAGAAAGCAGCTGGAGCCTGTGCTCAGTCATGGACTAGTAATCAACAGAGACATCTTCGCAAAATGTTTAGTGCTTTACCCTAAGCCAGAATGGGATAAGGTAAATGAGGAAATGAGCAGATTAAGCAGATATAATCGCGCTCACCAGCAGTTTCAAAGGAGATTTATGAATGGGGCTACTTCTTTAGAGCTTGATTCAGCAGGAAGAATGCTAATTCCTGCCTCCCTGTTAGAATACGCTGGAATACATCCTAAAACCACTAAAGAAGTGAAGGTAAACGGCATTGGGCAAAAGATAGAAATGTGGAGCAAGAATGCATTCGAAGCTGAAATCCTAAATCAGGCAGATGACTTCGGAGACTTAGCTGAGCAGGTTCGCAGAGACCTTGACGAAAGCGCCCAATCCAAAACAAAATAGGAAAAGAGCTATGGAGAACGAGGCTTACCACGTACCAGTACTGCTTCAACCCTGCATAGACGGATTAAACATAGACCCAGATGGGGTATATGTGGATGTGACCTTCGGTGGAGGTGGGCATTCTATTGAAATTTTGAAATCACTTGAAAACGGAAAACTAATCGCCTTTGATCAGGATCCTGATGCTAAGAAAAATGTTCCAGATAACGACAGGGTGTTATTCATAGACCAGAATTTTAGGTTCATGAGAAACTTTCTTCAGTTTAATGGCATTACCCAAGTAAATGGAATACTGGCAGATTTAGGCGTGAGCTCACATCAGTTTAATGTGGACTCTAGAGGATTTTCTACCAGAACAGATGGGCCATTAGACATGCGCATGAGCCAGACAGGAACTAAAACCGCTCAGCACATAGTAATGACCTATTCTGAAGATCAGCTGAAACAGATGTTTTGGCTATATGGAGAACTAAAAAACGCAGGAAAAATAGCCCGTCAGCTTCTTCTTAAAAGAGAAGAAATGACCATAGACACCACTGAGAAATTGAAAGAAGCCCTGCTTCCAGTTACGCCTCGGTTTGACGACTACCGCTTTTTAGCACAGGTATTCCAGGCACTGAGAATAGAAGTAAACGAAGAACTAACCGCCTTAGAAGAACTTCTTAAACAGAGCATAGAAATATTAGCTCCCGAAGGAAGACTGGTAGTTATTTCTTACCACAGTTTAGAAGACCGAATGGTAAAACACATTATGCGAACAGGGAACCTAAAAGGAGAGCAAGAAAAAGACTTCTTCGGAAACCTTATTAGGCCGCTAGAGCCGGTAAACAGAAAACCTATAGTTCCAGACTCAAGTGAAATAGAATTGAATAACAGAGCACGCAGCGCTAAACTAAGAGTAGCGCAACGAAATAAATGAACAGAGTAAAAACAAAAGAAGTACCTAAGCAAACCAAAAAGAAATCGGCCTTTAGAAAAGGACTGAACTGGCTGATGAACGGAGAATTTTTAGTGAAGGGAGGGGTAACTCAAATGCCATTTATCCTTTTCCTAACCGGTCTGTTCTTATTCCATATCTGGTGGGTGTACTTCTCTGAAAACACCATAAGAGACATTTCAGAAAAAACAAGAGAACTGCACGAAGTAAAATCAGAATATAACACCATAATCTCTAACGAAGAGAGCAAAACTCAATTGTCTAATGTGCTGAGAAGCTCAGAAGCTATAAAGCTTAAAAAACCTTCTCAAAGCCCAGAAATTCTGGAAAACTAAGGCTATGAAAAATGTAAAGAACATATCACTGAAGGTTTGGATCATGTATCTGCTTATTTCTCTTCTGGGCGTAAGTATAGCTGTAAAGGTATTTGCTATTCAGTTCTTTGAAGAAGAAACGTGGGAGGTAAAAGCACAAGAATCCGCGGTGCAAACCAGAGAAATAAAACCCTCTAGAGGTCAAATTTTCAGTTCGGATAAGCTACTTCTGGCCACGTCTATTTCTGAATACGAAGTAAGATGGGACAGTGATGTTCCTAATATGGATGATGCTGATTTAAGAGCCTACATAGACTCTGCTTGCTACAGCCTAGCCACTTTATTCCCAGAAAAGCCAGCTTCTGAGTTCAGAGCAGATTTCATAAAAGGATTAGAAAGTAAGAACAGATACCAACTCATTAAACGAGATGTAGATTTTTTGAGTAAAAAAGAAATTCAGAACATGCCGTTTTTCAATCTTGGCAGATTTAAAAGTGGTTTCATTTTCGTAGAGAAAAATAAGCGTGAAAAACCCCTAGGTAAGCTCGCACAAAGAACCATAGGAATTCATAGAGAAGGAGAAAAAGTAGGTTTAGAGCGTGCTTACGACTCTGCGCTATCTGGCAGAAGCGGCCAGAGATTAGAAGAAAAAATAGCCGGAAACGTTTGGAAACCTATAACAGATGATTACATAATAGAACCTGTCGAAGGTGCAGATGTCATTTCTTCTATTCACTCTGAAATTCAGGATGTGGCTACCACTAGCCTAGAAAGTATGCTTCAGAAACACGACTGTGAGTGGGGCGTAGCCATAGTTATGGAGGTAGAAACTGGCTACATCAGAGCCATGACTAACCTTTCTAAGAATAAGAATTCAGATTCTGAAATTCCTCAATACTCCGAATCTATGAACCATGCCATTCTCACCAGAACAGAGCCAGGGTCTACATTCAAATTGCCTTCATTGCTAGCTGCTATTGATGAAGGGCTCATAGACCTATCAGACTCTATAGCTACTGGAAACGGAGTTAAGAAGTTTTACGGTAAGGCCATGAAAGATTCCGACTGGGATAAAGGTGGTTCAGGAACTATTACTGTAGAGCAGTGTTTTGAAAAGAGTAGTAATGTGGGATGTGCATTAGCATTGCAACGCGCATATAAGAAAAACCCTCAGGCCTATTTAGATAAATTATCCTCTATGGGAGTTTACAACACTTTAGACTTAAAGTTCAAAGGTGAAAATCCGCCTATAATTAAAGCTAACACTAGTGATAAAGGTTGGTCTGGGCTGAGTCTTACTCAAATGGCCATAGGATATGAAGTGCAGTATTCTCCACTCCAAACCCTGAGTTTTTATAACACCATAGCCAATAATGGAAGAATGATGAAGCCGCTATTCGCTGAGGCACTTTCTAGACGAGGTGAAGTTTTTGAAAACATTCAACCGCAAGTACTACACGAAAAAATAGTGAGCAATAGCACCATAGATGCTGCTAAACAAATGATGGAAGGCGTGGTTACTGAAGGAACCGCCAGAAAAGTGCTGAAAAACGAATTTTACACTGCTGCAGGTAAAACTGGTACAGCATGGGCTGCGGTGAACGGCTCTTATGTAGATAAAAAATACCAAGCGTCTTTCTGTGGGTATTTCCCAGCCGAAGCTCCTAAATACTCGTGCATAGTGGTGGTGTTTAACCCTCAGAGTGGCGCCTACTACGGAAGTGCACTGGCCGCTCCGGTATTCAGAGACATTTCAGATATGCTTTATGCTAAGGAGTTCTTTAAAGTAGAAAAAGAAGAAACAGAAACTGAAGCAGCCCACATTCCTTTGTCTAAAGATGGATACCAGGCAGAGCTGAACGAGGTCTATAGCTCCTTAGGTATGGAATACACTTCTGGCGCTACCGATGCCACATGGGTATTTACAGAAACTAAACCAGATCATGTAAACACTCAGGCCAAATCTATTTCTAAAAACACCATGCCTTATGTGGTAGGCATGGGGTTAAAAGATGCGCTTTACCTACTAGAATCCATGGGGTTACAAGTAGAGCTTTACGGACATGGTGTGGTGAGAAAACAAAGTATTAAATCAGGCACTAGCCTGGAAACTATAAATGCAGTATCCCTAGAACTAAGTCATTCTAATTAAGTGAAACTACTAAAAGACATATTATATAAAGCTGGTTCTGTATCGGTAAATGGCCACACTAATGTGGAGCTTAATGGCATAACTGCGGATTCTAGACAGATAGAAAACGGATGGTTATTCGTGGCGGTGCGTGGCACTAATGTAGATGGTCATCATTACATAGATAAGGCCATTTCTCAGGGTGCTAAGGCCATTATTTGCGTTGCAATGCCTGCTGAACTCACAGAAGGCGTGACTTACGTTCAGGTAGAAGATTCTGCCTATGCACTGGGTATATGTGCAGCCAATTTTTACGACAACCCTTCGGAAAACATTAAGGTGGTAGGCATTACAGGAACTAACGGAAAAACCACTGTTACTACCCTGCTGCATAACCTGTTCACTGAACTGGGCTATACAGTAGGTCTACTTTCTACAGTAGTGAACAAAATAGGCACGAAAGAAATTCCATCTACTCACACCACTCCAGACCCAGTATCTCTTCAGGCACTTCTGGCAGAAATGTGCGAGGCTGGATGCGAATTCTGTTTTATGGAAGTGAGCTCACACGCTCTGGTTCAGCAGAGAACTGCGGGCATCGAATTTACCGGAGCATTATTCACTAACATTTCTCACGACCATTTAGATTACCATAACACCTTTAAAGAATATATCTACGCCAAGAAAGCATTGTTTGACGGTTTAGGTAAATCAGCATTCGCGGTGATCAATGAGGACGATAACAATGGAGAGGTGATGGTTCAAAATTGCAACGCACGCATACGCTCATTTGCACTTAAAACTATGGCAGACTATAAGGGAAAGGTCTTAGATAATTTAATCACAGGCCTGCACTTAAACATAGATGGAAACGAGGTGTACTCTAAGCTTATAGGTCAGTTCAATGCGTCTAACCTCCTAGCGGTTTATGCCATAACTCAGGAATTAGAACAAGAAAAGTTTGAGGTGCTAACTAAGCTTTCTTCTTTAGGTTCTGTGGAAGGCAGATTTCAGCAAATTACTAGCGAAAAAGAAATAATAGCCGTAGTGGATTATGCCCATACACCAGATGCTCTGCTCAATGTATTGAAAACCATAAGAACACTCAGAACTGGAAACGAGCAAGTGATTACTGTAGTGGGCTGCGGAGGCGACAGAGATAAGACTAAGCGTCCAGAAATGGCCAAGATAGCCGCTGAACTCAGCACTAAGGTAGTGTTGACTTCAGATAATCCACGCACTGAAGACCCTGACGAAATCATAAATGACATGGCAGCAGGATTAGATCCTGTGGCTTTGGCCAAGACATTACAGATTTCTAATAGAAAAGAAGCTATAAAGCTGGCATGCACTCTGGCTCAGCCCTGCGATATCATTTTGATAGCCGGAAAAGGGCACGAAAAATACCAAGATATAAATGGGGTAAAACACCCTTTTGATGATTTAGAAACTGTAGAAACCACCTTTAAACTGCTCAATAAGTAATGTTATATCACCTATTTACATATCTTCAAGAGACTTATGATTTAGCGGGGGCTGGGCTGTTCAAATTCTTATCGTTCAGAGCTGCATTGGTTATAATTACGTCACTCACCATTTCTATGTTTTTCGGGAAAAGTCTCATAAACTGGATAAGGAGAAAACAGGTAGGTGAAACCATTAGGGATCTGGGATTAGAAGGTCAAATGGAAAAAGCTGGAACTCCCACCATGGGTGGTATCATCATTCTACTGGCTATACTGGTGCCTACACTCTTATTCGCAGACCTTACTAATACTTATATAGAGGTTATGCTAGTGGCTACATTGTGGTTTGGTGCCATTGGGTTTATAGACGATTACATAAAGGTATTTAAAAAGAATAAAAAAGGCCTAGCTGGCAAGTTCAAAATAGCAGGACAGGTAGTGGGCGGAATCATTATTGGCTCTATTCTATACATGAGTCCTGAAGTGACTATTAAAGAAAAGGTGGCAGATGCACCTACACCTTCTATCGAACAAGTAATTACACAATCAGAAGGAACTTCTAATCCTGATGTTTGGAAAGAATCCAAGTCTTTTAAGACTACAATTCCTTTCGTAAAGCATAACGAGTTCGATTATGCATGGCTCATCAACTGGGCTGGCGAAAATGCCAAAGACTGGCTTTGGATCATATTCATTCCCATAGTCATTATAATAGTTACAGCAGTTTCTAATGGAGCCAATATGACAGATGGACTAGATGGACTGGCTACTGGAACCTCAGCCATTATCGGGCTTACCTTAGTGATTTTCGCTTATGTATCCGGTAACTACATCTTCGCTGATTATCTGAATATTATGTACATCCCTCATTCTGGGGAACTAGTGATTTTCGGGGCGGCTTTCGTGGGGGCTTGTATTGGGTTCTTATGGTATAACTCCTACCCTGCACAGGTGTTTATGGGAGACACAGGAAGTTTAGCCATAGGTGGAATCATAGCAGTGTTCGCTATAGCCATCAGAAAAGAATTACTGATTCCTCTTTTATGCGGAATATTCTTAGTAGAAAACCTATCAGTAATGCTACAGGTTTCCTATTTCAAATACACTAAAAAGAGAACAGGAGAAGGACAGCGCATCTTTAAGATGGCTCCTCTCCACCACCATTACCAAAAGCTCGGATACCACGAATCTAAAATCGTTTCCAGGTTTTGGATTGTAGGAATAATACTAGCCGTGCTAACCATAGTTACACTGAAAATAAGATAGATAACCTTGAGTAAGAATAAAAACATAGTGATTTTAGGCGGTGGCGAGAGCGGCACTGGCGCAGCTATCTTGGCCAAGAAGCATGGCTATGCTGTGTTCCTTTCTGACTATGGTTCTATCAAGGAGAAGTATAAAAAAATGCTTTCCGAAGAGCAGATCGACTGGGAAGAAGGAAAGCACACACAAACACAAATGACCGATGCCACAGAAGTGGTAAAAAGCCCCGGCATACCAGAGAGCTCGCCTATAGTGAAGTATTTCACTGAACAGGGAATTCCAGTGATTTCCGAAATCGAATTTGCAACGCGATATACCCAAGGAAAGCTCATTGGAATTACAGGAACTAACGGAAAAACCACCACTACCCTGCTCACTTACCACTTGCTTAAAAATGCAGGCTTAAACGTAGGCGTAGCTGGTAATGTGGGTAAGAGTTTAGCGTTGCAATTAGCAAGTACAGACCATGACTTCTGGGTGCTGGAACTGAGCAGTTTTCAGTTAGATGGCATGTTTAACACCAAACTAGACGTGGCCGTGCTGCTAAACATTACTCCAGATCATCTGGATAGGTATGAATATGATCTTCAGAATTACGTGGATTCTAAGTTCAGAATTATTCAAAACCAAACTTCGGCTGAAGCCTTTATCTATTGGGCAGAAGACGAAATTATTACTAAGAATTTACAAGAGAAAGGGCATTCAGGAAGAGCTTACCCTTTTTCACTAAACAAACCCACAGACAGCACTCAGGAAGGTGCTTATGTGGACAATAACCAACTCATAATTAACCTCAAATCCCCCCTAAAAATGTCTATTCAGGATTTAGCGCTACAGGGTCGTCATAACATGATGAACTCTATGGCAGCAAGCGTAACAGGAAAACTTCTAGAACTCAGAAATGAGAGCATTAGAAGCAGTTTAACAGATTTCGATACGGTAGAGCACCGACTGGAGTTAGTAGCTAATGTAAATGGAGTAAAATTCATTAATGATTCTAAAGCCACTAATGTAAACTCCACTTGGTATGCACTAGAAAGCCAAAAGGAAACTGTAATTTGGATAGTAGGTGGTGTAGACAAAGGAAACGACTACACAGACCTAATTCCACTGGTGAATGAAAAAGTAAAAGCCATTATCTGTCTGGGAACCGACAATAAAAAGCTGATAGAAACCTTTGGAGACAAAGTGAAATTCATTCATGAAGTACAAAGCGCTAAAGCTGCTGTAGATGTAGCTTATCAAGTAGCATTTGAAGGAGAAACAGTTTTACTTTCTCCAGCATGTGCCAGTTTTGATTTATTCGAAAATTATGAGGACAGAGGCCGTCAGTTTAAGAAGGCTGTAAAGTCTCTGTAAATGGTTATTAAACTTTAAATGATGCAAGCTATTTTTCAGAAGCTCAAAGGTGATAAAGTTATATGGATGGTAACCATATTTCTAGCATTGTACTCGCTATTAGCGGTGTATAGTGCCACAGGTGCGCTTGCTGAAAAATACGATACCAGCTCAGTAAAATACCTGTTCAAGCATTTGATTAT
>JBGCDA010000075.1:0-15144 GCA_045104985.1 Flavobacteriales bacterium | reverse complement strand
GCATGAACCGTTAAGAAAAAAACTTCAAACTTCAAACCTCAAACGCTCCAGTCATCTTTACATTTGCGCCATGATTTCTCAAGACCAACTTACCAGCCTCACAGAGCGATTAACCGCACTGAGAGGGTACCTTTGACATAGATGTAAAGCTACTCCAAATAGCTGAGGACGAAAAACATACTCAGGACCCTGAGTTCTGGAATGATTCTAAAAATGCTGAAAAAGTAATGAAGCAAATCAGAAATAAGAAGGTCTGGACAGACGCTTATTCCAATGCCGAAACTGCAGTAGAAGACCTCACAGTGTTATATGAATTCGCTAAAGAAGGAGAAGCTACTAAAGAAGAGGTGGTCAAGGCTTACCATAAGGCATTCACCCACATAGAAGAGCTGGAATTTAAGAACATGCTCTCTGCAGAGGAAGACAACTTAGATGCAGTGCTTCAGATTACTGCTGGAGCAGGCGGCACCGAAAGCTGCGACTGGGCCAGCATGCTCCTGCGTATGTATAAAATGTATGCAGAAAAGAGTGGGTATAAACTGGATACATTAGACTATCAAGAAGGTGATGTAGCAGGTGTAAAACAGGTTACTATAGAAATTTCTGGAGAGTTCGCCTTCGGTATGCTGAAGGGAGAAAACGGTGTGCACAGGTTAGTAAGAATCAGCCCGTTCGATTCTAATGCCAAAAGGCACACTTCCTTCGCTTCTGTATATGTGTATCCGCTGGTAGATGATACTATAGAAATAGAAGTGAACCCAGCAGACATTACCTGGGATACCTTCAGATCTGGAGGTGCAGGAGGCCAAAATGTGAACAAAGTAGAAACAGGAGTGAGGTTAAGACATAAACCATCGGGAATCATAATAGAAAACACAGAAACCAGATCTCAGTTAGGAAATAGAGAAAAAGCCATGCAACTTTTAAAGTCTCAACTGTATGAGATGGAAATAGCCAGCAGAAATGAATCTAGAGCTGAAATAGAAGCAGGAAAGAAAAAAATAGAGTGGGGCTCTCAAATCAGGAGTTACGTAATGCAGCCTTATAAAATGGTTAAGGATGTGCGTACCCAACATGAAACCTCTAATGTAGATGCAGTAATGAATGGAGATATAGAGGGCTTCTTAAAAGCATACTTAATGGGTTCTGGCAAAGGAACCAGTGTAGACAATTAAACAAATGAGCGATACAGTTATATATCATAACCCTAGGTGCATGAAGAGCAGACAGACTCTAGCACTATTAAGAGAGCATAAGATAGAACCTGAAATAAATGAATACCTTAAACAGGTGCCTACTAAAGATGAGCTTAAAATGATTTTGGCCAAGCTGAATCTTAATGTGAAAGACATTATAAGAACTGGCGAGCAGGTGTATAAAACCAAGTTTAAAGGAATGAACTTTACTGATGAGGAATGGATCACCATTCTCACAGAACAGCCTAAACTCATAGAACGCCCTATAGTCACTAAAGGAAATAAGGCAGTGATAGGCCGCCCGCCAGAAAACGTATTAGAACTTATATAAACATGGCCATAGTTAAAACCGTTAATGACCTCTCGCCTAAACTAGGAGAAGGCACTTGGTTAGCTGAAACTGCAGTAATAATTGGAGATGTGGTATTAGGTAAAAACTGTTCTGTGTGGTACAATGCCATTATAAGAGGAGATGTAAATGCCATCAGAATAGGAGATAGAACTAATATTCAAGATGGAGCGGTGGTGCACTGCACGTATAAAAAAGCAGCTACCACTATAGGTTCAGAAGTGTCTATAGGGCATAATGCCATCGTTCATGGATGTACGTTAGAAGATAACTGTATGGTAGGAATGGGAGCTATAGTAATGGATAAATGTGTAGTAGAATCTGGAGCTGTGGTGGCTGCAGGAGCTTTAATTCCAGAAGGCACTACTGTAAAATCAGGATGGATTTATGCGGGTGTTCCTGCCAAGCCGCTGAAGGAGATTCCTGATTCAATTAAAAAAGCACTCCTAGAAAACACACCTAAAAACTACGTGATGTATAAGGGCTGGTTTGAGGACAATGGGTTTTAGGACAAAATAACTCCTGAAAATGCACTAAAATCAATCAAAAATCCGCTCTTCTGTTAACGTTATTTTCTCACCGAAGAAGGTCTGAGTGCTTTTCTCGAATCCCTTAGTGTAATCTGAAACAAAAAATTCGTCCTTTCCAGAATGTGACGCACTGAGGTTATAATTATGAGCTATGGCACTGGCCACCACGTTAGCACTATCTATAATATCTACAGAGTGTTTAAAGAACTCTTCTACTTCTTTTTGAATTAGTGGGTAATGTGTACAGCCTAAAACTAACGCAGAGATATCCTTTAGCTCTCTGCCTTTTAGGTAGTTATTAATTACCGTTTTACTAATGCTATTATTGAAAAATCCTTCTTCTATCATAGGAGCTAGAAGCGGAGTAGCTTTGCTGGCCACGGTTATGGTATCATTGGCTATTTTAATTCTCCTGGGGTAAACCCTTGTTTTAATGGTGCCTTTAGTAGCTATAATGCCTACTTTTTTATGAGAATATCCTTTAGAGATGCACTCTACCACAGGGTCTATCACATTAAATACTGGCACATCTGGGCCCGCCACATCTTTTACTGTTTTGTGTGCATGAGCAGATGCAGTGTTACAGGCTATGACTACGGCATTGCAACGCTTACTTAATAAAAACTGAGTAATGCGTGCAGAGTAATGACGAATAGAAGCTGGAGATTTATCTCCATAAGGCAGGTGGGCAGTGTCTCCGAAGTAGACCAGTTCTGCCTGAGGAAGCTGATTTTTAATGGCTTTAGCCACGGTTAAACCACCGATTCCAGAATCAAATATGCCGATTTTAGCGCTCACCTTTAAAGATTTCTGTAAATGTAAGAATCGTGCTCAGGATATAGGCTGGTCAGTTGGTCTTTTCGCGTTGCAATAGCTTTAGTCAGATAACAAGCGTGATTGTTAGCACAAAAAAAAGCCACTCGGTTAAAAGAGTGGCTTAGTTTTAAAAGTTTTTCTGAGGTTTAAATTCCCAACTTGGTTAATACCAAAGGCATTACATTTTCTCCTCCGTCATAAATAATCCCTCCATTCTGTAGGTCAAATATGTATGTAAATCCGTTTTCTGCACCTACATCTTTAATGGCTTGTCTAGCTTTTTCTATAATTGGAGATAACAATTCTTGTTCCTTAAGGTTCAGCGTTTGTTGAGCAGCTTGGTAAGTTTCATTTAGTCTTTGCTCATCAGCTTGATACTTAGAAATTTTAGTATTTAGTACAAACTCACTTACAGCAGGGTCTTGCTGGAGTCTTTGAATCTCTGCTACTAGTCCTTCTAACTCGGCTTTTTGTTGAGTAAGAGCTTCTTCAAATTCCATGTTTAATTTTTCTAGTTCAGCTTGAGCCACAGCAGTTTCCGGAAGCGTGTCTAATAATAATTGTGAGTCTACGTGTCCGAATTTTTGCGCCAGTACATCGGCAGTACTAAATGTGAGCGCTGTTAAAAGAATTGCTATATATTTCATTGTGTTTACTTTCTAAATTAAATTATTATTTTCCTCCAGTCTTACCGCCTCTTTGAGGTGTTCCCGACCTATTACTTGTGCTTTTTCCTTTTGCAGAACTATCTCCCTTAGGAGTAGATCCGGTGTTGCCTTCGCCTTTAGCTGGCAACTCTATAGTCTCTCCTGGTGTTTTCCCCATTTTTTTGAGCACCTTATCACTCACATCATGCTTAGGGTTAGCGTAGAGCATATTACTTTGATTACTCTTATCGAAAATAACCATATATCCACTCTGAGAGGAAACTTCTAGTATGGCCTCATACATCATTTCCTGAACGGGTTTCATGAGTTCTTCTCTTTTCTTAAATAGATCTCCATCCACGCCAAATCTTCTTTTTTGAAGATCTCTGGCCTGAGTTCTTTTCTGTTTAAGTTCTTCTTCTCTTCTCTTCTGCATATCTAGAGTAAGCAGAGCCTTTTCAGCTTGGAACGACTCAGTGAGTAATGCTATAGAAGCATACTTCTCTTCTATCTCTTCCTGCCACTGAGCGCTATACGAATTTAGCTCAGCTTGAGCATCTGCATATTCCTGCAGATGCATTAAAATATACTCAGTGTCTACATAGGCAAATTTCTGTGCGAACCCGCTGGAAGCCATAAGTGCTACGCTGAATATAAGAACTAAATTTTTCATTATTTAAACTGTTAAAAGATTGCGAATTTAACGAATTTGATCACAGGTCTCCAATGTTCATGCCAATACTGAAATGAAGTTGTGTTTTCTCTATAGAACCTCCGCCCGGGCCATCTAAATCATCGAATCTCCAGCCGTAGTCTAAACCAAGTAATCCGAACATCGGGAGGAATACTCTTAGACCAATACCAGCAGATCTTTTCACTTGGAAAGGATTAAAGGTTCTAAAGTTTTCCCATGTGTTTCCTGCCTCTGCAAATGCCAGAGTGTAAATGGTAGCCTGTGGATTAGTACTTATAGGGTACCGCAGTTCCGCAGTGTACTTGGCCACTAATGGTGCTCCGTTCCCGCCTGAGATACTAGACTCTGGATAACCCCTCAGGTAAATGATTTCTCTTCCATCTAGTCCGAACTGATTCAGGTTTACACCACCTACATAAAACCGTTCGAATGGCGAAGCTCCTATGGCATCATTATAAAATCCTAAGAAACCAAATCCTGCCTTAGTGTTTAAGATAAGCTTAGGAGGTTTTTCGTCTGTTCCCTTACTTAATGGTGTGTACCAGTCTATAGTAAACTTAGTTTTATGGTACTCCACCCATCTGAATTTATCCTGAGCGGTAGCATATATAAAATCATCTGATCTAAGTAAAGAGTAAGGCAGAGTGGCCTTTACAGAAAGCTTAATGGTAGAACCATAGGTAGGATAAATTGGTTCTGATACTGAGTTCCTTTGAAGAGTAGCTCCAAAAGATAAATTATTGGCTATTCCTGTTTGGAATAGGTCTCCTAACTGCTGATAGTTGAATAAATCAAAACGTTGATAACTGACATTAGCTAGGAAGAGAAAATAATCGTCTGGAACTCTTAAACGAGTTCCGAACCCTACAGAACCTCCTTGAAGACGCATCTGCTGTAAAGCTGGGTTGATATTTCCCTGGTCGTCTTTTCTATCTACACCATTAGACACTCGCGTTCTAGAATAAGATAGTGATAACGAGTTAGGTTTTTTTCCGCCTAACCATGGTTCTGTAAAACTAGCACTTAACGATTGGAAGAATACACCGTTACTTTGTCCTTGAATAGAAAGCCTCTGGCCGTCTCCGGTAGGAATAGGCTTCCATGCTCCCTTTTTAAACATATTTCTAGCACTGAAGTTTGAAAAGCTCAGTCCTAGCGTACCTACCACTCTTCCTGCTCCGAAACCACCAGAAAGCTGAATCTGATCTGAAGGACGTTCTTCTACGACATAAGTGAGGTCCACTGTTCCATCTTCTTCATTTTGTTTGATCTGAACGTCAAATCCTTCCGGTGCAAAATACCCTAAGTTAGAGAGCTCTCTTTGGGTTCTTATGATATTAGTTCTGCTGAATAAATCTCCAGGGCGCGTTCTAATTTCTCTATAGATTACATGATCATTAGTTTTGTCATTCCCTACTACAGTTACATCTCCTACTCTATACTGCTTTCCTTCGTAAATTCTAATTTCTAAATCTATAGTATCTCCTTTAACTGAAGTTTCTGCTAAAAGTGGCTGAAAATTTAAATACCCTTGATCCATATAAATGGAACTAATATCTAGACCATTAGGGTTCATGTAAACTCTAGAGTCTAGCAAGCTTTGGTTGTACTCATCTCCAGGTTTTATTTTCAGAATGTTTTTCAGGGTGTCGGAATTGTATTTACTGTTTCCATATATCTGAATATCTCCAAAGTAAAATTTGTTTCCTTCTGTAATATTTAATTGAAGCCCTAGAAGACCATTTTCCATTAAGTAAACAGAGTCGGATTCTATTTTAAAGTTCTTATAACCTTTGTCATTGTAGAAAGCAGTGAGCATAGACTTGTCTACCTCGTAATCGTCCTCTATCAGTTTAGATGTCTTCAGGAATCTATACCATCTTTTACGTTTAGTTTCCTTTAATTTACCTCTCAGCTTTCTTTCTGGAAATTCTGTGGCATCGTTAAAAACGATTTCTCCAATTTTTATTCGGGCTCCTTTCTTTACGTCTACAAAGAGCAAAAGGGAATTGTCAGTTACCTTATCTTCTTTGGTTCTCATTTCCACTTTAGCATTATAAAAGCCTTTTTCTTTGTAATGAGCTTTAATAATGTTCTTGGCATTGGCCATCCAGTTTTCCGTAAGAACTGTTCCTTTCTGAAAATCTATTTTGTCTATAAGAGTTGAACGTTCTCCTTGCCTTAAATTTCCAAAATCAATGTTTGTACATCTCGGCATTTCACTTACCTCTATAACTAAGTAGATTTTATCGCCATCTACCTTAGCTGCATATAGGGTTATGTCATCGAACAACCGGCTGGCCCAAAGATTTTTAATGGCGTTCTTAGTGCGTTCTCCCGGCACGGTAATTTCTCTTCCTACCGGTAAGTCAGAAAGAACTTTTATGGCTTGAACATCTGTGTATTCAGCTCCTAGAACTGTAAGACCTTCTAATCTGTAGGTAGCAGGTTTTTCTAAGTTTACGCCACCTATCTGTGCTGAGCATGTGTTCCAATCCAGAACTGCCGTAAGACATATAAGTACTAGGAGGGCATGCCTTAGCTTAGGCATTAAGTTGTTCGCTGATTTTTCCAAATCTTCTTTCTCTGTTTTGGTATTCAAAAACTGCTTTTACAAATTCATCTCTGTTAAAGTCAGGCCAGTGAACTTCAGTGAAATAAAACTCTGTATAGGCTATTTGCCATAACAGAAAGTTACTTATCCGTTGTTCACCGCTAGTTCTAATTAACAGTTCTGGTTCGGGAATGCCAGCAGTATTTAAGTATGAAGAAACTAATTCTTCAGTTATTTCATTGTGATCATAACCTTTTTTAACAATCTCTTTTACAGCATTCGTGATTTCCCACCTAGCGCTATAGCTTAATGCTAAAACTAATGTTAGACCTTTATTTGTAGAGGTTCGTTCTATAGAATTTTCTAGTGCTACCCTGCACTTCTCTGGAAGTAGATTTAAGTTACCTATGGCTTTTAATCTTACACCTTTAGCTTCTAGTTCATCTACTTCGTTTAGAATAGTGTTAACGAGTAAATCCATAAGCGCAGAAATTTCTTCGGCTGGTCTATTCCAGTTTTCTGTACTAAATGCGTAAAGTGTGAGGTACTCTATTTTAAGCTCTCGGGCAGTTTTTATAGATTCTCTCACGGCTTCCACTCCGTTAGAGTGGCCGTAAATTCGGTCATAGCCTTTTTGCTTAGCCCATCTGCCATTGCCATCCATTATAATGGCCACGTGATTAGGAATTTTAGATGTTAATTCTATCCCCATAAGCTAGTGCTAAAATCGAATTTAATTGTTTGGTTATGAGAGTAAAATTTAAAATTTCCCACCTCCCCAGCAGCTCGTGGCTTTTTTATCTATCCTCAAGCTAAGTGCAAATGTAGTGAAAGCGTAGAAGTCATTATTCGTAGGGTCACCTCTTTGTACACCTCCGTTTCCATTCCCTACCCCTATTCCTTCAAAGCTCCTATCAGAAAACTCTTGGGTTAAAAAACCTCTTTCTAATGCTAGCAAGTTTGGATCAGCGTAGTTCGTGCTTACATCATCTAGGTAATCTGTAGAAGTGGAACGCATACCATAGCTAGCACTACAGGCTAATCTGCCAGTAATGTTTAATTTGAATCCGAAACCGTATTGTAACGCTAAACCATTTAAATTATAAGTAGCTTCACCTGCAGAGGTGCCTTGACCTTCAGTGCCTAAGGGCTGTAATTCATACCATTGGCCATTAAACTCTGCCTGAGGGTTCATTTGGTAGTAGGTTATACCAGTGAATAAGTATGGGCTAAAGAAATCTTGTTTGCTCCCGGGTTGATAAGGGAAAAAGTTCAGTTCTACTATGCCACTTCCTTCTATAATAGGGCTTTTAAAGTGTAGGTTTCTGTTTCTGTTCCAAGCATCTGGTGAGTCTGAATCGTAAGCACTAACTTCCATGTAGTTCACACCGAAATTAAAGCTCCACCTGCGGTCATGATTGTACCTGAAAAACACTCCGCCTCCTAGTGCTAATTCACCGCCAAAGTGTTGTCTATTAATCTCTCCAAGGTAATAAGCAGTACCACCTACTATGCCTATTTCTTTAGATTTATCCTTGTAGCTCTGGCCCCAGCTCAGCGAGCTAGCTAGAAGTAATGCTATTAGAACTATTCTTTCCATGGGCTTTTATAATGCTAAAGTGCTCTATTTATTGTGTCTAACACTTCTTTTTTAGCGGTGCAAAGATACTAACTACTTATTAATTTCTTCGGTCGATTCCCCAGTGTAGTTTATTTCTGATGGTAGAAAAGAAATTTTGTTCTTTAAGGTTAATCAGTGAAATTGTAAAATCACACTTTTGGATAGATACTTTAGAATTATTGGGGACTATAAAAGAGCGACTATCTAGGGTGAGGTAGAAGCTATCATCTCTGCCATCTGCAGTGAGATTAATGACACCAGACTGGGGGAGCACTAGCGGTCTAACATTTAAATTATGAGGGGCTATGGGTGTGAGTACTAAGTTCTGACTCCCAGGCATTACAATGGGGCCTCCACAGCTTAAGGAGTAAGCTGTAGATCCGGTAGGGGTGGAAATAATTAGTCCATCTGCCCAATAGCTATTTACGAAAGTGTGGTCTAAATAAGTATGAATGGTAACCATAGAAGAAGTGTCTTTCTTATGAATAGTCACCTCATTTAGAGCAAAATTATTTTCTCCGAGTTCCACATTTTCGCAAGTCACAGACAGCAGCACACGCTCATCTAATTCATACTCCTTATTTAAAAGAGCATCAGCGGCACTGATAACCTGATCTACGTCTATGTTAGATAAAAAACCTAGTCTTCCTGTGTTTATGGCTAGGATAGGAATAGTGCTGTCTTTTACTATAGGAACGGTGTCTAAAACAGTACCGTCTCCACCTATGCTTACCAGATACTCGCAGCCTTTTATGCCTTCATCTGCAGTGTAAGTTGGAAATTTATAGGATGTTCGTTCATTTAGCACAGTGCTAAATTTTTTTTCTACTATGGGCTCCACCCCATTAGAAATAAGGTGTTCTATGAACAGTTTAATGGGTGAGCTGTAGGAGTGGTCAAACTGTTTTCCGAAAAATGCTATCTTCATTTCAGAGGGCTAAAATCAATGGCGAAAGGTAAACAATGCTGCTACACAAATCATGGATAAGGAGTGGTTAATTGTGGAAAATGTTAAGGGTGAAGAGGTATTCGGTTCAGAGCTTTGGGAGTAATATTGGCATCAGAATTTATAGCGTTTATTTCATGGTTTAAACGTTCTATACATACTGATTAGTGACTAATCCCATTAATCCAGGAAGTAAAAAAGGGAGCTGAAAAGCTCCCTTTTTTAAATTGTACTTTTTTTGAAAATAATTATTCTGCTGCATCTGGCGTAGCAGCCATGTTTTCTAGATCTCTATCGAATAAATAAAGTCCTCCTTTATCATTTCCGATAAGCTCTATTTTATCCATAATAGTTCTAGCCAGAGCTTCTTCTTCTATTTGTTCAGAAACATACCACTGCATAAAGTTATGAGTAGTGTAGTCTTTCTCATTTAGGCACACATCTACTACCTTATTTATTTCTTTAGTCACATTAACTTCATGACCTAAAAGTGTAGTAAAAATATCCTTAACGCCCTTAAAGGTAGCTGTAGGTTTTCCTAACTGCGGTATCTGTGCTTTTCCACCTCTTTCGTTAATGAATTTTACTAATTTCAGCATGTGCTGGCGCTCCTCATCTGAGTGCTCATATAAAAATGCGGCTATTCCATTTAAACCATTACACTCAGCCCAGCTAGCCATAGCTAGGTAAGATTGAGAGGATTCTGCTTCTATTTTAACCTGATTGTTCAGGGCTTTTTCTACTTTCTTATTAATCATGGTATGAAAGTAATCATAGTTGTGCTTTAGAAAGTAACATCTAAGTAAAAACACATGCGATTTATAGAAATTTAGAATTATTCTAGAGTAGAGTTATATCTTAGCGTTGCAACGCGAATAAGAATAAACCCATGAGCATTAGAAAACCATTCAATTTAAACCAGTGGCTAGAAGAAAACCGCGACAAGCTTAAGCCTCCTGTGGGCAATAAGAATTTATATCCAGAAGGCACGGATTACATAGTAATGGTAGTGGCTGGCCCTAATGCTAGAAAAGATTATCATTTCAATGAAACTGAAGAATTATTTTACCAGCTCGAAGGAAATATTACCGTAAAAATCCAGGAAGAAGGTAAACCAGTAGAAGTCAACTTAGGCCCTGGAGACATGTTTTTATTACCACCTAACATTCCTCATAACCCTATCAGGCATGAGGGTTCTATAGGTTTAGTTATAGAACGCGTTAGAAAAGGAAAAGGCATGAAAGATGGCCTAATGTGGTTCTGTGATAACTGCAATACTAAGCTGCACGAAACTTTTTTTGAGCTGAGTAATATAGAAAACGATTTCCTGCCAAGGTTTAAAGAGTATTATGGAAATGAGGAGTTTAGAACTTGTTCTGAATGTGGTGAAGTCATGGAGACTGATGCGCGTTTTGTAGAAAAGTAAATTTCTATTGCAACGTTTGTTTTCTTAGCAAGGTCTTTAATGGGAGAAAACTAACAAACACTAAATGCGGAAAACACTTATTTCCACCCTTGCTTGCCTCTGCTTATTTTTATCTTTTAACTCTTTAAATGCTCAGTTTGAAGCTGAGCTCAGATTAATTCCTTCAGACTGTGAATATGGTATGATAGCTTTTCTAGCTGGAGCCACAGACTATGCTAACACGACTTACGATTGGGGAGATGGTACTTCTCAGTCTGCTAATTGGGCATATGTAGAACACACTTATGCGGAACCTGGCTTGTACACGGTAATCGTAGTAAATAATTTTATTACCTATGTGGGAGAAATTTCTGTTGAAGATTGCACATGCCCTACTGCTCTAGAAGCCATAGAGGTGTATGGGCAGTGTTCATCCGTATCAGTTACTGTAGATACGTACATCTATTCTTTAAGCGAGTATAACGTAGAATGGACATGGGGAGATGGAAACACGTCTAGCAGCAGCTGGGGGTATCCTACAGGTTACCATTCTTACGAGCAAGAAGGTGAGTATGAAATCTGCGGATTTTTCACTGGACCTGGCTGTGAAGATGGAGTTCTAATCTGTGATTCAGTAAGCATAGTGTTCTGCGATGAACCATGTTATTATGGTGATCCGATCATAGAATTTAATGAGAATACATGCAGTTATGACGTAGGTCTAATTGAAGCTCCTTCAGATGTGATTTGGACGGTAAATGGAGAATACTACGAAACCAATTCTTGGCCTACTAGTGTAGAGCTTCCAGAAGGAGATAACACCATCTGCATGGAAATACTCCCAAATTTAGATTGGAGCTGTCCGCTGGGTTATACAGAATGCTTTGATATTTATGTAGAAGAAGATCAGTGTTCGGAACCTGAATTAAACTACGAAGAAACATCATGTGGACTTATAGAGTTTCAATATGATATTTTTAATGCAGATATAGAACTTCAGTCCGTTTCTTTCGGAGATGGAGTTGTTTATGACTTGTCTAATGGAGAAAATTTTGAACACTATTATGGACCTCTGCCCAATGTTTATCAATTATGCATTACCTACAATGAGGTAGGTTCTACCTTGCTTTTAGAGGACTGTTTCCAAGTAGAAGTGGCAGGCTGCCCTGAGCAGTTCTGTTGGTTAGAAGTTTGGGGACAAGAACTAGAATGTGGATTAGTAGATTTTAATGCCTACACTGAGCTAGATATTTACCAAGACTATGAGGTGTTCTGGACGTTCGGAGATGGTGCCAGCGAATATGGATGGTCTTGGACACAACATGCTTACACAGAACCTGGGACATACACTGCTTGTGCAGAAGTGTTCTCGCCATTCTGTGAAGGACAGTTCTTAATAGAGTGCTTTACCATTACTATAGAAGAATGTGAAGAAGAATGCACTGAACCTGTTACTGCTGCTAGTTTAGACTGTGGTTTCTGGGAATTTACAGTAGGTGAAAATTGGTCTGTAGAATTTGCCGTTTGGGATTTTGGAGACGGCACAGAAGTGGAAGTTCCGTTCAATGATGTTATTTCTGTTCAGCATCAGTATGAAGAATCTGGTGTGTATGAAGTATGTGTGAACTATTACGATTTATCGTGTAATGGCATGACAGAAGAGTGCTTTACCATAACAGTACAAACATGTGGAGATGAAATTTGTAACGCTCTAACTTACAATTTCACAGAGTGCTTGCAGGCGAATTTCACTTTCGAAGGACAGTCTGACGGATTTTACGATCAGTGGCAGGTTAGCCAAAATGGTGAAGTGCTTTTAGACTATGAAACTATAAATGGTTCGGGAACTACCGTGAGCTTTCCTGGTGCTGGCCTTTACACAGTAGGCGTTACAGATGCACTGAACTGTGATGGTGATATAGAGGCGGTATTTGTAGACGTTATAGTGGAGCCATGCCCATCTTGTCCAGAGATTTATACGGAATACTTAGAGTGTTTAGACGGGATGTTTTTCTTTGAGGGTGATATTTCTGGTGGTTTATACTGCTGGGAGCTGTGGAGTAATGGCAATATGATATCTACTTACTTCGATGGATCATTCACGCAAATTACTTTTCCAAGTGCAGGAGAATATCAGGTGGGAGTAACTAATGCGTTGAACTGTGATGGAGTTCAGGAGATATACTTCATAACTGTGGTGGTAGAAGACTGCAGCGGAAACTCATGTGGCTGTGAGCAGAATAATAATCTTCTAGCTAATGGAAATTTCGAAGGGGGAACTACTGTAAATTCTGGTTTAGGTATTAGCTGCCAATGTGAGCCAGCGTCTGTATGTGTAGGATCTGAGCCGCAGGATAAATGCGATAACACTTATTGGCTGCAGAATTTTTATGACCATACCTACGGCACACCTAACGGAAACTTCCTAATAGTAGATGGAGGCCAAGGAAACGTGTGGAATGAAGAAGTGTTAGTAGTAGAAGGCCAAACCTATAATTTCTCTATGTGGATAGCCAGAGAAATTAGCGATAACACCACTGGGAATAATTCTACTCAAAACCTCTACACTGAGGTAAATGGAGTGATTCACACTGCATTTTCTACAGCAGGAGCACAAGCTCAAGCTTGGGAAGAATACTGTTTTGAATACACAGCAGATTACACAGGTGTAGCCATAGTAGGAGTAGGCCAGGAGTCTGGAACGGGTTATAACGACTGGGGTCTAGATGATGTGTACTTCGGTACATGTGGTAGTTCAGAAGAATGTCCAGAAATTATAGTGGAAGCCTTAGAGTGTGATTACGGTTTATTTTCTTATGCTGGAGAAATAGATAATACCACATGGAGTAACATCTGCTGGGAAGTGTATGATAGTAATAATACTTTGTTGTCGACCTATCTGGATGGAGAATCTACAGATTACAACTTCTTAGAACCAGGCACTTATTATGTTTCTGTTACTAACGCTGTGCTTTGCAATGGTCAAATACCAGTAATCCAGATAGAAGTGCCTGAATGTGGCGGAGACTGTCCTGAAATTATAGTAGAAGCTTTAGAGTGTGATTATGGGTCATTCTCTTACGCAGGAGAAATAGATAATACCACATGGAGTAGCATTTGCTGGGAAGTGTATGATAGTAATAATAATTTGTTGTCGACTTATTTAGATGGCGACATTACAGATTACAACTTTTTAGAACCAGGCACTTATTATGTATCTGTGACTAACGCTGTGCCTTGCAATGATCAAATACCAGTGATCCAAATAGAAGTGCCTGAATGTAGTGCCGACTGTCCTGAAATAACCATTAATCCTACAGAATGCTTATTCGGAAGTTATACCTTTAGTGGAAACTACACCAGTGATGCGGTGCAATGGCAAATTATTCAGAATGGAGAAGTATTACTAGAGCTATGGGGGTCTGAAACTGTAGACATAAGTTTCGTAGAAGCAGGAGAATACACCATTACTGTAGCTAATGCATTAACCTGTGAAGGAGAAGAGTTAGTTTATAGTCTAGATGTTTGGGTAGAGGAGTGTTATGAAGATTGCTCGTTCGATTTACCATATTCTGTAGACTGTTCTGAGTTAACGGTATACATGCCTGATTTTGTAACGTGGTTCACGGTAGATTATGGAAATGGTATTTACAGTGAATTACCAGAGAGTATTACTTACAGCGAACCTGGGTGGTACACGGTGTGTTACAATGCCTACATAGAAGAATGTCAGCAATGGGTAGAAGACTGTATAGAGGTGTATATTGAGGATTGTGATGAAAACTGCGAATTCGAATTATCATATTATTCAGACTGCGATGAGTTAACCATAGTAATGCCAGATATAGTGTCTGAATACTACATAGATTATGGAAATGGTATTTACGGAGAGGTTTCTGAAACAATTGTTTACGATGAACCAGGAAACTATACTGTGTGCTATGAAGCTTATGTGGAACAGTGTGATGAATGGGTAGCGGACTGTATAGAGATTTATATAGAAGACTGTGATGAGGAGGAGTGTGTGCCTATGACCCTCAGCCTAGATGCAGATTATGGAGAGATAGATAATGTAACTGAACTTATTTCTGCGGCCATTATGGGAGAAGAAGGAGAAGCAGTGTGGGAAGGCTTATTGCCATTAAGCACATTTATTACTTCTATAGATGTGGAGCTTTGTATTCCTCCAGGGTGTTATACTTTCCAAATCATGAATGAGGATCCATTATTACTAGTATCTCTGAGTTTAGGTCTAGAAAGCGCAGAAACAGAAGATATTCAAATAAGCTCTGAGTTAGATATTTTATCTGGTAGTTTAGAGACACTCATAGCTGTTCAGTCTGACTGTATAGTGAGTGTAGGCGAAATTGTAGAAGCTGAATTAAC
>JBGCDA010000074.1:0-8795 GCA_045104985.1 Flavobacteriales bacterium | reverse complement strand
TATTACACCGCTGGCGGAACAGATGGTTTAACTGACGGAGTGCTGGGATCCTTAGATTTTAGAGATGGCCACTGGCAAGGATTCTTCGGAGATGATGTAGAACTAATCATTAAAAACCCTAATGAACAGAAAGAAGTTTCTTCAGTTTCCATGAATTTTTACCGCTATATCAATTCTTGGATTTTCCCACCAGAATCTGTGTCTATTTCCGTATCTAATGATGGTGTGAACTACCAGAGACTAGATTCTTTTGATTATGCCGAGAAAGAGATGCACGTGAGAGGTAAAGAGATTCTACCTGCTTCTTTTGAGTTTGAACCCATTCAAGCCAATTATTTGAAAATTAGCATAGAAAATATTGGAGAAGTTCCATACTGGCATGAGGCTTCTAGTGAGCCGGCTTGGGTGTTTGTGGATGAGGTGGCGGTGAATTGATTTTCAGAGAGGTTTAAATAAGTTGCTTATTTTTAGAGCATTAAACCTTATATCATGAAAACTATTCTATCTGCATTCCTTTTATTTTTTGGTTTTTACTCTTTTGGGCAGGTGTTTGGGGAGGAGGTTCAAATAAGCAATACGTTTTCTTACCCTACTAATGTGCATTTGTTTGACTCTGATAATGACGGAGACTTAGATATTCTCTGCTCAGTTAGAGGAGACCGAAGGATCGTCCTATATGAAAATGATGGCTTTGCGAATTTTTCGAATCCAATGAATGTTTCGAATGATTCCCATAATATGAATGAAGTATTTACTTCAGATTTAAACAACGATGGGCATGAAGATATACTAGCTGCATCTCAAAATGGAATTTTCTGGTACCCGAATAACGGAGAAGGTGGTTTTCTTGAAGAAAAATTAATTTCAAACGCTACTAGCGGATGGATTGGAATACAAGCTTCTGATATAAATGGAGACTCACATATTGATGTCGTGGTAGGTTCGAGTATTAGTGAATCAGTTTACTGGTTCGAAAATAATGGGAGTGGTATATTTAATAGCATGCACCTAATTGCCACCGATCTAAACAATCTCTCTTCAGTTTTCTCAATAGACCTTGACATGGATGGTTCTATTGATGTTTTAGTTTCTCAAAAAGTTGGAGCTGGCACTAATAATAATGGGGATACTCAAAGAATTATGAATAATGGAGATGGAACTTTTCAAAATGCTATATCTCTACCATTAGATATATTATCATCATCGTACATAAATGCTGCAGATATGGATGCAGATGGAAGCATTGATATTCTCTGCACAACGAATTCAACCGGCAACCATGAAATTATTTTTTATGCTAATAATGGTTTCAATGAATACAGCACTTCAATTATTACATCAGACATGAATTCTCTAAGATTTGTGAACACCTCCGATATCGATGATGATGGTGATTTAGATGTACTAATAACATCAACTGTTGCTGATAAGGTTTCTTGGTTTGAAAACCTTGGAAATGGAGATTTTGGAGAGGAAACCATCATCTCAACAAATAATAAAGGCGCTAACTGCGCAGCAGCTGGAGATCTTAACGGAGATGGAAATACTGATGTAGTAGTCACTTCACGCAATGATGATAAGCTTTCATTGCACTTAAACGATGGAAATGCGATATTCAATGATCAATTTGTTTTAGATCAAAGTGAAACGAGTGACGTAACCTCCTTAAATATATCTGACCTTGATGGGGATGGAGATTTGGATATTATAGCAGCTTCCATATTCAACTATCCTCTTTCATGGTATGAAAACATAGGGAATGGAGAATTTGGTGACCAAGCATATTTCGACATAAATGAAAATGAACAGTATGAATCTGTTACTTCTGGCGACCTTAACGGAGATGGTTTAAAAGACTATACCACTATATCATATGAAGGTGACGAGGACTCAGGAGACCTAATTATCAGAAAATTCATTCAATCTGAAAACAATGAATTCAACAATTCTATTCTTCAAGAAATATCCTTAAATACCTTCTCCATGCGACTTAATTCTGTCCAGATCTTTGATCTAGACCTAGATGAAGACCTTGACATTGTGGTAGTATGCACCTCAACTGGCCAAGTCTTATGGTATGAGAACAATGGTGTAGGTGAGTTTTCAACTGAACAAGTAATCATTGATAATGGGACGTTTTCACCAATTTATGATGCGAGTTTTGCTGATTTTGATGAAGACGGGGATTTAGATGCACTTATTGCTAAATGGGACGCTACTGGTGGAATAGTAGTCTTTGAAAACAATGAACTTCAATTCACCGCTTCAGCAATCATTTCTGAGGAAATAAATGGTTCAACCGTTAAAACGGCTGATGTGGATCAAGATGGTGATATAGATATAGTCTATTCTCTTTGGGACAATGATTTATCGTGGGCCGAAAACGATGGTTCAGGCGGTTTTGAATCAAGCCAATACTTAACTACGGATGTTTATTACCCTCATAACATTGATCTTGGTGATTTAGATAATGATGGTGATGTAGACATAGTCTTATCAAATACTATTGAAACGGAAGCTTACTGGATAGAAAATGAGGGCAATGGATCCTTCGGTGAAATACAAATCTTTAGTAACAAAATTAATATTAGTACAGACATTCACATGGCAGACATAGATGCAGATGGAGACCTTGATGTTATCTCAAGCTCTAGATTTGATGATAAAATAGCCCTGTTTCCAAATATTTACGGAGAAGGGTGTACTGACAGTAATGCATGTAATTTTAATCCTGCATCCATATTTGATAATGGCACCTGCTGTTATGATAATTGCGGTTGCACAGACATCATAGCTGAAAACTTTAGTGAAACCGCTACCTGTGATGATGGCAGCTGCACCTATGTGCTAGGATGCATGAATGAAAATGCTATAAACTATGACCAAGAAGCTACTCTAGATGATGATTCCTGTGAATTCTTAATCAGTGGGGTGGTGTATCATAATGAAAATTTAAACTTCACGCAGGAAGAAAATGAACTGGGCTTAAACCAGCAGTCTCTTGTAATTCAGCCTAATAATATAACTATTCTAACTAATGAACTAGGTCAATACAGCTTTATCACCTCTGATTTTCAATGTTCAATAACCCTAATGGAAGATCCTATCTTTCCAATTTATATGAATCCAACAGAGTTTGTATTTAACCCTCATGAAACGAGCATTTCCAATTACGATTTCGGAATTTCTAGTCTGGAAGATTTCTATGGTTCTGAGACAATACTGCTCAGAACACAAACAGGCTTGTGTAACGATAATAGCTACTATAAAGTTGGGTTTATTAATACGGGGAATACCCCTGTAGATGGAATTATCGAACTTGAAATGGACCCCCTGTTTCAAGGTTATTCTGAAATTTCTCCTATAGATTCTGTTAACGGAAACTTGATTTATTTCAGCTTTGAAGACCTAGCTCCAGGCCTCGCACATTTAGCAGACATTGCCTTAATTACGCCTACCACTGATCAAATCGGGGAATACTTTACTCACACTGCTAGGGTTTACGGTTACTCCGAAAGTACTGAAATCTCTTCATCAGAAAAAGAATTTACCGCAGAAGTGGCCTGCGCTTACGACCCTAACGACAAGCAAGCATTCCCACTAGGTTACACGGAGGAGCACTGGCTTCTACCTGAAACAGAACAAGAGTTTTTAGTCAGATTCCAAAACACAGGTAATGCCCCTGCACAAGACGTGCTTATTCAAGACACTATAGATGTGAATTATGACCTGAGTACATTCAGAATTATAACCAATTCTCATTCAGTAATGACCACTATAAATGAAGAAACCAGAGTCATTGATTTTTTCTACGAGGATATACAACTACCAGACTCTGTGAATAATGAACCAGAATCTCATGGTTTCGTTTCCTATGCCATTACACCTTATACAGATCTTGCTGTAGGAACAGAATTGAACAATACAGCTTACATCTATTTTGACAATAATCCTCCTATCATAACTAATACTACATGGAACACGATTCATGAGTGTGGAGGGGAAGCAGATTTCCAAGTTTCAAATACCAACATTTGCACTGGTGAAACATTAGAATTCAGTAGCTTATACAGTACTATCGAAACATACGAATGGCAACTGGAAGGTGAAATTATTAACTCAGAACCTAGTTTCTTTCAAACCTTTGACCAAGCAGGTGAATACTCAGTGGAACTGACATCAGAAAACTTAATTTGTAATGCTAGTACTATTCAGATAGTCTCTGTATACGACTTTCCAATAGCACAATTCACTCAAGAGGTCAACTTACTTACCGCTTCAGAAGGTGAAACCTATCAGTGGTTCCTAAATGGTGAAGAGATTATAGGAGCTACCAGCCAGCAATTCTATTTTACTGTAGATGGAATATACTCTGTAGAAGTCACTAATGGGGGCGTTTGTACCTCCAGCTCTGAAGGAGTATCTTTAATCGTTGGCATTTCAGAACATCAGCCAGAATCGGTCTCTATTTACCCGAACCCGTTGACAGACATAACTTACTTAGAGTTTGAAAGTTCTCAAACTCGAACTATTCAGTTGTTTAATGCTATGGGACAAGAAGTGAGGGTTTGGGAAAACGTATCAAACCAGAAAATCGAAATCCTTAAAACAGGCCTTTCGGCAGGAAGCTATCTGATTCAAATAACAGAAGCGGGTAACATGTATAGCTTGAAACTGATGGTAGAATAAGCCTAAACTGGTAGTGACTGCATCTAAAATACTCAACTCCATTTTCCTAACTTTACCCGCAGATGAAAAACCTCCTAGAAATCTGCATAGACTCCGTAGAATCAGCCATAATAGCTGAAAAAGCCGGTGCCGACCGTTTAGAATTGTGCGAAAACCTCATCCAAGGAGGGGTCACTCCTAGTTCTGGAAAAATCCATCAGATAGTTCAAGCTGTAAGTATTCCTGTTAGAGTATTAATCCGTCCTAGGGCTGGAGATTTTAAGTATTCAAAAAATGAACTAGACATTATAGCTGCCGATATTGAATTCTGTGCCAACACTAATTGCGAAGGAATAGTAGCAGGTGCTTTAACAGCTGATTCTGAGATAGATGAGAAGCTTCTGAGCAGCTGGAAATCGCTGGCTAGAGAAAAAAAATTGGTGTTTCATAGAGCTTTTGACTTAGCTAAAAACCCTTCTATGGCGTGCCAAAAGCTCATAAACGCTGGGTTCGACACTATTCTCACTTCAGGTCAGCAGAATAGTGCTTTAGAAGGTGCTAGGGTTTTATCAGCGTTGCAACGCGATTATGGCTCCCGAATCAACATTTTAGCTGGAGGAGGAATAAGAGCTTCTAACATTTCTGAAATTCATAAAAAAATGGGTATAACCCACTTTCACTCTTCGGCAAAGGTTTTGGTAGAAGGAAGCATGTCAGTATCTATGAGTTCAAGCCCGGTGGCTGAACAAGTATTTACAGTAGATTCGAACGAAGTTGAACTTATGAAAGAAAAAATAAATGCGTTTTAACCTCCTCTTCCTTATTCTGATTCCGGTCGGGCTGCTAAGTCAAAACCAACCTTATGAGAGAGAATTAACTGATATTTGGACTTTTAAATGCGGAAATAGTGGTGTCTGCATGCTTCAGGGAACAGCCACAGTGCCAGGAAACATCCACTCAGATTTATTAGATGAAGAGTCTATTGATCACCCATATGAAGGAATGAATGAACTGGAACTACAGTGGATTCAAGACTCTACATGGGTTTACGAAACTAATTTCCAAGTTACCGAAGCAGAACTGTCTTATGCTCAGGTATTCCTTGAGTTCGAAGGACTAGACACTTATGCCACTATCTACTTAAACGAGAAAAAACTAGGCGCTTCGGATAACATGTTTTTAGCGTGGCAAAAGGAAGTGAAACCCTTATTAATTTCAGGAACCAACACCTTAAAGGTTATATTCGAATCACCTTATTCCATTCATGCTCAAACAGCTAAAAATCTAGGCTATCAGCTGCCCGCCTCTAATGATGCAGGAAAAAACAAAATTAGTCCTTGGGTAAGGAAAGCACCTTACCACTTTGGGTGGGACTGGGCGCCTAAGTTTACCACCTGCGGTATTTACATGCCTGTAAAACTGAAGTTTAAAAACGAAACGTACATAGAAGATGTCTATGTCTACACATCTTCTATTTCTGAGAAAGAAGCGGTATTGGAATATGAAATTACTCTGAACCAAGCGCCTAAAAAATTGAACTATACTGTAGAATTGTCTGATTCTACAGCTATTTATTTCTCAACTACCGAGTCTTCTGATTTCCAAACCATAAAAGGAACTATTATCATAGAGAACCCTAAACTCTGGTGGCCTAACGGCTGGGGAGAACAGCCTCTTTATGACTTTAATATAACCCTCGGAGATATGGATTCTTACTCTCAGAAAGTGGGCATTAGAACTGCAGAGGTAAAACAGAAAAAGGACAAAACTGGTGAGTCTTTCTATTTCAAGGTGAATGGTGAAAAGCTCTTTGCCAAGGGTGCTAACTACATCCCTCAGGATGTGTTTATTAACCAAAAATCAGATGCCGACTATGAACGCCTCATTTTGCAGGCTAAGGATGCCAATTTTAATATGCTGAGAGTTTGGGGCGGAGGCATCTACGAGCGAGATATTTTCTATGATTTGTGCGATAAACATGGCATTCTAGTGTGGCAGGATTTTATGTTTGCCTGTAGCATGTATCCTAGTAATGAGGAATTTGTCAAGTCGGTTACAGATGAAGTCACTTACCAAGTAAAACGCCTCAGAAATCACCCAAGTATAGCTCACTGGAACGGAAATAATGAGGTAAATGTAGCTTGGGGCAACTGGGGCTGGCAAAATGAATACAACCTAGATGAGCGCTCCCAAAGAGAGCTAAAGGCTGGCTACCAAAACCTTTTTGAAACCGTTATACCTCAAACAGTGGCCTCTTTAGACCATAGGTCTTACACCCACACATCGCCACTGAGTAACTGGGGACCTAAAGGCGATTTCAATTCTGGCTCCATGCATTACTGGGGCGTGTGGCATAACAGAGAACCGTTTGAAAACTATGCAGATAACGTGGGAAGATTCATGTCTGAATATGGGTTTCAGAGTTTTCCGAGCATAGAACTATTGCAACGCTACATCCCTGAAGACTCATTATTTCTAGCCAGCCAGTCTATGAAACACCGCCAGAAAAGCTATATAGGAAACGGACTCATTTCAGAACACATTAGCCAGTATTTTCCTGATCCTACCTCTTTTGTAGAGTTTGTAGAACTCAGCCAACTCACCCAGGCCATGGCCTACGAAAAAGCCATAGAAGCCCACAGAATGGGGCGCCCACACTGCATGGGCACGCTCTACTGGCAGCTAAACGACTGCTGGCCAGGTCCATCTTGGAGTACCATAGATTACTCTGGCCAAGAGAAAGCAGCCCACTGGAAAGTGAAGGAAATGTATCAGAACGTACTGCCTATTATAGAACTAGAAAAAGGAACTATGACATCCTATATCAGTAACGACACCAATCAGGATTTACTCTGTGACATCCTGGTGCAGCTAATAGACACTGAAACGGGCGAAGTATTAAAAATGCATTTTAATGAAAAAACGCCAGTAGCTGCTACCTCCACCTCTTGGACTCACACTATAGGTGAGTTTTTGAGAGTAGATTCTAAAAACTACTACCTCCATGCAGAAGTATCTGTGGGTGGTGAAGTGGTGAGCATTAGAAATATTATTCCTAATTGGTACACTTTTTCGCGTAGCAATGATTTAGAAGCCATCAAGCGGGTTTATTTATCTAAATAACCAAAGGAGTTCATCTAATTTTGAATACAAATCTTGAAAAAATATTCGAAAAAGGAGTAAAAATAAATAGTTAACCTACACTGTGTATGAAGAAAAAAGATTTTGATCAGTTTAGCCAGAAATTTATAGCCAATTGCAAGACAAAATCTTCTGATCCTTTTGTTCTTAAAATTTATTCCATCATTCTTAAGGAAGAAGAAAATGGTTTTGGCTACTGGGATGAAGGGCATGCTGGCGATGAAATGCTAAGTATATTTAATTCGGAAAGGTCTAAAGAATCATGGTACAATCTTGAAAAGGACATTAAACACTGGACAAATTTTCAAATTGACTTATTAGTAAATGGTCTAGTAAATTATAACATGGGATATGCAGACTACTTTGGTAAACGTTACAATCCTACAGAATTTGAAAAACAAACCGCAAGCATTCCGTTTAAGTTTGACCTAATCTTAGAGATAATCCAACTCTCCAAGAGCAGATTGCGTCAAACCGATAACTCTGGTAGGAATAACGTTTGTAGCATCTTGAGTGAGCATACTTGGTTTTTCTCTGCTCATTTTGATTTGTTGATAGAACGTGACGCTGGCAACCTCTCTAAAATCAAAAAAATCGTTCATTTTCTAAAAATAGAGGAATATTACCGAGGTGCTGAAGGATTAAGCATACTTACTAAAATCAAAAATCTCAAAGATAATTCAAGACTGTAGAAAAATAATCCACGTAGACATGGATGCCTTCTACGCATCTGTAGAGCAGCGAGACAATCCTAAACTCCAAGGCAAACCCATAGCTGTAGGCGGAAGCAGAGAGCGTGGAGTGGTGGCTGCCGCTAGTTATGAGGCCAGAAAGTTCGGGGTGCGCTCTGCCATGCCCTCCATTACTGCTTCTAGACTGTGTCCTGAGCTCATCTTTGTGAGGCACCGTTTTGATGTTTATAAACAAGTTTCTCAGCAGATTAGAGCCATTTTTCATGAATACACGGATTTGGTAGAACCGCTTTC
>JBGCDA010000073.1:0-7812 GCA_045104985.1 Flavobacteriales bacterium | reverse complement strand
ATTTTAGAATTAGAAAAGCACTTAACCACCTTAGCCAATGAGTAAAGTTTTTGTTTGTATCAATGGAAAGACGCTAAAACAGTGTCAGGAACAAGCAGCTGGAAAACACAGTGCGGAGTTTAGAATAGACCTCTGCCCCCTCAATCCACTAGAAATAAGAACACTATGGGATAGCTGTGAGGAATGGATCTTGACCCTGCGAGAAGATTTTACAAAAACAGAAAACTGGAAGGAGGTATTCAAATTTGTTTTGGATCTCAACCCCGTTTATGTGGACATCGATTCAGAATTATCTTCAGAAATAAAAAATGAAGTAAGTACATGGGTAAAAAACTCATCTGCTGACCTAATATTTTCTTACCATAATTTTCAGGAGACTCCTGAATATGAGGAGCTGTTAGAGAAAATGAATGCACTTAATAATGAAGGTGCCGATGTGGTTAAAATAGCCTGTATGGCTAACCAAGAAGAGGACAATCTGATAGTAATGGACCTATACCGTAAGCATGAAAGACTAGTAGCATTCTGTATGGGAGAAGAAGGAAGAGAAAGTAGAGTTACGGCTCTGTTTTTTGGAGAGAAATTAACCTATGCAGCCCCTTCTCAGGAGTATGTGGTGGCACCAGGCCAACTGACCTATGAAGAGTTAGCAGGATTATTAAACCTAGGATTTGATGATGAGTGATTCCAATAGAAGTTTGGGTTAGAGGTTGGAAGTTGAAATAAAAGTGTTAGCGCACCCTTTAGGGTTTGGGGAAGCGGGAGGCCGAATTTTGATAATTCAGATTCCGATAGAAGTTAGAAGTTAGAAGTTAGAAGTTGGAAGTTGGAAGTTGGAAGTTGGAAGGTTGGAAGTTGGAGGTTGGAGGTTGGAGGTTTGAAGTTTGAAGTTGAAAGTTTGGAAGGTTTGAAGTTGAAATAATAGCGCAAGCGCACCCTTCATGGTTAGGGGAAGCGGGAGGGAGATTTGAGGTTCAAGACTTGAAGTTTGAAAAGAAAATAAAACACTAATAAACAGCCAGTTAAATGATAAAATGAATCTTAAATGTCGAATAACGAATTTCAAATAAAAACCATAAACCCATTTAAACTTTCTGGAGAGCTTTCTGCCATGGCCTCCAAGAGCTATTTGCAACGTGCTCTGGCATTGGCTAGTTTGGCCACGAGCACTTCTGTAATTTCTAATATCAAATGGTCTGCAGATGGTTCTGCGGCTCTAGATGTCATTAAGCAGTTGGGTTCTGCAGTCACAGAAAAAGCTCATGAAGTGAGCATTACTCCTATGGAGCAGAACTCTGCTGAAATTCATTTGAACATTGGCGAGTCAGGCCTTGGTCTTAGAATGTTTTCCGGAGTGAGTTCTTTAAAGAAAATACCAGTTCACCTCACAGGAAAAGGATCTATTTTAGAACGACCAATAGCTCCTGTAATTCAAACTCTAGAAGCTTGCGGTGTAGATGTAACCTCAGAAAATGGCAGACTACCCATTACTATTTCTGGCCCTTTAAAGGGAGGTGTTTACACGGTAGATGGCTCATTTAGCTCACAGATTCTAACAGGTCTGCTCATAGCACTTCCATTGGCAGATGGAGACACCACGCTGCATGTGAAAGACTTAAAAAGTATTCCTTATGTAGATATGACTCTGGCGCTAGTAAAAGAGTTTGGAGGAGAAATTACCCATGAAAATTACAAGACCTTTCACATTCAAGGAAACCAAGCTTACAAAGGAGCTTCCTATGCTGTAGAAGGAGACTGGTCAGGAATGGCTAATCATCTGGTGGCTGCTGCTATTTCTGGAGAAGTTACCATTTCTGGTCTAAATGAGCACTCACTACAAGCAGATAAGGCTATCTTATTGGCGTTGCAACGCACAGGGGCATCTCTAGTTTGGGAAAACGGAAACATCACAGTAAAGCAGTCTGAGAACCGCCCTTTTGAATTAGATGCCACACATTCTCCAGATATATTTCCACCTCTGGTGGTGCTGGCTTTTGCGGCAGAAGGTGTTTCTAGAATTACGGGCATTCACAGATTAACCCACAAGGAAAGCGACCGACTGGCAGCTCTAATAGAAACTTTTGGGAAGCTGGGAGTAACATTAACCACCGAAGATGATACACTGTTAGTGCATGGAACAGGAGGAGTTTCTGCTGGGAGCATTCACAGTTTTAACGACCATAGAATAGCCATGGCTGGCTGTATAGCGGCCTGCATTTCTGATGGTCCTATAACCATAGAAGGGGCAGATGCTGTGAAGAAGAGCTATCCTGAGTTTTTTGAGGAATTAAAAAAATTCTTTAAGTAGTTCTACTGGGGTAGAATCTGACCAAACACTCCCAGAAACCCACTAATATCTGCTACAGTTATGGCATTATCTTGATTAAAATCTCCGGGAGAGTAATCTTCAAGGTCCATTGAGCCAAAATCGGCCAGTAATGATCCCAAATCATCTACTGTAATATAGCCATCTTCGGAATAATCTCCCATTAACACCTCTATACAATTACACCCAGAGTCATAGTAGGAACTATAATACTCCGGAAATTCACTGCACTCATCTCCAGAAAAGACGCAGGAAGAGTCGTGAATAGTAGCCTCACTATTATAGTTACAAGCAAAGGGGTGCATGCAGCCAAAATCTTCTTCTTCGACCAACTCTACTAGTAGTGTTCCGTTTCCGTGTAGTGTAAAAAACGGAGAGTTAGAGTTGGCGCCTAGTTGTATTAAATAAATCTCTCCGGCTTCCATAGTAAGAGTGCTAAACGCTGGAGAAAAGAGTTCATTATTAGATTGGCAATGGATGCTATAAAAATCATCTTGTAGACATGTTCCTAGCCAAACGGAGAAACTAGTAGCAAACTGAGTAGAAGCAGTGGATATAGCGTAAATTCCAGATTCGGCAGGAATAAACTCAAACCATAAGTCATAAACTAAGCTCTCTGAACACAGATAGTCGCTGGTAGCGGCTAAATCATTATTCCAGTTGATTTCTACTCCTTCTTCTACTGAATTAGGATAACAACATCTGCTATTAACAGCTTCAAAACTACAGCAAGATGCATCTGAACCACCAATTACTCCTGCACAATCCATTATACTAATCTCTGGGTTATAGTTTGGAGAACATGTGGTCTGGCATGGGCTGTAATAAGCACAGCAGGAGTAATCTGCTCCTCCTTCCACTCCAGAACAGTCTAGAAGCGCAGAAGGGTTATAATTCAAAGAAGAAGGATCTATACAGTCGGACTGTGATAGGACACTATAGCATATACCTAGCAGGAGGAAGAGTAAAATAGATTTCATGTTGGGTATAGTTAGTAATCTAAAGGTAATAAAAAACACTGGTGCTACCTCTATAATCAGTTAGAAGATCATTCTCACCTTTTGTAGACACGCTTTTAATAGAACGAGTAAAGAGAGTCTAGTCGTTTAACTAGTTACAGTTTCACCTTTAGGTTTGAGGACTGGTGTGAAGGTTTTAGGAGGGTCTCCCACCCAAAGTCTCAGCTCGAAAGGATACTTTTTGCTTACTACATTAAGCTCCGTAGAATCTAATTGGCAAAGTGGTTTTTTGAACTTGGCTCTGGCCTCTTTTTCGTAGAAGCTGAGGTAGCCTTTACCTATTTGAACTATTGTTTTTTCAATAGCCAGCGCATCTGATTCTGGTTTCCAAGTGAGCTTAACTACTTTCTCTCCGTAGGGCTTGTCATTTGGTAAATACCAGCGGATGTAACCAGGAATGGAATCTAAAGGAATAAGATGTTTTCCTTCCATGAGTGCCTGATTTGGGAAATTCAGATTTACTTCTAACTGTGGAGAGCGGTGCTGCATAGCAGGCATTCCGTAACAAGCTGGTTTGATGGAATGACCTGCATGTATAGAAGAGTGGTAGTTCTTTCCGTATAGAAGCAGGTTGAAATGAAGAGGTTTCTTTTGGTTTTGGGCTGAGGTAATGGATCTAATCTTATTTTCTAATTCGCCTTTGGTTTTAGAGAAATCTAAAATTACTGAAGGAAAAGAATCAGCGATAGTTAGCAGCGCTTTTTCATTTGCACAGTGGACTTGATGAGTCTGGCAGCTAGTAACCAAAAGTGTGAACATCAGAATAACCAGCACGCTTCTTATCATGTTACAAATTTAAGCTGGAAGGGCTGAATAAATAGAAGTGGATCTCACTGCTTCTGAATCAGGTTTCCCTCCTATGATATTTATAGTTTTGAATCCAAATGTTCTTTTTGGAGGGGTGGCTGGCTGAGACGTTTTTCTGTGATAAGTAGGATGTTGGTCAGCCAGACGGGGTGGTTGACTGGATGCTAATTCTCCAGCATAATTAGCTGCCTTTATTCTAATTAAATTCTTTGCTGGATTCTTCGTCTATCTTTTTTGTTTACCCAACCCCTCGACAGAAAACGCTTGGTCACTGAGTGATTCTCGTCAGCAATCTGTCGAATGTGCAGGGACTGGGAAACAAACCAGCCTGCCGAACAGACAGGTTTCGCACATTTTGTGGAGAGTCTTCCCGCCTGATTCTGTGGCTATTTAGGCGTTAAAATTTTTTCGCGAGTTGCTAATATGGAAATTAAGAGCGTAATAATTCCGCTTCTCTCTTCAGTGCTACATTTCTAGTCTGAAGCAGATTGGTCATGTACTTTTTTAGAAAGAGAACATCTGCAAGTTTCCCTAATGGACCCAATGGAGAAGTGAAATGAAACTTATCTGTCATTACAGTGATGCCTTTGTCCTCCTTAAAATAGTGTTCATGTCTAAAACTCTTAAAAGCACCCTCTACCTGTTCATCTACAAAGAAGAATGGAGCCTCCATCTCAGTAATTTCTATGGTGAGTTTTTGGGTAATACCTAAATGTCTAGCCTGCCAAGTAACGGTTTCTCCTAGCTCAATAAGCCCAGATGTTTTTCCAGCTATGGCTTTTTCATTTGTGTGGCTCATGCTGCGCTGGTGCATGTCCAAGTTCCTAGATAGATTGAAAACTAGCTGAATAGGTGCGGAAATCTCAGTTAGAAGATCGATTACTGGCACCGAAATAGTTTTTTAATCCTTAATGAAACGTGTAACTCCTGTTTCTCCAGATCTAAGAGTTACTCTCACCATATAGTTACCTGCGTCTAGTTGAGAGATATCTATTTTGCCTTTAGGATTCGTCACTAAATCACAAGCTCTACCCACCACATCTATAATTTCTATTCTAGATATAATCTCCGAGCTTTCTACAGTTATAAACTCTGAGGAAGGATTAGGAAAAACAGATAGATCTAACCTTTCAGTAAACTCTCCTACACTTAGTTCTGGTGCGTTTTCAAAGTATTGGAAGTTAGAATCGTAGTAACTTCCTTTTTTACCATACTCACCCAGCTGACCTACT
Source organism: Flavobacteriales bacterium (assembly GCA_045104985.1). Classification (GTDB taxonomy): domain Bacteria; phylum Bacteroidota; class Bacteroidia; order Flavobacteriales_D; family Sanyastnellaceae; genus ASP10-05a. Next base: position 2,428 of record JBGCDA010000073.1, on the reverse strand, counting down.
AATAGATCTATGTCTCCATCATCATCCATATCTGCATAAGCTATAGCTGTCAGATCATATGTATTGGTAAGATTGAAAGGGTTCACTTCGGCCACTGACATAATAGGATTAGAAGCCGTTCCTGTATTCTCATGGTATGTAAAGCCGCCATAAAAATCTCCTTGGAGTAAATCAAAGTCTCCATCGTTATCCAAATCTATGAGATGAGAAAGTACGACTCCATCAATATCAGTAATTTCAAAAGGATTAATTTCAGGTTCACCGAAAGAGGCTAATTCTGCAGTCCCTTCATTTTCGTAGTATAAAATTTCGCTTAAGTTGTAAGCATCTTGAGGAGCATTGGATATGAGCATGTCAAAATCTCCATCACCATCTAAATCGGCAAATGTTGGACTCACGAAATAAGATTCTCCTGGAGTGGCAAAACCAAAAGGATCTAGCTGGGCTGCTCCAAATTCAGGTTCAGTTGGGGTTCCTACGTTTTCAAAGAACTGAAGATTAGCGTAGTATTCTCCTACGAAGAGATCTAGATCTCCATCATTATCAATATCTACAAAAGTAGGTGAGCCGATGTAGTACACATCGCTAGTTCCTAGGCCGTTAGCTACAGGAGCATCAAAAATCGCAAGCGCAGGAGTGCCAATGTTCTCATAGTATTGTACCTGACCATAATATTCATAAACGAGCAAGTCGTAGTCTCCATCAGAATCTAAGTCTGCCAAAGCCGGAAAAGCAAAGTAATAGGCTGGCTGCAGAGAAAAAGGGTTTTCTACTGGCTCTAAAAAGTGCTGAGCCATGGCTTGATTATTAAAAATTACACCGAACATGAATGCTGCAGAGCCCATGGCTTTCTTCACAAAACTCCAGTTGAAAGCCACTGCTAATTCTCTAGCTAGCTTTTTAATCTTGAGGATAAGACTAGTTAAAATGGAAGATTTATCTGAAGAATCGTTTTTTAATCTAGATTCTAGTTCAGAACAAGCTGTTTTAAACTGTCTAATTTTTCTGGAGAATATTTTAGGCTTCATTGACACTGAATTTATGAACTTTAATATTACAATTTTTATTCATTCGTAAGTAGGCTAGACCTGTTAAAAACTGAATATGGTGTTCGTTTTTATCAGCATTGCTACGCTTATAAACTGCTGTAAAGCCACCTTATCGAATAGTCTACTCTACATCTGGCTTAGGCTTAGACCAATAAGATGCACCTGGAATTACTAGTCCCATTTTGCTCTCTGCACTCAGGGGATTCAAAATGTTAGGCCTGGTTTTACCTTTCAGCACATGCACATCATAAATTTCATCTACACTAGTTTGGTAAGTTATTTTTCCCGTTTTAGCTCCAGTAGGCAGGTGAATAATTTCCACTCCAGATTCATTAGCCTCATGAGCAAACTCGAGTTTAGCAAAGGTGGAGGAGTTCTTTCTTAACTTAGATAATCCTATAAAAAGGTATTCCCCATGAAGGCTCATGCCTCTAACAAAGCCGTCTAATTTAACTACTGCCTCATAAGAACCTAGTTTTGGATTAACTCTAACCAGTTCTCCTGTAGCACTCAGTAGAACATATAATTCGCCATTAAAAATTCTAGGAGAGTGAGGCATACCTAGATTTCTACAAACCACTTCTCCAGTTTCTACATCGAATATCACTCCTGTTTTAGTGATGTTCTCTTTCCAGCTTCTAGCGGTGTTTCCTTCGTTGAAAGCACTGGCATATTTCGGCTTGCCGTTTTTCATGGCCATTCCATTTAGATGGCATCGGTCTTCGGAGACGTATTTATTTATAAAATTTGGTTTCCAGTAAGGAGTAAAATTATACTCCGCATCTATGGAAACTATGCAAGAGAACAGTGTGTTTACGGCATAAAGCTCCCCGTTTTCTCCAAAATTAAGGTCGTGAATGTCTACATTTCCAGTGTTGAAGGTGATTCTAGGCATGTAGAGCGCATCATACCTGTGTGGAAATTTAGGGTGGTGTATGGCTAGTTCTTTAGAATTTTTAAACACCACTATTTCATCCTTGCAAGCCAGAGCTAATTTGTCGTTAGCCTCATCTTCTGCGATGCCCATAGGTTTATTAAACGTGCGAGGAAGCTGCACTAACTGCTCCTTGTTTTTAGCAGAAATAAGCACCACTTTTCCAGCCTGGTAAGTACTTATGGCTATGGTGCACTTTAAATTATACAGTAGCTCAGGAACTTGAGAAGTGTAACTGCACGAAAACGGAGCAGGGTGATGGGGAGGTTGAGGGTTATTCAATTAGGAAACTATTTAAGTTTAATTATGAAGCACTAATTTATGTAATTGGTTCAGAGTTTCCACCTGTAATATTTCGCGTTGCAATAATTACCTGTAGCCACTAAATTGATTTTCTTTGTTGAAAAAACAGCATGTCTTTTATCTCATCAGTAGTAGCCATTTT
>JBGCDA010000072.1:0-39758 GCA_045104985.1 Flavobacteriales bacterium | reverse complement strand
AGCGTCTACCGCTAGAACAGTAATTACCGTAGAATCGCATCCTAGAGCAGACAGGTAAACATCTGTATATGTGCCTGCTGTGGTGTATTCTGAACTGCCTTCTGTGTAAGTTCCACCTTGGCAGATGGATACTTCATTTGTTACGCTTGGTACTGGATTTACCAAAAGATTAGTAGTAACAGTAGAATCACACCCTAGAATGGAAGGATAAACATCAGTGTATATTCCAGAGGCTATGTACACCGAGCTTCCTTCAACGTAAAACTCACCTTCACAGATTTCTATGTCGTAAGAAGTGTTGAATTGCGGGATTACTGTTAGGACGGTAGTCACCGTAGAATCGCAACCTAATGAAGAAGTATAGACATCAGTATACGTTCCCGCTAAGGTATAATCAGAAGTGCCTTCATTGTAAGTTTCGCCTTGACAGATGGATGTTTCATTGGTAACACTATAGAGTGGACTTACTGTGAGGATAGTAGTTACTACCGAGTCACATCCTAGAGTAGAAGTGTAAGTGTCAGTGTAGGTTCCAGAGGTGTTATATACCGATGTTCCTTCAGTATAAGACTCTCCATCACAGATGTTAATGCTTACTGAAGTACTAAACTGGGTATCCATAGTTAGAATTGTAGTAACAATAGAGTCGCAGCCGTAAATTGATACGTAATTGTCTATGTAGATGCCTGCTTCGTTATAGCTGGAAAGTCCCTCGTTATAAGTACCACCCTCGCAAATAGAGGCATTATTAACAATGCTCGAAATACTATTTACCGTTAAGTTGGTAGTCACCACCGAATCACATCCTAGAGCTGAAGTATAAGTATCTGTATAAGTTCCAGCCACGGTATACTCTGAACCTTGCTCAAAGTAAGAGTCACCTTCACAGATGGACACATCATTATTCTGAGTTAGAACAGGGTTTACTGTAAGGTTGGTAGTTACTATGGAGTCACATCCTAATGCAGAAGTGTAAATGTCTGTGTAAGTTCCAGCCACAGTATACTGCGAACTACCTTCAGTGTAAGTTTGTCCAGGACAGATTTCTATATCATTTGCAACGCTATAAACAGGATTTATAGTTAAAATAGTGGTAACAGTAGAATCGCACCCTTGAGTATTAAGGTAAACATCAGTATATGTTCCTGACATGCTGTATGTTGAAGTGCCTTCTGAGTAGTCATCACCTTGGCAAATAGATACACTATTGGTCGTAAAGTCCTCTATGCAGCAGTCTTCTACAGATAGGTTTGTTATAACCGTAGAATCACATCCGAAAATAGATTGGAATGATTCTATGTAGGTACCAGTTTCTGTAACTTCTACACCGTTAATGGTATAACTCTCTCCTATGCAGATTTGCTCATCTACTATAGATTGGTAAGGTGGAAAGAAAAATACAGAAAGTGTTATAGTAGAGTCCATAAAACAGTTTTGGCTGTTTATGGTTTGAGTCGTGAAAGCGTTAGAAGTATACGTTTGACCGTAATAATCAATGGTTTCCCCGGTACATCCGACAAGAGTTGTAGAAGAACTCGTAAAAGGAATAATAGTTAAGTTAGTGGTCACCGTGGAATCACATCCAGCAGAGGTGGTTAAAACATTGGTATAGGTGCCTGGAGCACTGTAAATGTTGCCATTTATTTGATAAGTGAGCCCGAAACATACGCTTACATCCTCAGTAGTCTCTATTTCAGTAAAAGTCAAAACTGTTGTAAGTAAAGAATCACACCCGGTCGCAGTTTGAAGTAGATTGGTATAGGTGCCTGAAGTAGTATAGGTATTTCCACCAATAGAATATGAGGATCCAGGACAAGTAGTTACGTATTCCGTATGTGTAATTTGATTAGTAAAGGTTAAGTTAGTAATCACTGTAGAGTCGCATCCAATATCTGTAATAAATGTATCACTATAGCTTCCCGCTACAGAGTATGTAGAGTTCCCAATGGAGTAAGACTGACCTGTGCAGATGGTGACATCATTTATAGTGTTAGGAATCTCAGGAAGAATGGTTATGTTGGTAGTTACGTTGAAAGGACATCCATTAGCTGTAGTGTTATTTTCTACTACTACATCTGAGCTGGTATATGTAAGACCATTAAAAACCAGACTTTCGCAATCGATGAGCGATTGTTGAACATTGGAAAGGTCTTCGGGGTTTTCTAATTCTATGGACTGCTGAGAAGGACAGCCATCAGCATCTGTAACTATAACGGTATAATCTCCTGGGCAAAGATTTGCAAATGTTTCTGTATTGCTTGTCCCATTAAAAGAATCTGCCTCAATGTTTGTTCCGGTATATAATAATACCATATCGTAAGGAGCTATACCCTCACCAGTTACAGTAAGTTCTCCATCACAAACATTAAAGCAAGAAGGCTGAACTATTCCCAATGTAGCTAAAGGGCAGCAGCTCACAGTGGCTGTCAAGGTTTCTTGAGGGTCGTTCAGGCATGCAACTGTTCCCCAAGATCCTGTTTCGTAGTCACCATTAGAATTTGCAGTCATATTTAATGATAAGCCAGTGCCAGTAGCACAAGCAGTAGCTGAAGGTTGAGCTACGGTTACCTGCCAGCAAAATGTCCAAGGTCCATTATCTTCATCACCAAAATTATCTCCAGGGTTACCATTGCCATTTCGGTCATAGCCAAATCCTGGTCCAGTGGTATTTCCGCTTCCACTAGTAGCTGTCATTGAATTCACCCATAGCCAAATGCCGTCACCATCCTGGCTATCTGCTGCGCTAGTAGGGGTTAGAGTGCTTTCATCCCATCCCGGGCCTAGTTCAGGTATGACCGAATGAAACCAATTATCAGCAAGAACACTCCAGTTATTCAATGTGTAACAAAACTCAACTGTTTGGCCTGGTTCATAAGTACCGTTAACTGGCGCAGGTGTAGCTATTAAATTGTCAGAAATAGCACAGTTTTGACCAAGCAAATTGCTAACACTGAGGCATAAAAGCGTAAGCAGACAGAAGTGAGCGATGCTTATAGGAGAGAAAGTGTAAAATATCTTTCTTAAATAACTGATTACTAATTAGGTTAAAAGGTAGGTGTTTCTAAATACAATATACACTATAACAAGACGGTAAATTACATTGAGGTTGCTTCTTTTTTGAGAAAAGTTGAACTGCTAAATGTGAGTTAATCTCGTGTGTTTTTAATATTCCACTGAACTTCATGAGTTATCTTTGGATTTTTAAATTTTAGACATGGAAATTCCTAGTAAATATAACCCGAAGGATACCGAAGATAAATGGTATAAATTCTGGCTAGAAAATAATTACTTTCACTCAGAACCAGATGACAGAGAGCCATATACAGTAGTAATACCTCCGCCTAATGTCACAGGAGTTTTACATATGGGACACATGTTAAATAACACCATTCAGGATGTGTTAGTGAGAAGAGCTAGGATGCTTGGGAAAAATGCCTGTTGGGTACCTGGAACAGACCATGCTTCCATTGCTACCGAGGCTAAGGTAGTAAAGCGTCTTCGAGAGAAAGGCATCAAGAAATCAGATATTGGCCGAGATGAGTTCATGAAACACGCTTGGGAATGGAAAGAGGAATTTGGAGGAATTATCCTAGAGCAACTAAAAAAACTAGGGGCCAGCTGTGATTGGGAACGAACTTCATTCACTATGGATCAAGGTTATTCTGCAGATGTGGAGAGTACTTTTATTCGCCTTTATGAAAAAGGGCTTATTTACCGAGGTGAGCGTATGATTAATTGGGATCCTGCTGCTCTCACTGCGCTTTCCGATGAGGAGGTGATTCACAAAGATGTAAACTCCAAGCTTTATCATGTGAGATATAAAATCACTGATAGTGAGGAGTATGTGACCATAGCTACCACTCGTCCAGAAACTATTCTAGGAGACTCTGCTATATGTATTCACCCAGATGATACACGTTACACACACCTTCATGGAAAGAAGGCCATAGTGCCTTTAGTGGGTAGAGAGATTCCTATCATTCTAGATGATTATGTAGATATAGAGTTCGGTACAGGGTGCTTAAAAGTTACTCCTGCACATGATGTAAATGACTTTGATCTAGGAGCTAAGCACAACTTAGAAATCATAAATATCATGAATGCCAATGGAACACTGAATGAGAATTCGGTGCTGTATAATGGTGTGGATAGATTTAAGGTTAGAAAACTCATCCAAGAAGATTTAGATAAAGCAGGTGCATTAGTAGAAGTGGAACCGTATAAAAATAAAATCGGGTATTCTGAACGTACAGATGTGGTTATAGAGCCACGCCTTTCTCTGCAGTGGTGGGTTAAAATGGAAGAATTAGTAAGGCCTGCGTTGCAATCTGTTAGCGATGGCGAGATCAAATTCTATCCGGAAAAATTTGTAAATACCTATAACCACTGGCTAAACAATATAAAAGATTGGTGCATTAGCCGTCAGTTATGGTGGGGTCATAGAATTCCAGCCTGGTTCTATGGTGAAGAAGAAGATGATTTTGTAGTGGCTAAAACAGAAGATGAAGCGTTGCAAAAGGCAAGAACAAAATCTGGAAATTCTGACCTTTCATCTGGTGACTTAAAACAAGATGAAGACGTTATGGACACATGGTTCTCATCATGGTTATGGCCTATATCTGTATTTGACGGAATGAACTCCGATGCAGAAGTAGACTATTATTACCCTACAGCAGATTTAGTTACAGGACCAGACATCATTTTCTTTTGGGTAGCCAGAATGATTATGGCGGGTTATGAACTCAGAGATGAAAAACCGTTCTCTAATGTGTATTTCACAGGAATAGTGAGAGATGAGAAAGGAAGAAAAATGAGTAAATCTCTCGGAAATTCGCCTGATCCACTTGAACTTATTGAAAAATATGGAGCTGATGGGGTGCGGGTAGGTCTATTGCTAACGGCACCTGCAGGAAACGACATTCCATTCGATAGTAAACTATGTGAAACGGGTAGAAATTTCAGCAGTAAAGTATGGAACGCCTTCCGGCTAGTAAAAATGTGGGAGGTGGAAGAAAAGCCTATGCCTGAAACTTCTAAGATAGCCATAGAATGGATGACAGCCAGAATAGGTTCTGCTATGGCAGAACTCAATGATAGCTTCTCTAAGTTCAGGCTTTCTGAGGCTTTAATGAGCACTTATAAGCTTATTAGAGATGATTTTAGTTCGTCTTATCTAGAGGCCATAAAGCCAGCTTATGGAGAGAAAATAGATAAAGGCTCTTATGACCAAACTTTAGAGTTTTTCGAAACTATGGTAAAACTCATCCATCCCTTCATGCCATTCTTAAGCGAAGAAGTTTGGCAAAGGTTGGCAGACAGAACTTCTCCTGAACAGGCATTGATTATTTCGGAATGGCCTGTTTATGAGAAGGGTAGTGAGTTATTGCAACGCGAATGGGAAGTACTCACAGACATACTAACTGAGGTGAGAAACCAAAGGAATAGTTATGGGATTAGTCCTAAAGAATTGTTGATAGGTGCTGTTAATATCTCTGGATCAATGAGTAAAGATTATTCTGGCTTACTGCTTAAACTTGGTAACTGTGAAATTGATCTTATTTCTGATGGTTCTTCTGCCTCACCCCGTAAAAATGGTGTAGTAGCCTTAGAGCTTGGGGATAAGCTTCAGGAGGAGGAAAAGAAAAACCTAGAAAAAGAATTGGAGTATACGAAAGGCTTTATGACTTCTGTGCAGAAAAAGCTCTCAAATGAGAGGTTCGTAAACAATGCTCCAGAACAAGTGGTAGCCGCTGAACAGAAAAAACTATCTGATGCTGAAGCCAAAGTAAAGCAGCTAGAGGAGAAACTCGCTAAATTGAACTAAACCTAAGAGTAATGAATAAAATATATATAGGCCTTCTCATAGTAACGCTTCTTTTAGGAGGTTGTAGGTCAGATTTTGATGATCTGGAATTAGAAAGTTGGAAACCAATAGCAGCCTTACCTTTGGTTTCTTCTGAAATCACTGTAAATGATGTGCTTACTGAGTTAAATCACCCTGAAGAAGTGCTGATTTTAGAGAATGGTGTAGTGGCCTTGAATTATAAAGGTGAACTCGTTTCGTTTTCACCAAACGATCTTTTAGCACTTCCGGCCCAGTCAGAAAGCGAAACATTTCAACTTGGAGGTGCTGAAGCATTAGCCATAGATAATTCTGGAGGGGTAGAGGTGGATTTTCCAGTGAACGTAGCTATTCCGTTAACCATAGATCCTTCAGATGTGAGAATAGATGAGGTGTTACTTAACACGGGAAACTTGAGTATATCTTTCACGAGATTACAGGATGAAAATCTAACTGGTGAATTGGAAATAGCAGAGCTTAAAGATGAAAATGGAAATGCACTAGCTGTTTCTTTTTCTGGCAATGGCTTAGTAGGAGTAGCTGAGACTGTGTCGGTAGATTTAGCGGGATATACTTTAGAACCTACATTTATTCCTCCTAGCACGCATAGAGTAAATTTAGGTGGAATATTAACAGTTTCAGATAACTCTATGAATACTGCTGCGGCTGGAGACTTCGTTGACTTTTCTTTGGAATTGACTGATTTAGTCTTTGAGCACGTATTAGGAGATTTTGGAAACCTATCATTAGGTGCCGATGGAGATAGTATTTCTGTAGATTTGTTTCAGAATATTCAAAGTGGTCAATTCACGTTAAATGAGGCTATTATTAATTTAAATGTAACCAACTCTTTTGGTATTCCTACATTAGTGGAGCTTGGTCAAGTAGTAAGTGTGAATCAGAATACCGGTGAGGTGACACCACTGTTATTAGAAAATATAAACCTGAGCGGACAGACCGACTTAGGAGGAGTACCAGAGATGGAAACTTTCACATTCGACAATAGTAACTCTCAAGTTACCTCATTATTTGAGCCTGCTCCTAAGCTAGTATTATTTAATATCTCTACAGAATCTAATCCTGATGGCAGTCCACCTCCGAGCAGTCCTAATTTTATTATGAGTGAGAGTGCCATAGACATAGATATAGATTTAATCTTACCACTAGAGGGATACGCTGAGAATTTAGTGGTGACCAATACCATACCTGCAGATATCGGTTTCGAAGAATATGCAGGAATAGACTCGTTAGAATTTAAATTATTTACAAATAATAGTTTTCCGCTAGATATTTCATTACAGGCTTATTTCTTAGATGAACTTGGAATAGAGGTAGATAGTTTGTTTTTAGACGATACCTCTATCATCTCATCGGCAGAGGTGAATGCTAATGGAGATGTAGTGAGCAGTTCGGAACAGGTTAGTTTTATCAAGTTAAACGAGGAGCGTTCACTGAATTTAGAGAATGTTACAGATGTGAGATTTAGAGCAAGGTTCAACACCTCAGATTCTGAAAACGAAAAGGATGTTAGGATTAAAGAGGATCAAACCGTTGACATCAAATTAGGAGTTAAAATATTCGGAAATATAGAAGAATGATCAGATTAATAACTACCACAGCGGCTTTGGTATTGAGCTTAATAGCTTTTACTCAGAGTGACACCTATTATATGAACGACTGGACCTCTACCAGTCAGTGGAATTATAATCCTGCGTTGCAATCAAAAGCCAAGGTGTTTCTATACATTCCAGTCTTATCTGGAACTAATGTACATGCCGGGCACACAGGTTTTAGTTTTGATGATGCGGTGCAAAATAACCAACTGAATATAACGGGATTAATAAACGGATTAGAAGATGAAAATCATCTATTAACTCAAACCAGAACAGATCTATTTGGTTTTGGATTGAAATTCGGAAATGTTCAAGTGAGAGCAGGAGTACAAAACGTTGGCGACTTGAGATTTGCCTACTCTAAAGATTTTTTAGAGCTAATCTGGAAGGGAAATGGACATCCAGATGTAATAGGCAGAAGAATGAATATGGATGGAACATCCGCAAATGGTATTAGCTATATGTCTTATTTTTTAGGAGGTTCTGCCAGTTTACTTGATAATAAACTAAATATAGGTTTAAACGCTAATATTTATAACGGTATAGGCACAGTGTTTACAGAAAGTAGCTCCTTTGGTCTTACTACTAACGCTACCGATTATGCTGTTACTGTAGATGGAGGTTATGATGTGAGAACTGCTGGAACTGACTTAGATTCTTCAGAAACCAAAGATTTCCTTCCATTTTCTAATAATGGAAATAACGGATTCGGTGTGGATTTAGGAATTACTTATGCCGTTACAGAAAAACTGACAATAGAGGCATCTGCTTTAGATTTAGGTCAAATTAAATGGACCCAAAATGTGGAGAATTACCAACTGGCAAATACGGAGATCAGTTACTCTGGTTTTGAGTTAAATGAGTTTATAAATTCTGCAGATTCGGCTCAGAGTGTTATAGAGCAGTTCTCGGATTCTATTTCAGATGCATTCGTACCTACAGAAAACTCCGATAGTTTTACTACCTCTATGAATCATCAAATTTTTATAAGAGGAGTTTATGATTTGAACGATAACAATGAAATTAGTGCCTTCGTGAGCCAGCAGAAAAGCTATGGAACCAATTTCGTGAACTTCGGAGCATTGTATGCACATAATTTTGGAAGGGTATTAAAGCTTAGAACAGGATTCCAAATGTTCAGATCTAAAGACTTAATTATACCGGTGGGACTTGTACTTCATGCAGGGCCTGTAGAACTCGGGTTGCATACGGATAACATTTTGTCTGTCATTCAGCCTAATAATACAAAGCATTTGTCAGGGATGTTTTCTATCGGATTCTTGTTTGGGAAAGAGAAAGACAATAGGAACTAAATGACATAAACCTTATACCAGTTGGAATATATAAATAGAGAAATAAGTTGGCTTTCATTTAATGAGAGAGTACTTCAGGAGGCTGAAGACACTTCCGTTCCTCTAGTAGAAAGGGTGAGGTTTCTAGGTATTTTTTCTAATAATCTAGACGAGTTTTTTAGAGTAAGAATAGCCAGTTTAGCAAGACTAGCAGATTTAGGAAAAAAAACCAAGGCTAAGCTAGAAGACGATCCAGTAGAGGTGCTAGCCAAGGCAGGTCAGAAAGTAAGAAAGCTACAGGAGCGCAGAGATGTCATCTACGAGAAGCTCAAAGAAGAGTTAAAAAAAGAAGGCACTGATCTCATAAACCACTTACAAATTCCATCAGAACATGAGGAAGAAGTAAAAAATTTTTTCTACGAGTCACTTCGTCCTAAACTGGTACCTATCATGTTAGATCAGGTGCAGTTGTTTCCAGAGTTGGATGATGCTAGCATATACCTTCTTGTCAAATTAACTCTGGGTTCTGAACAGGAAAAATATAGCCTCATAGAGATACCTAAAATACTAGGCAGGTTTTATGTAATTAAGGAAGCAAAAGGGTCTAAGGTGCTTTATATCGATGACATTATTCGATTCAAACTAAAGAAGCTTTACAGAACTCTAGAAGTGAAATCTGCCGAGGCTTATACCATTAAAATTAGTAGAGATGCTGAGTTAGATTTCGATGATGATTTTTCTCAAAGTTTACTTGAAAAAATGGAGAAATCTGTGCAGAAGAGAAAAAGAGGAAATTACGTCAGGCTTCTGTATGATAGAGAAATGCCTGAACCAATGCTCATGTATCTAAAGAGCAGTCTTAAGATAAAAGGTAGGTCTAACATAATAGCAGGTGGTAAGTATCATAATAAGAGAGACCTCTTGTCATTTCCCACATCAGGAAATAAAGATTTAGTCTTTAAGCCAAATCCTGTACTCAGGCATCCTGAATTTAAGAATGAGGAAAGTTTATTTAAAGTAATAGATAAGGGTGATGTTCTACTCCACATGCCTTACCAAAGATTTGATTACATAACAGCTGTTTTAAGAGAGGCAGCTATAGACCCATATGTAAGATCTATTAGTATTACACTTTATCGAGTAAATAAGAACTCTGATATTATTAATGCACTAATAAATGCTACTAAAAATGGGAAAAGGGTGAATGTAGTTATAGAGCTACAAGCCAGGTTTGATGAAGAAAATAATATTTTTTATTCAGATCTTTTGAAGCAAGCTGGAGCCAATGTAATCTTAGGTGCTCCTGGCTTAAAGGTGCATAGTAAAATTATATTGATTCAAAGAAAAGTAGACAAGAAATCTGCACACATTGGGTATGTGGGAACAGGTAATTTCCACGAAGGAAACTCTAAGATCTATGAAGATGTAGGGGTGTTTACGGAAAACAAGACCATTACTTCAGACCTAAAAAAACTGTTCGGACTGTTTGAAAACCCGTTTCAGCAGGTTGCTTTTAGTCAGTTGATCGTATCACCTTTTGCAACGCGCCAAAACTACTCTGCACTAATTCTAAATGAAATAGCCCATGCTCAGCGAGGAGGGAAGGCTTCTATTAGACTTAAAATGAATAGTCTAGTAGATAAGGAAATGATTAACTTACTGTATGAGGCCAGTAAGGCAGGGGTGATGATAAAGCTAATTGTAAGAGGTATTTGCTGTTTAAAAGCAGGTGTTAAAGGCTTGAGCGAAAACATAGAAGTTAAAAGTATAGTAGGTCGATATTTAGAGCATAGTAGAATTTTAGAATTTCAGAACGCTGTGCCTCAGGTGTATATTTCTAGCGCAGATTGGATGGGCAGAAACCTAGACCGAAGGGTAGAAGTAAGCCTACCTATTACTGATGAAAAAATTGAGACCAAGTTAAAAGCATATTTAGCGTTGCAATGGTCGGACAACACCAAGTCCAGGGTTTTAGGAGGAAACCAACTGAACAAGTATTTCCTTTCAAAAGGAGAAAAAATCAATGCTCAGCAAAAGATGTATGACAATCTAAAAAGTGAATTAAATTAATCATGAGATTAGCAGCTATAGATATAGGATCTAACGCTATAAGACTCTTAATAGAAGAGGTGATCACGGACGGAGATGAGCATTATATTAGAAAAATTTCTCTTACCAGAGTGCCACTAAGGCTTGGCGCAGATAGTTTTACCATGGGGAAAATCTCCACAAAAAAAACAAATCAGTTGGTTAGAACCATGGAGGCTTTCTGGAATCTTATGGATGTACACGATGTTATAGATTTTAGAGCTTGCGCTACCTCTGCCATGCGTGAGGCTAGCAATGGTTTAGAAGTGATAGATATCGTAAGAATGAGATCTAACATTAACATAGAAATAATAAAAGGCCAAGAAGAGGCTGCTCTGCTGTTCTCTAACTTTAAAGGGTCTAATTACATCAAGCCGGAAGAGAATTATCTCTATATAGATTTAGGAGGAGGTAGCACTGAGATTACGGTAATAGAAAAAGGAAAGAAAACTGCTGCTAAGTCTTTTAAAATAGGCACAGTAAGAGGGTTAAATAATCAAAACTATGAACTGCTTTGGGAAGAGCTAGAAGCTTGGATTAAAGAGAAAAATTTAGCCTCTAAAAAGCTCATAGGCATAGGAACAGGCGGAAATATAAATCGCCTCCATAAAGAGGCAGGAATGAAATCCTACCAGCCATTAACACTTGAAGAGCTTAATAATATCTATGATTATTTAAGCAGTTTTTCAGTGAAGGATAGAATGATGAAGTTAAAGCTAAAGCCTGATAGAGCAGATGTTATAGTGCCTGCAGCTGAGATTTACATGAGAATAATGCGATGTGCAGATGTGAGCGAAATTAGAGTACCTAAAGTAGGACTTTCTGATGGAATAGTTTTAGACCTTTATAAAAACTGGAAAGCCAGAACCACGCATTCTGTTAATTAGCGCTGAATAAAAATTTAGTCAAGTAAAAAGCCCATTGAAAGATGGGCTTTTTTAATGACTTGTAAGAGTGCTGGCTAGAAATTTTCCTTCATCCAGTTTTCTAGTTTGAAAGCCCTGTCTGGCTTTAATATAAGCTCACCTTTCGAATCTACTAAGAACATAACAGGAGTGCTAGAAATCCTGTAGTCTTTAGCTACTGGGCTTTCCCACTGCTCTAATTGACTCACGTTAATCCATGTGCACTGCTTGTCTTGGATGCCTTTTTTCCATGCGCTCATATTCTCGTCTACAGACACGCCTATTATCTCAAACCCTTGAGAAGAGTATTTATCATAGACTCTTTTTAGTACTGGCATTTCTTGTTCGCATTTATGACACCATGACGCCCAAAAAACTATGAGTGTAAAATCATTTTTAGCTGCCACTTCAGACATTTTCACCATTTTGCCTTTGTCGTCTGTTATGGCAAAGTCTGGAGGGTTAGCACCGATTTCTAGACTTCTTAGACCTTTTTCTCTCTCTATTAATAAATTAGAAACCTCTAAATCTCCGCAGCCGTCTCCATGAATGTAATTATCGGCTACATAAAATGCCTCTTCCTTCATATTACTGGAGTAAAAACCTTCCATCATAGTGTATAGCATAAAGTTAGCCATGGCTTCATTTACACTGGCTTTAGAGTAAATATTATCTACCGCATTCAGAAAACCATCTTCACCTTTACTGCCATGATATCTCATATATTCTTGCACTCTTTCATTTAAAGCAGGACTTCTAATTAAGGATTCGTCAGTAAAATCTACATCACTCCAGTATTTGCCTTGATCTTGTTTGTTCGGGCTCTGGATTCTGCGTACCATTTTAGCAAAGAATGTCCCAGAGTATTTATTGGCCAGATCTTCTTGAACGGTCTTGAACTTGTCATACTCCGCATAGATTTGCTTCAGTTTAACTTCTTTGGAAGCTTTTTGGCTTTTGATCTGTTTTAAGCTCGCATTGTATTTTTTTTCTAGTCTTCTATATTCCGCCAGAGCCTCATTTTCCTTAGAACCTGTTACCTTCATAGTGTTATTAAGGTATAGGACATTCCCACTAAGGGTTATATCTTTCTCGTTAGGGTTTATTATAAACTCACCTAGTTTAGAGCGCTTGAAGCCTATTTTATGAACACCTATTCTAGCTTCTTTTAAATTAATAGAAAATGAACCATTCTTCATTTTAGCACTATCTAATATAAAAGTGTTTTTTCCTTCTGTTTCATATAGTTTAATGTACTTGCCAGTATAGCTGGCAGCATTAGAAAAATCCCCATTCAGCTTAAAAGATCCTTTAATATCTCCTACTTCTTCCTTGTCGCTGTAGTCAGTGAAAGGCCTCACAGCTTCAGTTGGTTCCGTGTTTTTTTCGGGTGCTGTAGCAGCAGCGTCAGTGTTGGTTTCAGTAGAAGCCGCAGGAGAGGTAGACTCGCAGCCAGCAGATAGAAGTGTAAAAGCTAAGATTAATCCTAAAAAATATTTCATTTTTCCGTCTATTTTTGGGCTCACAAATATACGAAGAAGCCAAGTGTTCTTCAAGGTTTAACACTATTGTAACATAAATTTAGAACCCTATTTTGGACCAAGATAAAGCGCAACTCATTTTAAACCTCACCTCTTTTCCTCCTATAGACATTCTGGAAGAAATCATAGAAGAGGAGGTGTTTCAGCTAAGAGATTACTTTTTAAGAAATCCTGTGGTGGGAGTGTTGTACAATTCTCGATTAAGAAAATTGAAGCAGTTGGAGGAGGTGAAATCTACTTTTTTGCGTAGCAATGAGCACTCACCTAACATTCCATCTTTTAATCTTATTCAGAGTAAAAATATGAAACTGTTATTCTCTGAATTAGAAAGAGCTTTTACTCGATTGCGGGGTGAAATGAGCAGAGGGTTAGATCCTAAAACCATAGCTACGCTAGCAGAAAAAATGATTAATGTGCAGGCAGAATACGAACAGAAATTTATAGAGCTATACCAAGTGCAATCGAAAGAAGAAGTTCCAGAAGTTCCAGTTAAAGCCGCAGATCAGATTTCTACAGGCCGGGCATTAATACTCCTAAAACAAGGAAACTCTGATGAGTTATCAGATTTATTAACGAAAGAATATTTCCGTATTAAAGGACTTACTAAAAGGATTTAAACAGTAGTGTCTTTAATGCTACTCATACCTTAGAGCATCTATTGGGTCTAACTCAGAGGCCCTCTTTGCAGGATAAAACCCGCTAGCCACACTTACCCCAAAGCATAACAGCACTCCCAGAATAAGCCAAAGCCATGGCACAGTGAATCCAGTTCCTAACAGAAAAGCGGTGATATTCCCGAACAGCACCCCGAATACAATACCCACTATACCTCCAAGCTGGCCTATGATGATGGCTTCTATCAGAAACTGCTGTTTTATGAGGCTGGCACTAGCACCTATGGCTTTTCTCACGCCTATTTCTCTGGTGCGCTCAGTTACGGAAACCAGCATGATGTTCATGAGGCCTATGCCTGCTCCCAGTAAAGTAATAAATCCTAAAACTGTGGCCGCTATGGTAATGTTACTGAGGTTGTCTATTACTAAATTAGCAGTGCTATCTGCTTTAGAAATTTTGAATGAGTCTTCTCCCAAGCCATCTTTCCGCACCATTTTCATTTTACCCATGGCCACTTGGATGGCTTCATCTAGAGCCCTAGGGTCACTCACCATGACATTGGTTCTATACTCAGTGCCATTTACCTCATAGTGTTTTCTGGTCACACTCACAGGAATTAGACACTGATTATCTCCGCTGAGGTTAAGCGAGTTTCCTTTAGACTCTAAAACACCTATCACAGTAAATTTTCTAGATTCTATAGAAATAGATTTTCCGACAGCCTCTTCTGCGGAGGAAAAAATCTTGGAAACGATATCCGAACCGATTATTACCACCTGATTTCCTAAAGAAATCTCGGTCTTTGAAAAATTTCTACCATGAGAAATCGTGTACCCAGAGAGCTGCAGGTAGTTTTCATCTACGCCATTAACCATTACATTTGGATTGGTCAATTCAGACTGGAATTTCACAGTGGCTCCGAAAGAGGCTACTGCAGTGACACTAATTAAGTCTTTTCTGTCATACCGTTTTTTAAATTCTAACGCCTCATCATAGCTAATATCATCATAAGTTTTATTTACTATTCCTCTAGACCTTCTGTTCGAATTATTGGCCTTTATTATGAATGTATTGGTACCTAAGGAAGTAAACTCACTGGTAATTTTTTTTTCTAAAGCTTTAGTGGCTGTAATTATGCTAATAAGTGCGGTGATCCCGATGGCAATTATTAGCACGGTGAGTATGGTTCTAAGAATCTGACTTCTCACCGACTTTACAGCTACTCTAATATTTTCTATGGTAGTCTTTCTATTCACAAGCCATAAAAGTAAGTGAATAGAGCCATGTAAAAGAGTGAATAATTCATAATGCTTGAGTAGCCCATCCAGTGTATTCAGAACACGTTATTAGGCCTTACTTACAATGCTTTTCGGTGAAGAACTCATAAGGTAAGTTTCATAATTATTAGTACATTTGGGCTCTTTTAAAAAACAGACACATGGCATTTGATATAGATATGATTAAGGCGGTTTATAGCCGTTTTCCGGAACGAATAGAAGCAGCTAGAAAGGCTGTAGGAAAGCCACTAACGCTTTCAGAAAAAATACTTTATGCTCACCTTACTGAAGGTGATGCCTCACAGGCTTACACCAGAGGAAAGAGTTATGTAGATTTCGCTCCGGATAGAGTAGCTATGCAGGATGCTACTGCACAAATGGCACTGCTTCAGTTTATGCAAGCAGGTAAGCCTAAAGTAGCTGTACCTTCTACAGTCCATTTAGATCACCTTATTCAGGCTAAGATGGGTGCAGATAAAGATCTTCAAAATGCCATCAATCAAAGTAGTGAAGTATTTAACTTTCTAGAGTCTGCATCTAATAAGTACGGTATTGGATTCTGGAAACCAGGAGCGGGTATCATTCACCAAGTAGTCTTGGAAAATTATGCATTTCCAGGCGGAATGATGATAGGAACCGACTCACACACAGTAAATGCTGGTGGATTAGGAATGGTAGCCATAGGTGTAGGTGGAGCAGATGCCGTAGATGTTATGGCTGGAATGCCTTGGGAGCTAAAATTTCCTAAACTAATAGGTGTAAAACTGACGGGAAAGTTAAGCGGTTGGACAGCACCTAAAGATGTGATTTTAAAAGTGGCAGGAATCTTAACTGCTAAAGGCGGAACGGGAGCCATTGTAGAATATTTTGGAGAGGGAGCCATTTCTATGTCATGCACAGGAAAAGGAACCATCTGTAACATGGGTGCTGAAATAGGAGCTACCACATCTACTTTCGGGTATGATGATTCTATGGAAAGATACTTAAGAGCTACAGGAAGAGATGATGTAGCTGATGCGGCTAATGGGATTAGAGAGCACCTAACTGGAGATGCTGATGTGTATGCTAATCCTGAACAGTATTTTGATCAAGTTATAGAAATAGACTTGACCGAATTAAAGCCACACTTGAACGGCCCGTTTACTCCTGATTTAGCTACGCCAGTAGGAACTATGACAGAGAAAGCGGAAAAAGCAGGCTGGCCTATGGATGTAGAATGGGGGCTCATTGGTTCTTGTACAAATTCTTCCTACGAAGATTTATCCAGAGCAGCATCAGTGGCTAAGCAAGCTGTAGATAAGGGTCTAGAAACAAAAGCACAATTTGGGATTAATCCAGGTTCTGAGCAAGTAAGATACACGGCAGAAAGAGATGGGTTGTTAAACATTTTTGAGGATTTAGATGCTACTATTTTTACCAATGCATGTGGACCCTGTATAGGTCAATGGGCTAGATATTCAGATCCCAAAAATGCACCTAAGAACAGCATAGTACATTCGTTTAACAGAAACTTTGCAAAGAGAGCAGACGGAAACCCTAACACTCATGCATTCGTGACTTCACCAGAAATGGTGGCTGCTATAGCTATATCAGGGAGACTAGATTTCAATCCGCTTACTGATACGCTTACTAATGATAAAGGAGAACAAGTAAAGCTGGAAGAGCCTACTGGATGGGAGCTTCCACCTAAAGGATTTGACGTAGAAGATAACGGATATATAGAGCCTGCAGCAGATGGATCTGGAGTTCAGATAGTAGTAAATGAAGATTCTGAAAGATTAGAGCTTTTAAAACCTTTCGCACCATGGGATGGTGAGAACATAATGGGAGGAAAGCTATTAATAAAGGCTTTCGGGAAATGTACTACTGACCATATTTCTATGGCTGGGCCTTGGTTACGTTACAGAGGGCATTTGGATAATATTTCTAATAACTGTCTTATAGGAGCAGTAAACGCATATGGAAAAGAAACCAATAAAGTAAAAAGTCAGCTTACTGGAGAGTTTGGAGAAGTTCCAGCCACTGCTAGAGCATATAAGGCCGCAGAAGTTCCTTCTGTTGTAGTAGGAGATCATAACTACGGAGAGGGATCTTCTAGAGAGCATGCTGCCATGGAGCCTAGACATTTAGGTGTAGTAGCAGTAATCGTAAAGTCTTTTGCTAGAATTCATGAGACCAACCTTAAAAAACAAGGTATGCTCGGATTGACCTTTGCTAATGAGTCAGATTACGATTTGATCCAAGAAGATGATACGTTCAATTTCATAGATTTAAAAGACTTTGCCCCAGACACACAGTTGACTCTAGAGCTTCAGCATAAAGATGGTTCGGTAGATTCTATAAAACTGAACCATACCTATAATGCTCAGCAGATAGACTGGTACAGAGCAGGCTCTGCGCTTAACTTGATCAGAAAGAATGAAGGGTTGTAAAAAACTCTTCAGCGTTGCAATGGGAGGCTTCCACTCTCCATTGCAACGCTATTAAAACCATAAAGAGCTTTATTTAAATAAGTTCTGTTAAAGGCCTCTAAAAAGAGGTCTTTTTTTATGCTTCAGAAATAAATAACTTTTAACTTCAATCTTTAGAAATGAAGGCTAAAATCAAAAATAATGAGTTTGTTCTAGGAGGCGAAAAAGAAATGTACTGGCCTGATAAAAAGACACTTATTATTTCAGATTTACATCTAGGTAAAACCAAGCATTTCACCCAAAACGGTATTCCTATGCCCAAGCTTGTAAATCAGAATAACTACTGGCGTTTGACAGAAGTTTTAGATAAGTATGAAGTGAAGCGGGTGGTTTTTCTGGGAGATTTATTCCATAGTGTCTACAATAACGAATGGGAAACGTTTAAAGATTTTATGGCTAATTATCCTGCGTTAAAATGGATACTGGTTTTGGGGAATCATGACATTCTGCATCCAGAACACTATAAAGAGGCTGCTTTAGAAGTAGTACTCAGTTTAAAGGAAGAAGGGTTAAACTTTACTCATGAACCAGAACCCAGCTCTGAGGAGTATTATAACATTTGTGGGCATATTCATCCAGCAGTGAGGCTCCAAGGTGGAGGAACCCAATACCTTCGTGTTCCATGTTTTTATTTTGGTGAAGAAGGTGGAGTGATTCCAGCTTTCGGAGAGTTTACAGGTATGCACGTGATCAAGCCCAGGCTTGGAGATCAGGTCTTTGCAGTAGCAGAAAAAGAAGTGATTCTAGTGAGTTAAAGGTTTACTTTCTCTATGAGTACACCTTTAGAATAGACATATTTAACCGCCTTACTTCCAGATTGGTCATAGTCAAACATGGTTCCTTCTTCTAAGCCGTATTGGTAAAATTCTTTCGATTTTAATGTGCCGTTTGGCCAGTAGTAACACCAGTAGCCGTGCTCCACACCATCTTGATAGTGACCTTCATAGTCTAATGAGCCACTCTCATAAAAGACTTGTTCTTTGATAATATCTGACGTCTCCTCTTCTAACGTGTAAACTACCATGGCGTTTCCATTTGGCCATGAGCGGGCTAAATATTCATCTTGGCCAAAGCTGGATGCGCTTAGCAAGTTGAACAATACTATAAATAATATATTCACTATAAATTTCAAACTATTGACACCCCCCATTACGCTTATTTAGAATCGAAAGTTACCAAAAACGATTCCAAAGTATTTACTTGCTAAAATATCTTAAGATAGTTCTAGTTCTTAAAACTTTAGACTCGCTTTTACGTAAACCTTCGGTATAGTCACTTCCAAAATTGAATAAACTTTTTTTAATCATAGCTGTAATCATTGGGCTGCCTCTTCATGGCCAGGTGTTTTCTAGTTTTGAGAAGTTCGAAATCATAGAGGATTTACAATTCTTATATGAACATTTAGATGCCATTCACCCTAATGCCTCTCATATAAATACTCAAGAATTGGAGGCCTTAGTTTCAGAGCTTAAAATAGATTCATATTCTGAATCTGATGCCTTTTTTATTTTTAACGGCTTACTCAAACAGTTAAATGATGGCCATAGCAATGTGAAATTTCCCAAATCTAGAGTCTCAGAGTTTATTAGGCAAGGAGAATTTTTTCCTTATGAGCTGGCGTTTTTCGATTCTACAGCCGTTATTACTGGAGTTATTGGAGGAATGGAGTCTCATGTAGAACGGAAAGAAATATTCAAGATCAATAATGTGCCCATAAGAGATATCTTAAATTCTTTGGCTGTGGTGGCTATGCTAGATGGTGAGTGCAATGAATCGGCAAGCGAATGGTTAGCACAGGATTTCTGGTTTTACTTTTCTTTATATAGCGGATTTAGAAATTCTTACAGCATTACCTATTTAGAAAATGGTAAGGAGTTTCATGAAATCGCTAAAGCTAGAAGTAGATGTGAGTTTTTAAAAACATCTTTTTTTGAGGATTTGACATCTCATCCTTTTCAGCTTACATATCTAAACGAAGTGCCAGTGCTAACTGTGGCTAACTTTTCTGATAAAACCCAGAACTGGTGGAAACGACAACTAAAAGATACATTTAAAGAGCTTAACGAGAAAAAAATAGGAAATTTAATTCTAGACCTGAGAGGTAATGGAGGTGGCCAAGAAAATTTACAGAACGTGCTGCTAAAGAACTTCGGTGTAGAACCGCATGATAAGTACGAGTATGAGGCACTGAAAATTGTAAATTTTAAGGAGCTAAGTGGTGTCAAGAAAAAGAATATAGAACGCATTAAAACTTTTGGCCTAGAAAAATTCAAATTCAAAGGAGCGGCTGATGCTGATATGTTGACTAGAACTACGCTTACTAGAAGAGGTTCTTATGAGTCTAATTTTATTGGAGAAGTATATGTCTTAATAGATGGCACTACCTTCAGTTGTGCTAGTGATGCTGCAGCCATTTTAAAGGCAGGTTATGAAAAAACCACACTAGTAGGAACAGAAACCAGAGGAAGTGGAAAAGTAAATTATGCAGGTTATTTTGTTCATGTTACATTACCTAACACTGGTTTAGAAGTGCGGATTCCTAGAGTGAAGTATGTTTTGAATACGGATTCTTGTTCTGCTGATTCAGGAGTACTACCTGACGTTTATGTAGAAATGAAAAAGGTAGATGTTCAGAGAGAAATAGATTCTCAATTGCTAAAGGCTTTAGAATTAATTTCTGAGAGAGAGTCTGCTAGTCTCATTTCTGTAAGGCGGCCTTAGTTTCCTTCCTGAGAAGCTAAGATACTGCCAGAATAAATGAAAGGAAGACCTGCAGCGCTCCCTTCAAATAATCTAACGATTTCTAATTGGAAGTTGATTTCATCAACTCCTCCAGAACCCTCTACTAAATCAAAAGCACCAGCTATTACTGCATGTTCATCAACTACTGAAAGGTTATTGAAGTTTACATCTTGTATGTCGTAAGAGACAGTGGTTACCTCCTCATTTTCTGAACTGTAAAAGAAAGGGCCATTCACAAATGCTTGAACACCTTGGTTTAAGCTGTCTATTCTTAAACGCATGTTAATATGATGAGGTTCTAATTCATCTTCTAACTCTACTTTAGCAGTAGTGTAATATTCTTTTCCTATTATTCTCTCTATTCCTAGAGAATCTACTTCTGTATTTACAGTGATCCAGTGAGCATCTGTAAGTTCGTAAGATTCACCATTCCAAGTGTTAGATCCACACTCACATTTATAAGTAATGGTTTCAAAAGGAGTCTCTTCCTTACAAGAGAACATAAGCAGCATGCACAGCACAGAGAATAAAACAGTAGGTTTTAACATGTTTATTTCTTTTTTTAGAGAGTGTGAAGTTACCCAAATTAAGGATAAATGGTATAACTGGACCTCATTTTTTTATAGGCTTCTAAGTCCTTAGTCCAAGAATTTCTTATTTCTTCTTCGCTTTTTCCTTCTATTATTTGAAGCCTTAAATCATCTGATCCAGCTAGTAAATCGAAAAAGTCTGGTCTGGAAAAAAATGTTTCTGATGCATTGATTTCCTTAAAGCAATCTATTAAAGGTTTGAGAAGAAGACGGACAGTGCATTTCTCTTGGGTATTATCCCTATACATGGCTCCATTATTTACCATTTCCACCATTTCATCCGTGTAGAATAGACCAAAGCAATTTTCTCCTGCTAGCTTTGGATCAGGAGCTTCTGTTCTAGATTTTGGAGTAAAGGAAAAAGAGCGGTACTTAAGTAGAGGATGGCCATACATCTGAAAAGGAGTGTCAGTTCCTCTACCTATACTAACTGCAGTGCCTTCGAATAGACAAAGCGAAGGATACATAGAGACACTGTTAGCATTTGGCAGATTAGGGCTAGGTTTTATAGGGGGAGTATAACGCGTGTTGTGCGTATAATTTAAGCATGGCACTACGGATAGATTACAGGAAGACTCATTCTCTAGCCAGCCTTCACCATTAATCATTTGGGCGTATTCTCCTATAGTCATTCCGTGAACTATAGGCACAGGGTGCATTCCTATGAATGACTGGAATTTGTCGTTTAATATAGGCCCATCTATGTAATGTCCGTTTGGATTAGGTCTGTCTAGAACTATTACCAGGACACCTGCTTCCGCAGCAGTTTCCATGACATAGTGCAGGGTAGATATATAAGTATAAAATCGTGCTCCTACATCTTGAATGTCAAAAAGAATGATGTCTAAATCTTTGAAATCTGCCAGTTTTGGTTTTTTGTTTTTGCCATGCAAAGAAATAATGTTTAGACCTGTTTCTGAGTCTTTAGAGTCATCTATTATAGCGCCTGCGGCTGCTTTACCTCTAAATCCATGTTCTGGGCAGAATATGCGTTTCAACGCTACACCATGGCTCAAAAGAGTGTCTACCAAATGCACTCCATTTACTAGACTTGAATGGTTTCCCACCAGACCTACTCTTTTATTTCGGAGTAGAGGAAGTACTTTATTCATTTGTTCTGCTGCAGTTTTAAAATTTGGATGAGGGGCTTTCAAACAAGAAAACTCAGAAGTATCTTGAGCTGTGGATGTAGAATCCGGATTTGAAATTGCTGATGGTTCAGTAGGATTAATCTGCGCTGCACATGAAAATATGAGCAGTATTATCAGTGCATATATAGTTCTTGTCATATCTGCAAGCTATCAAAAACTATGACATTTTTTACAGGTTAAACATTCCTTAATTAAATACGAGTTTTGGATAATACTAAAGTAGTTTGCAGTGCATAGTCTTAGTGTGAATTACAGTATTTTTGATCCTTACATCAATGAATAAATTTTACTGGTACATATCTAAAAAGATCACTCAGGGTAAGGGGTTTAAGAAAGGATTTTCTAGACCTATAGTTCTCATAGCCACTGGTGCCATAGCATTAGGTATAGCAGTAATGATTACATCTATTAGCATAGTTACAGGATTTCAAAATCAGGTGAGAGATAAGGTGGTGGGATTTGGTGCTCACGTGCAGATTACTCAAAACTCTGGAGCGCAAAGTCAAGAATCTGTGCCCATGCTCATAGATGATTCTTTAGTGAGTGTAATTAGAAAAGTAGCCTCAGTAAAACACGTTCAGAGTTTCGCTATAAAGCCAGGCATTCTAGAAACCAGAAAAGACATAGAGGGAGCGGTTATAAAAGGAGTGGATCAGACTTTTGACTGGGGGTTTTTATCGGAAAAGCTGGTGTCTGGAGTAACGCTCTCTGAGGATAGTAACTATTTCAGAAATAGTGTAGTAGTTTCTAAAATTATAGCAGATAGACTTCAGCTAGAGGTGGGAGACAAAACCACCATTTATTTTATCCAAAACCAGGAGGATGTAAAGCCTAGAACGTTTAGAATAGTGGGGATTTATAACAGTGGTTTTGTAGAGTTTGATGAACAGTTTGTGTTTGTTCCTATTTCTGTAATGGCTTCGGTAAGTAAGTGGGGAATAGAAGCTCAAATCAGAGTGAAAGAAGATGAAAGCAAGCAAAACTGGCTTGTAGAAGGTCTAGGTTTTGGGGGGCAGGGAATGCTAAAGTACCAGTGGAATATACCAGAATGGAGAGGTGCTGGCCCGCATGAGCTAAGTAAAAATAAAACAATTCCAGTTGAACTTATAGTAAGAGATCAATTGGCTACTATTCCAGATACTGCTTGGGTAAATTTTCAGGGTTCTACTGATTCTTCAGCACCTGGAATATTACCAATAGTAGCTACTGCTGGAGGCAGTCATAGCCAATATATTGGCGGATACGAAGTACTCCTAACAGATTATGAGTCTATTTTAAATGCAGATGATGCGCTCACTTTCTCACTGCCATACTACTTTAGAAGTGATACTATTCTTTCTAGGTTTCCAGAAATATTTAGTTGGCTTTCTACTCTAGATATAAATGTCATTATCATAATAATTCTTATGATTTTCGTAGCTGTTATTAACATGGCTAGTGCCCTTTTAATTATTATTTTAGAAAAGACAAATCTCATAGGGCTGTTTAAAGCTTTTGGCTCTACTACCACTCAGTTGAGTGGCATTTTCGTGGCAGTTTCTTTCAGGATTCTCATTATGGGTTTGATTATAGGAAATCTACTGGGAATAGGTTTCTGTGTATTGCAACGCGAATACGGCTTAGTTAAACTGAACGCGGAACATTACTATTTAGACCAAGTGCCGATAAACCTGAACTGGATGAATGTGCTCAGCATTAATGCGGTTACTCTGCTTATATGTGTGTTATGTATGCTTCTTCCTGTGTTATATGTGTCTAAGATAGATCCTGTAAAGGCCATTAAATTCGATTAGGTGTCCTAGCTGAGAGGCCTACTGTTAATGTGTTCTTTCATTGTTAAGATGTAATGAGAGTTAGAATGGCCTTTGGGTAGATTAATCTATTAATTTCGCGTTGCAATTAAAACAGACAGATGAATCGCGTTTACGATAATATATTACAGACCATAGGAGATACACCATTAATTAGGCTGAATAACATAGCTGAGGATATTCCAGGTGAGGTTTGGGCCAAGGTAGAGTACTTTAACCCTGGACACTCTACTAAAGATAGAATGGCACTTCAGATGCTAGAGGATGCAGAGAAAGAAGGTAAAATAAAGCCGGGTGGAACTATCATTGAATGCACATCTGGAAACACTGGAATGGGGTTAGCCCTAGCTGCATGTGTAAAAGGATATAAGCTTATCTGCACTATGAGCGACAAGCAAAGTAAAGAGAAAATGGATATTCTTAAGGCTATGGGTGCTCAGGTTCATGTGTGTCCTACTAATGTGGAGGCAGATCATCCTGAGAGTTATTATAGCGTAGCCACTAGATTAAGCCAGGAAATTCCGAATTCGTTTTATCCGTTTCAGTATGATAATTTATCTAATAGAAAAGCCCATTATTTAAGTACTGGCCCTGAAATTTGGGGACAGACTAAGGGTAAAATTACTCACTTCGTAGTAGGAGTAGGGACTGGCGGAACCATTTCAGGTGTAGGTCAGTATTTA
Source organism: Flavobacteriales bacterium (assembly GCA_045104985.1). GTDB lineage: Bacteria > Bacteroidota > Bacteroidia > Flavobacteriales_D > Sanyastnellaceae > ASP10-05a. The sequence continues at coordinate 15,137 of JBGCDA010000072.1, read as the reverse complement.
AAGGAACAAAATCCTGACGTAAAAATATGGGGTGGAGATACTTATGGTTCTGTATTTAAAAAATACCATGAAACAGGAGAGTTTGATGAAAACGAAATCTACTCGTACATTACAGAAGGAATAGGAGAAGACATATTACCTAAAAACGTAGACTTTGACATTATAGATCACTTCGAGAAGGTAACTGATAAAGATGGTGCGTTGGTGGCTAGAGAATTGGCCTTAAAAGAAGGGCTGCTTTTAGGTTATTCTTGTGGTTCTGCTTTTCAGGTAATTCGCCAAATGAAAGACCAGCTTACTGAAGATTCTGTAACTGTGGTATTATTTCATGATCATGGTAGCAGATATGTAGGTAAAGTCTTTAACGATGACTGGATGAAGGAGCGGGGGTTTATTGATTAGATCCCTGAGGGATATCTTCAAGAACTACTTTTATAAAATTTAAATAGCTTGACGCGTCACCGTCCCCGCTATAGCCGGAAATTCGATCAATCTCTTTTCCGGTTTTACTGAAAGCAATGAGCGTAGGAAATTTTTTAGATGGATTTAGTTCGCTCAGCTTCTCTTTGTTATAGGTCATTTCTTTTTCGGATATAATATCTATCCTTCTTGGAATGTCTAACTTGACCAGAATAAAACTAGAGGCCATACTATTGAATTCAGAATCGTCAAAGAATTCTTTAGAAAGAGATTTACAAGGTCCACACCAGTCGCTTCCTGTAAAATAAACTAAATAAGGCTTGGCTTCTTTAATAGCTTTTTTCTGAGCTAATTCCACATTCGTTTCCCATTTTAAACTGTTTTCAGAAATCACAGTCAATCCAAAAAGAGCTAAATAGGCAGCTAAAACTGATACTAGTTTCATTTGAAAAAATTTAGCTATAAAAAAAAGGATTCTTGTCACCAAGAATCCTTTAGGTTTAAATACTTATTCAAGTTATTATGTTATTCTATAACTCTGAATTGTGTTCTTCTATTAACTCTATGGTCTCTCTCTGTGCAAGAAACACCATCAGAACATCTGTTAAGTAATCTAGTCTCCCCATAACCATTAGAGGTAATTCTGCTGGCATTTACACCTTTAGATATTAAATAATTAGTTACGGCTTGTGCTCTTCTTTCTGATAAAAGTCTATTACTTTCTTTAGAACCTCTAGAGTCTGTATGAGAAGCTATTTCTACTGACACGCCTTCAGCCATAACTGGAAGAAGTTTGGCGTCAATCTCAGCTTTCGATTGAGGTGTGAGAGACGCACTACCCAGGTCCCAGTTAATATTTAAGTCATTATAGTCTAATAGTCCACAGTCTACTTCTTTCCATTCCGTTAGCCCTCCTTTTGTTTTTAAAACTTCTTTTGTTACAGTTTTATATTGAGCAGGTATAGATTCTTCAGTTGTATAAGCGTCCTTTACAAGAACAGTTTTAGAAATTGTGCTATACTTAGCTGGAATATCTATTTGTCTGGTAGTAGCAGGAGTTTTGATAACTTTTTTTGTGTAAGTAGCATCTCTTTCATTCACTGGATTTGAACTTTCAGAAGCATCTGTAGCTAGTACTTTGGTGTTAATTGTTTTGTATTCAGCCGGGTAGCCTTTGTAACACCAGTATCTGCAATCGTCTGGATTACTAGAGTCACAATCTGGGGCTGCAGCTCCCAACTCCCATTGAGCATAAGCAGCTTTAAGCTCAACCACTTCAGCATCATTAGAAAAAGAAGCAGGAGTTATACTAATAGTTTTAGAAGCTTCTTTCTTGACCTAAGAAATAGTTTCTGTTTCCCATACCGCAGGCACGATTTCCAAACGAGTACTCGCGGCCTGAATCATTACTTCTTCAGTTATAGTCTTGTATTCAGCAGGTATGACTCTAAGCTTTTTATATCCAGGCTTGAGCATTATTTCTTGAGTTACATTGTCATAAACATCAGGGGTAGTACATCTTACATAACATTTCCCTGGTTCGGGATTTGATGGTAAATCTTGTGTAAAGCCTAATGTAGCAGCTATCATAGAGATAGAGAGCAGTAGTTGTTTTTTCATTTTGAAATTTTAAATTGGTTATACGATTGAGTACTTAGGACGATTTTTATCCTATATAGTCACTAAATATGCACTTAGATAACCTGAGTTAAATTATTTCAAAATGTATTTCTAAATTCAATACCCAAAATGTTCTTCGGCCATATCTGCTATTTGTGAGCCTATAGATAAAGAAGCTGTAGCCGCAGGAGATGGTGCATTCAATACATGAATGGAATGATCTGTATACTCTATCTTGAAATCATCTCTAGTATCACCGTCTTGACTTAGTAGTAGAGCTCTTACTCCTGCTCTTCCAGGTCTAATGTCATCCATGGTTAAGGAAGGAACCATGCGTTGTAATGTTTCTAGAAATAGTTTTTTACTGAACGCCCTTCTGTACTCGTTAATTCCAAACTTCATGTTCTTAAAGAACAGTTTCCAGGTGCCGCTGTAAGTTAAGGCATCTGCAGTGTCTTTCAGGCTAAAGTCTGTCTTTCCATAACCTTCTCTTTTAAACGTAAACACTGCATTAGGTCCGCACTCTATCTCTCCATTAGTCATTCTAGTGAAATGAACGCCTAAAAATGGAAAATCTGGATTAGGAACAGGGTAAATGAGGTGCTTTACCATGTGCTTAGCTTGATCTGTTAATTCATAATAGTCACCTCTAAAGCCCACTACTTTTTCTTTCAGTTTGACATCATCTTTTCTAGCCAGTCTATCTGCCTGCAGTCCACCGCATACTATTAGTCTAGTGCAGCTGTAAGTGCTTTTAGACGTTTTAATGGTCGTGAACTCTCCTTCTTTTACAAAGTCTTCAACCTCTTCTCCAAGTTTTAGAGTATTGGTTTGGTTAGCTGCCAGAGCCAGTTCTACCATTTTTTCTGTGGCACCTCTGTAGTCTATAATACCTGTGCAGCCGACTCTAATTCCGCCTATGGAGTGGCAGTTAGGCTCTATTTCTTTCACCTGCTCTGCAGTGATTTTTTCCATATCTTCTATCTCGTTCTGAAGACCAGTTTGATAGATTTTTTCCATTTGAGGAAGCTCCCATTCTTCAGTGGCCACTACCACCTTTCCGCACACATCGTGAGCTACTTTATGTTCTTTTGAAAACTTAACCAGCTCTCTTCTGCCCTGAATGCAGTTTACAGCTTTTAAAGAACCGGGCTTATAGTAAAGCCCGGAGTGAATAACTCCACTGTTGTTTCCAGTTTGATGATCTGCTAGAGCCTTTTCTTTTTCTATTAAAACAATGTTTTTTGTAGGAAAACGCTCAGATAACTTGTAGAATGTGGCAGCTCCTATGATTCCTCCACCCACTATGGCTATGTCAAAATGTTGTTTCATAAAAATGAGTTATTGCTACGCGAAATTAAGGTATTTCAAACACCTATATTTGTTCATTTAGACACCTAAGAATAACTTTTTATCTCCTATGAAAACCTACTCGAAAAAAAAGACACAGAATGCATGGGCCATGTACGACTGGGCCAATAGTGTTTATTCTTTGGTGATAACATCTGCCATATTCCCTATCTACTATGAGGCTTCTACAAAAACTACTTCACTGGTCTATGGAGAAGAGGTAGCCTCTAATATGGTAACTTTCTTAGGGCACGAATTTGTCAATACTGCCTTAATCGGATATGCAGGGGCATTTGGCTTTGTGCTAGTATCTTTGCTTATGCCTATGTTTACAGGTGTGGCAGATTATCTAGGGAGGAAACGGTTTTTCTTGAGATTGTTTTCCACTATCGGAGCTTTAGGCTGCATAGGTCTTTATTTTTTCAATGCCTCAGAACCTGAAGGTTTGGTAGGAACTATAGTCATGTATGTCATTGCCTTGTTGGGTTTTTGGCTGTCTATAGTGTTTTATAACTCTTACCTTCCAGAAATAGCTCCTCCAGAAGAGCAAGACAAGCTTTCGGCTAGAGGGTTTTCTTTTGGGTATATAGGAAGTGTATTGCTCCTAAGTACCATCCTTTTCCTGTATTTAGGAGGATATATGGATGTGAAACTAGGGTTTATCATGACGGGAGTTTGGTGGTTAGGATTTACTCAGTGGTCTCTATACGTATTACCAGCTGGAGCATCTAAAAAGTTTATAGGAACACAAGTCTTATCTAAAGGCTTTAAAGAATTAAGGCATGTGTGGAAGGTGATGAAAAATACTGTGAGACTAAAACGTTACACACAGGCATTTTTTGTTTATTCTATTGGAGTGCAAACCGTAATGCTTGTAGCGGCATACTTTGCAGCCAAGGAAATAGATTGGCCAGACGATGAATCTAAGACCATGGGACTTATAGTAAGCATTCTTCTCATTCAGCTTATTGCCATTCCAGGTGCATTCGTCATGAGCAGAATGAGTGCTAAAATGGGTAATGTGAGGGCATTAATAATAGTAAATGTGTTTTGGGCCTTACTGTGTTTAGGTGCCATTATGATTCACACGCCTAATGAGTTTTATGTCATGGCAGGCTTCGTAGGCTTCGTAATGGGCGGGATCCAATCATTATCTAGATCTACATTTTCTAAGTTCATTCCAGAAGTCAAAGACACAGCCTCATATTTTAGCTTTTACGATGTATCAGAAAAAATAGGTCTTGCTATTGGCCTCTTTGTATTCGCTTATCTGGAGGAAGTAGGCACTATGAATGCAGAAGTTTCTGAAGGTGCGCTGAGCGGCATGAGATTGTCTATAGTCTCCTTAGTCATCTTCTTTGTTGGGGGTGTATTTTTATTATTTAGAGTACCTAAGAATGAGGTAGAACTTACCTCTGAGAACTAGAATGTAACAAGTAACTCTTTTCTAAAATCTCGAACATTACCCTTCTATTTTGAGCACGGCCTTCTGCTGAATCATTTTCCGCCACTGGCACTGAACTTCCATGGTAATTTATGGCTAGTCTAGACACATCTATGCCCTTGGTTTCTAAAAATCGCTGAACGGAAAGTGCTCTGCGCTGGCTTAATTCAGTGTTATAGCCTTCCCGGCCTATAATGTCTGTGTGTCCATTTATTTCTATGTAGATGTTAGAGTTGCGTAGTAATAGTTTTGAAACCTCTAAGAGCTTTACTTCAGCTTCTGTAGTTATAGCATCGTCATCAAAATCAAAGAGTACAGATTCTATATTCATAGAAATGGCATCCTTTAACTGCAAAGGAGGATCATGAACAAGATCACTAAGAATTTCGTTAGTACAACTGCATTCAGATTTAGATTGTATAGGTTTCACTACCACACTATCTAGGTAAGTATATGCCCAATTATTAGCCGCTATTTCTTCAGTTGTGGTTCTTTTTAAGACATTCAGCTCACTGTCTGGTTTGAAATTTCCGATGGTAATGAAACGTTCACCTCCAGTGGCAGTATATTCACTACTTAACAGAATCCATTGGTCATATCCATCCACAAAGTATAGCTCTGGACCCTCCATAGATGCTTTTATGTCTATTACCTTGTCTGTAAGAAAGTTGAGTTTTTTCTTGCTTAGTTTCACACCTATTCCATCATTAACGAATCTGCTATCATCTGCAGGACTAACGAATAGTTCTATGCACACTTTTTCTCCAGCAGATAGCTTTCTGTTCAGAGGAGCATACAGGTATTCTCTGTAGTCTCTTTTTGAAGAGGCAAAGGTGACTAGTCCAGTGTACCCTTCTCCAGATTTAGCAGGCTGCTGCCCGAAAATGTTATTAGGAACTCCAGCTTTTTTAGAACAAGCATTGAAATAATCTGGAGTGCCATCTGAGGCTTGTCTCCAGCCTTCTAACAGTGTTAGCGATGTCTGATTGTAAGTAGTAGGACAGTATTTGTGCTCCTCAAAGCTAGGATTTGGAACTAGATTTTGAGCATAAAACTCATTAGCTAGGAGCACTAAAAAACTGATAAGTATAGCGGGTTTCACGTGTATTAAACTCTTAGTGATAATCATTTATTTTAAAAAGCCCTAAAAGAGTAACTCTTCTAGGGCTTCTAAATTCTTTTAGGTTAGAAATTTTTACTGCTTCACGAACTCTACTCTTCTGTTCTTCGCTAACTGCATAGGCGTTTTATATTTAGAAAGAGGAGTGCTAGCAGCCTTATCCTGAACAGTGAATCTGTCTCTATCTATGCCTTTTTCTACAAAAAATGTAATTATGTTCTCTGCTCTTCTAGCTCCTATATCTGTAAGTCTAGACTTCGTTTTAGACTCATCAAACTCTACCAAATCCATATGTCCTACCAGTTTTAAATTGATATCAGAATTAGCTTTTAAAAACTCTGCAAAACGCTTCAAGTCCCGCTCAGCTACTGCAGATATATTAGCTGTTTCTTGGCCAAAGTATACAGTACTATTAGTGATTTTCTCGTCATTAGTAAGCTCATCAAAATTCATGAAAGGTGGAGAGTATATAACCACTTCTTTAATTTCTTCATCTCCACAAATACACATTCCTGAATTCTCTACCTCATTTACTTCCACGTTTTCTAAGTAGTAATAAGAATCTAGAATTTGAGTTCGAGTTTCACCTTTTGGCTTGGTCATTTTCTCTATTTTCAAATCATCATCCTCTGCGAAACATCCTATAATAATAGCTCCTTCGCCACCATTAGCCACATAGGTTCCGCATATAGTAGCCCAGCCTTCTCTTTCAGTTATTACAGGATTAAGTAGCTGTCTAATCTGAAAATCTGGTTTGATAATAGAATTGTCATTTCCTGTTTGAACTCTATTCTTAGACACATGAATACCGATATTGTTTACAGCATATCTAGATAAATCTGCCAGACTTACATTTATTTTAATGCAGTAAGACTTATTCTTCTCCATTTGCTTGATAAGGTTTCTGCCTATATAAGTTCTCTCTTTTTTAGGATCTTTACTGTAAGCTCTAAAACCTGCATAATTACTCCCATCTATGGTAGCTTGAGTTCCGTACTCATTTTTAGGGATAGACTGGCCAGCACCTTTAGCTCCTTCCGAGAATAAGTCTGCTTTAATGTATGTGCACGATCTCCAGCCATCTGCTAGTTCTAGCCAATGAAATTTTTTCATTTCTCCAGTTTCAGCAAGCTCAAACCCTCCATTTTCTATCATTTCGAATTGGCTGGTTTCCTCTTTTTCTTCCTCTTCCGTTTCCTCTTCATCTTGGGCATAAGAAATTTGAGCTATAAAAGCAAAGGCAAGTAGTACAAATAGTGTTTTAAAATATGTCATAAAATTGGAGTGTTTATTTCTGATGGGCTGCCTAAAACAAGGGTCGTGCCATAGTTAAATAGCCCATATGCGAATATCTGAAAATAACTGGATTAACGGGAACTCATACAGAAATACTATTCTAATTCTGTTATTCCTAGCTTCTCATTTGAGCTACTTAGGGTCATGGAGAATTTTATATGTAAGTTCTTTTAGAATATCTTCGGAGCCCACGCTGGGGTTATTCACACCTTTAGACATAGTGTCGGCTTTTCTTAGATGGCTTATGATTCTGGCCAGTGCTCCGGCACTGTAGTTTTTCTTGGCTGAATTATAGTCGTTCAGGAAATAAGGATTAACTCCTATAAATCGGGCCGCATTTTCTCCTACTGGCAGCCTATGAAGCTTAATTATTTTAGTAAAGTAGCTGTAAAGTATAGGTAGAATGAGCGCTATAGGATGATCTTTAGGATTAGCCGAGAAGTAATTGATGATTTGATTGGCCTTGAGCACATCTTTTTTAGACAAGGCTTTCTGGAATTCAAACACGTTATACTCTTTACTGATCCCAATATTTTTTTCTACATGTAAAGAAGTGATCTGCTCACTTTCTTTTACCAGAATAAGAAGCTTATCTAATGCATTTACCACTTTTCCTAAGTCATTACCAAGGTATTCTGCCAGCAGAGCGGAAGTTTGAGCTTCTATAGTACGTTTTTTTGTTTTCACATAATCTGCTATCCATCCAGGAATTCGGTCTTCTCTAACCTTCTTTCCTTCAAAATACACAGAGTCTTTTTTCATGGTTTTAGCCACTTGGCTTCTTCCATCTAACTTTTTATACTTATGCTGAAACACTAGAATAGTACTAGCCAGTGGCTGAGATAAATAATTTACTAGAGGTTCTATTTTATCTACATTCTTCCATTCCTTCAAGGCTTGAGCTTCTTTCACTATAACCACTTGCCTCTCAGACATCATAGGGAACCTTTTGGCCGCAGATAACACTTCGTCTAATGAAGAATCACCACCATAAAGAATGGTTTGATTAAAATCTCTTTCACTCTTTTCTAGGGCATTTTCTTCTATATAGTCTGATATAAGATCTATAAAGTAAGGCTCCTCACCAGTTAGAAAATATACAGGGTCATACTTGCCAGCCTTAAGATTTTTTAAAATCTCAGTTTCACTCATTATCTAAACTTTAGATGTCTTACTGACCTTCCGTTATTCTTAATTTCTTTTAGAGAATCTATCCCTATTTCTAGGTGAGAACTCACGTGGTTTTTAGTCACCTTTTCATCGCTCTCACTGGTTTTCACACCCTGAGGAATCATAGGCTGGTCACTTACTAGAAGCAGTGCACCTACAGGAATATGGTTAGCAAAACCAGCTATAAATAACGTAGCTGTTTCCATGTCTATGGCCATAGCTCTCAGTTTTCTCAAGTATTTCTTGAACTTTTCGTCATGCTCCCACACCCTTCTATTGGTAGTGTAAACCGTACCTGTCCAGTAATCTTTACCGTAATCTCTTATGGTAGAGGATATGGCGCGTTGCAACGCAAAAGCGGGCAAAGCTGGAACGGCCTTAGGCATATAATCTATAGAAGTTCCCTCTCCTCTAATGGCAGCCAGTGGCAAAATATAATCTCCTAGCTCATTTTTCTTTTTTAAGCCGCCACACTTGCCTAAAAACAGCACAGCTTCTGGCTCTATGGCTGATAATAAATCCATAATGGTAGCTGCATTAGGGCTTCCCATCCCGAAATTTATAATAGTAATATCTTCGGCAGTAGCGCTGGGCATGGCTTTAGTTAGTCCCTGCACATCTACCCTGTATTTATCCGCAAACTGGAAGACGTACTTATTAAAATTAGTAAGTAGAATGTATTTCCCGAAATTCTTAAGATCTACGCCAGTGTATCTTGGTAACCAGTTTTTGACTATTTGTTCTTTTGTTTCCATAGGCTCCAAAGATGCTAAATTAGCGGTCAATATTTTAAGGAATACCCCTAAACTTATGAAGGACTTACTTTCTAAATTAAATCTGCCTCGTGCGCCTTTAGTGCTTAGTGAACATGACGGAATTTTAAAAGTAAAATGTCTGGTGAGGAAGAAGCTCATAATACTTACTCCAGAAGAATGGGTTAGACAGCATTTCATTCACTACTTAAATTTAGAGTTAGGTTATCCGCTAAGTTTAATGAAGGTCGAGAAACAACTCAAAGTAAATGATCTAATAAAACGAGTAGATATAGCCTGTGTTACCAGTAAAGGAGATATGAAATTAGTAGTAGAATGTAAGTCCGTACATGTGGCCTTAGACGCCAGCGTTTTTGACCAAGCTGCTCGGTATAACATGGCTTTAAAAGTGCCATATTTATGCATTACTAATGGACTAAATCATTTTTGTGCAGAAGTAAGCGATGGAGCTGAATCTATAAACTATTTAAAGCACATTCCAGATTATGCTTCGGTAAATGCTTAGCAGTTCTTATGCGGTGCTTAGTGAGTGCATTATCTTATTTAGACAGGGCTAAATACATAAATCGGGTTAATTTTGCGTTGCAATAAATCAGAAAAAGAACAACAAATGGACTTAAAAGACTTACTAGCCATAACAGGTAAGCCAGGATTATATAAGACAGTGGGGCAGAATAAAACCAGTCTAATCGTAGAATCTTTAAATGACGGTAAAAAAATGCCAGTTTACAGTGCTCATAAAATCAGTGCTCTAGAAGATATAAGCATATACACTTACGAAGAGGATGTGCCTTTAAAAGAGGTGTTTGGTAAAATTTATGAGAAAGAGGATGGAGGGAAAGCCATAAGTCATAAGTCTTCTTCTGCAGAACTTAAATCCTATATGATTGAGGTGCTTCCAGATTTTGATGAAGACCGTGTCTATACTTCAGATTTAAAAAAGATATTTAGCTGGTATAATAACCTTCATGAAAATGATCTTTTAAATAAAGTTTCGGAAGACAGCGAAGAAAAAGAGGCCGATTCAGATTCGGAAGAATAAAGCTCATTTTATATGCTTTTAGAAAAAACCAAAAGAGAATTCTTACCCACAGATTTTGACATCACTAAATGGGAAACATTAGAGCCTGTTTATCTGGATTTGAAAGAGAGAGAGTTCGCTAGTTTTGATGAATTTAAAACTTGGCTATCTCACTGGAATGAGTTAGAATCTGCTTTAGAAGAGGAGTACGCTTGGAGTTATATTAGGATGACTATAGACACTTCTAATGAAGCACATTCTAAGAGATATAATCATTTAGTAACTCAGATTAGTCCTAAGATATCTCCGTTAACTAATGAGCTCAATAAAAAACTAAATGAGTCTGAGTTTAAAGATGAGTTAAAGGGTAAAGAATTCGAAATATGGTTTAAGAATGTAAAAAATGCCATAGACCTGTTCAGAGAAGAGAACATTAAAATCAATTCTGAAATTTCAGTCTACACTCAGAAGTATGGTGCGCTAACTGGCGGCATGCAGGTGGAGTTAAATGGAGAAAAACTTACTATGCCTCAGGCTGGAAAACTATTGCAACGCGCAAATAGAGAAGAAAGACAGGCCGCCTATGAGGCCATAACTTCAGTTAGGCTTAAGGCTAAAGATGAGGTCAATTCTATTTTTAACGAGTTACTTGTAAAGCGAAATCAAGTGGCGCTAAATTCTGATTTTAAAGATTTTAGAGATTATAAGTTCAAGAGTCTTGGCAGATTTGATTTTACTAAAGAAGATTGCTTTTCTTTTCACCAAAGCATAGCTTCAGAAGTTACTCCGCTGGTGAATGAGTTTTATAGAACCAAGCAGAAAGACCTAAATATTAACCCCCTAAAACCATGGGACACTTCAGCACCTAAAGCTGGAAATGAGCCATTAAAACCTTTTTCTAATGCTGAGGAATTGACTGAAAAAAGCATTTCAGTGTTCTCTAAGATAGATAGTTACTTCGGGCAGGCGCTTTCAGATATGAAGGAGTTAGGCCATTTAGATTTAGCGTCCAAGCAAGGAAAAAGTCCAGGGGGTTATAATTATCCGCTGTATGAGAGTGGGGCTCCTTTCATTTTTATGAATTCTGTAGGAACTCCCAGAGACTTAGTTACTATGATGCATGAAGGTGGTCATGCGGTGCATTCTTTTTTAACTCATAAGCTTCCTTATGCTGTGTTTAAGTCTTGCCCTAGTGAGGTGGCAGAATTAGCATCCATGAGCATGGAACTCATTAGTATGGACCACTGGGATGAGTTTTACGCCACAGAGGAAGAACTCAAAAGAGCAAAAAGAGACCATTTAGAGGATTCCATTTCTGCACTTCCATGGATAGCTATGGTAGATAAATTTCAGCATTGGATTTATGAAAACCCTACACACTCAAATGAAGAACGCGAAGAACAGTGGCTGGCCATAAACCAGTGGCTAGGAAATGATGTAGTAGACTGGAATGGACAAGAAGAGGCTCAGAGAAATACATGGCAGAAGCAACTGCATATTTTTGAATTGCCTTTTTATTATATAGAATATGGAATGGCACAGCTTGGAGCTATAGCCATGTGGAAAAATTACAGAGAAGATCCAGTAAAAACTATAGCTCAATATAAAGCGGCTTTAGAGCTAGGCTATACTAAAAGCGTTCCTCAGATTTATGAAACCGCAGGCATTAAGTTCGATTTTTCTCCAGACTACATTAGAAGTTTAATGGAGTTTATGAAGGAGGAATTGGGTAAGATTTAGTTTTAGGTAGTCAATAAATTGAAATATTTTTCAATTACAGCGGCCAGTCGTATCAATTTCTCATTTTCACAAAAGTGATCAATTAATCTAAGTTTAAAGCGGATAATACATCAACTTATGTGGGCCTATGTTTCTTACATTATAAAAATCTCCATGAGTTTTAAAGCCTAGTCGATCGTAGAAACCTAGGGCTACCGCTCTGGCATCGCACCAGAGTACGTCATGGCCTAAGTCTCTAGTTATCTTAATGGCATGTTCTACTATGGCAGTGCCAGCACCTGAGCCTCTTACCTCAGGACTAGTAGCCATAGCTCTTAGTCTATAAGGATTAGAGTAGGGAAGGAGGTCATTTTTCATTTGGAACAAAGAGCAGACCCCTACGATCTTCCCTGAAATAAAGGCACCTAAATGAATGGCATCAATTCTGAGGTCTATATCTATAACACAGTCTTTTTCTAACGGTATATGCGGCCATAAAACTTGATGCCTTAAAGGCTTGCACTCTTCGGCATCAATCTTCCTCACTGAAATACTCATCTTCTTCGTCTAAAAATTTGTTTATGGCCCTGCGCTCTTTTTTAGTAGGTCGTCCTAAGCCTTTATTTCTGGCTTGTTTATTAGCCTCTTTAATCATCTCCACCTTCTTTATTTCTTCATCAGGAGTGATGTCTACCACATAATCTGCTACTAGTTTAGCGCCTACGCGGCTTTTAGGAAAGGCCAGCACTCTGTAAGAATAAAAGATGGGGCCTTTTTTTAGTGTTACTTCATCATTAATCTGAAGTTCTCTACTAGGCTTAATGAGCTCTTCATTTACTATTACATTATTCTGTTTGCACTCTTTGGTGGATAAACTTCTTGTTTTGTAAAGCCTCACTGTCCATAAATACTTGTCTACTCTCATGGCTTTTAATTTATCAATCTCTCTGAGTTGTGTAACTTAACTTAGGGAAAATGGTATATTCGTAGTATATAATTCAAAATTAGGATATAAAAAATGAAACATTTAAAATTTCTTACCGCTTGCTTCGCTTTGTTTTTAACTATTTCTATAACCGCACAAACTTCCGAGACTGATTCAGCTCAGGAAGAGAGAGTAACAGCTGCAGCAGAGAAATATACTGCTGAAATGGTAGAGGCTTTAGGTTTAACTGAACAAGCTAGAATTAAAACCATTCAAATGTTAAATCATAATTACGAGTTAGCAGTAGACAAGACCAATCAAAAAGGTTCTTCTGAAGAAGATTTAAAGAAGGTATTAAGTTTAATAGACGAAAGCAGAAATAAAAGATTTCAAGGGGTACTAACTCCTGAGCAATACACTCAATATAGAAACTGGAAAAGAACCAGTAATAAGTAATGGCTTTTAGAAGAAAGTAATTGAAAAATCCTCAAGTTCAGCTTGGGGATTTTTTTTGGAATTTATTTGAGGTCGAGGTCAAATTTTTCTTTGAGCTTTTCCAGAGTAGGATTTTCTTTCATCATCTTTTTAAGCAGCTCTACTTCCGAAAGGAATTTTTTCTCTGGCTGCACTCCTGAAGTGTCTTCTACTCCTTCAGAACGCAGACTTAAATTTTCCACAGATAGTTTTCCTTTAAGGAACTCAGTAAGATCTTGCCTCACATCATTGAAATAACTTTCGTCTGTTTCGCTACGCACAGGAAACACGATTTCGTTTTTTTCATTGATTTTAGGATCACAGTGGCTTAGCACAGCAAATAGATTTTTCTTTCCACTTTTTCCCAGATGGGTGGTAAATTCTTTCCATCCACTAGTTACTTCAGAAAGTTCTATTTTATCTAAAAGCACATCGTCTTTTTCACCATTAATGCTAGCTATTCTCTCTTTTTCGTCAAGTTTGTCTTGATGTGCCTTCTCTAACTTTTTGATTTCACCATTCATAGAAATTCCGTGAGTGGCGTGCACATAATTAGAACTCTTCTCGTTTAAAAGTGGCGCAGAAGCAGTTTTTCTTAATAAAGGCTTAGAGCCCGGAAGAGGTCTTTCTTGTTTTTTCTGAGAAATTTCTGGAATTTCTATTCCAGATGGAATTAGGCTAATTGAGTTTTTTTTTTCAGCCTCATTGTATTTGAGACTGCATAACTGCATAAGAGTGAGCTCTACTAAAAGCCGCTGATTTTTACTGGCTCGGTAGTTTACATCACATTTGTTAATCAGATCTAGACCATTAATGATGAGCCTTTCTTCAAAGAGCTTACTCTGCTCTACATACTTGGCTTTAATACCGTCTGTAACTTCCAACAGTTTTACCGTGGCCTCATCTTTACTTACCAGTAGATTTCTGAAATGTTCCGCTATGCCATTAATGAAAATGTGACCATCAAAACCATTTTTCAGAATTTCATCAAACAATACTAGAGAAGAACTAATGTCTTCATTAAGCACATTTTCAGTTACTCGAAAGTAATAGTCATAGTCTAAGACATTTAGATTTTCTATTACCGATTGGTAGCTGAGGTTACCACCAGAGAAAGACACCATTTGATCAAAAATAGAGAGTGCGTCTCTAAGTGCACCATCTGCTTTTTGAGCTATGATATGCAGACCTTCTTCTTCATAAGTAATTTCTTCTTTTTCAGCTATTTTTTTCAAGTGTTGAGTGATAGCAGGAACAGATATTCTGTGAAAGTCAAAGATCTGACATCTGCTCAGTATGGTAGGAAGAATTTTATGTTTCTCAGTGGTGGCTAAAATGAACACTGCGTGTGCAGGAGGTTCTTCTAATGTTTTAAGAAAAGCATTAAATGCAGCCTGAGATAACATATGCACTTCATCTATCACATACACATTATAGCTGCCTACCTGAGGTGGTATTCTCACCTGTGAGGTGAGTTCTCTAATATCGTCTACAGAATTATTAGATGCGGCATCTAGCTCAAAAATATTGAACGATAAATCTTCCGGATTTACTCCATCCGCCTCATTAATTTTATGAGCGAATATTCTAGCACAAGTAGTTTTACCAACACCTCTAGGCCCACAGAATAAGTAGGCTTGACCTAACTTATTTGAAGCTATGGAATTCTTCAGGGTAGAGGTTATACTCTCCTGACCCACTACCTTCTCCCACGAGTCTGGTCTATATTTTCTAGCCGATACTACGAAGTCACTTGACATGTTTCAAATATCGGAATAATGCATGGATTAGAACGTTTCTGAAGC
>JBGCDA010000071.1:0-41520 GCA_045104985.1 Flavobacteriales bacterium | reverse complement strand
AAAAGAGAACATTAATGATTTGTTTAGAGCTTATTTCACCCGATTCATTTTCATGCTTTTCACCATCCAGTTAGGCAGTGGTTTATGAGGGTTTCTTTTCTTTAGGTTAATAAATAGACCTAATTTTTTAAAGATTGGAACTTTATGAGTTTCTACAAACTCTATAAGAGTGCCATCAGGATCTTCTATGTATGAAAAATGTCCTGCTGCATCTCCCATGTCAAAGCTATTGCTTGAATCTACTGTAAATGGGCTTCCAGCGGCCTTGCATTCTTCTCTTAGCAGTGCCATGCCATTCACATCAAAACACAAGTGGATGTACCCAAGGTCACCCCATAAACGGCCTTCGTAAATTTTACGCTGGGGTCTATCTAATGCCTGAACTAATTCTATTTCTGTAGGCCCTAAAAGCTTGCTGAACCCTCCAGATTTCCGCGTAGCAGAATGCCTGAGCAGAACGCGTTTATATGCTTTATCTCCAGAAGGTAATCCTTTTAAATCTTGGAAAGTTCCATCTTCTTCGTATACCACTTGATCATAACCTAAAATACCGGCATAGAATTTCTTAGAAGCTTCTATATCAGACACTCCTACAGTGACACCTAACACTCCACCAAAGGATGAATTTTCATCAGAAAACTCGTAATTGTCTTCTATTATTTCTACCACATTGTGTTCTGGATCTAAGAAGTAAAAGTGAGCTGCTCCAGCTGGGGTCTGTTCTATTTTAGAAAGGAGTTTAGCTCCTGACTTTTCTATAGTGTTATAACTCTCTTTTATGTGTTTAGAGCGCACTTTCATCACGTTCACTCCGAAGTCTCCTAGCCGAATATCAAACTTAGCAGCTTCAGGAGTTCTGCCTTTGTACTGCCATATTTCCATTCCGCCACCTCCTCTCAGGTTCATGGCCAATATGGCATGCCTGGTTCTGGGTTTCCCAGCAGTGTAGGGTAACATTAAGTTAGCAGTGGCTTCATCTTCAAACACACGAATGTCGAACCCTAAATGATCTTTATACCATTTAAAAGTAGACTGAACATCTTTAGTTCCGATACCTATCTGCTGAATTCCGTTTATTACCTTTTTATCCATAAATTATTCTGCATTTACGTTACGCGCTATTTTCCTGTAAAGCATGGGAGAGTATCTGCTAATGTAGAGCAGCAGTACCTCTCTCCAGCCGATAAAGATATTCTTTTTATACTTAGCTGAGCCTTTCAGAATCCTGCTGGCGGTCTCCTCTGCGGTAACTCCTTTATCTATTCTAGTTTCGGCCTTATTGTTAGGCTCGCCTTTGGCATTTAATGCATTTTTAGATATGTTGGTTTGCACTCCTCCTGCAAATACCAGAGAGATTTTATGTGCATTAGGTTCCAGTTGGTAAGACTGAAAGTATCCTTTTAACGCATGTTTAGAAGCGGCATAGGCAGACCTTAAGGGGAACCCATATTCTCCTACTACGGAAATATTCACGATGATTTGCGGATCGGCAGCTTGGTTAAGTAATCCATTGCAACGCGAAGTAAATAAAACCGTTCCTCGATAGTTCGTATTCATTATGCGCTCTACCACTTCAAACTCCGTTTCTGCGGCATAACCTCTCTGAGAAATCCCAGCGTTGTTTATTAAAACGTCTATGTGTTTGGTGTGGCGTTGTAACTCTAACACGGCCTTCTCTAGAGAAGCTCCTTCACTTAGATCCATATGGAATGGAATAACCTCAGCTGGTTGGCCAGTCAGTTCCTGCTTTAGCAGTTCTAACTTATCTACAGAGCGAGCACCTATAAATAAAGTACATTCAATACTAGCCAGTTCCATTACTAGCGCCTTACCAATTCCTGAGCTTGCACCTGTAATTACTATGGTTTTATTCTGATAATGACCGTACATATTCACTTATAACTGAAGGTAGATATATGTGACGTAAATTAAGAAGAGTATGGCGCCACTCAGTAGGCTAAGTTTTTTTCTGAAGACCATAAGCGGAAATAAAATCACTGCCACTGCTATCATCCAGTAAATGTCATTAGACATAATTTTAGGGTCTATAGTAAGCGGAGAAACCACTGATGTGGCTCCGAGCACTGCACCTATATTAAAAATGTTAGACCCTACTAAATTCCCCAGGGCTATATCTGTTTGTTTTCTATACGCGGCTATTACGCTGGCTGCCAGTTCTGGAGCGCTAGTCCCGAAGGCTACTATGGTAACACCTATAACAGACTGGCTTAAGCCATAGCTTTCTCCTAAGTTAATAGCGCCACCTAAGAACCACTCTGAACCCAGGTAAAGTGCGGCCACTCCACCCACTAAAAATAAGATAAGCTTAGCTAAAGATTCCCGCTCTAAGTCAGTGTCTATATCTATGTCTTCTTCGTCAGCATCTGGGTGTGTTTTTCCGCGTTGCAATAGCATGTAGATGTAAACCACCAGTCCCAGAATAAGTACAAGTCCTTCCCATCTCACCAACTGATTATCTAATCCAAAAATGAACACAACAGCCGTGAAGCCTACCATTACAGGCCAGTCTGTATTTAGAACTTTTCTATTTACAGCTATAGGAAATACCAGTGCAGTTATGGCTAAGACTAAGCCTAGGTTAGCTATGTTAGAACCTACTACATTACCCATAGCTATATCTGGATTACCTGCTAAAGCGGAATTTATACTAACTATAAGTTCTGGAGCACTGGTTCCTAAAGAAACCACGGTGAGGCCCACCACCATAGGTTCCATGTTCAGTTTTAGTGCTATTCCAGAAGCTCCTTTAACCAAAAGATCTCCTCCAAACACGAGTACTGCCAATCCTATAATGAGTAATAAGTAATCCAAATTGATTTAGGGTTTAGGTGTTAGTTTCTGGAGGAGTGCCCTTATCTGCTGGTGGCATACCAGTAGATGAAATAGAATCTGGCGGGGTCAGAGGATTGATAGGTGCTGCAGACTTATTCTCTTCTGCCATTTTAGTGGTGTTTTTGTCTTTAGTTCCAGTAACCTCTTTAGCAGTTTGATTAAGAGTTTCTTGTGCTTTTTTAGCCTGGCTTTCTGCCAGTTTAGCTGCGTTTTCTACTTCCTTTCTGACTTCTTTAGCACTGCTGGTAATTTCCTTAGCGCTATCCATTATTTCTCTCTGAATATCATTTCTAGCCTCCCTAAACTGGTACACCGCCTTTCCCATGGTTTTAGCCAAGCTAGGAATACCCTTGGCCCCAAAGAGCAGGAGGTATATGAGGAAAATTATAGCTATTTCAGACGCGCCCATTTAATCTGATTTTGAAGGTGTAAATGTAAGGATTCGGTGAGAGTAAAACATAGGGAAGTAGATTCTCTTTTTATGTGTTTCATAGCCTGATGAATCTATATTTCTAATAGTCAATCTCCACCCGAAATTGCTTTCTGTATAATTCCTAAGTTATACCATCCGTTTTTCAAAATTCGATCCTTCTTAACTCTAATTCTATTATTCAATTTCTTTTTTAGGCAGGAACGGAAAAGATAGGGGTTGATAACAAGCTGAAAGTCTAGTGCTCAATTCTTTTTGAAACTAAAAAAACCAGGTGATTTTTTTCTGCTGATATTGTTATCAAAACAGTGGCAGAGAAAAGCTCTTTAATTGCCTAAGACAATATTCTAAATCTATGGTCTATAACCAACCTAGTTGTTCTCCAAATAAGCCTCTACATTTTTAAAGATACGATCTGCTATGTTTTCTTGATCTGAATGCTCAAAAGATTCTCCCGTAATTACCTCGTAAAGTTCAATGTATCTGCTGGTTACTAAATTCACAAAGTCTTCTGGCATAGAAGGCATTTGGTCGCCATCTTTACCCATGAAGCCTTTTTCCATAAGCCATTCTCTTACAAATTCTTTACTCAGTTGTTTCTGAGGCTCATCTGCGGCTTGGCGTTCCGTATAGCCATCTGCGTAGAAGTAACGGCTAGAATCTGGAGTGTGAATTTCATCCATCAGTGTTATTCTTCCATTTCTTAAACCAAACTCATATTTGGTATCTACCAGAATAAGACCTTTTTCGGCAGCTATTTCAGTACCTCTAGCAAAGAGTGCTTTAGAACATGCCGCTAAAGAATCGAAAACCCTAGCCTCTAAAATTCCTTGTGCTATGATCTCTTCTCTGGAAATGTCTTCGTCATGGCCTTCTTCTGCTTTAGTAGCGGGTGTAACTATCGGTTCTGGAAATTTATCGTGTTCTTTCATGCCTTCTGGCATGGTCACTCCACATATGGTGCGCTCCCCACTTTTATATAACCTCCAGGCATGGCCGGTTAAATATCCTCTAACTACCATTTCTAGCATAATAGGTTCGCATACATAACCCACAGCCACATTAGGGTCTGGGGTGCTTATAAGCCAGTTAGGCACTATGTCTTCAGTAGCTTTTAGGAACTTAGTAGCCACCTGATTTAGCACTTGTCCTTTAAACGGAATGGCTTCTGGCAAAATGTGGTCGAATGCCGAAATTCTGTCAGTGGCCACCATTACTAAAATATCGTTTTCTAAAAAGTAAACATCTCTTACTTTTCCTTTGTAAACACGCTGCTGACCCGTAAAATTATAATCGGTACCCTTTATTCCCATTACTCTACTTTCTTTAAATAAATGTATGAAGTATCTTGTTTATCAAATGTTTGTCTCCAAATCATTTCCGACCTCGAAATCTCTTCTATGAATATGGTGTCTACATTTTCTTCTAAAATCGTATTGTTATTCACCACCAGTTTCTCTCGGTATGGATCCCAGTACCAGGTGCCCAATTTAGACGATTTGCTAAACCCAGATGTTACCCTAATGCTGAAATCTGATTTAAAGTCATAGGTGGTGCTCTTAGCTCTTTTTTCCAGTTCCTTTTTTTCAGCTGAGTTAAAATCTTTAATGGAATGCGCGAATTCATCTACACGCCATTTACCCACTAATAATTCTGGAGTTTCTGCGTTGCAATGCGAAAACAAAACCACAATAGCTATGAGTTTAATCAGTCTCAAATGCCTTAATTATTTTCTTCACAAGTGGGTGTCTCACTACATCTGTAGTGTTTAGTCTAACCATAGATATTCCATCTACATTAGATAAAATGTGGATACACTCTACCAGTCCAGATTTTTGACTTCTAGGAAGGTCTACCTGAGAGGCATCTCCAGTAATTATGAACTTAGCATGTTTCCCCATTCTGGTTAGAAACATCTTCATCTGCTGCACAGTAGTGTTTTGTGCCTCATCTAAAATAACGAAAGCATTGTCTAATGTTCTCCCTCTCATAAAAGCTAAAGGAGCTATTTCTATAGTGCCGTTTTCTAAGTATTCGGCAAGTCGTTCATGATGAATCATATCTCTTAGCCCATCATAAAGTGGCATCATGTAAGGGTCTAGTTTTTCCTTCATGTCGCCAGGTAAAAAACCTAAGTTTTCTCCTGCTTCTACTGCAGGTCTAGTAAGCACTATTCTTCTTACTTCTTTTTTTTTAAGTGCTCTAACCGCTAGTGCCACTGCGGTATAAGTTTTTCCAGTTCCTGCAGGCCCTATGGCAAAGAGCATATCATTCTTAACAGATTCAGTTACCATAAGCCGCTGATTGGCGGTTCTGGCTTTTACACGAATACCGTTATTTCCATACACCAGCACTCCGTCATCATCTTTAGGGCTTCTGCTGCTAGTGTTTTCTCCTCTGGGAGCAGCGCCTAACACACGCTCTATATCGTTTTCTGATAGCTGGTTGTATTTTTCTACATGAGCTATAAGCTCTTCCATTTTAGTTTGGAAGAGATCTAGGTCTTTTTGCTCACCGAAAGCCTTGATTGATGAGCCCCTGGCTACCAGTTTTATCTTGGGAAAAGTAAGCCGTATGAGTTTCAAGTTAGAGTTCCTAACACCAAGTAAAACAGTAGGTTCGGCTAACGTAATGTCTATTTCTAATTCGTGCAATTCTTATTATTCTTGTTAAGAGATTATTGTGCAAAATAAGCTAAGTTTTAGCTGACTTTAGCACTGTACATCAGCTATTTTTGAATGCTTAATTAACAAGTCAGTTTAATGGCCGTAATTACCCTCATTTCAGACTTAGGAAAGCATGACCATTATCTGGCTTCAGTTAAAGGAGCCATGTTAAAAGGTGCACCTACTTGTCAGATTGTAGACATATCTCATGAGGTTAGGCCGTTCGATATTTATGAGGGCGCTTTTATCCTAAAAAATTGTTATACTCATTTTCCAGAAGGGAGTATTCATGTGGTTTCTATAAATGATGTGCAGACAGAAGCACATGATCATGTGGTGCTTAGAATGAATAACCACTACTTCATAGGAGCAGATAATGGCTTGTTTTCAA
The DNA here is from genome assembly GCA_045104985.1 of Flavobacteriales bacterium. Classification (GTDB taxonomy): domain Bacteria; phylum Bacteroidota; class Bacteroidia; order Flavobacteriales_D; family Sanyastnellaceae; genus ASP10-05a. The sequence goes on along the minus strand of JBGCDA010000071.1, from coordinate 35,180 downwards.
TTTTAGCTGGAAAAGAAAACCCTGATATTTTTTCATTGAAGGTGCCACTCGAATTTGATTCTGAAACCTTTCCTCTTAGAAATAAGTTTGTTACAGCCGCCTGTCATTTGGCCAGAGGGGGAACTCCAGAAGTTATTGGTAAAAGAAAAGAAGAACTTCTTCATGCGGAGCAGTACCTACCACTTTTAGATAAAGATGTAATAAGAGGACAAGTCATCTATGTAGATGGGTATGAAAATGTAATAACCAATATTACTAAGCAGACCTATAGAGACATCGGAAAGGGAAGGCCATTTTCTATAAATCTCGTGAGAAGTCAGGAAGTGATTAGAAAGATAACTACAAGCTATGCAGATGTGGCTCCGGGTAGAGCCTTAGCCATTTTCGGGGGTTCTGGGTTTTTAGAAATAGCCATTAGTAAAGGTGCTCCTAGAATGGGTGGCGGTGCCCATAGTTTATTAGGGTTAAGGATTAATGATACGGTAAGAATAGAATTCGAATGATTATAAGAATAGTAAAAATGACCTTTGAGCTAGACCACGTGTCTGATTTTTTAAGTGTCTTTCACTCTAAAAAAGAACACATAAGAGCTTTCAGCGGATGCAGTCATTTAGAACTGCTAAAAGATGTAGAGCAGGAGCATATTTACTTTACTTACAGCTACTGGTATAGCCAGAATGATTTAGATAACTACAGACATTCAGAATTGTTTAAAGAAACCTGGGCGGCTACTAAGGTCTTGTTTTCTGCTAAACCTGAGGCTTGGAGTTTAAATAGGGAAGTAGCATTGACATGAGTATTTCACATTTTTTTTATGCAGAAATTATATGAAATAGAAATAGAGTAGGGTTAATATTGCAACGCGTAAACACCGAAAAAATAGATGTGGGCACTTTATAGAAAAGAAGTAAGCAGTTTTTTAAATTCACTGATAGGCTATGTGGTTATCATAGTTTTTCTGCTGCTTAATGGTCTTTTTATCTGGATTTTTCCTGGAGATATGAATGTGCTAGATTCAGGATATGCCACATTAGATGGCTTGTTCTCCATAGCCCCATGGGTATTCATGTTTCTCATACCAGCTATAACTATGCGAATGCTGGCAGAAGAGAAACGAACTAGAACATTAGAGCTCTTGGTTACTAGGCCTATCACTGATTTTCAGATCGTTATGGCTAAGTTTTTGGCAGGCTTAAGCCTAGTTATAGTAGCATTAGCACCTACTTTAGTTTACTATATATCAGTCTACTACATAGGGGAAACGGTGGGTAATATAGACCGTGGAGGCACTATGGGTAGCTACATAGGTTTAGTGTTTTTAGCCGCGGCATATGTGAGCATGGGAGTGTTTAGTAGTGCATTATCAGAAAATCAAATCGTATCCTTCTTACTGGCCGTAGTGTTATGCTTTTTCATGTTTATAGGATGGGAAAGCATCAGTGATTTCTCGCAGTTAGGTGCGCTAGAAAGTCTGGTGATAGGCATAGGAATTAATGATCATTATAAGTCATTAAGCAGAGGCCTCATAGATAGTAGAGATGTAGTTTATTTCTTAGTCTTAGTGAGCATATTCGTGCTGAGCACTATAACCGTTTTAAAAAGCAGAAGATGGTAAAGAAGTCTAATGATATATTAAAGCTGGTGTTAAGCATAGCCATAGCCGTGGTGCTGGGTGTGGTGCTCTCGTTTAAGTTTTTTAAGTTAGACGTTACAGAAGAGAAAAGACATTCGCTCACTGCACAAACTATAGAGGTTCTAGAAAACTTAGATGAGACTATTTTCTTTAAAGTTTATCTCACAGGAGAAATCCCTGCAGAGTATAAACGACTAGAAGCAGCCATAGAGGAAAAGCTAGATGAGTTCAGAGATTTTTCTGATGACATGGTTGACTATGAGTTTATTAATCCTTACCAGGTTGAGGATATTAATGAGAACAAGAGGTTTTGGGAGAAATTATATGATAATGGAGTGAAATACACCAATCTCTCTTTTAGAAAAAATGGAGTGAAACAGGATCTTACCATTTTCCCTGGAGCATTAATGAATTATAACGGGAAAGATTACCCCATAAACTTTCTTAAGGCAGGCACTAAAGCAGGTGAGAGTCAGGATATGATTAATGCCAGCATTACTAACCTGGAGTATGAACTCATTTCTAAAGTCACACAATATATGCGCAGAGAGCGCCCTAGAATAGCAGTTTTAGAAGGGCATGGTGAACTTATGGATGTGCAGTTAGCCTCTATTTCTAATTCGCTCAATGAGTTTTATGATCTAGAGAGAGTATCACTAGATGAATATATTAATGCGCTCACGGAGAAAATTCCGGGCATGACCAATAGGAACTTGCTTTATGATGCAGCTATTGTAGCTAAGCCTACTAAGTCTTTTTCTAAGAGAGATCAATTCATCATAGATCAGTTTATTATGAATGGCGGAAAGATGTTGTGGTTTATAGATCCTATGGCAGCCGATTTAGATAGTCTTATAAATGGAGAACAGGCCATGTCTGTACCTCAGAATTTAGGCTTGGATAACATGCTCTTTGATTATGGAGCCAGAATAAATAATGATCTTATTATAGATTATAACTGCCTGCCTATAGAAGTAGATGCTGGCCCTATGGGAGATAAACGCCAGAAAATGCTAGTGCCATGGTTTTATAGTCCTAGGCTGTTTATAGATTCAGTGCTCAAGCCTTATCATCCTATAAATAAGAACTTAAATAATGTAATGTCTGAGTTCGTAAGTAGCATAGACACTATAGAAAATGATATTGAAAAAACAGTCCTACTTACGAGTAGTGCCATTAGCAGAAGGCTTAAATCTCCGGTAAGAGTGAATATTAACGTAGCGCAGTTTGGGTTTGAATACTTTGAGAACAAGGCCACGTTAGATCCATACAGCCCAGTGGCAGTGCTCTTAGAAGGAGAGTTTACTTCTACGTTTAAGAATAGAGGTGTAGCAGATACCATAATAAATAATCCAGATATAGCATATAAAGAAATGAGTATGCCTAATAGCATGCTTATAGTTTCTGATGGAGATATGATTAGAAATGACTTATATCCTGCCGAAGGAGCATATAGGCCTTACCCGTTAGGCTATGATCCTATTCAGAATAGCATAGCCTATGATAATACTGAGTTCATAATGAATGCTATGAATTATCTACTGAATGATAAAGCTGTGATTTCGCTAAGAACTAGAACATTTAAAAGTAGACTGCTGAGTAAAGCGGCAGTGGAGAATAATAAGACTTTAATCAAGTTCATGAATGTAGGTCTTCCTATAGTAATTGTCATGTTGTTTGGCGTTGCAATGTTTGTCTACCGAAAGAATAAATTTAGAAAAGCTACCACATGAAGAAAAATTTAATTCTATTACTCGTGTTACTAGTTCTTTCTGGAGTAGCTTATTATCTAGCCACTCAAGATAAGAAAAGTACTCTGGCGGCTAACCCTATGTCTAACTTTACCATAGATGACACCTCAGCGGTTACTAAAATATTTATAGCCGATAAAGTGACAGGGACAGCGTTACTGACTAAAGATGAGTCTACGGGCCATTGGATGATTAACGAAAAATATAGAGCTAAAGGACATGCAGTAGATCTATTATTAAAGGCGTTTAATGACATTACGGTTAGAGGAACTGTGCCTACTAATATGAAAAAAACGGTAATAGCTAATGCTGCAGGAACTGGAAAGAAAATAGAAATATACACAGATGATCCGGATGTGCCAGAAAAAATCTGGATTAGTGCAGGAAATACTCAGGACCACCATGGAGATTTCTTCATATTAGAAATTCCAGGAGAAGGAATCAGCCCAGATCCATTTATCGTAGATATGCCTTTATTCGGAGGTTACCTTACGGCTAGGTTCTTCACCATGGAAAACGACTGGCGGTACTCAGGAGTATTTAACTATTCTGATCTAGACTTTAAAGAAATTACAGTAAAGGAAACTTCTAATCCAGACCAAGCATTTACTATAAAATGGGATGGAGAAAGGGTAACTGATATTTTTAATCCCATTACAGGAGAGAAGGTGTCTAAAATGGACACGCTTATTACACAAGATTACCTTATTAGATATAAAAAAATTCACCTAGAAACCTACGATACTCACCTGGAGCAGAATCAGATAGATAGTGTATTGCAACGCACACCTGACTGGAACTTAGAAGTAACTGAACCAGATGGAACGGTAAACGCAATGGATTTATTCTACCTACCTGGTAACGACCGATACACAGATTTTAATGGAAACTACCTACCATATAATCAGGATATTATGTACGGCACCAGGAGAAACGGGAAGCTAGTAAGGTGTCAGTATGAGCCAGTATTTATGAAGCTCATGGTGGGGTTAGATTACTTTAAGTTGAATTCTTTTAGCGGTGGTCAATAACCAGAGCCTTCTTTAACTGTTTTTTATCTCCCTCCACTTTAATAAAGTAAAGGCCTTCAGGAGTGCTAGCCGTATTCACCTTACATATACCCTGCTGTGAAAATGCAGTTATGAGAATAGTTCCATACCTGTCTACAAGTTTTACAGAAAAATTTATGTGTTCCGAGTTAGAATCTATAACGAGTCTATTATTGGCAGGATTTGGGTAAACCATCATTTTTATATGACTCAGTTTTTCTATTCCACCTAAGTCAGGGGCTTGACTAAAAGTGTGAGTCGTGCTTTGGGTTAAATGTATATTAGAGGAAGTGATAACTAGTTCGTAATAAGAGTTTTGGGCTATGAAATAATGCTGTAAAAAAACGCAGACTAGAGTGACAGAAAAATACTTCATGAGTAGAATTAAGATTCTAACTTACGGATCTAGCTGCCTAAGAGTTTCGGTACTCCAGTCTGCGTTTTTAAGATTCTACTGTAAGATAATTCTGTTAGTTTTTACAGAATCCTTATTCATTAAATGCATTATATATGTACCTCTGTCTATTCTGGAAACGTCTACTTGTGTTTCAGATACCCCCTGAATTATTAATTCTTTAATCGTTCTTCCTCTAGCATCTATTAGTTTTAATACACTTCCAATAGGAGCATTTTTTATAATAAGAGAAGAACTGGCAGGATTAGGAAAGAACTCTAAGGCATCGAAAGATTCTTCAGAAATTCCGGTAACTAGATCTTCACCATTACAGTCTTGGTCTATGCCATCATCTAGAATTTCTGTCCCGTCAGGATTAATGTTGTTATCTGAATCATCACAGTCTAGGTTATTTAACACAAAGCCATTAGGTTGTTGGCAGTCTTCTACACTTACATCAGCATTACCAAAACCATCATTGTCATCATCTTCATAATAGATTTGGACTGTTAAATTATCGTCTATGGTTCCTGAACAGTCATCATCTGCACCGTTACAGACCTCTGAAGCGCCAGGATTTATATTTCCATTAACATCATTACAGTCATCTCCATTAGTTACATAATTATCTGGTTGGAAACAGCTAATTACAGAAGCATTATTATTTCCATAACCATCACCATCACTATCTAAGTAATATACTGCGGTGGCATAGCCTTCATCAGTTTCCGCGTTGCAATTATTATCTATGCCATCACACTGTTCAGTAGCCGCAGGGTTAATATTGGCATTTGTGTCATCGCAGTCGTCTGGGTTAGAGGCATAACCATCTGGCAGAAAGCAGCTCATGACAGAAATATTAGCATCTCCAAAGTTATCATTATCGGCATCCATCCAGAATTCTATCTGGGTGAATCCTTCATCTATATTTCCATCACAGTTGTTATCTATGCCATCACATACCTCATCCATACCGGGATTAATATCAGCATTGCTTTCGTCACAGTCTCCCTCAGAAACTAAGAATCCATCGTTATCTAAATCTAGTTCTTCTACACAGAATTCAGCACTCGCTTCAGATCCAAAATCAGGATCTAGTAGAATAATAAGTTCTTCACCTAATCCATCAGTTACGGTAAGGTCTCCGTTTACATCGCATCCATTCCATTGAGCACCCGCCATTCCATCTCCAAACTCATCTGTGATAGTGAATATGTAGCACCCAGGAGTAACGCAAACCTGCTGTTGAACAGTGCTTCCTCCGGCCAAAGGATCTCCTTCGGAACCGTCATAAGTACCTTGGGCCACTTCTATGATGACATTATCATTCAGATCGGTTATGCTCCACCCGGTTTCAGAACCGTAGCAGTCTAGCATAAGATCTACATTTACAATACCACCTTCACAGGGGTACTGGCATGAGCCATCATCTGCTTCTGCTAGAGGATCATAATTAATGGCTTCTTCATCTGTACATCCAGTAATAATAGGATCTGCACAAGGATCAAATGAACCTTCTAAGGTGAGTAAGCCAGTATTAGTAGGGTCTAAAAAATTCTTTAGTTGTTCGAAATTTTGATTTCCATTAGAAGTCCAGTTATAAGACATTTTCCCATAAAAATCAGGACTATTAGGAGAAGTACAAAACGAGCTGCCCCCAGTAAGTTGTCCCATTATTAATCCATCTGAATTAAATATTGGAGATCCGGAAGAGCCTCCTTCGGTAACTCCATGTCCATTAGCTGTGGCCGTCCAATTCACTCTCCAGTGAGTACTAGGGGTTCCACCCCAAGTAGAATTATTTAGGTTATTAGTGTATGTACTTATTTTCTTGTAATCTCCAGCTGGGTGGTGGATACTTACACCATCTCCGCTAGTAGTATTTACTGCACTCCATCCATTAAAGTATGGAGTAACAGCAGAAGGAAGATCACCATTAATCTCTGTGAGCAGAAAATCTGATCCACTATTACCACCTCCATCATTACTGTAAGCCAGTCTAGTACTACCTGTTACAGACTGTGTGCCTGCCGGATTATTAGCTCCACAGGAACTTGCCTGATAATTGAAATAATAAATGTACTGGCCATATTGAGCAGGAGAGGAGTTTTCTCCACAGTGCCATGCTGTTAGTATTAACGGTGCACAGTCTAAAGAAGTGTTATTTACCAGTGATCCAGAACACCATCCTTGACCTTGACTACTGGTGAGTAGTATTCTTATCACACCTTTTTCTTGATCTGCCCATTCATTTCCTTCTGAACAGAAAATATCTACTTGGCATGGATCAGAACCTCTTAACTCTCCTTGGATCTCTGCAAAAGCATTTCTATACACATATCCTATTTGATTTATAGAAATAGAATTTTGATTGAGATCTTCTGCGGGCTCAAACAGCTCTATAATCACAGATTCGCCCATTACATTCCCAGTGGCAAATAGATTTGTATCCTTATTATTAGCAGCAGTAAACCCACCTAAAACCATAGTGCCATCTGCTGAATAAATATATAATACAGAGTTATTTCCAATATGGAAGTCATTATATAGAAAGTTTATGGCTTGAGCTTCTCTAGCAGTGACTTGCATTCTCCATATTCTGTCACCATTCTCTAGTTCTTCCCATAGCCCAGAGTTTTCTAAGGTAATGTCTGATTCTAATAGTCTTGAAAATAAGTCTAACTCTCCCGATTCTTCTCTTTCTTCATCTTCCTGAAGGATAAGTTGATAATCTAACGGTGGAAATTCCACTCCAGGAATTTCAGGAGAAGCATCATTTAGCATGAATGAAACTGGAGTTCCTCCTACAGACTGTTGTGCATAGGAATTAGCAATCACGCTAATCAGCGCAAAGAATACGAATAATTGTTTTTTCATTTTATTTAGGTTCTACTGCTAGTTACGTCATACGCTTGCACAAGGTTATGCGTAATTCAAATATATATTACACCAGATTATTGCAACGCTATTACCACTAAAAATGATAATCACAAATGCTAACTTCTTGTAATCTTAGTCACATAAAACTCCAAATAGAGATAGGAATCCAGATAAATCTCCTGCACCTACTATACCATCTTCATTAAAATCTGCTAAACAATTCAGTTCACAGCCAAAGTCGCTTAGAAAGTAAGCCAAATCACCTATGCCTATTAAGCCATCATTATTAAAATCTCCTTGACAGGTGGATAGTTCATCTCCAGCAATTTCACCATCGCAGTTATTGTCTATGTCTTGTCCCGTGGCTTGAGCTCCAGGATATTTGGTGTTATTTAGATCATCACAGTCTCCACCTTCCTGAACGAAAGCTAATGGTTGAGAACAAGACATGGTGGTAAAATTATCATTTCCAAATCCATCGCTATCACTATCTAAATACCACATGGAAGGCTCAGTGCAACTACCATCATCTATGGTATGTTCAGAATCGTAATTACAAGCATTTACATCTGTGCAGCCATAGCATGAAAAATCACAGGAATTATCTGGATTAGTAGCCGTGTCGTCATAATTACAAGCAGTAGAATCCATGCATCCCACACATTCGTAATCACAGCTGCTGTCTGAAATAGTGGCATTTTCATCATAATTACATGCTATAGGGTCTATGCATCCAGTGCAGGAGTAATCACAAGAATTATCATTTACTGTAGCTTCCTCACTGAAATTGCATGCATTAGGATCTATGCATCCATCTACAATAGCCCCTAGGCAGAAGTCTAAAGTAATGCTGCCTCCAAAGTTTGGATTTCCCATACCTACTACTTGTGTTCCATTTCCGTCAGTTACATTAAAAGACCCATCAGAACAGGCTGAACTCGTAAGCCCATCTCCATAACTATCATTTAAAACCACAGAATAACAACCTTGTGACAAGCAGAACTCATTTTCATAAAAGGTGTCATCGGTTAAGCTCCCCTGGGATGCGCCATCTATGGTGTTTCCTAATCCATCTACCAAACTCCAGCTAGTTTCGTTCGAATAACAGTCTGTGAGCAGATTAAAACTGGCGGCACTGCCATTCTGAATGGTGCTGTAATTACTTGAAGCGGAATTGTTTTCTTGATTTTGGTCAGGTTCTCCGTTAGGGTTTAATAGAATGACTTCAAAAGTGTTCTCACCACCTTCACTCATGTAACTAGGAAGTGTAATATCCACATTAGTTCCTGGAGCTAGTGCACCTGTCCATGAATAGGATAGGGGAGTAGCTCCAGCAGCACCATATTCTGCAGTGAGCGATGTAATGCTTACGGTTCCTATGTTTCTTATAGTAATGTTGGCTACTGTTTCTGCGTTGCAATATGTTTCTACTGGAGAATTAATGCTTACCATCATAGCGTCTAAGTCTACCTGATTCACATTATATAAGTTAGCTTGCCACACGCCTCTGCCATAGGTTCCTGATCTTATTATTCCATTTGCTTCATTTATTTCTAAGTCGGTAACGATTACATTAGGAAGGTCTTCATTAAATGGCACCCATGTGCCCAGCACAGGGCTATAGAAATACACTCCTATGTCCATTCCTAAATAGAGTCCACCATTAGACTCATTGTACTTTAATACGTTAGACGGCAGGTTAGGAAGATTTAAGGTTATGTTAGTCCAAGATGATCCGCCATTTACACTATGGTAGACCTTAGATCCGGCATTCCAGCCGCTTCTGGTAATCCAGATTTCATTAGGGTTAGTGGCATTTATATCTAATGCTGTAATGGAACCAGAAAAAGGCAAACTTAGATTGGTGAAACTTACACCACCATTAGTAGTTTTAGCCAATTGGCTTCCTGTGGATGCATAAATGACATTCGCATTTGACGGTGCTTGTTCTACAATACTCAGTAATTCGTCAAAATCATGTGTTGAAATTTGATTCCATCCATTACCAATTTCGTATTCATATAAGTCATTATATCCGGCTAAGATCCTAGTATTGGTTTCGTCATAGCACATAGGAGTAATCCATCTTCCTCCTTCTGGAGAACCTACTCCAGAGAGATTAAATCCACCATTAGATGTATAATACAGGCTTCCATTTTGGATCATGCCCCAGATTTGGTTTGAACTGTTAGGATTAACTGCAGATCCCATTCCATCTGCACCGTAATAGCATTTCCAAGAGCCATTCGTGTAAGCATAACCACCATTATCTTGAAGACCTCCTGCTATGACTGAAGCATCATTTTCAGAACCTGCTATGGTATAAAACTGTCCTATTTGTAAACCAGATGAAAGATCGTTAAATGTAGAAGCATTATTAGTGCTTTTATAAATTCCACCATCGCTTCCGCAGTAAAGGTTTCCACCGAAGTATTCTAAGTAATGAATATCTGCATGGGTATATGCTGCGCCAGAAGGATTACTCCAGCTATTTACTGGAGACCACGTAGTTCCACCATTCGTACTTTTCCATAAATTGAGCACTCCAGCTATTAGGGTGTTCGGGTTAGTGTCAGACACAGTAATAGCCATGTCATACCAGGCCTGCGTAGATCCGTCAAAAATATCAGTGGTGGTATTTCTGGCTTGAAAGGACTCTCCCGAGTTCAAGGACCTATAAACTCCTTGGTAGCCCCAGCTTCCATCTGCCGCTAAAATGTAGACGGTATTAGGAGCAGCTGCGGAGGTAGTGACTGCTATTCTATTAGTTCCACCAGGCAGTCCAGTAGATTCTGTAAATGTAGCTCCACCGTTAGTAGTATAGAAGCATTTATCAGAAGTAGTAGCGTATACGGTTTGGGGAGAATTAGGCTTTAGTGCAATGTCTCTAATATTTCCACTCAGCATCTCTGTCCAAGAAGTACCCGAATTAGTAGACTTGTACAGACCGCTATTAGAAGCCACCCAGAGGGTGGAAGTGGTGGTAGGGTCAATTAAAATTTTATTACCCTGTCCGAAATCGGCTCCCGCTTGACTCCAAGTAGAACCAGCATCAGTAGATTTCCAAACTCCTATACTGTAGGTGTTTCCTCCATCGCTATCTCCTGTGGTAACATATATATTATTTGAATTATTAGGATCTATAGCTATTCCAGAAATTCCGATTACCGCTAGATCGTCACTAAGTGGTGTCCAAGTACTTCCAGAGTTAACGCTTTTCCAAACTCCTCCTGCAGGAGCACCCACATATATAATGGAGGAATTATTAGGGTCTTGCACTACCACATTTACTCGCCCAGTTCCAGAACTCCAACTTTCTGTAGTAACATGATCAAATGGACCTAAAGGAGACCAATTACTGGGAGACATGCTCTTTTGTTGAGCGTTTTGATTTAGAAATTGCTTGTAAGCTTTGAAAGCTGCAGAGAATTTAGGAAAGCTTCCATCTGGGAGCAGTCTGTTTTCCCAAAAAGCTTCCCAACGTTTAAATTGTTTCCAGCCTTTTCCTTTTGCATATTCTTTACCCTCCCATTCTTTGTAGAACTCTTCTTTTATTTCATTGAAATTCTTTTCAGTGTCTAATAAGAGCATATTCCATTCTTTAGCATCTGATCGCTGTGAAAAACATTGCAACGCAATAAAAGCGCAGACAACTGAAAGTAATAATCGTTTCATTTTTTAATTAGGGTTACTCACACGAGGTTCCAAATAAGGAAAGGAATACTGATAAATCAGCCGCATTTACTTGTGCGTCATTATTTAAGTCAGCTATGCAGTCTAAAGTACAACCAAAATCTGCTAGGATAAAGGCTAAATCCCCTATGCCTACTATTCCATCATTATTAAAATCTCCTGCACAATCTATCAATTCATCCTCTTCTAGTTCTCCACTACAGTCATTATCTATTCCCTCTGCGGTACCTGGTGCGCCTGGGTACACATCCTCGTTAGAATCATCACAATCTAAATCATTAGGTGTGATTCCAGAAGAGATTTCACATGCCTCTACAGGGAATAATGGATCTCCAAAACCATCTAAATCTGAATCTAAGTAATACTGAATGAAATTCTCATCCGTTTCTCCATTACAGTTATCATCTTCTCCGTTTCCACAAGTTTCTTCTGCATTAGGGTTAACCTCACCATCTAGATCATTACAGTCTCCTCCTTGTCCTACAAAGGCCAGAGGTTGTTCACAGCTTAATGTAGTTATATCATCATTACCAAATCCATCACTATCACTGTCTAAATACCAAATGGTTTGTGCTACACAGCTTCCATCATCTATAGTAAATTCAGGTGCATAATTACATGCTGAGGAATCGGTACAGCCGTAACATGAGAAGTCACAAGATTCATCATCGAACTGGGCATTTTCATCATAATTACAGGCTAGTTCATTTGTGCATCCTCCACATGAATAATCGCACGAGCCATCATCTGCAGTGGCATTACTGCTAAAGTTACATGCGTTAGGGTCTGTGCATCCTGGAATACCACACGGAGCACCATTAAAGGTCATGGTAAGATTAGCGGAGCCTATATCTCCAGAATACCCATCTATTAGTACATAATATGTGGTGTTAGGTGTTAATGCGTTGCAACTGAATTCTAGTTTAGACATCCATTGGTCTGCTCCACCATCATCATTAGCAGCTATTAAGGCTCCACCACAGCCATTGAAAACGGCCATTTGAGTATCTGTTAATGTTCCTGTACCATCAAAAGAAGTCTCTAAGGTAATCTCTGTAGGGCCGTTAGGTGTGGTGAATGAATACCAAACATCTGCCTCGATTCCATTTTGATTACACCAGCCATTAGTAGTGTTACATCCTGTGGATGGAACAGAGTATCCTTCTAAGATACATGTGTTAGTATTATTGATGGTATTTACACCAAGGTCTAGTGGTATTGCATTTACGCAAATGTCATTAACTGCCCCAAAGACACAGGTGTTGTCTTCGCATTCTGCATTTGGATTAAAGTTACAAGCAGCTTCTTCTGTACATCCTCCTTCTTGGCAGCTGCCATCATCACAGCCAGCAGAGGCGTTATAGTTACAAGCGCTAGGGCTAGTGCAGCCTGGGAAAACACATGATCCATTATCTGAAGTAGCTGTAGGATCATAATTGCATGCACTTTCATTTGTACATCCTGGACCATTAGTTCCTTGGATAATAGTGAAGTTTTGATTAGAAATGTCGAAAAATACGTTATCTGCGCCTTTCACTTTAACTCTAGCTAATGAGCTAGGGTTATTAGGTATAGTTACTGGGTGGGAGCCGTCATTCGGCACATTTAAAGCTAGAACTAATGGATATGTTAATCCTCCGTCTAGTGAAAGGAAGAGGTCTACATTAGTACAGTTTACTGGAGCTATGTTTGTATTAGCTACATCCCATGTAATGGTTTGGGTAGAGTTTCCTACAAAAGTTTCACCACCATTAGGCCCTAGAACAATAAAAGGTCCTGCCACGTCAGATACATTTATAGACATTTGGTCGTCATTTACTCCACCACCGCCTACACGGTTATCTCTAACCGTACACCTAAAAGTTAAACCTCTAGTGTATGTGGGCAGTAATTCACCTACGGCTGTGGTATTATTTACCAAATCTGTAATCCTAGGAAATGTTCTAGTAGGTGATTCAGTAGCGGTCCAGCTTCTGAATATTGGCTGATTTCCGGTAGGATTATTAAATGCCGCAGTACTTCCTGTAGAAGGTCCTAAGTCATACTGCTCCCAGTTATATGTGAGTATGTCTCCATCTGCATCATTTCCTGTGGCAGCTAACTCGAAAGGAGTAGAGGCAGGAATAGTCAAACCATCCTGTCCGTTATCTGCATTAACATTAGGAATGCTATTTCCTGTATTAGTTATGGCCGCGCATGTATTCCCAAATCCGTTTTGAGAATAGCTGATAATTTCATTATAGCTGTGGTTATGAAAATAGGCATCGGAATTTGACTGTAAATTCACCGAACAGATACCAGCATATCCCATTATAGTAGATGCACTTCCAGGTTCATAGGCAGCATTACTTGATCTGTTACATGTATTGTTTTGAGTGTGATTTCCTCCCCACTGGTGCCCCATTTCATGAGAGACATAATCAATATCGAATGGATCTCCAACCGGGCTGTTCTGGCCTGTTACACCTCTAGCTTTAGAACCATTAAAACATGGAGACTGAAGTGATGCAATTCCGCCACCGCCAGTAGAAAACACATGGCCTATGTCATAATTAGCAGAGCCTATTTCACTATCACAAGTACTCTGATTCTGACTAAGCATAGCTCCACCATTTCCATTAGTGAATGGGTCTGTAGATCCGTTAGTATAGACAATGGCATCGTTATCATTTACCAAAACCATTCTTATGGCTACTTCTGTTTCATACACACCGTTCACTCTTAGCATAGATGTAGCTATGGCGCTGAGTCCGGCACTAACTGTTCCTCCATGAAAGGTAGTGTACTCTCCTGTAGTGGCTACCGCTAGTCTGTAAGTTCTTAATTGTGCTCCTGAAGCAGCCATAGATTTGATTAACCTGCTGTCTTTAATGAGTTCCGCTTTTGATTTAATTCTTTCTTTTCCTACTTCTTTTTTATCATCTTCAATTGATTCTGGAGTGAGAACATCTATTTCATTAAAGGTTTTGGCATTGGTAGCATAGAAGTCATCTTTAGTGTAAGAAATATGAAAGATGTTATTTCCTAAAAAAACGGGATCTATGAAAATAGAGCCTTTCCTACTTAGAATCATGGCATGGAAGCCATGCTCAGTTTTATCCATATATAACCTAGCCGTAGGATCTGAAACTCCCTGGCCAGCGTAGGTCTTGATAGATGGATATTTTTCAGCGAGCTCTGATTCCATCATAATGAATCTTACAATGCTAAATTCTTGGGCAGTTCCATCTGGCATAGGAATAGAGATGATAACGTTAGATGCCTTAGCCGATACTTCTTTTTCCGAAGGAGCTGTTTCCAGAATGGAATTCAGTTCATTCCAGTCGACTTCTAAAGATCTAAATTTAGCTGGAGAAATTCGTGCTTCAGCCATATTTTCAGGCTGAGTCACATCAGACCAATACCTTTGAGCTGTGAGGTAAAAACTTGAGAGAAGAAAACTAGCGATTAAAAAATATTTCATTTGTTATTTTTAACGGGTGGTATTTCTTTATGAGGCATTAAGGGCAGTCAGTACCAAAGAGTGAAAGGAATACTGAGATGTCCCCAAAAGTGGTAAAGCCATCATTATTTAAGTCTGCTATACAGTCGTTTCCTTCACAGCCAAAATCTGAAAGTATAAAATTTAGATCTCCAATAGCTACTATTCCATCCTGATTAAAATCTGCTAAGCAATCTGTAGATGAGAGTTCGCCTCCAGTGATCTGCTGATCACAATTGTTGTCTATGTCTTCACCAGTTCCTGGTGCTATTGGATTTACATCAGCTCTGGTGTCATCGCAATCTCCGGATTGCAACGCAGTAAAATCCCCAAGTGGTTCACAAGCTGAAATGCTATTTTCTGTTCCATATCCATCATCATCTACATCTTCATAATATGTGATGAGGTTAAAGCCTTCATCTATGTCTCCATTACAGTTATTATCTATACCATCGCATAATTCTGGAGCTCCTGGGTAAATATTCCCATTTAAAGGCTCACAATCTCCGGCTACGGTCACAAAGCCTAATGGCTGACTGCAGGCGACAGTAGAAATAGCCTCTGTTCCATACCCGTCAGAATCACTATCTAAATAATAAGTAGTGCTAGAGATAGTTATATAATCGGTAAAGGTTTGAGTATCTTGTCCTGTAGAATTGGTGACAGTTAATGATACATTGTATACACCGTCTTGGGCATAGCTCACTGTAGGGTTCTGACTAGAACTGCTAGATGGAGAACCACCTTCAAATGTCCAATTCCACGATGTAGGTAAACCTGTGCTTAAGTCAGAGAATAGAACGTTTTCAGAAGTACATGTAGTAGTAATATCTGCGGTAAAGTCAGCTTCTAAGTCGCCAGCTACTAAGCAAAATGGGTGTATATCCTGTGAACCAAAGTTTCCTCCAGATACCATTTGAGCTAATACATTTCCGTCTCCGTCTGTTAATGTATAGTTCCCAACTACTCCTTGGTATTGTAAACCATCTCCGAAGGAGTCGTTAAATATGAGTTCATAACATCCTTCGCCTAAGCATAAGTCTAGTGAGCTACTTGTTTGATCTCCGGATAATGGGCCATCAGAGTATATCACTTGGTTAGAAGCTTGATCCACTATTTCCCAAGTCGTTTCCTCTGGATAATTATCTGTAAGAATGTCTAGTGTTACTGTAAAGCTATTATTGCCAGCTATGCTGAAATTGCTAGAGTCGCCATCATTGGATGTATTTTGATCTGCAGATCCATTTGGCAGAGATGTAGCTGCATCGAATGTTTGATTTCCATCAGCAAGTCCAGAAATAGCAGATAGATTAATAGTAGTAGTACTTCCAGAAGTTAATGAACCTGTCCAATTAAATGTAGAATTCGTTCCTCCAGAAATAGAGTAAGTAAGAGTAAATGAGTTTACTGTTAGAGCACCTGCATTTCTAACAGTTACTGAAGGAGTGATTTCGCTAGCGCAGTACAATCCTGAGGCTCCAGAAATAGACTGTATATCCAAGTCTAAATCAGAAGTAGGTGTAACTGGGTTATACCCATCTACTACGGTGGTATTACACCCTGGAGCTAACCACTGACATACGTTAGGGTAAGTAACATCGAATTTACCGTAATAATCATTTACATTATTCGAGCATGTAGCTTGACCTCCATAAAGTTGGCCTATTATTCTGTGGTTTTGATCGAACAGTGGAGAACCAGAAGATCCAGGCTCAGTAGTTCCATCTTCCCAATCAAACACTCTCCAAGTAGTAGCTCCACCATAACTTGCGGTTCCAGCTGGGTCAGTATCGAAAGATATTTTTTTCAAATCTCCAGAAGGATGGTGAATACCAACTTGTTCTGCAGGGTTTACTCCAGAAGCATCCCATCCTGCATAATATGGATTATAGCTAGTGGGAATGGGGTTTCCGTTATTAATTTCTAGTAAGGCGTAGTCTGCAGCATTACCTTGTGCAAGCATGGTAGATCCAGAAACTGTTTGAAAGTCGATAGAGTTTTGAGACGGATTATCGTTTCCACAATCAGGGCTTTGCCAGTTAAAACGAAACACCCAATTTGAAACACCACCACCAGTGCAATGGTCTGCAGTTAAAAAATATGGGTGTCCATCATTTGCTGTATTGTTAACTAAAGCACCAGTGCATATTCCGTTACTTCCTACCACTATCATGGCTACAGAGTTTATTTCATCTCTCCAGTCATCTCCAACACCGCACACTACATTATTGTTACACGAACCAGAATCTCCAATGCCTCTAGCTATGATGTCTAAATCTCTATAAGCATGAGTTACCGTGCCCAATTTTAACCTTCCTTGTCCAAATTGTGAAGCAGGTTCGTAATATTCTAAAATGATTTTATCTCCAGGAAGCGGATAGGTAGCTAATGTCTGTTCCACAGTATTATTAGCAGAAGTAAACGCCCCTATTTTGTAAGATCTATCTTCATTATAGATAAATAATTTAGCTCCTTCTGGAAGAAAAAATCGCTCGAACAGAAAATTAATTGAATAAGCACCTTCAGATTCTATACCTAAATTCCATAAACGGTCTCCGTTAGGAAGATCTAACCATTCTCCGCTGTTTTTTAAACCTAAGTTAACGTCAAAGTTTTCCCCGAATCTGTAGGGCACATCTTTGTTGATATTGTTTATTTCATCTTGAGCTCTCAAAGCTTCTTCATCGAAGGAGGGCATTTGTTCAAACCTCAATTCATCGAGGTCTATTTTATCGAATTGCCAACTCAGCGGAGTGCCGCCTTCAGAGACTTGCGAAAATGAGATAAACGAAAAAAGAGATGTGGCTAGAAGGAGTAATATCTTCTTCATGTGTGATAATAGTGATTAGGTAAAAATTGAATCAATAAAGATACGGATAAATAAGGTTATTAAAAGCTGATCTTCGTTATCTATTAGACGAAGCTATCTACTAAAAGGAAGCCTATGGCAGTAATAGATAATAATAAACCCATCTTATTTGTTTTGCTTAGCCGCTCGTTTAGTAAAAGAAAGGCGCTTAACGCGCTTAAAATCACTACTCCGAGATTATTAATTGGAATAATCTGACTTTTAACTAAATCTAAAGAGTCGAATGTTTTTAGTAAAAAGTAGATAGAACCGAAGTTTATTAGGCCAAGTATTATTCCGCCAATTATGGTATTCCTAGAAAATTTCAGGTTTTGATTCTTACTCAAGGCTAGAGTCACTAGGCCAGTAATTCCTGCCACAGTAAATGGTAAAAAGGTGAGTAATATCTTATCGGTATTAGTTCTGGCAAATGTCTGGTCAGTATAAGCTAGCACAAAATCGAGCATTCCTGAGCCTAAAAAGAGTAGGAGAGGTAGAAGTAGTGAAAACTCACCTTTTTCTTTAGTCTTAACGGTATAGTAAACTCCCGGTATAGCTATGACTAAGGCTAGAATTTTGAGCCAAGAAAAGGAGTCGTTAGAGTCTATAACCATGAATAAAACTGCAGGAATCACTAGAGAAAGTTTGGTGGCCACACTACTTATACCAGCACCCATTTCTTGACTAATTTTAGCCATCAAATAGAATAAACCGATGAATAGAAAACCAAGTAGTGCTCCATTTCTTATGAGTGGAGAGTATTCTATGGCACCAGCATTTAGCTCTCCGCTTACTAGATATAAACCTAAAGCTGTAGCTGTAAAATAATTGAGAACAATGGCCTGTAACGTATTTATATTGTATGACTTGAATACTTTAAATAGTAAAAATATGGCACTGCTCGTTAGTAAGCTTAACACTAAATAGATCATCTGTTTTTATAGATTTTAAGCGTGTCTTTTCCATAATTAAACTTTCCTCCAAGCAGGCCTTTCAGCTCAGGTGAGGCTAATCCTTCTGTCCAGTCGTTGTTTCCCTCCAGTACTCTGGCTTCATCCCAGAGGTTTTCATCTATGAAGTGCTGCAGCGTGCTGGCACCACCTTCTACCATAAGGCTGATAATCTGCTTCGAATAAAGGTGGTTTAGGGTTTGCGTTGCTACGCTGATTCCCTTTTCTAGTTTTAAGCCCGCTGCCTTTACTTTAGAATGTGGATCATAACTCACTAGTATGGTTTCTATATCAGAATTTAGAAATTCATGACCACTAGGGATTCTAGAATTAGGATCTATAACTATTCTAAGAGGATTCTCTCCACTTGCATTTCTCACAGTTAGGCTGGGGGAGTCAGTAAGCACTGTACTAGCGCCTACTAAAATTGCTTGTTCTTCTGCACGCCACTGGTGAGTTAGTGTTTTGGTTTCAGGCTGGGTAATCCAGTTTACTCCTTTGTCTTCTTTACTCCGCAGCTTATCCATGTATCCATTCTGATTCTGAGCCCATTTCAGAATAATGTATGGCCTCTTAAGAGTGTGAAACGTAAAAAACCGTCTATTCAGCCAGAAACCGTTTGGTTCTAAAATGCCCTGCACTACTTCTATGCCATTCTTTTCTAACAGCTTAATTCCTTTTCCGGCCACTTTCTCATGAGGGTCTGTATTACAAATCACCACCTTAGGTATTCCAGAGCTTACTATTAGTTCAGCGCATGGAGGTGTTTTTCCGAAGTGAGAACAAGGCTCTAGGGAAACATAAATGGTAGAGGTTTTCAGCAGCGACTTGTCTTTTACCGCTTTCACTGCATTTACCTCTGCATGAGCTTCTCCGTACTTCTGGTGATAGCCTTCTCCTATAATCACATTATTATGGACTATCACAGCACCCACTAGTGGATTAGATTTCGTATTTCCTAATCCCTTAGCTGCCAATTCTAAGCAGCGCTTCATGTAAAGGGCCTCTGTCATGCTAGGTTAGGCTTTTTTACCTTTGGCAGCCTGTAATGTATTGCTAATCAAAGAAGCAATGGTCATAGGGCCTACACCTCCAGGCACGGGAGTTATAAAGCTAGCTTTCTCTTTTACATGAGGATAATCTACATCACCACATAATCTCCAGCCTCTTTCTCTACTACTATCATC
The DNA here is from genome assembly GCA_045104985.1 of Flavobacteriales bacterium. Classification (GTDB taxonomy): domain Bacteria; phylum Bacteroidota; class Bacteroidia; order Flavobacteriales_D; family Sanyastnellaceae; genus ASP10-05a. The sequence goes on along the minus strand of JBGCDA010000071.1, from coordinate 15,314 downwards.
TACTCTAGTGGTGCCTACATCTATAATTACAGCGCCTTCTTTAACCATATCGTCCGTAACGAATCCTGGTTTTCCTAAAGCCACTATTAAAATGTCTGCCATTTTAGTGAGTACTTCTAAATTTTTAGTTCTGCTATGCGTGAGAGTTACTGTGCAGTTTCCTGGATAAGAATTTCTAGAAAGCATAATACTCAGAGGCGTGCCTACGATGTGGCTTCTTCCTATAACCACACAGTGTTTCCCTACAGTTTCTATATCATATCTGCGTAGCAATTCTAAAATGCCAAACGGAGTGGCAGGCTTAAAACAGTCTAATCCAGCCACCATTTTACCCATGTTCACCGGGTGAAACCCATCTACATCTTTATCTGGAGAAATGGCTTCTAGAATGTGTTGGTCATTTATATGCTTAGGAAGCGGAAGCTGAACGATATATCCGTCTATATCATGATCTTCGTTAAGGTTTCTAACTATTTCTAAGAGCTCATCTTCTGTAATGTCATCTTCTCTTTCTATAAGCGTGCTTTTGAATCCTACTTCTTTGCAAGCATTCATTTTGCCATTTACGTAAGACTTACTTCCGCCATCACTTCCCACTAGAACAGCCGCCAGATGAGGCGTTTTAAAACCGTTAGCTTTTAATTCCGTTACTTTCTCTTTAATTTCTGCTCTAACCTGAGCTGCAGTAGCTTTACCGTCTATTCTTATGCTCATACTTATCTTTTCATGCCGCCCATGCTTTTCATAAGGCCTTTCATGTTTTGTTTGTTAGACATAAGCTTCATCATTTTCTTGGTTTCTTGGAACTGTTTTAGGAGCTTATTTACATCTTCTACTGAGCTACCGCTTCCGCGTGCTATTCTCTTTTTTCTGCTGGCATCTATGAGGTCTGGAGCAGTACGCTCAGCATTAGTCATAGATTGGATAATGGCTTCTATGCCTTTAAACGCATCATCATCTATATCTACATTTCTGAGGGCTTTACCCATTCCAGGAATCATTCCTAATAGATCTTTCACATTACCCATTTTCTTGATCTGCTGAATCTGGCTAATGAAATCATTAAAGTCGAAAGTGTTCTTTCGGATCTTCTTTTCTAATTTCTTAGCCTCGTCCTCATCAAACTGCATTTGAGCTCTTTCCACTAGAGAAATAACATCTCCCATACCCAAAATTCTGTCTGCCATCCTATTCGGGTGGAACACGTCTATAGCGTCCATTTTTTCTCCCGTACCTATAAATTTGATGGGTTTATTAACTACACTCTTAATAGAAAGGGCTGCACCGCCTCTGGTGTCACCATCTAATTTAGTGAGTACAACACCATCAAAGTCTAGGCGTTCATTAAATGTAGCAGCAGTGTTAACTGCATCCTGACCCGTCATAGAATCCACCACAAATAAAGTTTCTGTAGGATTTACAGCTTTTTTGACATCTTCTATTTCTCCCATCATCTGCTCGTCTATGGCTAAACGACCAGCTGTATCTATAATTACTACGTTAAACCCATTACTACGCGCATGTTCTACGGCTCTGGTGGAGATAGAAACAGGGTCTTTGTTTTCTTTATCTGAATAGACTTCTACGCCTATGGCTTCTCCTAAAACATGAAGTTGATCTATGGCTGCTGGTCTATAAATATCACAGGCAACCAGAAGTGGTTTTTTTCCTTTCTGGGTTTTCAGATAATTGGCTAGCTTTCCTGAGAAAGTAGTTTTACCAGAACCCTGAAGACCAGACATTAATATGATTCCCGGATTCCCTTGTATGTTAATATCCTCTTGAGTACCACCCATAAGATCAGTTAACTCTTCCTGAGTTATCTTTACCATAAGCTGGCCAGGGCTAACAGAAGTAAGCACGTTTCTTCCCAGTGCTTTTTCCTTTACTTTATTAGTAAACTCCTTGGCTGTTTTAAAGTTCACATCGGCATCTAGAAGAGCTCTACGCACTTCTTTTAATGTTTCTGCTACATTTATTTCTGTAATCTGCCCGTGTCCTTTTAATACTTTAAAGGCTTTATCTAACTTGTCTTGTAGGTTATTAAACATGCTCTTTCTCTATCAGAATTAGGCTGCAAATTTAAGGAATAGAGCATACCTATTTAGAACAAGTTTTTAACCTTTAAATTACTCAGAATTAATGATAAATCAATTCGGATTATTCTAGGAGGTCTTAAGATGTTAATTTTGATATTGTTTAATAATGTAATTGAACATAATAGAAATAGTATGAACAGTATTTACCGAGTATTTTTTCTGGTTTTATTTTTAGCTTTATTTAATATTAAAGGTACTAGCCAGTGGAGTTGGCAGCAAATAGGAGATACTATTTTCACCTTAGATGGAGGAACTAATGTGAAAATGGCTATGGACTTCAGTAAAGATGGTAGCACATTGGCTACTGGTAATCAGGAAGCTGACGAAACTTTTACAAACACAGGGGCGGTTGAGGTTTTTAAGTACAATGAGCTAGCAAATGAATGGCTACAGGTAGGTCAAGCCATAGTCGGTGCCGGTGCTGACCAGATAGGCACTGCGATATGCCTCAATGAGAATGGAAGTAGAATAGTAGTTGGAGCTTCTCAAGATGGAAATTTCAACAGTTACGGATATTCAAGAGTTTTGGAATATAATAACGAAACTCAGCTTTGGGAGCAGCTCGGTGAGGATATCATTGGTGTTGGAATTGATGACCAATTAGGATACTCGGTTAGCATGAATAGTGAAGGAAATATAATAGCCATAAGTTCTATAGGTGATGAAAGTGATGATGATGTTATGGGATATGTTCGAGTTTTAAAATTTGATTTTGGTTTAGGTGATTGGCAATTGCTAGGTGAAGAATTAACTGGAGAGGTGTTAGGTGAAAAGCTAGGGCGTTGGGTTTCATTAAATGATTCTGGTAGTGTCTTGACCGTATCCTCATTAGGTTCGGAAGAAGGTCAAGTAAAGTCATATTATTTTGATGAAAATGAGAATGGCTGGATTCAACGAGGGCAGACTTTAACAGGGGCACATAGTGAAGATGATTTCGGAAAATGTACTGACGTCAGTTCTGACGGAAACACTTTAGTTATTGGTGCTATGGGTGCTGGCCAATCGCAAAGTGAAGAAGGCCTTAATGCGGGTCATGTATATGTCTTCACTTTTAACCAAGATTTGAACTTATGGATTCCAAAAGGTGGGATAATTCTTGGCAGTGATGCAAATCTTTTTTCTGGACTTTCTGTAAGTATTAATGGAGAAGGAAATGGATTAGTTATAGGCTCATTAGGTGAGGATTTAACAGATTTCCAAACTGGTAAAGCGGAGGCTTTTACATTCAATGAATTAGAGGAGGATTGGGAGGAAAGAGGAGATTATATTTTAGGCAGTTTTAATATTCAAAGAGAAGGTGGAATTGTGGCAATGAGCCACAACAGCGATAGAATGGCTTCGATGTCTATCAGGACTCAATTTGCTAGAGTGTTTAAGCCGTGCATAGATACTTATTCAGATTTGGAAATTGTGAGTTGTGGAGATTATACTTCACCAAGTGGTGATACTCTTATTTCTCAAATCGGCTTTCATCAATTTCAGGATGTCATAGAAAATGATTGTGGATTGAACGAAATAATAAATATTAACTTGAACATATTAGATATAGATGAATTGGCTGTGACCAGTTCTATTAGCCAGATCAGTTGTAATGGTTTTTCAGATGGAAGCGTGACTTTAGCTTTGGATGGAGGTACAGAGCCTTACTCTTTGTTTTGGAATGGAATAATATCTGATGTTACAAATTTCGAAAATTTGGAGCCATCAAGTAATAATATTCTTGTTGTAGATGCAAACGGGTGTTATTTAGAAGAGAATGTAATTCTGGAAAATGTAGATGAGCTTTCTATGGAAGCAGACATGTTAAATTTAAATTGTTTTGGAAGTGCAGATGGTTCTATAACGACTGAAGTTATAGGAGGTGTTCAACCATATTTTTATAATTGGGTAGGAATTGATTCAGATTCAAGTTTTGTTGATAGTTTAGAAGCTGGGTCTTATGAATTAACAGTAAATGATTTTAATGGTTGTGAGGTTTCTTCAGAATATGTCATAATTCAGCCTGATATTATTGAATTAATATTAACCTCCGTTAATGTGGAATGTTATGGTGAAAATTCAGGAGCTTTAACACTGGAAGCTTCTGGAGGTACGGGTTCTTATATATTCGAAATAAACGAAGAAATAGCTGGAGAATTAGTTGCAACTGGATTGGCAGCAGGAGACTATTTTGTTGAAGTCTCAGATGAAAATAATTGTATAGCTAGTGAGATAATTACATTGACAGAACCTGAATACATTTCTGGAGATGCAAATTGCAATGGCCTCATAGATGGAGATGAAACTGCTGGAGATTCTAATTTAAATGGTTTTATAGATGGGAATGAATTAGCTGGAGATGTTAATGGGGATGGGACGATAAATGATGATGAGATTTTAGGAGATTTAAATGGAGATGGAGTACTCAATAATCTAGAAGTTGGAGGCGATGCAAATGGCGATGGAATAATAAATGATGGAGAAGTTAATGTAAGTGAGATCTCGGGAGCTGAAGTATCGAGAAACATTTTCCCTAATCCTAATAGTGGTCAGTTTGAAATTGTAACATCTGCATTTATTAATAAACTGATAATAATTAACTCTATAGGGGAAATCGTTTACCGAATGGAGCGAGTGAATTCCAGTAGAGCACATCTAAACTTGAAACTTTCGGCAGGAGTATATGTCGTTCAAATTGAGTCTGATATTGGCGTTCATGTGAAAAAAATCCTTATAGAGTAGCCCTTTAATTCGTCTTTATTTATGAACGTAAATAGGCTAAGGACACGCTTTAGAATATTGCACCGTTAACTCATAAAGAAACAGATGGAAACTCAAGAACTGGTGCAACTGATTTTACTGCTCTTCATAGCAGTGAGTCTATTAGCTTTTATGCTGGCCAATGGAAAAAAACAAAGGCTAGAAGTATTAAAAACCGTGGAGAAGCAGATTCACTTTCAGCTGGCTGAAAATAGGAAAGAGCTCAATTCTTCTTTGAAAGATAATAGGCAGGAACTTACTAATAGCGTGTTAAGTCTGACCAATTCTTTAGAAGAAAAAATGGGGAATCTGGCTGATATCCAATCAAAAAATGCATTTAGAGATAGAGAAGAACAATCCAAGGCACTAAATGCATTTAAGCATTCTTTTCAGGATAATGTGGATTCGTTTAAGGCGTTGCAACGCGAAAAATTCACCGAACTAGGGCAGAAGCAGGAGAAAATGCTGGAAACCACAGAGCAAAAACTGGAAGCCATGAGAGTAACCGTGGATGAAAAACTGCATAAAACGCTGGAAGAACGACTTGGGCAGAGCTTTAAACTGGTGAGTGAGAGGCTAGAGGCTGTGCAGAAAGGACTAGGCGAAATGCATAACCTGGCCAATGGTGTCGGGGATTTAAAGCGCGTGCTTACTAATGTGAAAACCAGAGGTGTGCTAGGCGAAATACAACTCGGAAATATTTTAGAGCAGCTGCTCACTCCAGATCAGTATGGAGCTAATGTGCGTACGAGTTCTAGATACAATGGACAAGTAGAATTTGCTGTGAAAATGCCAGGGGCTAGGGGTGAAGAAACCATCTATCTGCCTATAGATGCCAAGTTTCCGCAGGAGGATTACATCAGGCTGCAGGAGGCTTATGAAAATGGAGATAAGCTAGGTATAGAGACTTCCATTAAGGCACTGGTAAGAACGGTAAAAATATTCGCTAAGGATATACATGACAAGTATTTAGACCCACCGAATACTACAGATTTTGGCATTATGTTTTTACCCATAGAAGGACTTTATGCTGAACTTGTTAGACAGCCAGACTTACTCACATCACTGCAGCGAGATTATAAAATAGCGCTTACTGGGCCTACCACTTTATCTGCATTCCTTAACAGCCTTCAGATGGGCTTTAAAACCCTATCTCTACAGAAAAGAAGCAGTGATATACATAAAACACTAGAAGCTGTGCGTACCCAGTTTGGATTATTCGGTAAGGTGTTAAGAAAGGCACAAGACCGCATTCAGCAAGCAGACAAAGAGATAGAAACTTTAGTCACCACCAGAACTAACGTTATGTTATCTAAGCTGAATGGGCTAGAAGAATTACCACTTCTAGAAAGTGAAGAAGTGCTCGAATTAGGAAGAAACACAGATTAGCGCTATTTTTCTACTTTCTCTATTTACTTTAAGAATGAAGTAGGCATGTTTCTTGGTTAAAGAGAGTACTTATAAAAATGAATAATTGAAAACTAAAAATTTAAAGAACTCAACATCAACTAGAGCCGAATCTGAGGCAGATAGGGAAGAATTAAAGTACCTCCAGTGGTACGCTAAACTACTGGACTCTCAGTTTAGAATTCCAGGTACTGATATTTCCTTTGGTATAGACCCTTTATTAGGATTAATTCCTGGCTTAGGAGATTTAATAGGATATGGGTTTAGCGCGGTGTTACTTTATTCTGCTTTTAGGAAAGGTGTAAAAGGAGAGGTGCTTATTAAAATGCTTGGAAATATTGGGTTAGATGCGCTTGTAGGTATGGTTCCCGTTTTAGGTACGGTGTTCGATTTTGTGTATAAAGCCAATACCAGAAACTATCAGTTGCTCACAGAATTTGTAGAAGAAGATAAGCACACCCGCTCCGCTTGGCCATTTATTTTAGGCTTTTTGGGGGTGACTATTTTGGTAGTGTGTGCCGTAATTTATGGTGTTTTTACTTTTTTAGGATGGCTTTTTAGTGCTGTAGGATCTTGGTTTTAAATGAGTCTAAAATGAAAACAACAATTCTCATCATATTTTCTTCAATAATGCTTATTTCATGTCACAGTATCTTCAATTCTGTAGTGACGCCTAACCAATGTAAAAAGTGTCGAGTCATAGATTTGAACACTAATGCAGTAGTCTTTGAAAACGAAGGATGTGGTGGAACTAATGTAAGATTAGAAGAAAAAGCTAAAGAGGCCGCCTATGATTTGAGTAGAAATGGAAATCTATGTAATTTATCCGTAGAGTGTGAAACCTGGAGGCAAGATCCTGAAGATAATTAGGCTCCTATCTCGCTCAGCTCAAGCCATCTCATTTCTTTCTCATCTAATTCTTCAGATACTTTTCCCATTTCGGCAGAAACCTTCATGAGTTCTTCGTGGTCTGAGATTCCAGAATTGAGTTTTTCATTCAGCTCTTTTTTCTTGGCTTCTAAAATAGGAATGGCTTTATTGATTTCGTCTAGCTCATATTTTTCTTTGAATGTAAGCTTAGTCTTAGGCTGATTAGATGCAGATTTGTTATCCTGTTTAGGTGCGGCTGCTTTCTTCTCATTAGAACGCTGCTGCTTTTCTCTGGCTATTTCTTGTGTTCTCCATTCGGTGTAATTACCCAGAATGTCTTTAATCTCACCACCCTCCTGAATAACTAAGGTGTGGTCTGTGAGTTTATCTAGTAGATACCTGTCGTGACTCACTATGAGCAGAACTCCAGGAAATTGCATGAGGTATTCTTCTAGAATAGATAAGGTAAATATGTCTAAATCATTAGTAGGCTCATCTAGAATTAAAAAGTTAGGATTAGCCATTAATACTCTGAGCAGATGAAGCCTCTTACGCTCACCTCCGCTGAGCTTATACACAAAGTTTCTCTGCATAGACCTAGGGAATAAGAACCGTTCTAGCAAGGCCTCGGCTGTGATGGTTTTTCCTTTAGTAAGAGGAATAACATCTGCCACCTCACGCACTACATCTATGACTTTCATTTCCTCATTGAACTTCAGCCCTTTTTGAGAGTAGTAGCCAAAATTCACTGTGTCTCCTATAATTACCTTTCCTGCGTCTGGTGTGTCTTTACCCGTAATTAGATTAAGCAGTGTGCTTTTTCCAGAGCCATTTCTGCCCGCTAATCCGAGGCGCTCTTTATGCTTAAACACATAGCTGAATTGGTCTATGAGAACTCTTTCTCCGTAGCCTTTTTTTACTTTATGAAGCTCTACGATTTTACCGCCCATTCTGGTAATGTTAATTTCCAGCTTGAGTTTGTCTTGGTCTAGGTTTTTTAAAGCTTCTTTTTTAATGTCAGAGAACTTTTCTTCACGGTATTTACTTTTAGAGGTTCTGGCTTTAGGAGTGCTTCTCACCCATGTGAGTTCTCGCTTATAGAGGTTGTGAGCCTTTTCTTTTACTGTTTGTTCTAGTGCCTCTCTTTCTGCTTTTTTCTCTAGGTAGTAGGAGAAATTTCCTTTGTAGCGGTACATGGTTTGGTTTTCCATTTCCAGAATCTCATCGCAGATAACTTCTAGGAAATACCTATCGTGAGTTACCATTAAAATGGTGAGGCTAGTGTTTTGAAGCCATTTTTCTAGCCATTCTATCATGTCCAAGTCCAGATGGTTAGTAGGCTCATCTAGTATGACGAAATCTGGTTCTTCCACCAATATTTTAGCCAATGCTATCCTTCTTTTTTGACCTCCGCTCAGTTTGTTTACCTTTTGACTGAGGTTAGAAATACTCATTTTTGATAGTACCTGCTTTATCTTAGCGTCATAGTCCCAGGCAGAGGTTCTATCCATTTCATCTGTTGCGCGTTGCAACGCTGACTCTTCACCACTCTCTAATGCCAATTCATATTGAGAAATGGCCTTAGTCATGTCATTCTCTGCATGAATTAGATTTTCTAAAATTGTTTTATTCTCATCCAAGCCGTGTACCTGACTTAAATAACCAGTTTTAATAGACTTATTAAAAGTAACTGTTCCAGAATCAGGGCCTTCTATATCGAAAAGGATATTTAGCAGTGTAGATTTTCCTGCGCCATTTTTAGCCACTATGGCTACTTTCTGGCCTTGTTCTATACCGAAGTTTAAATCTTCAAAGATGATTCTGTCACCGAAGGATTTAGTAAGATGTTCTACTGAGAGTATGTTCATGATGTCTAGAAAACAAAACTACTCTGTGAGCTATAATAACAAATACTATTTCTAGATTTATTTGACAGATGGGATACTGTCTTGATCAAACCGAACAAAGGAATCTCCCGTAAGGACATACACAGTGCCTTCTCCTAGCCCAAAGAGTAGCCTTCCTTTAATGTCTTTATAAATAGTTTTACAAAGGCTCAGAGAGTCGTCATCATTAGGTATGAAGTGAGTTGTTTTATGGCCGTCATATCTAAAAAGACCACCTCCGAACATACCGAACCATAAGTCTCCATTGGCATCTTGAGCTATAGTTTGTGCACCTGTGAGTAGGTCTTCTTTTGGTGTCTCAGGAAACTGTTTCATATATTCTTCAGAAAAATTATGGATCTCACCATCTTCCATGTAAAGCATGGATTTTCGGTTCTGAGGAAACCATATTCTTCCCGAAGCATCTTCAAATATAGCTCTGCTTATGCCCGAATCTAGTTTGTCAAATGCTGACTCTAATGAGACGCCATCATACTTAAAAGTACCGTGATCCATAGTTCCTAGCCACATATTTCCCTTGCTGTCTATATACTTTGCTGATATTCTATCCCAACCCTTTGGGTCTTCTATGGGAAATTTAACGCACTCCAGTTCATTTCCGTCATAAATACAGGCGCCTACTCCATCAGGGTAGCCAAACCATAAATAATCTAAGTGTTCTTTCCATTCATGATCTTTAGGCAATTCTTTTTGTTTAGAAGGAGTTACAGGCAGAAATTCTTTTCCATTGAATTTACAGATTTTACCAGCGCTCTCGCACCAGATATTACCGTGTTGGTCTTCCTGCACACCTCCTGCTTGATTTCCACCATTAATTACACGCATATCATCCCAGTCTAGACCTGGGGCAAATTCTCTATCCACACCCATAGGTAATCCGTTTCCAGCAGTAAAATAGGTATACGATTTACCATCATACATGCATAAACCATCTCCATGAGAACCGAACCAGAAGTTTCTCTTGCTATCTTCAAAGATGGAGGTCACCATCACAGAGAATTGCAACGTGGAGTCTATTCTTAGATGAACAGATGTGGAAGGATTCTGTTCTAGCAGATCTAAATTATTTATAGATTCTGATGCACGCTGTTCTTTCTGCAGACTGTTACAGGAACCGCTTAAACCTAAAGAAATAAGGGCCAAATACATTACGATTAATTTCATGCAATAAATGTATACATCATAGATAAAATAAGCGCTACAGTAGCATTTAAAGTAGTGTAAATTAATGTAAATAGTAGTATATAGTTCTATTTTTAGTCTAGAAATATCTAGCTTTGTAAGTATGGGGAAAGTGAAGAATTTAGTGAGTATGTTGTTTTGCGTTGCAATGTTTAATTTCGGCAGTAAAGCTAGTGTGGTAGAGCAAGAAGCAGGAATAACCATGAGACTCATAGGCCATGAAATTCTTCTAAGTGTGGGAGATAGTACCTCTAAGGTACTTCCTGTTAAACGAGAAAAGAATAGATTTCAAATCTCTTTTGAAAGAGAGTTTACATTGGATCCTGGAAGCATGGAAATGAGTATAAAAACCGTAATGCTAGAAACAGGCTTTTCCGAGAATTATATAGTAGAAATACAGCAGTGCGGAAACTCGCAGATAGTGCACAGTTTTGAAGTGAACGATACGAACACAGGCATGCTTCCATGCAGTTCTAGGGGGCAATCTGAAGAGTGCTACCAAGTATTTATTACGGATTTAGATGGAACCTTTTATGCAGAAGAAACTAAAGAAACTCAGTCTAATGCATTTTTCTTATGGATGCTACCTTTAGCATTATTACTCACTGGAGCAGGTGCATATTTAAATAAAACAGGATTAAAGCCGCTGCCAGAGCATATCATAGCTCTGGGCGAGTACCTTTTTGATGAAAAAGCTATGACACTGCAGCATGATGAGGAGAAGGTAGAGCTTACAGGAAAAGAATCTGAATTATTACTCGTACTTTATAAAAGTGCCAATGAGACCTTAGAACGAGACACTCTTCTTAATAAGGTGTGGGGAGATGAAGGTGATTATGTAGGAAGAACACTCGATGTATTTATATCTAAACTGCGTAAGAAACTTGAACTAGATGCTAACGTGAAAATAGCCAATGTGAGAGGAGTGGGGTATAAGCTTATTCTTTCAGTGAATAGTTAAAAGAAAAAAATCTGCCCGTCCCAGGGTTTATCTGGCCCCCTTCCGATAGTGAACCAATAAGTCATCATTAGGCTTGTACTAGAATTAATAAGTAGGATAAAGAGATCAAGGGTTTTTTGAGATTTTTTCCAGGTGGAGATGAGCTGTAGAACAGCTAAGAAAACGATTAGAATGGGCAGTCCATAGAAAAAGAATATGCCACCTAGTCCTATCCCAAGGTTAATCGATTCGTTAAATAAAAAGATCCAAACAAGACAGAGATAGAGTAAAATAACCAGATTTGCCTTTTTTAGGTTTTTCATATGAACGTAGCTATATTAGTCAGAAGAAGGTTCATCGGCTGATTCTTGTAATTCTTGTTCCACATACTTTTTAATTGGGATATCATTAACCATCACGTCTTCTAGCACAGCTGCGCCTTCCAATAGTTTAACCATAGCATAAACAGAAGCATTTTCTCCTTTTCTGACTTGTCTACTTACATCTCTGTAGGCAGATTCTGCTGGTTTCGCCTTGGACTCTTCCATATAAAACCTGTCAAATGGAAAATTTAAATTCACTGTGGTGGTCATGCTGTCTTTTTCTCTCCTGCTATTTTTTGATGTGTAAGACACGGTAGTGGTTAAATAATCACCAGAACTAGGTGCTGTCCTCTGAATCTTGCTCACCTTGGCATAGCCCAGTGAATCCTTTTGCAGACTGGCGTAAACGGTTTCGTCTCTTTCATACTTAATAGTGTCTTGACTGGTAAACGAATCATCTGCAAACCGCAGGGTGATGTACTTTCCTCTAAAAGGATCATTTGGATCTATAGGTACACAGTTGAACTTCCATAAGGTGCCTTGGTCGAGCACTCTTTGGTGGTCGAAAACTACTTTGGCAGGAAAATAAAGTTGTGCGCTGCAAAGGAGCACAAAGACTATGAGTAGGAGGATCTTATTGTTCATTTTTCTTCCGTTTTTGGAGGAGTTTATAATTAGCTATAAAGAAGAGAATACCAGTGCCTATGAACATGGCACCTCTTAATACAAAGCTAATTCCTTGATCAAAGAATCGGCAAATCACTAGTATGAGAATGATGAGCAAGCCATAATTGAGAATCCCAAAGTGGTTTTGTTCTGCTCCAGCTTTAACAGTAAGCAGCCCTAGGGCTAATACAAGTAAATTACAAAGCACCGTAAGAATGAGTATAGGCATGCCTAAGAAGGCCATTAGATAAATTACTGAAAAGATCAGAAAAATCCAGTTGGCTGGTCTAGTGAGAGCACTGGATTTATTTTTGTATTGGAAATAAAGCATTGCAACGCCTATTAAAACCAATGTATAGCTGATGATTCCAGTCAGGTGAAAGCTGCCTTCAAAAGCGGCATCCCAAAAGTCATAAAAGGTAAAGAAGTACAAAACGAAAGCTGATCCCAGAGAGCCAATAATGGTAAAGCTTCTTTTCCAAAGGGCATTTTCTTGAAAATGAGAGTGATTTCCAATGAGATAATAAACACCTAAAAGTGAGAGGTACATGAATAAGTAAAGGGCAAAGTCTTCATTGTAAAAATAATTCTCATTGTGCATAAGGTTAAGCCCGAAGAGCAATGAAATGGGAAGAAACCAGAGAAGGACGCTCACAAAATTACTCTTGGGTTTTTTCTGGTAAAGCCGGTAGGTGAAGAAACTTATTAAGGCTATAAATAATAAATACCAAAGTCTAATTTGAGATCTGTCTATGGCCATGTAGTCTAAGCTATACCAAGTAACTAATATGGTAGATAATAGAGCAGCTACCCCAGACCTCATTAGGAAGACTATGGGTAAACTTAAAAGGATCCAGAGAAAAAGAAATCCGCTCATTTTTCCCGGTATTTGGTAAATCTGACTTATGAGTGCTATACAAGCGCCTATAGAAATGATGAGAAATGCAGCAGCTGCTTCCTTAAAACCGGTGCTTTTACCTTTTCCGAAAAGGTGCCACGCGCACAATCCCTGTCCAACTAACAGAGGTAGAAATGCAAAGGTAGCTTTAGTTCCTCTGTTAAAATCATCCCAGTTATGCGCTACTATTAATATGATACCTAGTCCGAATAGAATAGCGCCTAACACAGAAAAAACTATGTTTAGCGTATTAGTATTTGAAGAAGGCTTGCTTCCAAAAAAATGTTCTATTTGTCCGGCTTTTTCTGGTGTAAGAATCCCTTCATTTACCAGTTGGTCTAATTGGCTCTTTTTCATGCAGGTTTAAATTAAAGCTTAAGGCTAAGCTAACAGATGTAAATTAAAAGAGCCTGTCAAGAATTGTTAATCTCTTAATTTTCTTTTTATTGGCGATATTATGTTCACTTAAAAGGCTTGAAAAATTAATAGAGACAACACAGATCAATTACATATACCTTTCTACCTTGTGATTCAATCCAATCTTACTTTATGAGGTCATTTATTATTCTTTATTTTCTCTTAGCATGTGCTGACTTGTTCTCTCAAGAAAATAACGTTTTGTTAATCATAGCTGATGACTTAGGCGTAGATCCTGTTTCAGGATACATGCCAGAAGCATTAGAAAAAGCTAACACTCCGGTCTTGGATTCTCTTAGAGAATCCGGAATTACTTTTACTAAGGTTTGGACAAATCCTATTTGTTCTCCCACTAGGTCAAGTATCATTACTGGAAAGTACGGCTTTAGAACAGGTGTTTTAAATGCAGAGGATTTGGCAGAGCTAGAGCCAACCGAATTAATTCTCCATAGACATCTTACGGAAGAATCAGATGGTGATGTAAATAGCAGCATTTTTGGTAAATGGCATTTAGGAGGTAACGCTAATTCGGATTATCCTCTGGAAATGGGTGTTCCATATTATGCGGGTATAATGTTAGGGGGTGTTCCTAGTTATTCAAACTGGACTTATACAGAAAATGGCACAGGAGAAGCCAGCACAGAGTATGTCACCACAAAACTTACTGATGAAGCCATAGATTGGATAAACTTACAGGATAATCCATGGTTATGCTGGGTGGCTTACAATGCTCCTCACACTCCTTTTCATATTCCACCTTCTGAATTACACACTACTGAAGGTTTAGTAAATGATGAATTGGAAATAGAGACTAACCCTTTGCCATATTATATGGCTATGATAGAAAGCTTAGATACGGAAATAGGACGATTGATTTCTGAAATGCCAGAGGAAATCTTAGAGAATACAACTATCATTTTTATCGGTGACAACGGAAGTCCTGGGCAAGTAGCACAAGATCCTTACACAAGTAACAGAGCCAAAGGATCTCTTTTTCAAGGAGGTGTTCATGTTCCTTTGATCATGAGTGGTAATCAAGTTTTAAGACAAAATGAAACCGATTCATCTCTAATAACTTCGACAGATCTGTTCTGTACTATTACCGAACTAATGGGTTTTGAGCTTAATGAATATGAAAATAGCTATAGCATGCTAGACATGCTAAGTCAAGAGAATGCTGGACAAAGAGACTGTTCATTTACAGATATTAAAAATGACCAGAAAGGTTATGGATGGGCAGCCAGAGATGACCGGTATAAATATGTGGTTTGGGATTCTGTGCCAGAGCGCTTTTATGATTTATGGGAAGATCCTTTCGAGCAATCCAGTCTTTTTAATGGCAAGGGAAATATGAATGAAGAAGAGTTAGAAGCACTAGAAAAACTTTCAGGAGTGCGAGAAACTCTTTCAGTAAAGGAAGAAGCGCCTAGTTCTTATGCACTGTTTCCTAACCCAACTTCTTCAAAATTCATTGTCAATGATGTGCAGAATAGCAGTCTGGTTCAAATCTTTGATTTCTCCGGCAGGCTTTTAATGAGTTCAAAAACAGGGGTCTACATAGATGTTTCCTTGTTAAATTCTGGAGTGTATTTAGTTCAAGTTGGAGATATAACTAGAAGGTTAGTTAAATATTAATCTTAAACTTAGAAGAGCTCACCCGAAAGTAAGTAGATGTGTACCCTTTTAGAACTGGATTTTACGGATTAACTCATATTAGAGCATCTCTATGCCTTTCTCACAAATTCAGACTTAAGCCCCATGGCGCCAAATCCATCTATTTTACAACTGATGTTGTGATCACTATCTACTAAACGAATTTGCTTCACTTTGGTGCCCGCTTTTACAGGTTTAGGAGCGCCTTTCACA
>JBGCDA010000070.1:0-10413 GCA_045104985.1 Flavobacteriales bacterium | reverse complement strand
TGGTTTTAGTCTGCTTCCATTACACGCGTTGCAACGCACATCATGCTGCAGCGCCTCTAGGTGTTGAATGTTTTTATTGTGCAGTTTCCGCTGGTATTCATCATCTATGTAATGGCACAGTCCCAGCCATTTGGCCGTCAGTTCCTGAGTTCCTGTTCTAGATTTGGTGGTGTAATTCCATGTCACTTCCCATTCCGTATCTCCCGTTCCGTAAAGGATTGCATTTTTCAACTCGTCTGATAAGTCCTCCCATGGCTGTTCCAGATTCCAACCGTTCTGCTTAGCCGCTTCCTTCAGCGTAGCCATAAACTGTCCGTTCAAATCTGCAGAATATCCCACAGCTTTATTCTCAGAAACCGCACCGTCCCATATGGATTTATCTTCATTTACTATCACCTCTTCAGGGTCGCATTTTCGGTTGACTCCTAGCCCTTCACAGGCTGGGCAGGCTCCCAAATAGTGATTGAAAGAAAAATGCTGAGCCGTAAAAATGGCACCGTTATGCTGCGCTATTCTGGAATACAATAACCTGAACGCATCATAAACTCCCGACAGCGTTCCCACGGTAGACCGCTTTGAGGGCGCTCCTCCTTTTCTATTGATTCCTATGGCCGGCCCCAATCCTGAAAACGAAGCTATCCTAGCCTCGCTGTTTTTCTGAAGAAAACTCCGATTATACGTGGAAAGAGATTCTGTAAACCGCGCATTCGATTCCGCAAAAAGTGTATCATAAACCAATGATGATTTTCCACTTCCAGAAACTCCCGTTACCACAGTCAACTGATTTTTCGGAATCCGCACATCTATGTGTTTTAGGCCGTGAGTAGTAACTCCGTTTAAGATTATTTCATTTTTGTAATGGCCTGTGGATGAATCCGCAGGTTCACAAGGTTCAGACTCCACGCCAACGATGGGAAGAGAATACTCTCTAGGAACTCCCTCATAAACCAGTCCCCCACCTTCAGCTCCACCAGACGGACCGAGTTCTATGTGCCAATCACTATGGCTGATCACCGATTCATCCTGCTCTATACACACTATGGTGTTTCCCTTTTTCTTAATGCTATCAAACAGCTGCAGCAGCGACTTAATATCATCATGATGCAGCCCAATACTAGGTTCTATGATAACGTAAAGCGTGTCTCCAGTGTCTTTTTTCTGCAGTTGGTTGGCTATTTTAATCCGCTGAGCTTCACCACCAGAAAGCGTGGTAGAAGACTGACCAAGGGGCAAATACCCAAGACCTATTTCTTTCAGGATTTCTAATCCGGTAAGTACTTTCCTTGTGCTGAGCTTAGTCGAAGTATTCTCTTCGCTGAAGAAATCTACAGCTTCATTTACAGATAATTTGTACACCTCAGCTATAGAAAGTCCGCGGTATTTTATTTGAAGTGTTTCCTCATTGAATCTATCTCCGTTACAGGTTCCGCACACCAGGTCTACATTCCCCAAGAAGTGCATTCCTATTTGTGTTTTTCCCGCTCCTTGACAAGTTTCACATCTTCCGCCCTTCGTATTGAAAGAGAATCTGGACTTGCTGAACTTAGCCGCTTTCGATTCGGGCAGCTTGGCAAAAACATCTCTGATGTGGTCTGAAATCCCAAGGTAAGTAGCAGGATTACTCCTTGGCGTTTTCCCAATTGGTGAATGATCTATAAATATCAGTTTATTGATAGCATCTAGGTTCTCGTGTCCAGTTATTTTGGCTGGAGCATCCACTTCCATTCCCAGCTGTTCTTTCACAGCGGTGAGCAGTGTTTCTTTCACCAAACTGGATTTTCCCACTCCAGACCTTCCGCTTACCACATTCAGTTTTCCCAATTGGAAGGTAACATCTATGTTTTTTAGGTTTCTGTGGTGGCCGCCCTTTAAATGGATTGCACTTTCGCCTACCGCACGCCCCTGACCCCTAGAGGGGGACCTTCCCACAGAATCTGCTGGGCTAGCGTTATCCTCGGTGCTTGTGCGTGGAATTCCCTTTAGGCGCTGCACTGGGCTTTTGTCGAATGTGGCTAGGGTGCGGGAAGCAATTCTTTTCCCCTCAAAAAACTCCTCAGCAGCTCCATTAAACATCACCTTACCTCCGTTTACTCCTGCTTTTGGGCCTATTTCTATGATGTGTTCTGCCTGAGAAATCGTGTCCAAATCGTGTTCTACCACTATGACCGTGTTTCCCTTTTTGACCAACTGCTGGAAATGATAAATCAGTCGTGCATTTTCATCTGGATGTAATCCTATGCTCGGTTCATCAAACACATACAACACATCACTCAGCGGAACCAATATCTGATTGGCCACCCTGATTCGTTGGATTTCACTCGCTCGGAGCGTTTTTGATGGTCGGTCTATAGTCAAATGACCCAATCCCAAATCTTCCAGCAAATCTACCTGAGCTTCTATTTTGTCGGTAATTTCTTTGGCTACAGTTTGCCATTCATGGGCGTTAATCCATGACTTTAATTCGTTCAGTTCTAGCTTCACCACATCTGCTATGGATTTTCCATGAACTTGCACGCTGAGTGCATCTTCATTTAGCCGAGTTCCATTACATACTGGGCAAGTAACCGCGTGAACGTATTTTAGAATATTGGCGTTTCTGTCTCTTCTTAATATATCAGACATGATGGGAATCATGCCTTTGTAATGTCCTTCTTCTCTAGGTTTGGCTTTTATTCCCGTCCATTTAAGCCGAGATTCTAAGCTGTGTTTCCCGAACGGAACTTTGATTTTTTGACTTCCATAGAGTATAATTTCGCGTTGCAACGCTGATAAATCCACCCATGGAATATCCACATCAAAACCTTCAGCTTCACACACCTGATTCAGCACATCTATGGTCACCTGAGAATACATGATGTAGCCATTCGGAAGTGTGGGCGCCAGAGCTCCTTCTCGGATTGTTTTTTCTGGATGAACCACTAGCTTGTTTAAGTCTATTTGTTCCTCTTTCCCGATACCATTGCAACGCAAACATTTACCTACAGCAGAGTTAAATGAAAACAGCGCTCTGGAGAGTTTCATATTCTTCTCCGTAGTTCCAGTTCTGGCGAATAATAAGCGTAGCAAATCATAAATATCAGACATGGTTCCCACCGTAGAACGTGCGTGCATTCCTGTGGTTTTCTGGCCGATGGCTATAACCGGAGAAAGTCCCTCAATCTCATCTACATCAGGCCTGTTAAGCTTCCCCATAAACTGACGCGCGAAAGATGGCAAGGTTTCAAAATACCTGCGCTGTCCTTCCTTAGCTATGACCTCAAACACCAAACTGGATTTTCCTGACCCTGAAATTCCAGTGACCACTATAAATTTTCCATGCGGAATATTCAGAGAGATGTTCTTCAGATTATTGGTTCTGGCACCTTTGATGACTATTTCTGGACTTTGGCTTAAGTTCATGTTGTATGAAATACGCTTATCATTTATCGAAACAAAAAATAAGGGTAATGACAATATCTATCAGACAAGTTTGGTCTACTTATTTATTAATGCGTTTTAAAAGGTGATTAATAGAAAAATTACTGATGACTACCGGACTTTTTTCTAGATATCTAGAGTACATTTATTCAGATTTACTGTTTTGATATCAAAGCAACGTACTCATGAAAAAAGCATCTTTTTACCTTTTATTTATTTCATTCATTCTAATCCAATGTGGACAAAAACCGTCTATTGAAGGACTTTGGGTAGTAAAATCCGTAACAGCAGGAGAAGAAAACTTGACTCCGAATGCCAGATGGATGAGATTCAATTCTGATCTCACTCAAGAGTCTGGAAATGGATGGTTACAACACTCCGTAGGCACCTATGCATTGAAAAATCATGAATTAACCGTCATAAATACCAATGGAATAGTCGACCAGAGCGACCCCTTCAAAATAGATGTTTCTGGTAGTGAAATGACTTGGAAAAGGATGGAAGAAGGACGACCCATAGAAGTCAATTTGGTAAAAGCGTTTCAACTTCCTTTAACTTACAGTAATCAGATGCTGGGACTTTGGGGGTTGGAAGAATCTGTAGGAAATGGAAATTATTTCTCAGATAAAGTTCAACCGACAGACTACTTATTTTTTCACTGGGATCACCGATTTACTATTGAATCTGAAAGAGGCAGGGTAAGAGGTGTGTATAACGTGAATGGACATAGGCCAGAAGTAGAACTCATACCATACGGTGCTGAAAATCCTAGAGAATTTTGGGAAATTGATTTAGAAGAGAACAGAATAACATTGAACTTACTGAATACTGACTCTGTGAAGACCCGTGTCTTCAAGCGTATTCACGAATTTCCGCGATAATTCACATGGACTTGATCTAGCACCCTTAATGACTAATACAGCAGTGGTGTTTTTAGGCATGGGGTGAAAACAAAGAAATAAGCATCTTAGTTACGATCTGTCGCATATTTCACCCAATTGTCCAATACTTTTCTTGCGGCTAACCATTAAAAAAGGGAAGCCTCTTACAAGACTTCCCTTTTATTATATTTTTAAATGCAGATCTAAAAATCTGCATGGTCTGTTATTCTTTTATCAATTTATACTGCGCTGATTCTCCAGCTGCCATAAGGCTTAGAATATATATTCCCGAAGCACTGTCGAAATTAAATCTGTGGATCGTTGAGTTTAAGTTCTCCGCCTTGTAAACAAGCTCACCAGTAATAGAGTGAACAGTTACAGCTACATTCTTTAACTCACCTAATTCAAGCGATACATTATCCACTATGGGATTAGGATACACATTTACTTCATTAAAAAGATCGGTCTCGTTGATGCCAACTATAGAAATATTCTCGCAATCTGAAGTGGCTGAACAACCATTCATAGTTACGGTTACAGCATAATCTCCAGATTCAATTGGAGAAAAGTTCACATTGGTTTCTCCTTCTATAACTTCATTTGAATTACCACAATCTATCCACTGATAAGATGCAGAAGCTTGGTTGGCAGTAATTGTATTATCTATTACTGTAGTGGTAACATTTGGCAGAGCTGTAGCCGTAATAATTACTTCATCTGAATTTACACATCCATTTATATCAATACCTGTAACCACGTAATTAGAGTTACCAGTTTCTGGTATGAAAGCTACATTATCTGAAACTCCATTAGACCAAGAAAAGGTAGAAGCTCCAGAAGCTGAAAGTACTGCAAGCTCACCTGAACATACAGTTATGTCTGCACCAGCATCTACTGCAGGTAACGCATTCACAGTAATGGTTACATCATCTGTACTAGAGCATCCCTGTGCATCAGTTCCTGTTACATTGAAGGAAGTATTTCCTATAGTCGGAATAAAGGCTACTCCATTTGTAACACCATTGTTCCACTGCATGGTATTGGCACCTGAAGCAGTTAGCGTTACAGTTTCTCCTTCACATACTGTCAAATCTATTCCAGCTTCTACTGTAGGGTTAGAATTAGTAGAGATAATTACATTATCCGTATTTGCACACCCATTAATATCTGTACCTGTCACCATATAAGAAGTAACTCCTACAGAAGGTGTGAATGCAGTATTATTGGTAACATCATTACTCCATTCATAAGTCATAGCTCCTAGTGCTGATAAAGTAACTGTTTCACCTTCGCAAACCATTTGGTCTACTCCTGCTTCTATCGAAGGAAGTTCATTTACAGTTATAACGACATTAGCTGTATTTGCACAACCATTGGCATCTGTCCCTGCTACCGCGTAAGAAGTAACTCCTGTAGATGGCGTGAATGGCATATCATTGGTAACACCATTTCCCCACTCATAGGTAACAGCTCCTCCGGCAGATAAAATAACTGTTTCTCCTTCACATATCGTTTGGTTTATCCCTGCTTCTATTGAAGGAAGTTCATTAACGGTTATAACTACATTATCTGTATTTACACATCCGTTAGCATCTGTTCCGGTTACCATGTAAGAAGTAACTCCTATAGATGGCATAAATGCAACATTGTTCTCAATCCCACTACCCCATTCATAAACAGATGCTCCTGATCCTGATAGCATAATTGTTTCTCCTTCACATGCTGAAATATTAGCCCCAGCCTCTACTGCAGGTAAAGAATTCACAGTAACCACTAAATCATCCACTGCAGAACATCCATTATCACCAATGACTGTAACACTATACTCTGTAACACCTAAATTCGGCACAAAGGACTCATTATTTACAATTCCGTTGCTCCATTCATAATCGCTTCCCCCACTAGCAGAGAGACTTATCGTTTCACCTTCACATACAGATAAATCCTGACCTGCTTGCACAACTGGTTTAGCTAGAACTGTTACAGTTACCTGATCAGTAGCTTGGCATCCTTCTTCATTAACTCCAGTTAGTGTATATGTTGTAACACCCAAAGGAGCCGAAAACACTTGATTATTCGTTATTTCATTATCCCACTCATATTCAACAGCTCCTTGTCCAGCTAAAACTGTTAATTCTCCTTCGCATATTGTTTGATCAAACCCTGCATTCACTTCAGGAAAATCATTTGCAGTGAAACTGGATTGTGAGTCCTTATTAGTCCAATTCTGATTACTATAAGATTCATTATCTACCTTAATACAAGTAAGGTTTTCATTATCAGAAACATCAAAACTAAATGAACTTATATTCGAATTGTTTCCATTAGAAACATCTAGAAAGTCTAAATCGTTGTCGAAAGCCCATAGCTCAAAAAGACTATTATTAGTACTTAAATCCAGGCTTGTGAGATCATTTCTATCACAGTGTAATACAGCTAAATTAGGATTATTGCTCAAGTCAAGCTCAGTAATGCTATTAACTGGACACTGCAGATTAGTAAGATTTGGATTATTACTAAGATCAAGACTTGTTAATTGATTAACTCCGCACCAAAGCATGCTCAAGGAAACGTTACTGCTTACGTCTAGATTACTAATGCTATTAAATCCGCAGTTCAAATTAGTTAGGGAAGTGAAATGTTCCAGTCCTGTGAGATCGGATATTTCTGAGTTTATGCAAAAAATTGTACCTGTGTAGGCTTCAGCTTCAGAAACTTGTATTTCATTATCACTGTTAGTATTAATACTAGAGTTAGCTAAAAGATTAGCTTTAAAATTAACATCAGGAATGAACACATTCTGAGCTGTTAATGAGAGCCCTATTCCCAATATGAATAAGGTGGAGAGTAAAGTTACTTTCATAATTTTTTAATTTTCATTTATTTAAGCTTTCTTAAACGATTCTCTGCCAAATAAGTTTCTTTTAATTCTATTGGTGCTTAGTAGGTTATTCAGAATTGAGAGATACTGAGATTTGGCTTATCACAGAAAGCAAGCCGTCTTAGTGCGAAAATTCATATTTAGCTTAAGTTTGTTGCTATTTCAGTGAGTGAATCAATCAAATGAATCTAAAATCCACACTAGGCCAACTCAGAATATTAGCGATTCTAGAGGGTGTTTCTTATCTCCTGCTCATTCCGACTATTATTCTTAAATATGGATATGATATGGGTCTGCCCAATAAAATTGTAGGCTGTATTCATGGGGTACTGTTTATCATGTACTGTCTTTGGGTGGTGTATTTTGCTCGAAAAAAGAGCTGGTCGCTGTCATTAACCCTTTTGTGTTTAGCCGCTTCATTATTTCCTTTTGCCACGTTTATAGTAGATGCTAAAGTTCTAAAAAAGGAAAGTATCAGTGAATCAGATTAAAAATCTATTGGCCTGAAGATTAGACCTGTTTACCCTAAATGAATGATTTAGAAGTGTCTTTAGGATAACTCATGTTCTCAAAATTGTTATCTTCTCACATCCATTCACTATTATTACCATATGGAAAAAACGTTTAATAGCTTCTAAATTCTCTTAGCACATGGATACTCTTCATACTTCCAATCTTAACTATAAATATCAAAAAGAGAATGATTTAGACAATAACTTTGGTCTTATGGTCATAAGCTTAGAAGGAGAGTTCTCCCCTAAAGGCTTTATGGCATTGCCAGAAAAAATTCTAGAACATTGTAAGTTGGAGGATACTTATAACGTGCTCATAAATAGTATAGAAGTAAATTACCAATCCCTAACTACCATGCACAGATTCAATCTAGGAGAAAAATTTGCAGAAGAATTAGGAGGCAAGGTAAATTTAGCAATAGTCCTGAGAAGTGAATATCTAAACAAGTTTGGTGAAACCGTAGCAGTAAATAGGGGTTTAAAGGGCTTTGCTACGGATAGTTTAGAAGAGGCTAGAAACTGGTTCGTTGAGCAGTAGCCTTTTACCGAAATAAACAAGCTCTCATTTCACCAAGATATATAGCTAATTACTGCTGAGATTATAATTCTCTCGGCTTCAACCAAAAGGTAGAATAGAAGCAGTCTAAATCATAATTGCTATCCCTTATCTTTGGCAGAAATGAAAACCAAGATGGATGTTAGTGTGATTCTAATTCTATTGGCCATAGGCATTACTGCTGGAATTTTGAGCGGTTTTGTGGGAGTGGGTGGTGGTATAGTTATAGTTCCATGTCTCATTTATTTTTTGGGCATGACCCAGTTTCAGGCACAGGGAACCAGCCTCACGTTAATGCTACCGCCTATAGGAATTCTGGCATTTATGAATTACCATAAGGCTGGAAATGTAGATCTGCGCTATGCGTTAATTATAGCAGTGGCTTTTATTTTAGGTGGATATTTCGGTTCTAAATGGGCCATGAAGCTGCCAGAGGCCAAGGTGAAGCTCATCTTCGGAATTATTATGCTTTACACGGCCATCCGAATGATAATTTCAGGATATTCACAGTTAAATAATCCAGAGGTTTGATAGATAAGATTAAACATAGAATCAAAGAATTAGAACCTGAACTCTTAGAAATCAGAAGGCACTTACACGCACATCCAGAGCTTAGTTTTGAGGAGTACGAAACGGCTAAGTACATTTCTTCAGCGTTGCAACGCTATGATATAACCCACAAAACTGGCATAGCTGGTACTGGGATCTTAGCCATTATCAATCCTGAAAAATCAACCAGAATAGCACTACGAGCAGACATAGATGCGTTACCTATTTTAGAAGAATCTGGAGCTGATTACGCTTCTAAAAATACTGGTGTAATGCACGCCTGCGGACATGATGTGCATACTACGTGTGCCATCGGAGCGGCCATAGTGCTGAACGAGTTTAAGGAAGAAATTAATGGTAGAGTAGAAATCATTTTCCAGCCTGGTGAAGAAAGACTTCCTGGTGGTGCTAGCTTGATTCTTAAGGAAGAAGCTTTTGGAGATGAACTGCCTTCCGCCATATTTGGGCAGCATGTGTTTCCTGAATTAGAGGCTGGAAAAGTAGGTTTTAGGCCTGGCATTTACATGGCCAGCACAGATGAGCTTTACTTTACTATAAAAGGGAAAGGTGGCCATGGTGCCATGCCCCATAAAAATATAGATCCTGTGGTGGTGGCTGCGGAGATTATTTGTGCATTGCAACGCATACCTAGCAGACGCGCTAACCCTATTATACCCACTGTGCTCAGCATAGGAAAAGTAGAAGCCAATGGCGCCACCAATGTGATTCCGAACGAGGTAAAAATGGAAGGCACCTTCCGAACCCTGAACGAGGAATGGCGGTGTGAAGCCCACGGACTCATCAAGCAAATGACAGAAAGCATAGCAGCCGCTCATAGAGCCACGGCAGAGGTAGACATTAGAGTAGGTTATCCGTTTTTAGCCAATGATGTGGCGGTAACAGAAGCGGCCATTTTAGCAGCTAAAGAATATGTGGGCGCAGAAAATGTGGTGGAGTTAGACATACGCATGACGGCAGAAGATTTCGCGTATTACTCGCAGGTGATGCCTGCCTGTTTTTACCGACTAGGAACCGCCTCTGCAGACGGCTCTAACTCAGCAGGAGTGCATAATTCCAAATTTAACATAGACGAATCGGCACTGCTCATAGGAGCAGGCTTAATGGCTTATCAAGCCTATAAAAAACTGAAGTAATTTTTCTCTAATGGCTAGAAAACTTAGAATAAACGGACATTCACACTTGCTGCCTTACCCTGAGCAGATTCCTGCATTTATGAAGGAAAAAGAGATTTTTTGGGTAGATGATGAGCGCAAATACATGCTTCAGAAAGGGTGGAAGAGGCCTGTTACAGATTCTAGTTTTTTCTTAGATGAAAAACTGGCTTGGATGGAGAAAAACGAGTTAGACCACGCAGTAGTTTTGAATCTTTCTCAACTTTATGGAAATGGCCTGAGGTTAGAGGAAATGAAGAAAGTACTCCGTTTTCAGAATGATTTCAATGCCAAGGTTCAGCATGACAATCCTGCTAAATTCTCCTGTGGATTCGTGGTGCATCCTGGTTTTGTGCAGGGTGCCTTATGGGAGATAGAACGGTGTGTAGAAGAACTTGGGCTGCGTTTATTATGCTTACCCACACACTTTATGGATTCCATAGGA
>JBGCDA010000069.1:0-16259 GCA_045104985.1 Flavobacteriales bacterium | reverse complement strand
TCAATTATGGAAAGAATTTTATCGTCAAACTCATCACTTAAAGACGTGGGCTCAGCATTCATCACACTGAGGTAATCCTTCAATGCAGCGAATTCTTCAGGCAAATTTTCATCCCAGCGCAGTGTGTCTCTCAATAGCTTTTCCTCGGCTTCTGAGCATTCACCGTTCCAGAACTTGTCTGCTAGTATTTTTAAATTTCTATACTCCATAATTATTCAATTCCATCATTTGTGTTCTTACCTGCTTTCTGCCGCGGTGAAGATTCACTTTTACTTGGTTCATATTCATATCTAGAATCTTGCTTATTTCATCATAACTATAGCCCTGCACATCTCTCAGTGTAATTACTGATCTCTGGTTTTCAGGGAGTTTAGATATGAGTTTTTTTATTTGGCTTACAGATTCTAGTTCTACCGTTTTCTCTAGAGGAGATGCTGTAGAAGAAGCCAGTCCATACTGTTCTGAAACTTCCTCATAGCGTCTTCCTTTTTTCTTTAGCTTATCTAAAGACTTATTTCTAACCAGTGTCATGCTGAATGCTTCCATGTTATCAATCTTGTCTGCATCCTTTATCACTTCCCAGCACTTTATCATTACCTCCTGCACCACATCTTCCGCATCTGCCTGCATCTTTAAAAAAGACATAGCGAATCTGAACATTTTATGCTTCAGAGGGAGAATGTTATGTTTAAACTCTAGAGAGGTCAAGATCACTTTAAGCTGAGGTTATACTGGGGTTTAAATTAGAGTTTATTTAAAACTCATGTTATAGTTAGAGAGAGATTTATTCAGAATTAGTTCACCATTAACTTTTTCTTAATAGAGATGTCTCCCTTAGTAAAGTCTAAAACATAAGAACCAGATTCTAAACCGTCTAGATCTAGAGTCATGCTAGAGCCTAGCACTTTTTCTGTTCTCACTACTTTTCCTGAAGTACTGTAAACTTTTAAGTCTGCACCATTTAAATCTTCAGGCAGTTCTAAATTAATGGTTCCTCCAGGTGTGCTAGGGTTAGGGTAAAGCTTGATTTTACTGGCACCGTTAGCATTCATTTTCCCTATGTAGTCAAAACCTTCAGTCTGAATCTTTCTAGAAATGTTTCCGAGTTTTTTCAGGTCTATTTGTCCTGTAAGGCTAACTAAACATAGCATACTATCTGCTGCGCCTACCACTACAAATTCGCTTACTACGCCATTATTTTCATCTATGAAAAATGTAAATTTCCCATCTTTATCATCCACTGCCATTAGCTCTTCATAATTATTCTTCACTTTATTTAGAGCTCTAGTATATTTCCCGAATCCATCTCCTATTTCGTGACCAATTAGCATTCTTAATGATTTTACTCCAGAGGCGAATTCTGTGATTTCATTAATGTCTTCATCTGTGGTTTCTAAGAAAGAAGCCATTTCAAACATTTTACCAGATACGTTCACCTTAGTGAAATTTTCATTTTCTTGGTAGTTAGAAAAATACTTGTCTAAGGCATTACTTTGTGCATATGTGGTAGTACTTATAAGCGCTATAGCCACTATTCCGATTATTTTTTTCATCTTATTAAAAAGGGTTTTAAAGGTGTTTAACAAATTACAAACCGGCCGATTCAGAACAAAGACGCCACAGGATTAAAAATGTTACACAGCTTAAATGTTAAAATGGGTTAATAGAGGGTTTCACGCGCTAAATGAGCCAGTGTTACTAAGTGTTTTTGCGTTTTATGCTTCTGAAATAGTTCATAGAAACGCACAGTCTAGAGCTAAGAATTTCTCTAAGAATAGAAAATAGGTGCTTTAAGTAGCTCAAATAATTACTCAGCAGTAGAAAAATCTACCACGGAGAACATGTTTATCCAGTTATCTTCACTCACTCCCATAAGGGTAAAATCATAATTAGCATTAGGTATGAGTTCAGGCTCAGGGTTCACAGGGCTCACGTTTAAAACAACGTTATTTAAATCGTAAAATGTAAAGTTGGTTTCTAAGGTGTAAGTGCCAGAAATGAGATCGTCTTCAGAGTCTGATACTACCTGAAAGAATATTACATTTTCTTCTATCACACCTTCCAGCCAGCTAAAAGCAGGAGTTACACCATTCTGAGAAACTGTTACTAACTCTGAATTTACCTCAGTAGGCTTAGTGTTGGTTTTAAGTCGAATAGGATCACATACGTGCTGTTTTCCAGGAGTTTGATACGTCACTATGGCCATTTTTTCTCCCTCGAAAGGAGGCAGTTCTATTTTACGCATATATCCATTAAACACCATTTCTGACGGGAGATCAATTAACTTGTAAGCTTCATAATTAGTAGAGTCGCTTACAGATTCTGCCTCGTAATACTTGAAGTTAGTAGCTCCTGGTTCTGGGTAAAAGAACACATCAGTAGACTCAATGCCTGAATTATCTAAGCCGCTGCTATTTCCTCCGGCACAAGCTATAAGTGTAGAGCGCTCTAATTCAGTAAATAAACAAAGGTAGTCTTCTAGAGTTTCTCTAGGGTCTGGATCTTCATCTTTCAGGCATGAGCTTAAGCTAAACGTTACTATACATGCCAGAGGTAATAGAGCTTTCATAAGTCGGTTTTATAGAGTACAATGGTACGAAGGTTATCCATACATTTATTGGTCAGGAAAAGCATTTGCCTTTTTGGGAGGGAAGCACACCACATGACTTTGATAATCGATATACCGTAAGAAAGGTGTAGATCTGAATAGGGGTAACCCCATCATTTCATAACGTTTAGCTGGTGCTCCATGCCAAATGCATTCTTTTAATTCGGTGAATCGAGTTACCCAAGTGTGATAACCCTGCCTACTGAATCCCCATCCAAATTCATTATTGCTTAACAGAATAGTTAAAAGTGAATCATGCTCTCCGATTATATATCTATCCTCTAGAGGAATGTCAGGTTGATTCCAAACAGGGTATTCTTTTTTAGTTTCATAAGCAGCGTTGCAATGTTTAAACTCTCCGGCATAGGGATGAGAAATGTAATAAGCTTTCCAGCCAAACTCCTTGACTAGAATGTGAGCTATGCTCCAGCCAGCGTGTTCATGTTCCTTGTAAATCCTCTTATGATGAGTTTCTAATAAGGGCCATAGGGAGTCCATCCCTTTTTGCAATGCCTTTACAGCATAAAGAGTACAGTGCATGCTGTCTGGATAACAGTAAAGAGAGTCTAAATAGTTTTCATACAGACTAGTCTCATTAGAGAACATAAGCGAATCTGCAAAGCTTCTCCAAGATGTACCATAATATGGCGAAGTTCCTGTTTCATAAGCGTTAAAGTGGGTGTTCTCTATCTCAGCCAGTTTATTTATGGCATGAGGTGAATGGAAATTAGTATAGGTGTTTTGTAATTCAGAGGGTTCAGTGAATACTTTGGGAAGAGGAGGTGGCAGCTTTCTGGTTATGCCTTTATCTTGATCAATACAAGAATAAAGTAACAGTACTAGAGAAATCCAAAAAATTCGATCGAGCATTTTTTTAAAACTCCTAGCCCGAAGATTTTATTTTAGAATAACCAAAATGATTCTATGTAAATCTTAGGATATAGGATAACGCAATTTTCGTTAGAAACAATCGTTAAGTGATTCCAAATTTGAGTTAATGAAATCAATCATCTTCATTTTATTAGTTTTTTCTAGTGTTTCAGCTGTTCACGCTCAAGATGACTCTCAAAAGTTGCCTCCTTTTCACATGCTACCTAAAGATGGAGAGGTAAAGAATATTTATGAATTACCTTATGAGTGCATTTATCAATTATTTAATAGTAAAGGAGATCTAATTCAGGATAGCATAGCTGAATTTATAGACATGACACCTTTAGAGAAAGGGACATACTTCATTAAATTCGAGGGTAAAAGTATAAAGTATGACAAGACTTCAGAAAAGCCTGCACCTAAGAAACCAGAAGCTCCTAAGAAATTGATTTATGATTTTCCGGAGAAGTAGATATTTATAAGTGTTCTTCCCAATCAAGATGAACTTCTCTAGCTCCAGCATGCTCACAGGCATCTATAACAGACCTACTTTCTACAACAGTAATTGGTGTAGTGAAATCATGTTTGATGTCTACATACATAATATAGCTTGGGGTCAATAAACCTTCCTTTGGATTAAGCTCCAACATCACAGATTTCAAAAAATCTTCAAATACTGCAAAGTGTGAAATAATCAATCTGCCACACGAGTATGGTTCTAAAGGCTGGCGTGTTATTTCTGCTCCTGTATCTAGGTTTTTAACCGTGATTTGATGAGGTTCTAAAAGTATGTGGATTTTTCTGGTGAGGAGGTTTTTTAGGAAGTTCATTGGTTAGAAATATTGAAAGTTAAAATCCAACTCATATTTAATGGAATCTTTAAATATCGTGATGCGTTTTATAATTGAGTTTTCTAGTTGGTATAGCGTTAACTCCTTAATTTCACTGGTGGTTCCAATAATATTAGAGTTTGTCTTCTTGATGGCCAGTTTTGAGTATTCATAGCTAATGATTCTTCCTGACAGATTTTTCTTAGAATCGTAGTAAATCTCTTTAGTAACTCTACCGTCTGGATTATAAAATCGTTCTACAATGATATTTCTACCGCGGAACTTGCAGGCTTCTAGTGTATCAGAAACATATTTTATGTAAGTAACAGATTTCCTAGGTGATAAGGTAAATCCGCGAATATGCTTAGAACGATTAATTCTTCGATAAATTAATTTTATTGTCTCATTCTCAGAGTTGAGTTTTCTTTTTAGAACATGCTTTTTTTCCTTTTTGCCTCTACCATTACTCCTGAAAGTAAGCTCTTTAAAAATTCGGTTTGAGTTTTTAATCACAGTCCATGATGAGTCTTGAGGTTCAAACCCCCAATGAATACAATTATAAGGCTTAAAAACTGATGAGATTCCTTGACCTGAAAATGGGAAGAAGATACTTTCTGTTGAGTGGCAACTGTCTAATGAATAATAGTCTAACGAGGTCAATTGTCCGGATTCATTGAACTTACCTATGACGCTATTTTGGAAGTAGAAAATTGGCTTTTGAACATTAATTGAAGTAATGCTGGAAGAACTTAAGTCTCTGTCTATGTTGTTATATGCCTTAACGTTAACTTGAAGTGAACTGATGCCTATTGAATCTATAACTGAGGAATTTAAAAGATGATGACTCTCACAATCTTTTATGAGATTATAACACTTACTTTCTATATAACTGCTATCGATTTGAGAAAGGGAAACGCAGCTGAATGAAAAGTATATTACTAGTGCAAGTAGGAGTCTGTCCATTTTATGATTCTGCGGCTAAGTTATGTAATTGGTTAAGGCTTTATCTAATCTTTAATTGCAGCTCCGACCACCCCAAAATCATAATCGGCCTTTGGCCTTATGATTTTTGCCCCTCCTATTATAGGAGGGGAGTGCTGGATGCTAATATTAGTGGATGTATTCCGGTTTATTTCGCAACTATAAAACACTCACCTTTCAAATTTAAACTATCTATACCACTTAAAATTCCCCTCCTTTTTTTCAGGAGGGGTGAATTGCTGGATAAAGAGTTTTCTGACCAGTACTGAGTTTCCTCCAGCAATTTGGGGTGGTAATTATTCGTGCACTTATCCATGCATCTATCTACCTTCTAAAGCTACCTCTATTTCTCTAATCACCAAGCTTGGTTCTTTCAATACACGTTTATTCTCAAACCGTAAGGTCCTAATTCCATGGAGCTCTAAAAAGGCATCTCTTTTTAAGTCATTTTCCAATCCTTCCTGGGTGTAGTGATGAGCACCATCTAGCTCTATGGCTAATTTCTTTTCTGGACAGTAAAAATCTAAGATGTAATTAGCAACACTGTGTTGCCTCCTGAACTTCATACCAAGAACTTTCCTTTTTCTCAAGAATTCCCATAGCGCTGCTTCGGCTGAAGTGCTGTTATTCCTCAGCTGTTTTCTATTATCAAAGAGTTCTTTTCTGTTATTGAGTTGCTCTTTCAATAGAGTTTAGTGAGGGGCTATGTGATAATCCGTCAGATTTTTACTGCTCTGTAGAGCTGCTGATGAATAACTTCCTCCCCATTTAAAGACGAAACTCACTAATCCAATATCTCTTGCATAGTAATAAGTTAATACGGTAACTGGTCCACCCCCAGTATGTGAATAGACCTGAGTGTAAACATATTCTATAACTAATATATCATTGTAAATAATCGAGTCTAGTTCGATTGAATCTATCGTGTCTACTGTCTCATAGGTTCGAGTGTAAGAGAAAGCATATTGCCCGCTACCCCCAGTTCCTTCATTTGAGAAAGTCACACCTAATTCGGAATCAATAATTTGTGCAAAAGATGTAGGAGCTAATTCAAGACCGTTAATAGGTATAGAGTCATAAAAGATGGTGGTTTCTGGGTCAGTTAAACTATTGTAATTATTTGAGTTCTTTAATAAAGGAACTGTAAAATTTTGCTGAAGTAAATCAGGACAAGTATTTTGGTCTAAAGCTTTGTAGATTGGTATTTCTTGCCAGCGCAGACATGAATCAACAGAGTTGTCTGAATAAGACCACCAAGAACCAGGATAAGCCATAATATAATCTGATGGAAAAATAGTATCACTATCCAGACTACTTACTATTTGTGATACGCATGCTTTAGAGTCTTCGCAGGCTTCTAACTCAGTTTCTTTTGAACATCCAAACGATAAGGTCAAAAGAATTAACAGAACAGCAAAAATAAATATCGAACTAGGTTTCTTGAACATTTTACTCAGATGTCATCAATTGAAGTATTACTATACTAGTTCTAAAATATAGTTTTTTATTAAGCAAACCCCTCAAAAACCCCCAATATCTTCTCCACATCCTCATCTACCAGCGCATCTGTCAAGAACCAAGTCTCATAAGCAGAAGGCGGCAGGTAAATTCCGTTTTCCAGAAAATGATGAAAGAACTTGTTAAACATTTCTCCAGCAGCATGTTTAGCCGAGTTAAAATCAGTCACTGGCTGGTCTGAGAAATGGACGCTTAGCATAGAACCTACTTGGTTTGTCGTTAACGGTATGGATTTCCGTTCTGCTATTTCTGTAATTCCGGCTACTAAAGTTTTAGCTTTCTTGTCTAATTCAGTATAAATTTCAGGAGAATCTTTCAGAATAGAAAGTGTAGTAAACCCTGCCGCCATGGCCACTGGGTTTCCACTTAGTGTTCCTGCTTGGTAAACTGGTCCTTCTGGTGCTAGGTGATTCATGATTTCTGCTTTTCCGCCAAAAGCCCCTACAGGTAATCCTCCGCCTATTACTTTTCCGTAAGTCACTAAGTCAGCCTGAACCTTAAGCAGTTGTTGAACTCCACCAATCGTGAGTCTGAATCCAGTCATCACTTCGTCAAAGATGAGAACTATGTTGTGCTCATTGCAAAGCGAACGCAAACCTTCTAAAAATCCAGCATTAGGAGGGATGCAGCCCATGTTTCCAGCCACTGGCTCTACTATGAGGCAGGCCACATTTCCAGCATTAGCCTCCATTATGGCCTTTACACTTTCTAAATCATTGTATTGGGCTATCAGTGTGTCGTTAGCCACGGCTTTGGGCACTCCAGGAGAATTAGGCTCTCCGAAAGTAAGCGCGCCACTGCCTGCTTCTATGAGAAAACAGTCGGCATGGCCGTGGTAACAGCCAGCAAATTTTATAATCTTGTCTTTTCCTGTAAATCCTCTAGCCAGTCTTACTGCGCTCATGCAGGCTTCCGTTCCAGAGTTTACCATTCTCACCTTATCTACATTCGGAATAATGCTACAGATAAGTTCAGCCATGTCTACTTCCCATTCCGTAGGAGTCCCGAAACTTGTAGAGTCGTCTGTCTGTTTTTTAATGGCTTCCACCACTTCAGGATGGGCATGACCAAGTATCATAGGCCCCCAAGAGTTTATGCAGTCTATGTATTTTCTGCCATCGGCATCATATAAATAAGCTCCCTTAGCAGATTTCATAAACAGCGGATTTCCACCCACACTATTAAACGCACGCACAGGCGAGTTAACTCCTCCTGGAATGTTCTTTTTAGCTCTTTCGAATAATTTTATGCTTTCTTGGTATAACATTTTTTCTTTTTTAAAATCTTTCAGTTCATAGTTAGGAGTTTATAGTTCATTGTTTTGAATTCAACTATCAACTATCAACTATCAACTATCAACTACTATCCAATCAACCGAATAATATCCTTAGCAAAATAAGTAGCTATCATATCTGCTCCTGCTCTTTTTATGGATAGCGTAGTTTCCAAGACTGCAGAATCGTAATCTAGCCAGCCTTTTTCCACAGCCGCGTGAATCATAGCATATTCACCAGAAACATGGTATGCGGCTACTGGCGTATTGAAATTTCTTTTAGCAGCGCTAATAATATCTAGGTAAGCCAGTGCTGGTTTTACCATAATGATATCCGCACCTTCAGAGATATCTAGTTGTATTTCATGCGTTGCAACGCGAGAATTACCAGGATTCATCTGATACGTTTTTTTATCTTTAGGAACATTCTCCTCAGCTACAGGAGCAGACTCCAAAGCGTCTCTAAATGGTCCATAAAAGCAAGAAGCGTATTTAGCGCTGTAGGCCAATATGCCCGTGTCTTCAAAGCCTTCTTCCTCCAGTATTTCTCTAATGAAACCGATTCTGCCGTCCATCATGTCTGAAGGTGCTAAGAAATCTGCACCAGCCTCTGCATG
The DNA here is from genome assembly GCA_045104985.1 of Flavobacteriales bacterium. GTDB lineage: Bacteria > Bacteroidota > Bacteroidia > Flavobacteriales_D > Sanyastnellaceae > ASP10-05a. The sequence continues at coordinate 7,562 of JBGCDA010000069.1, read as the reverse complement.
AGTCAGAGCCATTTCTCCGAGTACTTCACAAGTATCATCATTCAGGATTTTTCCACCACTCACTATGCCGTCATGCCCAAGGCTAGAATAAGGATCCATGGCCACATCTGAGAAGATGAGCATTTCAGGCACGGCATCTTTTATTTCTCTAATGGCCGTCTGCATGAGCCCATGTGGATTAGCAGCTTCAGTGCCTTCGTTATCTTTCAGTTCATCAGGAACTTTTACGAAGAGCATGATTCCCTTAATACCCATTTTATAAAGCTCCTTTACTTCTTTCACCGCTAGATCTAGCGAGAATCTAAAGTAGTTAGGCATAGAAGGAATTTCTTCTTTGAGCTTCTTTCCTTCCATTACGAATACTGGCGCTAGCAAGTCATTAGGCGTTAGGTTATTCTCTTGAACCAATGCTCTGATAGACGCATTTTGTCTTAATCTACGTGGTCTGTTGTCTGGGAATTCCATGGAGTGATTTATGGTTTTAGACCTGCCAGCCGGCAGGCTTGTTGATTCGATTTACGAGTGCAAATTTAAGAAGGTGTTCACGTTATAAATTAACAATTGTCAATCTGCATTTTTAAATTATTTTTTATTAATCCAATCCATAGCCTGCAAATGCACCACAAGCTCAGCTTCTGGTGTTCCCGCCTCTGGCTCATTCATGTATTCCCACCGCACAGTGGGAGGTAAGCTCATTAGGATAGATTCTGTTCTGCCGTTAGTCTTGATTCCGAAGTGGGTTCCTCTGTCGTGTAAGAGATTGAATTCTACGTATCTGCCCCTTCTCAGCTCTTGCCATACTTTCTGCTCTGGTGTGTAGGTTTCCTCTTTATGCTTGGCTATGATAGTCGTGTAAATAGGCACAAAGCTATCACCTACAGACATGGTCATCTTCATCCAGTCTTCTGCAGTTCTTACTTTAGGACTACTTAGCGGAGCCGAAGTTTGTTCACTGAGCGGAGCCGCAGCATGGTCACTGAGCGGAGCCGAAGTGACGGTTGGCTTCAAGTAATCAAAGAATACCCCACCTATGCCGCGTGTTTCTCCTCGGTGGGAGTTGTAAAAATACTTATCGCAGCGGTCCTTGTATTCAGGATAAAGCTCCTCCCCGAAAGGGTCACAAGCAGCCTTTAAACTCTGGTGAAAAAACTTAGCATCTTCCTTATCTAAGTAGTAAGGCGTAAGGTCAGTACCGCCACCAAACCAGCCATTTACATATTCTCCATGCTCATCATAAATCTCAAAGTACCTTACGTTCATGTGAATGGTAGGAACCATAGGGCTCTTTGGGTGAATCACTAAAGAAAGCCCGCAAGCAAAGAAGTCTTCATAATCAACCTTCAGTTGCCTCATGGCTAGTTCACCCAGCTTCCCAAAGACAATGGAAGTATTCACACCACCTTTCTCTATCACGTTTCCCTCAGCTATAACACGGGTTTTTCCACCGCCACCACCTTCACGCTCCCAGTTGTCTTCCTCAAACTTGGCAGTACCGTCTGCAGTTTCTAGAGCAGCACAGATTTGGTCTTGGAGTTGGTGGATGTAACTGGTGAATTGGTCTTTGATTGAGCTCATTATGAATGTTGTCTTTGTATTCGTCACTCCCCTACTTGGAGGGGTCGGGGGTGGGTTTTATTTGTGTTTGGCTTTATTCGTTTCGTGGGTTAATCTGTAGCTTTTTGTATTCTTCTAAAGAAATTGGAACAACCTCGATGTTGTCCGTTACACGAAAGTAAAAATTATTAAAAGTATGATCAGAGAAAACTCTCTCTCCTATTTCTAGATCATCATAATAGCTAGAAGGGTAGATATGAATTGATTTTTGATCTAAAAACCATGTAAGGTTCAAGTAAATTGCTTGACTTTGGGAAGGGGCTTGATTTGGTTGTTTTATTCCATTGGATTCGCAAAATTTCAACACAAAACTTTCCTTTTCAAAGAACTCTGTTTCTAATGGATGGAAGTTTAAGAAATCATACGTGGTGTCTAAATGTTGGTCAATTTTTTCTAAAAGCTGCTTAAGGATTACTTGTTTCTCGTCTTCTGTGAAGTAATCGGAAGAAGGAGGTTTTATTAATTCACCAGTGTTAGGGTCAACTCGAAAGTATAGTTTAGTATCGAACCCATATGAAATTGCACTTACGCCATCTTTAAAAGTGACACGATTATGATGAATAGTAAAGGTGTTCTGAATAAAGTCTATAGAAAACGATAAGGCCTCGTTACATTCGAATTCATTATTGGTTAGTTTTAATTGGTTCTTTTTTAGATAGTTTGTAAAAAAATATTCTTGAAAAAGATCCTTATGACGATTATTAATATAAAAACATTTGTCCGAAGAGTCTATATAGATGGCGTTACTCTCCAAAATTTGTTCAAGAATATGCGCTTTGGTTTCATAAGAGAGCGTACCCTGAGAATAGGAGTTAAAAGAAAATCCAATAAAAGAAAGAAGTGTAAGTAGCAACCGAGCAGAATTTGCATCCAAAAAACCCACCCCGCCCTGCGGGCACCCCTCCTTGGAGGGGAATACTAGCTGCTGTGGTATGTTAATCTCGAATTTCAAATCTCAAACCGGAGGCTTCGGCTTTTCCTTCCTATCGGTCGGGCTCAGCCATCTAACATTTCTTTTATTAAACTCAAATTTTTAATCATGCTCCAACTATAAACCATGAAAAATCAACTCTAAACTAAAGTTATTTATTTCAAACCTTGGTCACTGAGTGGCTCGCGCAGCAGCCTGTCGAATGTGCAAATTTCCAACGGTAGCTTCGACTTTCTCCCTTCGGTCGGCTCAGCCACCTTTAATTTCAAATTTCAAATTTCAAATCTCAAATCACTTGTAGTTTTTCACCGCATCCACAAACGCCTTGGCATGATCTACAGGGATGTTAGGAAGAATCCCATGCCCTAAATTAGCGATGTACTTGGTAGTTCCGAAACCGTCTATCATTTCCTTCACCATCTTCTTAATCTCAGGAATAGGGCTGAGTAGGCGAGAAGGGTCAAAGTTTCCTTGAAGTGTAATGTCTTGTCCTACTAGGCTTCTGGCGTATTCTGGAGTTACTGTCCAGTCTAAGCCTAATGCAGAAGCTCCAGTGGCTGCTAGTTGAGGAAGGGCATAATGCGCTCCTTTAGCGAAGAGTATCACAGGTACACCATGCACGTTTTTAGCTATACGCTCCATGTAAGGAAGCGAGAACTCTGCATAATCTGCTGGAGAAAGCATTCCACCCCATGAGTCGAATACCTGCACTGCGTTTACTCCAGCGTCTATCTTAGCTTGAAGGTATTCTATGGTGAGATTAGTAATTTTATCGAGCAACTTTTTGGCTGCTTCTGGCTGTTCAAAGCAGAACTGCTTGGCTTTATCAAAAGTTTTAGACCCACCACCCTGAACCATGTAGCACAGAATAGTCCATGGTGAACCAGCGAATCCAATCAGTGGAACTTCGTTGTTCAAGGCCTCTTTCGTCAGGTGCACCGACTTGATTACATGACTTAAAGACTCCTCAATAGTTGGGTGCAATAGTTTATCTACATCCGCCATGGACGAAATAGGATTCGATAGAACAGGTCCTTTTCCAGTAATGATGTCTACAGGTTGTCCCATAGCTTTAGGAATTACCAGAATGTCTGAAAACAGAATGGCCGCATCTACACCTACTTGGTGAATAGGCATTACGGTGATTTCTGTAGCTAACTCAGGGTTTTCTGCACGTTCAAAGAAGCTGTACTTGGCTTTCAGTTTCATGAAGTCTGGCAGGTATCTTCCAGCCTGACGCATCATCCACACAGGAGGTCTTTCTAATGTTTCTCCTTTTAAAGCTCTTAAAAATAGGTCGTTCTTAATTGGTTCCATTCTCTGTTACATGGGCTTTAATAGCCGCTAATAAGTGTTCGTATTCAAATTTTTCTGGTACTATGATGTTCTCCAGTTGCGTGTTTTCTTGCTCATCATACACCTCTGCTATGTATTCTGCAGTAGTATCTCCTATGGCAGCTACGGTAACTCCTTCTGGGATATAATTATTTGCATTAAAGCTATCTACACCACTTGGGCTAAAGAAAGCATACACGTTATAATTCTCTAAATTTTCTATGGTAGGCTCACTGAGTTCTGTTCGGTAAACAGAAAGTGGCTTGAGCTTCATTTCTAACAATCCAAAGTCTTCTACCAGTTCTAAATCGCTTTTAGTGCCATGGCACCACACGTAATCTTCTTCTCCTGAAGCTCTGGCTAGCTCTGTGAGGTCTGCCACAGAGTTTACTTGTTGAATGCCTTTTACCTTTCCTTCAAAGTAATTGGCTACTCTAGAACCTACACAGTAAACATGTTTGTGAATAGAGGCCATGTTTTTAAGCACTGAGCCTATAGCAGATACTGCGTTCAAGCTGCTAAACACCCAGTTATTCTTAGCGGTAAGCCATTGTTTCACATCTACAGAGTCAAAGTCTGGTAGGGTCTCTATCACCTCTATTCCTGTAAGGTGCAGGCCTAGTTTGGTTCCAGATTTAATTCTAGGAGGTGTGAGCTTTTTCAGACATAACACCTTAGGCATAGTATTGTTTGGGTCTGAAGGAGCCTCAGGCTTTTTAGCTATGAGTACTTTAGGCTCTGAGCTAGATGCTTTAGCGGCTGTCTCTTGATTGACTTCTTGAGAAGTAATTTCTACTTCCTGAGCCTCTTCTGTGTTTGGTTCAGCTTTTTTAATGCTAATTGGTTTCAACTCTGGAGTAACTACCGCAGTTGGTTCCGCTTCTTGAACAGGCGCTTCGGCAGCTACCTCAGGTGTAGCCTTTTTAATACTAATGGGTTTCAACTCTGGAGTAACTGCCGCAGTTGGTTCCGCTTCTTGAACAGGCGCCTCGGTAGCTACCTTAGGTGTATCCTTTTTAATACTAATAGGCTTTGGTGCTGGAGCTGCGGTTTTCTCAGGTGCTTCATGGCCTACAGTGAGCTCTTTTTCTCCAAATTTTAACTGCTCCACCAGCTCTTTTCCACCATCGTTTAGCATGGCAGTAGCCACTTCTTTTCCTAATGATTCGTATGAGGCTAGTCCTTTTTTAAGTGTATGGCTGACATGTGTTTTACCGTCTTCTGATAAAAGTGATGCTTTAACTTCTACTGAGCGTTTTACTATCTGAGCTAGTGCTCCTATAGGTGCTGTGCAGCCGCCTTCTAGTGTCTTTAATAAATCCCGTTCTACGTAAGCGCAGATTTCAGTGTTTCGGTGGTTGATTTGTGGCAGTGCCTCATTGCAACGCGCATTAGACTCTAAACAGAATACGCCTACTATGCCCTGAGCGGGAGCCGGTGTCATCCATTCCAGAACCTTCGCCTTATCAGGAGTGAGGCCTAAACGGTCTAAGCCAGCCTTAGCTAGAATTACTCCATTGGTGGTGCCTTCAGAGATTTTAGCCAGTCTGTTAGGCACATTTCCACGGAGTTCCTGCAGCTCATGGTTAGGGTATTTATTCATCCAAAAAGCCCTTCTTCTAAGGCTTCCAGATGCCAGTGTGAAGGGATTTTTCTTAGTAGGATTCTCGTTAGACACGAGTAAGTCGTAAGGGTTAGCACGCTCTAAAACAGCACGCTGCACTATTCCTTTAGGAGGAGAGGTAGGCACATCTTTTAAAGAATGCACTGCCACATCTATTTCTCCCAGTAGTAATGCGTCATCTAATTCTTTAGTGAATACGCCTACTAAGCCCATTTCGTGTAGCTTGGCTTTGCGGTCTTTATCTCCTGTAGAATGAATGATTTTAAGCTCAGCTTCATGTCCTTTTTCTGCTAACAGGTCTTTAACCGTGTTAGCTTGCCAAAGAGCCAAATCGCTGCCTCGGGTGCCTATGATGATAGGTTTAGTCATTTATAATGCGTCTTTATCTAGGCTAAATAATTTATATACGGTATCTAATTCTTTCTCGTCTAGGTCTTTAAGCTTAGCGAATATCTGCCCAGTGATTCGGTTAATCACCTTATCGCTAATGCCTATCTCGTTTTGCACTTGCTCATCTGCAGGGTTTTTCTTGGCTTTAAGTAATTCCTTATGCTGAAAATCTTTAAAGTTAGACTTGATGGCCTGAATGGCAGATGCATGCTTTCTAGAAGCCATCCACTCTACAAACTTACCCATTTCTTCATTCAGAATTTCAGTCACTTTTTCCACCTCTAGCATACGCTGCTTAAGGGTTTCATCATTCATCTTAGAAATTTCATCTACGCCTAAAACGGTGCAGTTTGGCAACTGGTCTATTTCTGGATTCACGTTTCTAGGCACGCTTAAATCTATGATGAGTAGGTTTTTATTAGTAGGAATCATGTGTTTCTGAACCGTAGGCACAGAAGCACCAGTGGCCACTATAAGCACATCGCTCAGTTCTATAGATGGCTTAAGAATGTCTTCTCCGAACACATCTATGTTATACCTTTTAGCCAGTTCCACAGCTTTCTCTACCGACCTATTTAGAATTCGTACATTCTGTGAAGGGATGTGACGCACCAGATTTTCACACACGTTTCTGCCTATTTTTCCTAATCCGTAGATGGAAACCTTAAGGTCTGTTACATCTGAAAAAGAATCTCTTACATGCCTTACAGCGGCATAAGCAGTAGAGGTAACTCCAGAACTGAACTCGGTTTGGTTTTTAATTCGCTTGCTCATTTGAGTAGCAGAATTTACCAGTCGCTCTAGGAATGTTCCGCTGCAGCCTAGCTCTTTAGAGATTTTAAAGGCTTTTCTTACTTGACCTATAATTTCGAAATCTCCTATGATTTGAGAATTTAAACCCGCAGAAACCTGAAATAAATGCTTTACGGCATCTAGGCCATACTTGGTGTAACAATTGGCTTTAAATGTCTGAGAATCGCCAGTTATGAGGCCTAGGTAATAGTCTATGGTGCGTTCTAAAGAGTTGGTCTTGAGGTAAATCTCTGTTCTGTTACAGGTAGAGAGTACCATAATATTTTCGCATTGCAACGCTTTTAACTGAGAAATCAGTCTGGCCTGCGTGCTTTCATCCAGCGAGTATCCTTCTCTCTTAGAGGCGGGAAGCTCGTTATGGCTAATTCCGAAAACGGAAAACTGTGCCAGTCCTGCATATAAATATTGATTTTTCTCTGTTAACTGCCCCAAATCGGGCACAAAATTAAATGCCATGTCTTATAAAAATACCTGAATAATGAAATACAATACCTCTAAACGGCAAAAGTAAGTTTGGGCATGAGCTTAGGAATGCCATTAATCATTGATTTTATTGACTTTCGTCAGTTTTTCGAGATACTATTATATTTGCTTTGCAACGCAAAAAGTTATGAAAACATGCAAATAGAGCTCTCAAGCATAGGAAAAAATACCCGTGAACCAAGTAGGCGGAGTTTTGCTCTGGAAAAAGACCTGAGTATACATGTCATAAGAACTACAGAGGAAGGGGCTCATGAAATTACTAGTGCTGTAGATAAAGGCACTGTGCAGATTTCTATGTGCATGGAAGGGGAGTTGAAATTCTGGTTTGGCCCTTCATATTCTATGGATTTACTAGCTAACCAGGTCATGACT
>JBGCDA010000068.1:0-23629 GCA_045104985.1 Flavobacteriales bacterium | reverse complement strand
AGCCTGAATGAAAAAATCTGTGTTTCTTTTTGTAGTGTTTCTAGTTTTTTTAACAGGTGCTACGTACTACTATGTAGTTCACATAAAGGGCACTAAGCCAAGCCAAAAACCAACCATCGAAATCCTGAAAAACAGCGAATTAGAAACTACTGCCAACAAAAAAAATCCTGCTAAGACTGATTCATGCGAGCACCTCCAAATAAACACTGCAGATTCAGTGCATATTTCCAAAATCTTTACTGACCGAGGAATAACCATCTATTATGACATTAATTCTTCTGGAGATATTCTAACTGCTCAGGACTCAGAAAGTCTAAAGCTCATAGCAGACTCCCTGGCTAAAGCCAAAAGTGGTGCTAATATTATAGTACATACAGACAATGCTGGCACTCCTAAAGCACAATTCGAATTCGGAAAACTACAAGCTGATAAAATCAAAGAGTTATTCTTAGCTTCAGGAGTAGCTTCTAAAAACCTGAGGGCTTCATCTATGGGACCTACTCAGCCTGATGGAGATAATACGACTGCAGCAGGAAGGGCGCTTAATCGAAGAATCGTAATAGTATTTAATGACTAATATTAGGATAGATGTTTAATCAAATGGTAGAAACGTGGACAGAATCGGCAGGTGAAATCATTATTATGCTGATCATAGCATTCATTCTAGGTTTTTTAGTGAAAACTTTTTCAGGGAAAGAAAAGGAAACTATTGAAGACTTAGAATCTCAGCTGGATGTTCAGAATGCCAAAATAAATGGCTTAAAACACAGCATTAATAGGGCAGAACACAAGAATGAATTGCTACAAGAAGAAAATACTGAGCTTCGGCAGTCGCTGCATGAAAACAGACTTACTCCGACTGATCCCGAATAGGAATAATTTCTAGGACTTCCTTAGGTACCTGCCGTTTAGATTTTTGTCTTTTAGATGCACACGTGCTGCCTTCTAACACGCCATTCAAAACCAACACCCAGTTTAATTCTGCATAGGCTTCCAGGGTCTTACCTACTGTACAGTACTTTTCTAAACTAAGCTCTATACATCTAGTAATTTTTTCTTTGCAGATTTCACTCTCTATTTTAAACTTGAAATTCACTTCTCTAAAATAGGCTGGCGTTTCCATGACATCTCTATAGCCTTCTACCTCTATATCGAAAGAAATCAGATCTGAGCTTTCTTCTTTTAGCATGCTAAGCACATCTACTCCTGCACAACCACCAGCAGCGGTTAGCATCATTTCCATAGGAGAAATGCCTCTACCCCTATCCTTATCACACAAACCGTTTAGAGTAATATTATAATTATCGGAGTTAGATGCAGAAAAGCACCCTGTGTCTTTCTCCTTAGAAAGTGAGACTGTATATTTTTTCATTAAATAGTGAGCTGTGTTAGTTGGTCTAAAGCTAACTATTAAAAAGACTTGACCTAGTTAATACATCAGCCCATTATTAGATTCTTAATTAATCTAATACTGCAAGCACCTAAACTATTTCATGACTTCATTAAGCTTGAAAAGCTTCTCCAGCCTGAGATACCGGCACAAATCCTTCCGGAGCCAGATTTAAATCTGCAGAATGAAAGACATCTTCAAACTTGGTGTAGGTGATGCTAGGAATGACATAACCAGTACCTGAATCTTTCATAATTCCTTTAGTTCTGTCGTATGCATCTCTCACATTCTCTGCAGAAAGAAGCATGTTAAATGAGCTCTGTTTCTCTTTTCCAGACTCGTCATCAAAAGCTACCATAGAAAGTTTTACTTTAAACCACATGTGGTTTTCTTCCGACTCGTGAACCTCTACTATATTAGTTTTAGTAATAGCAAGTAACTGAAATGTTCCACCACCTAATTCTCTCATCACCTGATTAATTCCCATTTCAGCCTCAGTGTATGTGTATGCCTCTAATAAGTACTGCTCTGTAGTATAATTCTCTACACCATCGGCATCTGGCTTTTTCCATTTTACTCTACAATTGAACCAAAACTTATTCGTCATAACGTCTCTTTTTTTTATGGGAGAGCAAATATATTTTGAGTACGGATATCTAGTCTTATATGCGTAGCAATAGTTGTTCACATCTAGTGAACACTGAAGATATCCACTCCACCCGATCTAACAAAAAGTACTGTTCCAAATAAGTTCAATAAAAAAGCCAGTTCGACTGTTGAACTGGCTTTTAGTTTCTTATGCGTTAAAGTTATTTACTTCTGAGGCTTCTCTTGCATTCTTTGTTTTCCCTTTCCGCCTCTTTTTTCTTTCTTCATCTCTTTGAACTGCTTGTATTGTTCTGCAGTTAATATGCCTTTTAAGCTCTCATCGCTGGTAGATCTTAGCTGCTTTAAAGCTGTCTTTTTATCTGCATCATTCATAGATGAATTTTCTCTGATGCGCTGTTTTTTAGCTCTCATTTTTTCATTTAAGCTTTCTATCTGAATCTTTTGATCTTCAGATAAACCTAACTTCTCATACTTGGCATTTTTTCGCTCTACCTTTTGAAGTTTTTTAGCCGTTCTCTGCTCTTCCTTCAAGCTTTTTAGCTTAGCATACTGCTTTTCATTCAAAGCTGCTTTTAATTTGGCATCTGCTCTTTCTTTTAATTCTTTGGCTGCATTCTTCTTAGCCGTTCTATCTAAACTCTCATTAGTCCTTAAAGATGCACGCTCTTTTTTTATTTCTTTAAAGATCAGTGCCACTTCTGCTTGTTGTTCAGCAGTTAGGTCTAGCTGTTCTGTGAGTTGCTTTATATTTTCTTGAGTTCTGGCTTTTTGGTCTTGAGCCATTATGGCTAAACTTAATAAAAGTGCTGCGCTTAATACTAATGATTTCAAACTTTTCATGTGTTTAATTTTAAATGATATACTTCTTAGACAAGCCTGCTTTCAAAAGGTTTAATGTGACTCTTCTAATTTTGGTTTTTTCTGACCTGTAATACGTTCTATTACGCTGGTAAACAAAGATAAAACTATACTAAATAAAAGTGCATACCAAAACCCTGAAACTTCAAAACCTGATTCTATGAAATAATCAGCTAAGAGAATAATGAGAGCGTTAATTACAAAGAGGAATAAGCCTAGAGTAACTATAGTAGCAGGAATGGTCATAAAAATAAGCACTGGTTTAACGAATATGTTGAGCAGTGAGAGTGTGAGTGCTACTAAAAAAGCCCATTTAAAGCCCTCTACAGAAACACCCGGAAGCAGCTCTGCTGCCACGAATACGGCTAGAGCTATGGATAAAAGTTTAATTAAATATTTCATGCTTACCTGATGACAGAAACCGTTCCATACTTGGTTTCTGTTCTAACTCCGTCAAATTGTTCTGAAGTGTATGACAATTTGTAGGTATAAGCTCCTGGAGACACGAAGTATGCGCCATTTTGGTGGCTTCCGTTCCACCCTAAGCTCATTACTTGAGTGGTATACAATACTTCTCCCCAGCGGTTATAAATGATCAATTCATATTCAGTAGGTGAACAACCTAAAATTGGTATAAACACCTCATTAATGCCATCTCCATCTGGAGTAAACGCTAATGGAATAAAAGCCTCACAATCACAAAGGATAGGGACTACAGCAGAAAACACAGTAGTAGTACTACAGTCATTAGTAGACGATATAAAAAACTCTTCTGCCTCATTAAATCTGCGCTCCAGAGTAGTTTCACCTGTAGACCATACTATATCAGTAGCATGCTCTAATTCAGGCTCTATGATTATGAATTCATTAGTACATAAATCATAGCTCGAGGCTAATTTTAGTATTGGGTTAAACTTCTTCTCTACTTCTACATTTTCTACCGTAATACAGCCAGTTATGTTATGCGTAACAGTTATATTATAAGAGCCTGTTTCTTCGAATCTATAGCTTTCTGCTACTTCTCCTGAGGGCCAAACTATGGAGTGGTCTGGATTTAAGTTTTCTATAATCAAAGAATCGTCTTCGCAAAACTCGTAGGCTCCAGGCACATTGCTTTCTGGAAGCGGATTCACCGTTAAGTTGAAAGTAGATTCTGCTGTGCATCCATCTAATTCTGCTTCTACCGAATAATCTCCTGCTAAAACAAACACCTCCGAATTTTCTTGAGAAGAAGTGCTCCATTCCACATTGTAAGAATCAGTAATAGACAGCTCTAACGTTTCGTACGGACAGATTTCATAATCGTCTAAAAGCGGAATCACTGGCAGTGGAAGTTCTACTGCATTCAGTTGTGCAGAGCTCTCACATCCTGTCAGTTGATCTATGGCTTGCACCTCGTAGACTTGTTCTGTATCTGCATAAAATTCACTTCCAATAGACCCATTCGGCAGAATAACATCTGCACCTAGAGAAGTAACCGTAACTAGCGTAGAGTCTGAAAAACAGTATTCTACAACAGAAGGCATAACTATGGCAGGTACAGGATTTAATACAAGTTCAAACTCCTCCCTCTTCATACACAATCCATCTGTTACTTCTACCCAATGAGTGCCTGGTTCAGAAAACTGTTCTGTAAACAGGCCTTCTGCTCCTGAAGACCAATTAATGGCATAGCTAGCATCAGTCTCTACTTGGAATACTCCTTCTTCACCTGGGCAGATGCCTTGGCCATCTAAAGGTTCTAAATCTAAAGCCGTAACATTAAACACGAATGAATCTGTAAATACCTCTCCACACTCTTCGTAAGTTACAGTGTAAGTGGTATTAGCAGTAGGAAAAACTGTAGGAGTTAAACTATTCACATTAGAAATATTGAGATTTGGAGACCACTCTACATTACTAGGAATCAGACTATTGATTTCTAGCTCTATCTCATCTCCTTCACAGATGTCAAACTCTAAATCAGGATTTAAATAGCTGGCTTCTGTAAAACACACCGTCTGATTGTTAGTATATAATCCAGTGGCACCAGTAAACCCCCAGTAAACCAGAGAATCGCCTCCAAATATGGTGTTTACTAAGTCTACATTAGCAGATAATCTCAGATCACAATTAGTAAATACCTTAACCTCTTGCTCATCTGGATTCCATACTAGTCTCATTTCTATAGACTGACCGTTTTCAGCATTCAGCCCACCGTCCAAGATGGCTATAGGTCCAGCTAGATTATTTACAGTTTGATGATCTACGTTACCATTAACATGAATGGCCATATGGTCTGATGCTGGATCTCCTATTTCAGAATTAGTATAAGTGTCAAACTCTATTCCTAAAGAAGGAGAAAATCCAGCGAATCCCATTCCCTGCCCGTCTTCTCCTAGAGCGTCTAATCCTACCTGCTGCATCACTAGCATTATGCCATCTGCGCCATTCCAGTCGTTAGTGCCTAAATTCAGCTCTACTGTTAGTGAGAAATACTGAGAAAGATCTAGCTGTTCTGAGTACCACACAGCCCCATTGGAATTTTGCTGGTCTGGAGTCACACTGAAACAGTCACCACCTAAGGCACTGGCACTCCCTACGGCATTTGCCGTTTGTGAATTTACGCGTTGGGATGCACAACTCAATCCTATTAATATGTAAATGAATAATCTCATTCGTAAAGTAGACGCACAAAAACCTTCGATGGTTCTGCAGTGTAAAAGTATAATACAGTTTGAAACAATAGGATAGTTTTCATAACTATCACTTAGATCCAAATGTATAATCTTCCCGTTTCTTAGCACAGTTCATGCCATTTCTATCAGCAGCAGAACTGAATTTTAAGTTGTAAAACACACTGCTAGTTTTCTCTTATTAATGTTACTAAGTAGTGGATAAACTCATCAAAGAAAACCTGTGGTTCTGGGTCGGAGAAAATTACCTTTGCAACGCGAAAAAAAACAACTCATGAAATTTTTTATAGACACTGCTAACCTAGACCAGATTAAAGAAGCAGCCGATTTAGGCGTTTTAGATGGCGTAACTACTAACCCATCATTAATGGCTAAAGAAGGAATAACTGGAAGAGAAAACATATTAAAACACTACGTAGACATCTGTAACTTAGTAGATGGACCAGTGAGCGCAGAGGTGATCTCGACTGATTTTGATGGCATGGTTAAGGAAGGTGAAGAACTGGCTAAACTGCACAAAAATATAGTGGTGAAAGTGCCTATGATTAAAAACGGAATTAAAGCCATTAAATACTTTTCTGGTAAAGGAATTAAGACCAACTGCACACTAGTTTTTAGTGCTGGCCAAGCATTATTAGCAGCTAAGGCAGGTGCTTCCATGGTTTCTCCATTTATAGGAAGACTAGATGATATTTCTACAGATGGGTTAGAATTAATTATGAAAATCAGACATATTTATGACAACTACATGTTCGATACAGAGATACTAGCTGCTTCTGTGAGACATACTATGCATGTAATAAACTGCGCAGAAATAGGAGCGGATATAATGACTGGCCCTCTGAGTTCTATAGAAGGACTTCTAAAACACCCATTAACTGATTCTGGTTTAGAAAAATTCTTAGCAGATTATGCTAAAGGGAATAGCTAGCTAATCATTCACTCTAAATAAGTACTTTTAAATATGTTTATAGAAATACATCCAGATAACCCAGACCCACGAAAAATTAAGCAGGTAGTAGAATGCTTAAATGACGGTGGAGTAATTGTGTATCCCACAGATACGGTTTATAGTTTTGGATGTAGCTTGGAGAGACATAAAGCTTTTGAAAGAATAGCACGCCTAAAAGGAATTAAACCTGAAAAGGCTAATTTCTCTCTGGTGTGCTATGATCTTTCTCACCTCAGCGAGTATTCTAAAGCTGTAGATAATAGAACTTATAAAATGATGCGTAGGGCTCTGCCTGGGCCTTACACATTCATTTTAAATGCCAGTTCTAATGTGCCTAAACTATTTAAGGCCAAGAAGAAGACCATAGGAATTAGAATTCCTGATAATAACATAGCTAGAACTATAGTAGATGAGTCCGGAATGCCCATTATAGCCAGCTCTGTTCATGATGAGGATGAAATCATTGAATACACTACAGATCCTGAACTGATTCACGAAAAGTATGAGAAGCTGGTAGACCTAGTTATAGATGGAGGCATCGGAAATAACGAGGCATCTACCATTTACGACTGCACCGGAGATGATGCTGAACTCATAAGAGAAGGCATAGGGAGGACAGATATCTTCTAGCCAACCCGTGCTTTAGACAACTCATTCTCTATTTCTGCAATCATGTATTTCGGATTTACTTTAGGAGCGTAACGTTTTACAGGTTTTCCTTCTGAGTTAATCAGAAATTTGGTGAAGTTCCACTTTATAAGTCCGCCTAAAAACCCTTTCAACTCTTCCTTCAAATATTTGAACACAGGGTGCGTATACTTTCCGTTTACATGAACTTTTTCTGTTAGCGCGAATGTTACCCCATGATTCAGAAGGCATGCAGAGGACATGGTTTCGTTAGTTTCAGGCTCCTGAGAAAGGAACTGGTTACAAGGAACGCCTATAACTACTAATCCCTTAATAGCATAGCTCTGGTGTAATTCTTCTAATGCCGAGAACTGACCTGCCAACCCGCACTTAGTGGCAGTATTTACTATAAGTACTGTTTTTCCTTTGAGAGTAGTAAAATTTAACTTCTCTCCATTAGCTTGGTTTATTTGTAAATCATAAAAGCTCATCTCTCTATTTTTCTTTGCGTTGCAAAAAAACATGATAGTCAAGACATAGAAATCACATCCTCTAAAACTACTGTTATCGTTACAATAACTGGATAAGCGTTACTCAACAAAACTGGAGCTTAGGAAATGAAGACATTACCTATTCATTTGAACTCTCTAACGAGATAAAAACTACCTGAGAAATCTGAAAAATTTGGGCATAAAAAAAAGGGCTTTCTTTTGAGAACCCTTTCTGTAAACCTGCAAAGGAAAATTTTGAAACCGATGCAGTTCTGAACCTGCATCTGTTTTAAAGACGAATGATTATTTGTCTGGTTGCCTATAAAAATTAATTTTTATTTAAACACCCCAATACCTGATCGGTTTTAAGTAGTAAATGACTGCTTACTTTCCTATCTGAAATGAAAATGCGGGCATTTTAATCATATCTCCATTTGGTGAAATGATGTTAATCTGTTCAACGCTAAACTTGTCATTAATTTCTAATCGGTTTAATTCAGTTTTCATTACAGGAGTAAACGTCATTCCCTCTCCTGAAATCTCTACGATATTTCCTTCGTATATGTAGACTAATTTAAAAGAGGCCACTTCATAACCCTTGGTTTTAAATGACTCCTCCATTTTTATGAAATCTAGTTGCTGAACTTCTGATAATGTCATCTCTCTATCGGCAGCAGACTTGCCTAAAATAGTTAACGTAGGGTCGGTTCCTTGAGATAGATAATTTAAGTCATGCTTGACTTGTCTTTCTGAACAGTAGGAATAGTTTGAACTAGTCCAAGAGGAAAGGAAGACGCATACTAAAAAGCTCCCCGCGAGGGTAAACAATTGATTTTTCATTTTTGCAGATTTTATTGGTTTCAGTCTAAAGATATGAAAAATAGCGAACTGGATTTTTTTGACACCAAAAAATGTAATATAACGTTCTGTGATTCTACATTAGAATTTTGCTTTTCGAGGGGGGCGCTTAATGGATCATCGGAATTTGATCAAGGCTAAATCGTAAATCGAATCAGTCTGAAATCAGAAGGCATAAAAAAAAGGGTCTTTTGGAAGAACCCTTTCTGTAAACCTGCAAAGGAAAATTTTGAAACCAATGCGACTCCTCAGCCGCATCTGTTTAAAAGACGAACGGTTGTTAGTTGGGTTGCCTCTCTTTAAAAAAAATCTTTATCTGTTGAGATAAATAAGATTGTACCTTCGCTAAAAATTAAGATTATGGCCAATCCTATTAGCCTTGCCATTCACGGTGGTAGCGGCACCATTCTAAAATCAATGCTCACCACTGAGCAGGAAATAGCTTACAGAGCTGCGTTAGAATTATCTTTAGATAGAGGTAAAGTAATTTTAGAAAATGGAGGTTCTTCTTTAGATGCTGTATCTGCTTCAGTAGCTGTTTTAGAAGATTCACACCTCTTTAACGCTGGAAAAGGATCAGTATACACCTCTGTAGGAACTCAGGAAATGGATGCTTCTATCATGAATGGTGCAGACCAAAAAGCAGGTGCAGTGGCCATGGTAAAAGGTGTGAAAAATCCTATAAAACTAGCCAGACTGGTCATGGAAAAATCTGAGCATGTACTTTTAGCTGCGGAAGGAGCAGAAGAATTTGCCAAGGCCCAAGGAGTAACGTTCGAATCTCCTGAGTATTTTCATGATGAGTTTAGGTATAACCAGTGGCAGAGCGTGAAAGGCACCGATAAAACTCAGCTAGACCACACTCCTATAGTAGATGAGAAATTCGGAACAGTAGGAGCGGTGGCGGTAGATGCTTCTGGTAATGTAGCCGCGGCTACCAGCACTGGTGGTATGACCAATAAAAAATTTGGTAGAGTGGGCGATAGTCCTATTATAGGTTCAGGAACATATGCTAATAATAAAACATGTGCTGTGAGCTGCACAGGCAGCGGTGAGTATTTCTTAAGAGGCGTAGTAGCTTATGATGTAAGCTGCCTCATGGAATACAAAGGCTTATCACTAGCTGAAGCTACTAAAACCGTTATCCAAGACCGTTTATTAAAACTAGGCGGAGATGGAGGATTAATAGCTGTAGACCAACTAGGAAATGTATCTCTAGAGTTCAATACCGAAGGTATGTACAGAGGTTCTTTTGAGGGAGGAGTAAGTGACGTTTCTATATTTAGGTAGGAATTCAAATATTTCGTTTTCTACAAATATCATGAATAGGAAAAGAAAAGTGAAATCGATTAGTCATAGTACTTGGACAGATTTACGGATTGAGATTGAAAAAAATTGCAAGAGATTAAGTATTTCCAAAGAAGAGTTTTCAGAGGTAAACACTGGGAAGTGGAGAGAGCTAGAAGATCGTATTTGGGAAAGGTTTTCTTCAAGAAAAGACTCAAGATGGATCTGGGAAACCTTAAAAGATTCTTGTTCAACAATTCCTTTATACCAAGATAATTTCAAGTTAGAGGAGTTAGTCAATTCGTCAGAAAAAACTTGGTTTTTACTTGATGAAACGGTTAGTGGAAAAACTAAATTTTGGATTTACGAAGGGACATTTAATGCGTTTGATAAGATATTTTGGGAATCTACATTTATTGATGAAGTACTAGTTGTTTCAAAAAAGTTCGAGTGGATTTTAATAATAAATCACCACGATCTGATAATAGGAACAGGGAAATTAAAAAGTCTAATAGAAGAAATAAAAAAAAACCTCTTCTTAATTATTTAATAATCAGTGAAAACTTCAATAGTTATACAATTAAATTTCGCCAGTCTCACTCCACCAACACCCCCCCTAAATAAAACTCTCATGCATAGGAAGAATCTTGATCTCTCTTTCCTTGATATCGAATTTATCTCCGTTACTCAGAATGTGAACTACTAGATTACTCATGCTCATAGGTGTTCCTTCAGATAATTGATCGTGCTTATTATGAGTGAGCTGAGCAGGGTCAAAAAGAATAATCATTCCACTGCCTATTACCGTAGCGTCTTTACCATTTTCTATGATGATCCCTGTGTCTTCACCTAATCCTATTCCTAATAAATGAGGCATTCTGGCCACTGCTTCTGCTAATCTTCCGAATCTTCCTCTTCTCACGAAATGGCTGTCTAGAATTACTTCTGGTAGAAAATCTAGCCCTTCTCCCATTTTAATGGCTCCTTTAACCAAAGATTCTATACTACTCCCTCCTGTAACCATTTCTTTACTCATGGCCACCGCTCCAGCACTGGTTCCTGCTATTACTATGGGTTCAGACAAGTAGCGCATTCTCATTATTTCCATAGCCAGACTACCAGAAATTATTCGGGTCAGTTTTGACTGGTCTCCACCCGTCATCATAATGCAGTCAGCAGTTTTTAATGCGTTGCAACGCTCAGGATCATTGGCTTCTTCTTCACTCTGAAAATTGAGGACTGAAATATTTTCACAACCTAAAGTTCCAAAAGCACTCTTATAGTTCTCCCAAACCTCATCTGGAATACTGCTGGCTGAAGGAATGACTACTATATTGGAATCTGTGCCTTTGGCCTTATTAATAATGTGAAATAAAATGCCCTCGCTGATAAAATCCATGGCATCTCCCATATCGGAGTCTAATCCTTTATCCTCATTCCCCCCCACTGGTATTAAAATACCTTTTATTTCTTGGCTCATGATTAATATTTTGAATTTCAAAATTATATCAATTTATAATAGTTCTGTAGCTCTTTTAATAGTAATTGTACACTCAAATGGTCGTGTTTTTAACCAAAAGAGAGGAAAACGGCTTTAAAATCTAGTTATTCGTTAAGATAATGCTTCTAATCCTTATTTTTAGAGTTTAACCTTAGCCCAAATTCAAGATGAAAATAAGAGAGATTAATGCTATGAGAGGACCAAATTATTGGTCGATAAGGAGACATAAGCTAATAGTGATGGTCTTAGATATAGAAGATTTAGAGCAAAAACCCACAGATAAAATAGACGGATTTTTAGAGCGGTTAGAAGCCATGTTCCCCAGTATGTATTCACACAGATGCAGTGAGGCTGAGCCAGGAGGATTCTTTAAACGCGTAAAAGAAGGCACATGGATGGGTCATGTGATAGAGCACATAGCGCTGGAAACACAGACTTTAGCTGGGATGGATGTAGGATTTGGCAGAACCAGAGATTACGGAGAAGAAGGGGTGTACCACGTAGTATTTGCTTACATGGAAGAAAAAGTGGGGAGATTTGCAGCAAGATCTGCTGTGAGAATAGCTCAAGCACTGATAGATGGCACCGAATATGACTTGGAGGAAGACCTTCAGGAAATGCGTGAAATTAGAGAAGATAATCGCTTGGGACCGAGTACAGGTTCTATAGTAGAAGAAGCAGCAGCCAGAGGAATACCATGGATTAGACTAAACAAATATTCATTATGCCAGTTAGGTTATGGAGCTAATCAGCGCAGAATTCAGGCCACCGTGGGAAGCACCACCAGCAGTATAGCCGTAGAGCTGGCCTGCGATAAAGAAGACACCAAGTTTCTTTTAGAGCAAGCAGAAGTGCCTGTGCCTAAGGGTGAAATAGTAAGAAGAGAATCTGGCTTAAAAGAGGCCATAGAATACCTAGGTTACCCCATAGTAATCAAGCCTATCAATGGAAACCACGGAAGAGGAATTACCTGCGATATAGATAATGAAGAAGATGCCATAGAAGCGTTTCACGCTGCTAAGGAAGTGTCTAGATCTGTAATAGTAGAACGCCAGATTTATGGAGAAGATTACCGACTTCTGGTCATAGACCACAAGCTAGTGGCTGCGGCTAAAAGAAGCCCTGCCCACGTAGTAGGAAATGGAAAACACACCATCCAAGAACTTATAGACGAGGTGAATAGCGATCCTAGAAGAGGCTATGGTCATGAAAAAGTACTTACCGCTATTACGGTAAATGACATGACTATGAACCTCATAGAAGACAAAGATTACACACTAGAGACTGTTTTGAAAGACGGTGAAAAACTAGATCTTAAAGAAACTGC
Organism: Flavobacteriales bacterium; assembly: GCA_045104985.1. Classification (GTDB taxonomy): domain Bacteria; phylum Bacteroidota; class Bacteroidia; order Flavobacteriales_D; family Sanyastnellaceae; genus ASP10-05a. The sequence continues at coordinate 11,054 of JBGCDA010000068.1, read as the reverse complement.
TAACCTAAGCACGGGCGGAACTGCCACTGATGTGACTGACATAGTGCATCCGTATAACATATTTATGGCTGAGCGAATTAGCAAAATCATTGGTTTGGACATCTGTGGAATAGACATTATGACTACAGACATTAGCACGCCACTGCCAGACACTAAAGGTGCTGTGCTAGAAGTGAATGCTGGCCCTGGGTTTAGAATGCACCTAGCTCCTACCGAAGGAATGCCTAGAAACGTGGCTGAACCTGTTATAGACATGCTTTTCCCTAATGGCTCTGATGCCAGAATTCCGATAGTGGCCGTTACAGGAACCAACGGAAAAACTACCACTACCCGACTCATAGCCCACATGATGAAAATGAAAGGCTTTAAAGTAGGGTACACAACTTCTGACGGAATTTATATTCAAAACAGACTCCTTCAAACAGGCGACTGTACTGGGCCTTCCAGTGCTGAATTTGTGTTGAAAGATCCTACGGTAAACTTTGCGGTGCTAGAATGTGCTAGAGGGGGATTACTCAGGGCAGGTTTAGGGTTTGGAAAATGTAACATAGCCGTGGTTACCAATGTAGCTCCAGATCATTTAGGCCTGAAAGGAATTCACACTATAGAACAACTGGCCAGAGCTAAAGGGGTGATTCCTGAAACGGTTATGAAAGACGGGTATGCCATCTTAAATGCGGATGATGATCTGGTGTATGACATGAGAAAAGAGCTCGAATGTAATGTGGCTTACTTCGCTATGTCTGACGATAACCCGAGAGTAATGCAGCACTGCGCCAGAGGCGGTATAGCTGCTATCTATGAAAATGGATACATTACCATCTGTAAAGGAGAGTGGAAAATGAGACTGACCAAAGCGGTAAATGTGCCATTGACTTTTGGCGGAAAAGCCGACTTTATGATTCAGAATGTGCTGCCAGCGGCATTAACTGGATACCTGAACGGATTCTCGCTAGAAGACATTAGAGTGTCTTTAGAACTCTTTACCCCTTCTCCTCAGCAGACGCCTGGTAGATTGAATCTGTTCGAATTCGAGAACTTCACTTTACTGCTCGATTATGCGCACAATGCAGCAGGATTGAATGCGCTGAAAAACATGTTAGACAACATGGAACAAAGTCCTAAAGTGGGAATTATAGCTGGTGTAGGCGATAGAAGAATAGAAGACAATGAGGCCATAGGTGCTGTCTCTGCCAGAATGTTTGACGAAATCATCATTAGACAGGACAAACATTTAAGAGGGAAAACCGAAGAAGAGCTCATAAATATGCTGGAAAATGGCATTAAAAAGGAAAACCCAAATATTCCTGTTACCATTATTCCATCTGAAGCTGAAGCTATTAGGTACGCCATTAAAAACGCCAAGATAGGTAGCATGATTGTGCTTTGTAGTGATGTGGTTCCAGATGCGTTAGACTTGGTAATGCAGCTTAAAGAAGAAGAAACTAAACGGCTGTATGACGAAAAAACAGCTGCTGTCACTGGTTAATTATTCTTTTGAATAGTTAAATGTCTAGCCCTGTAGCTCTCCAGCTATGGGGTTTTTCATTTTTAGAATTTTTTTTGCGTTGCAATGCTTATACACTAAATGCACAAGCTTACTCTAAAATCGCGAATCGATCCAACCTGCTGACTATCAAGCCTAAAATAAAAATAACCCGCCTCAAATTACTCTGTGCGTTTAATGCTAGTACTCAAATCCTGCATCGTAATTTTTCCCCTCCAGAAGTTTGATATTCCTTAGAATGACCACTGCGCTTTGGAGGGGAGTTTTGATTCTGCTAAATTCATAAGACCTTCAGTTACCCACCCTATACCATTGTTAATCAGCAAAATAAAACTCCTTAATACCTAAAAAAAAGAGCATAAAAAAAAGGGTCTGTTAAGAACCCTTTCTGTAAACCTGCAAGGAAAATTTTGAAACCGATACAGTTCTGAACCTGTATCTGTTTAAAAGACGAAGGAAGTTTTAAGGGGTTGCCTCTTTGAAAAAAAACTTTTTCTGTGACTGTCTATTTCATATTTATACTGACCTTCACCTTATGGACAAATCCCAAGTTTTAGCAGCTATGAACGCTGGTAATAAAAACACTCTTATGGAAGCTCTAGGTATAGAATTTACAGATGCTCATGATGGGTATGTAGAAGCTAAAATGCCAGTAGATGTCAGAACACACCAGCCTATGGGGCTCCTGCATGGCGGAGCTACAGCTGCATTAGCAGAAACGTTAGGTAGCGTAGGGTCTCACATGCTCATAGATAGAAACACCCAAGCCACAGTAGGCATAGAGGTTAATGCTAACCACCTGAAAGGAGCTAGGTCTGGCTGGGTCATAGGCAAGGCGCAGATTCAGCACGAGGGCAGAAAACTGCATGTATGGAACATAGAAGTTTTTGACGAGGCAGACAGAAAAATAGCAGTGTGCAGACTTACCAATATGATCATTGATAAAAAATAATCCGTTGAGCGCATCTACCTTTAAAACTTACGAAGCGGCTTTTTCTTTTTTAGAAGAGCATGGGTTTAAAAAAACTGTAGCTAAAAAAGGTAAAGAACACCTGCTGACTTATAAAAATGAAGATGCCGAATGCCTGGTTTCATGGAACGTCTCGGCTGAGAAACCTTCGCTCACGTATGAGGATGAGATGCATCTCTTCGGGATTTTAGACTGCGAAAAAGAAATTCGGGCTAAACACAAAGACCTGCCAGAAAAGCAACAAGAGTTTTTAGCTTGGGTCTTTTCGGCCATGCCACTCAATCAGTTTTTGGAGGTATTCACTCACAAAGTAAAAAAAGCACTCAATGTCTGACCCCATCCAACTCGGAGAATTTGCAGTGATATACTCACTGCCTGGCTCTTATGATTTTTTCCTACTCACTCCTAAGGCTGGTGAAGACTCGTTTAAAGTCACCGATTTTCTAGGCACAGAATTCCAGATGACTGGATCTGTAGAAAAAATAGAACTGGAAGAAATAGGCTCTGTAGAATTACACTTAAAGGATGCTGAAACGGAAACTACATTTGAGCAGTATTCAGATTCGTTCATAGCCGCCTTCGGAAAGTTAAGTTCTGAAGAATTAGAGAAAATTATTCTTTCCAGGTTAAAATCTATTCCGTTCAATACCAAGGAGATTTTAAACTATCTCTTCTATCTTAAGGCCAGCAATACTAAAGCATTTACCTATCTGCTCACTTCTCCTGAAACAGGGACTTGGATAGGCGCTACTCCTGAGAGACTGGTTCAATTTTACGATAGCAAGTTTCAGTCTATGGCTCTGGCAGGCACCAAACCATATGTGAAGAATGAAACTCCTAAGTGGTCTGCCAAAGAAATTCATGAGCATGAAATAGTGGCCAATGAAATAGAAGAAGTATTAAAATCCACAGCTTCTGAATATCGGAGAAACCCAAGAGAAAATCATAAATCTGGGGCAGTTCAGCATTTGAAAACCGAATTTAGTTTTGCTACGCAGAATATTCACCAGTTCATAAAAGAACTGCACCCATCTTCGGCTATTTCAGGAAAACCTAAAGTACCAGCGCTTGAAACTATAAGAGAAATAGAGACTCACTATAGGGCTTTATACACCGGGTATCTGGGGTTTGAGAGGGAAAATGAGGTGAACTACTTTGTAAATTTAAGGTGCATGCAGGTGCATAAAGAATCGGCCACTTTATATCTGGGTGGAGGAATCACGAAAGAGTCAATTCTGGAGGATGAGTGGGCTGAGACTGAACATAAAGCGCAGAGTCTCTTGCTGCCTTTGGAAAAAATGCAGAACTTCGCAGGGAATGATTTCTGATAAAAAATCGGTTCAGGATTTGGTGCATATTTTCTTAGAAAAGGGAATTACGGATGTCGTTTTTTCTCCTGGCTCCAGAAATGCACCACTGGCCATTTCCTTTTATAATCACCCCGATTTTAAGTGTTACAATATTCCTGATGAACGCTGTGCAGCGTTTTTTGCACTAGGTATGGCTCAGCAGTTGAATAAACCCGTAGCCATTTGTTGCACTTCAGGAACTGCCGCACTAAACTATTCTTCAGCCATTTGCGAAGCATATTACCAGCGTATTCCGCTCATAGTTTTAACTGCCGACAGACCTCAGGAGTGGATTAACCAAGGTGCTGGTCAATCTATTAAGCAAGATGGAATCTACGCTAACTTCATTCGAGGGAGCTACAACTTAGTGCAAGAAGCAAACTCTGAAAATGACCTATGGTTCAACACCCGATTGGTTAACGAAGCCATAGAAAAAACAGCTTATCCAGTGGCAGGGCCAGTACATTTAAACCTCCCGTTGAAAGAGAATCTTTATGGATTGGAAGATAAAAATGCTACTCCTAAAGTGGTTTCGATAACCAGCCCTGAGAAAAAAATCACCTCTTCTCAGATAGAAGAACTGGTAAGTGAATGGAATCAGGCTAAGAAAATCATGCTGCTCACAGGGTTGAGTTTGCCCAATCAAAAACTGAACACTGCCATTCAGGAATTTCAAGAAAAATCAAGGGCGCTAGTGTTGACAGAATCTACGTCTAATCTGCACCTAAAAGAGTCCATCACCGGAATAGACAGACTGCTAGTGACGCTTTCTGAAGATGAGGAAAAAGAGTTTATCCCTGACCTACTAATTACTTATGGCACTAATATAATTTCTAAAAAAATTCGGTTTCTATTCAGAGAAAAGAAGCCAAAGATGCACTGGCACATAGACAACTCTAATGACCTCATGGACACATTTATGAGTCTTACACGCCAGGTTATTTCTAGGCCAGTAGACTTTTTTACAGTGTTCAATCAGCATATCAGCAGGTCTGAAAGTGACTATGCTGCCAAATGGAACCAAAGAGAGCACCAGCTACTAGAACTCACCGAAGAGTTCGGAATGCGAGCTGAGATGAGTGATTATTCAGCGTTGCAACGCGTACACAAATCGATACCAGAACACTACCAAGTTCACACAGGCAATAGTGCGTCTGTGAGGTACTTACTACTTTATGCCAGAAGGAATTACGACATGTTTAGTAACCGAGGCACCAGCGGCATAGACGGCTGCACTTCCACGGCCATAGGCTCATGTGTGGCCTCAGAAAAAGACACGCTGCTCATAAGTGGCGACATGGCATTTCTCTACGACACCAATGCCTTCTGGCACCACCATGTGCCAGCCAATTTCAGAGTGGTGGTGGTCAATAATTCTGGAGGAGGAATTTTCAGAATCATTAAAGGGCCTAAAGACACAGGAATAGTAGAAAAACAATTCGAAGCGCGCCACTCGGTTTCTGCTAAAGGCCTTTGCGAACTCCATGATTTAGAATATGCTAAGGCAGATTCTCTAGAAGAATTAGGTTCTGCTATAGAAGCATTTTATGCACCATCTAAAAAAGCCAAGGTGCTGGAAGTTTTTACTCCTGCAGAGGTAAATGATGTGGAGCTGCAGAAGTATTTTAGGTTTTTAAATGAAAAACTTTAATGCCCACAACCAAAGACTGGATATCTGCCATGAGATTGAGAACGCTACCACTGGCGGCTTCTACTGTGCTGGCTGGGGCGGCCTCTGCCTTTAATTATGGCACTTTTAGTTGGCTCACTTTTGGGCTCATTTTACTCACTACCATTTTTCTGCAGATACTTTCTAATCTGGCCAATGATTTAGGAGATGCCATTAAAGGTACAGACGATGAAAACCGACTGGGCCCCATGCGAGGCATCCAATCTGGAGCCATCACTAAAAGTCAGATGAAGCAAATGACCATCGTCTTTGCGGTGTTGAGTTTTCTGTTTGGAATCGGTGCTATTTTAAGCGCCTTCAGTTCCATAGGGCTGGCTACTCTCCTCTTTGTGCTCATAGGTATAAGCGCCATAGCCGCTGCCATGAAATACACATTAGGTAAGAATCCTTATGGATACTCTGGTCTCGGAGATGTGTTTGTATTTGTGTTTTTTGGGCTGGTGGGAGTTACTGGAACTGACTTTTTACTGACTGGCTCTTTTCACTGGCAGGCTATTTTACTCGCATATACTGTAGGTACTTTTTCTGCCGCTGTGCTGAACTTGAATAATTTAAGAGACCATAAAAACGATAAGCTCTACGGTAAAAACACCATAGTTGTAAAACTTGGACTAGAAAAAGCCAAGCAGTTTCATTTCTTTCTAATCATTTCAGGAATGGCCACATTGGCTTTGTTTCTTTACTTAGCTCCACTGCTTATTTGGTATGCGTTACTGGTATTTTTAATTCCTACGGCCTTAGGAAAACACCTCAACATAGTGCGACACGCCAAAGATGAGCGTCAGCTAGACCCTGAATTAAAAACTGTGGCACTCATTACGTTTGGCACTTTTTTACTTCTTTTTACATTTCAATTAATCACTGCCTATGGACTTTTCTAAACTCAGTTCACAACTGGTCAAACATACACTTGAGTTCAAATTCTTAGCCAAGACCAGCAGAGACGAGCTAAGAACCAAAGACACATGGTTTCTTTCTTTAACAGATAAAGCTGGAGTAACAGGCATAGGAGAATGTAGCATAATTCCAGGATTAAGCACTGAGAAGCCAGAGGCCTTTGAAAAAAAGTTAAACCATGTAGCTGAGAATTTCTCAGAATACCAGAACTACCATGAAAGCTTAGTGAAGTTTCCTGCTATAAGGTTTGGGATAGAGACGGCCTTACTGGATTTAAAAACTGGTGGAAAACGACATCTCTTCCCTACAGATTTTACCCTTAAAAAGAAACCCATGCCTATAAATGGCCTAGTGTGGATGGGAGACAAGGCTTTCATGTCTAAGCAAGTAAAAGAGAAAATAGAGGCTGGGTTTTCTTGCATCAAGTTAAAAATAGGTGCGCTAGATTTCGAGCAAGAGTTAGAGATTCTAAAATCTATAAGAAGTGAATACAGCGCTAAAGACATAGAGATCAGAGTAGATGCCAATGGAGCATTCAGCTTAGATGATGCACTGGAAAAACTATTCCGCTTATCAGACTATGACCTGCACAGCATAGAGCAGCCTATAAAGCAAGGCCAACCAGATGAGATGGCGGCACTCTGTCAGTTTTCAGCCATAGACATAGCGTTAGATGAGGAGCTGATAGGCGTTCATTCGTTGGCTAAAAAGAAAGCGCTACTGGAAATCATTCAGCCGCAGTACATTATTCTAAAACCAAGCTTACTCGGTGGATTTAAAGCTTGTGAAGAGTGGATTTCTATAGCCAAGAGCTCAGGCATTAACTACTGGAATACCTCAGCTCTAGAAGCCAACATAGGCCTAAACGCCATTAGCCAGTGGACCAGTTCTCTGAATAATCCACTGCCTCAGGGATTAGGCACTGGAGGATTATATCATAATAACATTCCTTCTCCGCTCACAGTTAGTAATGGGGAGATTTTTTATGATGGTGATTTGGGGTGGGATTTAAGCGTGTTGAAATAATGCATTCTATTCCATCCAAGCAGCTGCGTCTTGACTTCCTATAATGGCTGTAATTTCCACATGGTCTGACTGGATTCTGAAGTAGATGGTGTCTGATCCGCAAACACATTTTCTACAGCTCTCTTTCACTTCTTCACTTGCTGGAAATTGTAGAGGAGTTCTGCCTATTGCTTGAAAATGATTTACTAAATTATCATAATACCTATCTGCTTGTACACGTCCGAACTTATGTAAACCATAAAACCAAATTCTGTACAAATCTTCTTTGGCAGTACTCGTGAGTCTATAATTATTCATTTATGCCTGCCCTGCTTTTAAATTCCGCTAGCATTTCTTCAGGTGTTTGATCTACTAACCCACTCTGTTCGGCTCTAATAAGCTTGGCACGTATGTATTCTATTTCCTTTTGTTTAGCCCGCTCCTTACGAATCAAATCATTGACTAACTCACTTTTACTAGCGTACTCTTTAGATTCTATTTGAGCTTTTAACCACTCGTCATTAGGCTGGGTGAATGAGATGCTTTGTCTGGTCATGAGAATGTTTTTTTAGTATGCGGTGTAAATATACACCATAATAGCACCATTTCAAATTGACAAATGCTTAAACCGAGTCTATGAAATGGCAGCTTAATATCTTACCTCACTGAAAGGCGCATCAACTGATGCTGATCACTTCCTACTCTAACAGAATAGATTCCAGAAGAAAGCATACTCACATCTACACCATCAGCATTATAAAAAGTACTTCTAACCAATTCCCCTATGCTGTTATAAATCAGAATCTTTGAGCTACTCTCGAAACCATCTATATAGAGGAAATCTTCTACTGGATTTGGGTAGAGTAATAAGGAAGAAGAATCCAATTTATCAATAGATACTGGCTCACTCTCACAGATTCTAGCACTTTGAATTTCTGATGTAAAAAAGACGTTTGAATCGGTGATGGCCAAGCCAAAATCAAGTGTATAAATGGCCACATTAGATTCTGACTGCAAAGCTGGCTCATAAACTTCAAGGTTCCATGAATATGTCGAACAGGCTAGTTCAAAGTTTTGGTTGGTCTTAATAATATGAGCATCTGTATTTCCTACACCACTGGATAATCCGCCACTACCGAAAGCATAAACATCACCGTTCTGCAACTGGAGCTCTCTGAAAAAGCCAAAAAGGTCTCCAGAAGAATCTCCATAGTTTTTAGTGAAAATACTGTCTAACTCATAGTTAATTTTAGCCACGAATGTGTTCCCTCCACATGGCCAAGTAGGTTTAGTAGAGCCTATAAGTAATAAACCTCCATCTGATGTTTCTATGATGTCTTTGGCCTCATCTGTATAGATGTCTGCAAATACTTTATGTCCTAACAACTCACCCTGAGAAGATAACTTAGTTATAAGTAAATCTGCGAATTGATAACCACTCTGTGGAATAAGAGCTCCTACAAAATAATAGTTCCCATCCGATCCTAATTCAGAACCTGAATACCTGTATTCATCAGGTCCTATCTCATAGAGCTTTTGCCATAAAAACTCTCCGTCCGCAGAGAGCTCCATCCATCCTGAACATGGAGAGCTTCCGTCCCAAGTGTAATAATTAAGTAGTACGCCAGAAGTAGCAGATTCTCTTATCTCACTGCAGTTCAGCGCAGGTGAAGCAGGATTAATAATCTGCTTACCCCATAACTCCTGCCCTTCAGAAGACATATAACTCATAAAAACCTGACCATTAATAGTATTAGCTACGAATGCTAAATTTCCATTAGATAATGCTGTAATATCTGAAATACCAACAGACAGAGCAAGTTGCTTTTCCCAAATCACTTCTCCTTCTTGGTTTAAGCAAACTAAGTGTGTAGTTAAATTCTCATTATCAAATGTATAAGCCACTAAATTTCCATTTGCTAGCAAAATAATCCTTCCGGCTTCTACGCTACTACCTCCATTTGGAGAGGAAATAGACCAATTCATATCTCCTTCCTCAGATATGGAGCAAATCTTAGTATCAGTAAGATCAGTTATAACCATAATCTGATCACCAGATTCTGTAGCCACACCAGACTGGCCTCCATGACTTTGATTTGGCATTCCTAAACTGGTTCTATACGTCTGCTGAGCATTTAAAGTAGAAATAATTAGTAAAAAATTTATTAGGATTAGACTCGGTTTCATCTTGAAGAGTTTTGAATGAGTTAGGCATCATATTTATCACATAAAAGTAGCAAAAATATTTTTACATTGATTATCATTACCTTAACTCTCTTAAAGTAGATTATCTTGGCCCATTCTCCTGTTTTTCATTCCTAGATCGCTGAAATATTGCAACGCTACTCTAACACCATTTCACTACCTTTCCAACCCATGAATAACCTATTTCCTTCTACACGCCTTTTTTTAATTTTATTCATCTGCTTGGCATTTCCTTACATTCTAGCTGCCCAATGCTGCGATTATGTTCTAATTATGGAAGACAGCTATGGAGATGGCTGGAATGGGGCTGAACTAGAGGTTTCTATAAATGGAGAAGTGGTAGGCACTTATGCTGCTGAAGACACTGGCAGTAATGCACTTATTACTACCTGTAATGGCGATGAAATCTCCTTGTCCTACTCTTCTGGAGACTATGAAAACGAGAATACTTACGTTTTACTAGCTTCTGCTGGCGTGGTCATTTTTTCAGATGGGCCTGAGCCTATTGTAGGAGAATCTGGTCCTTTAATTACAGATTGTGAGCTAGAAGCTGCTCCTGGCACTACGCCTTGTTCTGCGTTGCAATTAGCTGCAGACGATTGTATTACTGCAGATAATTCTGCGGTTTTAGGCACTGGCTTCACTCCTAATTGTTCTGAATACCAAGGCGGAGATATTTGGTATTCAATAGTAGTTCCTGAATCTGGAAACTTAGTGTTTCAGACATTTGAAGATGGAGGCATTAATGATACGGGAATTCAACTGTGGTATGGAGAAGACTGCCTCATACTAGAAGATGGCCCGTGCGATGATGATGGCGGAACTGGTTACCTCTCTTTTCTAACTGCTAGTAACCTAGTCGCTGGAGAAACTATTTATGTTCAGCTGTGGGGCTATGGAGGTGCTGCTGGTAGCTTTGAGCTCTGTGTTACAGATCCAGGAGTTATAGAACTAGAAGAGTCTCGGCTTCCAATTTTCATTATAGATACTAATGGAGAAGACATTCCTGATGAGCCTAAAGTAGATGCCTCTTTACAAATCATTTATAATGGCCCAGATGAGATCAATTACATTACTGATGACCCTACCAATTATAACGGAAACATAGGCATAGAAATAAGAGGTGCTACTTCTGCTGGCTATCCACAAACTCCCTACTCTTTTGAAACTAGAGATGAACTGGGTGAGAATAACAATGTAAGTCTTGTAGACATGCCTGCAGAAAACGATTGGGTGCTGCTTAGTAATTACAATGATAAGGTGCTGATGAGAAACCTACTGGCCAGTCATCTTTCTGAGCGCATGGGCGAGTATGCTCCGCGAGTTAGGCTTTGTGAAGTCATCATGAATGGAGATTACCAAGGCATTTACGCTTTCGGAGAAAAGATAAAAGTAGATGAGGGCAGAGTAGACATTGCAACGCTTAATGAA
>JBGCDA010000067.1:0-9436 GCA_045104985.1 Flavobacteriales bacterium | reverse complement strand
TCGTTAGCGGTAGTTTAGGAGTGGGCGTATCTCATAAACTAAGCGAGAAGTTGTATTTACAGGGATTAGCCAGAATCCGCAGGCCGTTAGGAGAACTTAATGCAGAAGATGTGATCATTCGTAAATACACCCACGTTAGTTTCCAATTCGGATTGGGCTATCGGTTCTAGATTACCATATTTTTCAGAGGTTTAGCGTTGCAACGCGAAAATTAGAGCACAAAAAAAACCGCTGCTCTCACAACGGTTCCTTCAAGTTAGGCATTGGTTATATAAATTTATCTTTTGATGAATCTCTTCACTTTAGAATTGCACTCTATAAAGTACATTCCTGCTGGAAGTTCATCTATTTCTATTTGAGTTTTTAGCTCTTCAGTGTTTATTCTTAACACCTCTTTTCCAGTGGCATTCAAAATGGTAATAGCACCTAATTCAGCTCCGTTTCCTTCTATGGTAATATCTGATGTAGCAGGATTAGGGTAGAGCTCAAACGACTCTAAATACTGATCAAAGTGTAAATCTGGCAGGCCTAATGAAGTTTCAGTTACTATTACCTCTGAAACGCACTGGTCAGAATTGCCATAGTAATCTGTGGCAGTTAGCATGTATGTCATAGCTATGTGCTCTTCATTCACAACTGAATTTACCATGCTCACAGATAAATCGAACCCACAATTATCATAACTGCCCATGTCTAACTGTGCTGCTGTTATATTCAACTCTTCTGGCGTATCTGTTTCCACAGAAATGTTTTGGCAGATGGCAGTAGGTAGAGTTAAATCTTCTACAGTCACTATAGATGCACATGTAGAAGTATTCCCTTCAGAATCAAAGGCTGTAAGCATAACGGTGTTTATGCCTACACTGTTACAATCAAAGGTGTCTTGGCTTATAGAAAATATGCTGCTTTCATCGTTAAGCACGGTGCCACCATCTAAATCTTCTGGAGCAATGCTGGCCATTCCAGTTTCGTCTAACATTACTGATATGTCTAAACAAATGGCTTCCATAGCTATGCTTTCTTCTATGGTTACGTTTTGTACAGCAACGGAGAAATTTCCTTCTAAATCTGTAAATATCCAAGTTACCACATAAGTTCCTGGCTCGGCATAAATAATAGGGTCTGCAGTAGTGCCTACAATAGTTCCTGCGCAAAGATCATAAGCCAAGGGTGCTAATAAAACTATTTCACCTTGACTAATTATATCTTCTAAAACCGGCACCTCAGGTTCAGTATCATCAACTGGAAATACCATGAATGTGCATGAAGTTTGATTTCCTGAGCTGTCTGTAGCGGTTAAAGTAATTTCTGTATTGGTAAATATTTGTGTACCCTCAGCAAGACTTTGCGTAACAGATAAACCATTAGGACAGTTATTTCCAAGAATTTCTATTTGAGATGTGTAATCTTCTAATGAGTAAGAGCAATTATCATCCAGTGAAACAATAACATCATCCAAGCATGTAATCATAGGATTTTCAGTATCAAATACTGTGATTACAAAAGATTCAAAAACTACATTTCCAGAAATATCTGTGGCCTCATAAGTCACCACATGAGAGCCTACAGGAAACCACTCGCTTGGTGTATGTGAAGATTCGATAGAATAAAGATTGCAATTGTCTGTCGCAGTAGGAGTTACCCAGGCAACAACAGCCCCGCAATCTCCAACATCATTAGGCACGGTAATATCTGCAGGCGATTCAATAAATACTGGGGCTTCAGTATCTTGAACTTCTACTTGAAAAGATGATGTTTCAGTTTGACCTTGATCGTTTTCTGCAACGTAGGTAATTGTTGTTAACCCAACAGGAATTAATTCTCCTGGAGAATAATCAGAAGTCAATGTGTACTCCTTTTCTACTGTAGGCTGCGGCCATATTACTAAGGCTCCACAGACACCAACATCATTTGAGATTGTTATGTTTTCAGGCATTCCTGAAATTACTTGGGCTCTTACATTTGAGTAGACCCCTAAAATCATTAGTAATGAAATTAGGCATGGAAAACAAGCCAATCTATTTATGTTCATTTTGCTGGTTTTTAAATTATTACGAATAACCTAAGTATTGCAATCCGTAAATAACTCTAAAAAAAACCGCTGCTTTCACAACGGATTCTTCAAGTTAGGCATTGGTTATAATCTATTTCTTAATGAACCTTTTCACTTTAGAATTGTACTCTATAAAGTACATTCCAGAAGGAAGTTCGTTTATTTCTATTTGGGTTTTTAGTTCTTCAGACTCTATGCTAAGCACTTCTTTACCAGTGGAGTCTAGAATTTGAATCATTCCCATAGGGTTTCCATCAAAACTCACAGTAATGACTTCAGTAGCTGGATTAGGATAAAAATCAAATGATTCTTCATACATATCAGCATTAGTATCTGGTAGGTTAGAGTCGTTTTCGGAATCTGCTAGTGGTGGTAAAACTTGAACTACAAATTGTTTAGTGGTTTGATTTCCACTTTCATCACTGACTTCTATTTTAGCTTCATTGAATCCTAAATGATTAGTAGTAAACCCTGTATGACTGAATCTATAAGTGAACTCTGAAGAACAGTTATCGGTTAAACTAGTAATACAAGTAGTTAAATCTGGAATTACCGTGCCCATCTCAGAAAGGTGAACCACTATATTTTCCACTTCTACTTCTGGTGCATCTTTATCTACAACTGTTACTAAGGACATGCAAGTACTCTGCATTCCTTCATTATTCGTAGAAGTCAAAATAACGGAGTGAACTCCACTGTCTGAACAGTTAAACGAATCTTGATCTATAGAAAAAGAAAAATCTTCTGAACCTTCGGAAACCGCTAATAACGCTTCTGGTGTTAGAGTGGCCATTCCCTGAGAAGTTAATGGTAATACTATATCCTGGCATTCTACTTGAGAATGAACTTGAGTGTTAATAAAAGAACATGAAAACAGGGTGAAAGCCATGATGGCTTTGTTCAATGAAAATTGAGACATGGTTAATTTTAGTTTAGGTAAAACAATTTATAAAAGGTTATACGTCACTTAAAGACAAATAGTTACATAAATAATCTGATTTCGATAAGATTATTTGATTTTTTATGAGACATAAAAAAACCGCCTTAGCTAGGCTAAGACGGTTACATATTAATCGAGATAATATTCTATTTCTTTACGAATCTTTTTACTTTAGAATTGCATTCTATAAAATACATTCCTACTGGTAGCTCATCTATTTCTATTTGAGTTTTTAAGCCTGAAGAGTCTATTTTCATAACTTCTTTTCCTGTAGAGTTTAGAATAGTTACTGTTCCTAAACTCATCTCCTTACTAGTTAGTGTTACTACATTAGTAGCAGGATTTGGGTAAAAATCAAACGTATTATCAGCTCCAGTTAAATTAAGCTCTGGGCGCACAATTCCTCCTGATGTATTTGCATGATATGGAAGAACTTTCACTTGAAACTCCTTTTCTGCTTCATTACCACTTGCATCAGTAGCTATGATTTTCATTTCTACTTGATCTCCAAGATCAGCAGTAGTAAAAGTGGTTTGACTAAAATATAAATCTAGCTCTGAAAGATTAGTACAAGCTTCTTTAATGTCTATAAGTGATGTCATTACAGGGTTAGCCACCCCCTCTTTACTGAGCTGAACGGTAACGTTTTCTTTAGGTAATAATCTAGGAGCAATTTCATCTACTATTTTAACAATACTTACGCAGGTGTTCATAGAACCATCAGCGTAAACTGTAGAAACAGTTACTGTGTGTGCTCCAATATCTGCACAGTTAAACATCTCTTTATCTAATTCATAACGGTTTTCATCATCATGAACATTAGGTACTAATAGAGATTCTGGATTCAGCATGAGCTGACCTTGACCGTCTAGAGACAGTTCTACATTTTGACATGCTTCTTGCATCTGAGCATGTGACTGGAAACTTAATAAAATACTTGGGGTTAAAAACGCAATTAATAGGGCATTCTTCAATGAAAATTGAGACATGGTTTTTGGATTTAGGTAAAACAATTTATTGCTTCTTGTTACGCCAAGTAATTTAGATTAGTTACAATAAATTTTAAAATAAGCAGTTTAAATGTCCATAAGCCCTACAAAAATTTAGCATCTATATCGCTAATAATGAGCGCTCTAAATAAAAAATAATTAAGCTCTTGCACCTTTTCAAATTAGCTTCTCTATTCCTATTAATTAGTGCTAATACACTGTCTCAATCTGACAGTTACCCTATGTTTACGCCTAAACTCAAGGACTTTTTAGGGGTTCAAATCAAATCTGGAACGAGTCAATCAGAATATATAGGAAGCGGCCACACAGGAAAAGAACTAACAGGTGATCTAAGAACCTCTTTTGAAATTAGCCTTACATATGACTGGTTTCCGAGATCGGCCATAGAAATGGGCTTTAGATCTTCTGGAGTAGAACAAGTACTTCTTGTAAGAAATATAGATAACTCACAATATTTGCCAGGTTATTCCTGGTCTGATACCTACTCTTCTCGATATAACGAAATTCCGTTAGCTGTTACTTTAAAACTGTTCCCCATTAAAAGATATAGCAGCATGTCTTTACTCACAGGTTACAGTTATGGGTGGGTAGGTAGAATTAAGAATCTTCCAAGCACCTTTGATCTGGCACGTACAGAAAACCTTCATGCTCTTCATATAGGTGCTAGAGCCAGCATTAAACTTCATAGTAGGTTCTACATTAATGCTGATATGAGAAAAACAGCTGTAGTAACCGATATGAATAAGGACAGATACTATACTTCTAAGCTCACCGTAACTAGTTTCTTATTAGGTATCGGTTATAAATTTGGGCAGTGTGATTAAAGTATCTTTTTTTATAAGTCTCACTTAGAAAAATCTGAGTGAGGAAACAGCGCGAAATAATGGTATATCCATCAGGCAGAACCATTAAACTTGGACTATTTTTTAACCAGAGCGTAAGACACAGAAGATTGTAATGAGGCTGACATTTCCAAGGAGCAAGTTCTAGAACTTCTTCGTCAAAAGATAGAATCTGTTTCTAATATTAATGTGAAAGGAGATTTAATCAGGTTTATCAAAGACAAAGAACCACTAGCCATTTGTAGTCCTCAAACGGTTTAGTACTACATTCAAATCCAAACTGAAAGGAAACTCAAAGAGTCAAAGAGCTTGAATTGATTTCTATTTGTTTTTTTAGTCTGCAGTCGTAAACAGAGTTAATTCCATCTTAAAATTACTTGTACATTTAGTCTTCTAAAAAGACAGATCAAATGCTAGCCAAAACCCCTGAAGCACCTTATTACGCGGTAATATTCACATCTATAAATACCGATGATGTAGAAGACTATTCTCAGATGGCAAATAAAATGGTAGAATTAGCGGCTAAGCAAAATGGTTTTTTAGGAGTAGAAAGCGCTAGAAATGAAGTGGGCATTACCGTATCTTACTGGAAAGACTTAGCATCCATCAAAAACTGGAAAGAAAATGCCGAACATACTTTGGCTAGAAATAAAGGACGAGAACAATGGTACCAATCCTATATGACCAGAATAGCACTTGTAGAACGTGACTATAGTTACGAGAAACTATAATTTCAAAAACATAAACGGTAACTGATCAACTATGGCAGAAGTAACAGTAAAGAAAAATGAGAAAGTGGCCGGGATGAACTTTGGTTCTATTTACCCACACTACCTCAGCAGAATAGAAAAACACGGCAGAACTAAAGCCGAGCTGGACCGGGTCATTACTTGGCTCACTGGTTACAGTCTAGATCAATTGGAGAAGTACATCTCAGGCTCTGGTAATTTTGGTGAATTCTTCGCAGGAGCGCAGATGCATGAAAACGCTCACATGATAAAAGGCGTAGTCTGTGGATATCGAATTGAGGAAATAGCAGATGAATTTTCGCTTTACAGAGATTGTAGACGCATGGAAAAACTCATAGATGAATTAGCAAAAGGGCGTAAGATGGAGAAGATTTTAAGGGAAGAGAAGAAATAATTCCATTTAAGAATAATTCATCTGCATATTTTAGTTGTAAAAAAATATCCAATTCATCTGGCATTCCGAACAACATTTACAAAACGAATATTATAAAAAGCACAAACTATATGAAGACATCACTTATTCTTCTCTGCACCAATTTCTTAACTCTTTGCTTAAATGCACAAGAAACTATCTCCATAGATGATTTCAAAATTTTAGATAATACCAGCTGGGAAGGAACTCTAACCTACCTAGACTATTCATCTAATGAGCTTACCGATATAGACACTAAGATGCAAGTAAAAATCTTAGAAAATACATTTGAACAGAACATACAATATGTCTGGGAACCCGATAAAAATATTCAAGCTAAAACCAAAATAAGAAAGAAAGGGAAATACCTAGGGAAACAAAAAGTAGTTTCTAAAATGGTTAATGAAGATGGCTCCATCAAAATAGTCACTACATATAAGGGGAAAGATAATGGAAAGAAGGCCACTTTTTATTTCACGTATGAGATTAGTTCCCATCAATATAAAGTCATTAAAGAAGTGCAGCTTTCGGGCAATGAAGTGCGCTTTATGAGAAATATGTATACTTATAATAGAATTAATTGATTTCAAAAATTCTACAGTATAAATGTAAAATTTGTGGGGCTGAATAAATGCCTTTAAACCTTAACAGTAGCCCTCTATCTAAACGAACCCTACAAAGCATGAAAAAGAGTTATTAGTAGACAATGTCTGATTAGAGAATATCTACTCACAAGTTAGGTTCAATTCATTCATTCCCGATCAACTCCCTCACCATCTCCATCTCCAGGTCTTTTTCATTTAAAATACTACTCAGAGTTCTGCTGATTTCATAATCTGGAATGATGCCTCGGTTTTTCTCAAAACCAGTCACGGCTGTTTGGTAGGTTTGTGTGGCCACTAAGCAGTTAATTCCCGTATGCTTTAATTGAAAATTTATAGTGTTCGCGTTGCAACTGTAGGTAGCTCCAGTTTCACTTCCGATTAATATCCCGATGTCATAATGCTTTAAAATGGAAGACAGATGACCAGTGGTAGAAGCGCAGAGTGAATTAAGTAGTATGAAGACTTTCCCTTTGAAGTTATTTTTAAAAGGGATGATCTCCTCTTCCAGATCTTGATAATACTCATCAGTGCCCTGTTTATAATACCTGAACGGTTCCTTTGAAATATATTTTAATAAATGCGCTGCGCAGTATGGGTCTCCTCCCCCATTTCCTCTTAGGTCTATCACTACATTTTCAATTTCATTTAGATGAATTTGATTGAAACAACTGTCTATGAAAGAGGTGAACACGCGAAGCTGATCGTCATAATACACGAAACTTCTGATAGACACTTTGGCTAGATTTTCTGACTCATTTAGCGTAAAATCTAGATTTTTAGGTGGAGTTTTAGAGGCATTATTGGCAGCATCTGGCTGATGTCTCTTAATCTCAACCTCTTTTTTTACACCATTATCCTCAATTTCTACTCTGTAATTTTCTGGAAAATTCAGCTGATTGATACAGAAGTAACTAAAACTCTTATTTATGACAGCATCTGTAAATCCTTTGATGTAACCATCAGATGAAATATGAGCGCTCATTTGTTCTTTGAGCTCTAACACATCTACCCCATTTATTTTCAGAATCTCTGTCCCTTGTTTTAACTCTGGATTAGGCCGGTAAGACTCTAGAATATAGAGCTTAGAACCCACGTAGGCTATGTGGACAGGAAAGAACATCTGCCCAGAAAAATCTAGAATATTATAACCTGAAGCACTAGTATGAACACAGCCAACTTTAGCCGACACAGCATTGCAAAGCCAAGAAAACTCACCTACCGAAGTAGCATCTGAAATGTTACTTCTTGAATGGTCTATAAACTGGTCAAAGCCCTCTTTAGAGACAAATTCATACGGCTGAGGATGATGCGTTCGGATAGAATCTACCAACTGGTCGAAGTCTTCTAAATAGAGGGATTTAGCAAGCTGATCACTCACAGTATACTTATCTGTTTGGGAAGAAGTGCATTGGGTTAAAACTAGAAGCAGCAGGGTCGATAGTACTTTCATCATCTGTTTAGACTGTAATTTTTAGTAAAACTAAGCCATGCCATGAACCTGAGCATTCACATATGGTAACGGGTGAGTTATAACTCGCTTCTCATTCTGCTAAGGCTCTGAGGAGTTACGCCTAGGTAAGAAGCTATGTGCCGCTGTGGTACTAGGCTGAATAATTCTGGGTCAGTATTGACCAGCTCTAAATAGCGTTCTTTCAGCTCCATGCACTGGAAGTTCTTTAGTCTTCTCACCATACGGAGGTAGGCATCTTCTGCCTGAACGAATCTTATTTTCTCAAATTTCTCATTTGATTTAAAGAAGGCAAATAAAGTAGACTTGGTAAACTCATACACTTCTGTATCTACCAGTGCTTGTATATGAAGCTCACCTTGATTTCCTGACAAGTAGCTTTCATAATCTGTAGCCAGCCAATTGTCTAAATAAAAATGATGCGTGATGTCAGCACCATCCTGAATTCGATAACCGCGCATGAACCCAGATTTCACAAAGAACAGCTTCTCCACCGGTCTATCTGCCGTGAGCAAGTATTCATTTTTACGGAATGTCTTCAACTTAGCTATAGCCATGAAAGACCCGTATTCCTCTTCTGAAAAATCGATATAGTTGGATAGGAAGTGTTTCAAATTATGGCGGGAATGAGGTTATTTGGTAGTACTAACTCTTTAGTATGGAATAGCGTTGCAATGCTGATGAGTTTCCAAATCGATTAGAGACTCTCAAGGGCAGTTACTCTTTGTTTTCATTAATCCATTCATAAGCCTGCTCATATACTTTAAAGGCACTCTCAGCATAAATATCAGGCTGAATAGGTTCTCCATTTCCATTCTTAAACCTATCTGTCATGTAACTATTAGACACGGCAAATTGTACACTATCAGGCATAAAAAACCCTCTGAGACCTGTGGATACTCCATAGGTGGGTGTGCCAATAAGCGCAGTGCGGTCATTCCCTTTAAATGCCAGTGCTAATAATTCTGCGGCACTGCCAGTTTCTTCACCTATTAGAACGGCCACAGGTAACTCCTTTGGCAGATAGAAAACACTATCCGAAAGTTCGATGTATTCCGTTTTACTCTTGGCATAATAGAATTCAGTCACACTATCATTTGGGCTTACTTTATATGCCTTAACTCCCTCACCTAGAATAGGGCCTAAACCTGCTATCATGGGATATGGCCAGCCACCGCTATTAAACCTTATATCTATAATCCAACCCAAAGGCTTTTTAGCATAAAGGCTCTTAACTACGCGTTGCAAACTGTCCGTATAATTATCTGAAGAGATGGAATCCATTCCCAAGAATCCATTTAGAGATAGATAGGCATACTTATCTTCTAGTAGTTTTCCCTGAAAAGGAAATGGATTA
>JBGCDA010000066.1:0-82307 GCA_045104985.1 Flavobacteriales bacterium | reverse complement strand
ATCACTAGTAGAAAGTACTGGTGGAACAGTCGGACAAGTAATTTCTGCTGGCTCGTCATCTAAAATTGTTACAGTGAACGTTTCAGTTTGTGAAGCACCAGAGCAATCTACTATTGTATATGTTACTTCTGTTTCTCCTTTGTTAAGCCAGAAGTTATTAGCTGGATAAAAAGCTCCAACAGTAGGATTCATTACAACTACAGGATTGGCAGTAGTAGAAGCACCTGCTAATGACCAAGTAAATGATGTAATAGGACAGTTATCAGTAAATTCTCCTGGACCTGCAGGATTGAGTGTAGAGAATGGAACATATTCCATTTGGAAACCAGGCAATTGGTTTCTTCTAACTCTACATCCATTGGCATCATTTCCTGTTTGCTGAGAAGTAGAAGCAATTATATCAGTTGGGAAATTTACTTGTGCTTGAGTATCGTCAATTACGGTGAAGTTAATAGGTGATCCAGCAAAATTACCGCAAGCATCTTCTACTTCATAAATAAGAGAATAAAAACCTTTACCTAAACTTCCAGTGTAAACACTTCCTGTTCCTGCATCTATTTCATTATTTCCCGTTTCGTCTACTAAACCTAAAATCCATGATATTTCCACATCCTGACAACTATCAGTAAAAGGTAGATCAAACTCGATTTCAGCTAAGCAGTTATCTCCAACAGGTATCTCTTGATCGTCATATGCGTCAAAAAGATCAATTAAAAAATCTGATCCTGTTCCAGGTTCTACTGGGATCTCTTGACCATTTACAAAAGCAGTCTCTAAAACTGGCCCTGTAGTATCTATTAAAGTGAATGTTTGTGTGAATGACTGCATGTTTCCACAAGCATCTTCTGCCATCCATGTTCTCTGTGCAGTGAACGCTACACAAACTTCTTCTCCGTCTACCATTACTGTAGTTCCAGGAGCAGCTGCTACTGGGTTACCAGTGTTATCTGAGAAAAGTGTTACTGAAGCTAAATAGCAGTTATCTGTAGCAGTTAATGTAGTAGGATCTCCTGCCATAAATGCATCACATTCTACTACTACATCTAAATCTCCTGGAGCTAAATCAAACTCAGGAGCTGTAGTATCTTCTACAGTTATTACTTGAACTACAGAATTAGAATTACCACTAGCATCTGTAGCAGTCCATGTTCTGTTAATAGTATAACTATGGTTTTCACATTCGAATTCTAAAGCAGAATACCCTACTAACTCATCAGAGTAAGTTACAGTGAAGCCACCGCACTCATCGTTTTCTTCTACGTATGGAAGACCTGTATAACCAGCTGCTTCGTCTATAGAGCTCACATCAGGACAATCTCCAGCAACTGGAATATTGTTAGAAGCTCCTATGAAATCTATAGCAGACGTAATAGGAAAGCTGTAGTTATCACCAGCAAAATCCGCTTGAGTAGCTGATCCAGCCCATCCTGCAAAAGGAAGGGGTGCAGCACCGTTATCGAGATTACATTCAATGGTTACATCTCCTATACAAATCAATGGAGCGATTAAATCTTGAACTGATACTGACTCAGTGCAGGCATCTGTGATGTCATTATCACTACCTAAGAAATCAACACAATTAGTACTTAAGATAAAATCATTTGCTCCTAATGCTTCACAATTAAACACTGTTCCTGTCGTTTGACCGAAAATACCAGTAATTAAGGAGAATGATGAAGGAGCTAGAGTAGGAAATTCTATGTCATAACTAAATATGCCACAGTCATCAAAAGCCTCCACTTCTAGGCCATAAGTAGTGATCGGAACTACCGCAAAGCCATCAGACCCTAGTCCAATTGTGACTGGATCACACGTTAGGGTCGGACTGTCCTGCCCGAACGCCCCCACTGTGAGGGTGGTTAAGAATGCAACGAAACAACATCGAAGCATGAGTAAATAAGAGTTTCTCATTTTGTTAAGAATTAAATTTGTTTAAATAATTGTTTAGTCGTTAGGTCTGAGCCATTTTTAAGAGGGAGAGATTAAAGTGCTTTTAATGCACAGCTAAACTCGTTCAAATAAATCTTGCCAATGATTCCGTTATAACGATATGCAAATTTCACATTTTTTCGCTATATAAAAAAATAAATCGAAGATAAATGCAGTTTAATCTTAAGAAACGGGAGTTTAAACGAAAAAATGGTCACAGTGCACTCTCTAATTAGAACCATATGAAACGGCTGCAAACCCTTGCAGAATGTACTCTTCGTATAAAGTGCTCATCATAGAATGCCAATTTTAAACCTGTTCAAAAGAATGGTATATCTTTTTCGCTTTTATTTATCAGACCCTCAAAAACCCTTGTTAATCTGCCTAAATGAATGGTGTAGTATACATTTAAAGGTCTGATTTTCGTCAAAAAAAGCCAGTTTAAAATTTCTTATTTGAACTCTTTTTTTACCGTGATAAAGGTTGTCAAATGAGAAAAATTTGGTTTAATTTCAGAGCAAAATGATTAAAAGTGGCATCGAATTAAAACTGATTTTTGAACAAAATTAAACCAATTTTAAGCGAGCAGAAACTGAGTTAGGTTATCTCAAATCATTTTTGAAATGGCAAAAGTAAACAGCAAATCACGTGTCAACAATCAAAAAAACTATCTCTTTAATACCTCAAAAAAACCATTGCAACGCAAAGTATAGAAGTAATTATGTATAAATTATGACCTAGATTAGGGACAAGGATTACCGAAAAGAGCTAAGAACACTCCTATATCACTCACATTTACAGATCCATCTTCATTCATGTCTGCTATGCAAGTATTTAAACAGCCGAAGTCTGCTAAGAGATAACTCAAGTCTCCGATGCCAATGATAAGGTCATTGTCAAAATCTCCTAGACATTCTACGCATGAAATGTACTCGCAAGAGGCATCTGAGCACGTAGCAAATTCATTATAGTTACACGCCTGGTTATCTAAACAACCAGCTATACCACTTCCTCCACAATCCCCGCAGAGGTCTATGTATAAACAGGAACCATCTTCTAGCGTAGCAATGAAATCGAAATTACATGCCATTATATCCGTGCAACCTGCACATGAAGTAAACTCACAACTGCCATCATCACAAGATGCTTCTAAAACATAATTACAGGCTCCGGCATCTGTGCATCCTGACACTTCAAAACCTCCACAGTTTCCGCACCCATCTACCTCTAAACATGAGCCATTATCTATGGTGGCCGTGTTATCGAAATTACATGCAGAAGAATCTGTGCAGCCAGCACAGGTTTCATACTCGCAGGTTCCATCATCGCATGAGGCTGCGCTGTTAAAGTTACAGGCAGAAATATCACTGCAGCCTGCTATAGCTGTTCCTCCACAATTTCCGCAAGCATCGTTTTCTAGGCACGATCCATCCTCTTCTGTGGCATCTGAACTATAATTACATGCTGAGCTATCTGTACAACCCGGTATAGGACATGTGGCACTATCCATAATTAATTCTAGGTTGGCAGTTCCGTTAACTCCATTATAGCCATCTACTAATAATAGGTAGGTGGTGTTCTCTTCCAACTCGCCACAGCCGAACTCTAATTTAGACATCCACTGGTCTACTCCACCATCATCATTAGCGGCTATTAGTGTACCACCGCACTCTGCGAATAGAGCGATCTGCGTATCTGTTTGGGTTCCAGTTCCATCAAAAGAAGTTTCAATGGTTATAGCTGCTGGAATGGCTGGAGTAGTGAAGGTGTAAAACACATCCGCCTCTACACCATTTTGGTTACACCACCCTGTGGTAGAGTTACATCCACTGGCTGGAATAGCATATCCTTCATCTATACATGCTCCAGTATTATCTATAGTATTCAAACCTAGATTAAGAGGCAAGGCATTGGCACAAAGGTCGTTTACAGGGCCGTATGTGCAGCTGCCATCATTACATAATGCCGCTGGATTATAATTACACGCTGTGTTATCGTTACAGCCATCTGGCAGAATGCATGAGCCATCATCCTGGGAAGCGGCAGGCGCGTAATTACATGCAAGTGGATTTGTGCATCCTGGGCAGCTAGTATATTCACAACTACCGTCATTACAGAGTGCTGTTTCATCATAATTACATGCCAGTTCATCTGTGCAGCCATCCGGTAGAATACACGAACCATCATCGCAAGTGGCTAGCGTAGCAAAATTACATGCCTCTGAATTAGTGCAGCCTGAGGTTTCTGGTCCTTCGCAGTTTCCGCAGGAGTTTAACTGTAGGCATGAGCCGTCATCGCATAAAGCAGAAGGGCTATAGTTACATGCTGTTTCATCTGTGCACCCTCCTTCTGCCGTAAAGTACTCTTCTGCCAAAGCGAATGCGTCTAGACCTACTTGTTCTCCCATGAACCTGCCTGGAATATCATCTGCTGGAGGGTGAATTCCTCCCCATATTCTAGAAAGACCTGATTCGTCTGCGGCATCTCTATAAGTAGCCCACTGCAAAGTTATATCCTGACTAGGACCATCTTCGAATACTAAAAATTCATCTGCAGGAGCTACGAATTCTCCAAGCCCGCCAGGAAAATAAGCATCGCCTGTAAATTCTGTTAGCACCTCAGCTGCTGCTCTAGAAAATGTGGAATGACCAGATACATATCCTGCAAATGGTGGTGTGACGAATGAAGGCCTCTGGTAAGGCTCCCAGTTTTCTGCTAGAATCCAATCTACTCCTGCTTCGTCTGTATCTACATTATTTATAACCCCATTGCCACGCCATGCATAAATTTTAATTTTTCCTACGTTTATGTTTCCGATTCCTGCTAGGGCATCTCCAGATTCTATGGTTTCTATGTACCCAGGAATTAATTTGATACCTCCAGGGTGGTAATTGGCTACTGCGAGGTCTGTTCTTTGGCCCAAATCAGCCATTCCTCTTATGGCTGAAACAGGCCTTATGTAATCATACCATCCTTTACAGCCCCAGGCAGTTACTGCGGCATCATGCATGGCACCCCCCAGAGTGAAGTAAGCCTTTATCTCCCACTCCATCTGATCTAAGTCTTCTCCCTGGCCTTTATATTTTCTTATCAGGTCTGGGTGGTCATCTACGTAATTCAAAATTCCAAACCAGTGTCCTGGTGGGGTTTCCGAATCTGGGCCATCTGCCCAAAACTCTGCCAACACCCTGGCATAATCTGCTCTGGAAACTACATTAGAGGCATAAGATGCTCCTGTGGCCGGGTTATTAGAATGCCCAGCACTTACTGTTCCACCATCTAACTGATTATAGAATGATGGATAATCTGCTACCGAAGTAGGCAAAGTTCTATTTCCTAATGATGCTGGAGAAATATCTATAGTAGCCGGATTAGAAGCATCTAAATGAGACGACCAAAGCACTACCATTTCATATCCCCAAGCATAATCTTCTGTTTGTCCGCTACCATCTAACTGATGCTGTGGTGGTGTCCCAGGATCGTGATATACTTTATAATCAAAGCCATCTCTATTATAGGTGGTTAAATCTTCATCTGATAATGCAAAGCTTTTTACCTGGCCCCATTCAGGACCCAGAAACTCTGGTGTGCTTCCAGGGATTTCATTACCGCTTTGGTCTATAAACACATCTAGCGTAAGTGGCTGCCAACTGTTAAAATCTGTAAGGTTAGGATTTCCGGGCTGATCTACTACTAAAGGTAGATTTACAGGAGCATAAGAAGAGTTTCCGAAGTCTCCAGACTCGTTAGCTCCATCGGCCAATCCAAAATCTATGAGACACTGTGCTATGTAATTTCCCAAAGCAGCTGGAGATCCTGAAGAGTAGTCTAAAGTGGTAACAGAAGGGTCATAGCCTAATACTCCCATGTGGTAATTATAGGCTTGGAGTAACTCTACGGCTCCGGGTGAACTTTGAAATCTATGAGATAATAGTCTGTAAGACATGTAAGAAATGGCTTCTTCTTGGGCAGCTTGCACATCTGAAGGCTCAGGCATTCCCTCGAAATCACAGGTGAAACCTTCTACTGTTTTGCCTAACAGGTAGGTGCACCCCTGTGGCTGATATGCTGCCCATGCATCATACATTCCTATAGAAGTGTGGTAGAGATTCCTAGCATGAATGGTAGGCCTAGCAAAGTCTCTTCTGATAGACGCCAGAAGCATTTCATTCCACTGGCGGGCCACTGTAAAGTCTGTGCTAATAACAGGGAAATCTGGCTCTTCTGTGCAGTTCACATCGGGGTTATTAGGACATGGGTCACACGCATCTGGTAGTCCATCACCATCTAAATCTGCTCCAGTAGTTACCAAATCACAACTGGTGTTCATGTAAACACCATAACCTGAGCAGCCGCCTGTAATGAAATCTAACAGCCCGTCATTATTGATATCTAATATTCCTACATCATAACTATTATCTGCCCAATCGAAAGGACCTGAGTTATTATAAGTGTCAGTGAAAACACCATTATTATTTTGAAGAATAGCTAGCTCTCTACCAGAATCACATGGAGGAATGTCTACATCTACATCTGAAACTATAACATCTAGATCTCCATCTAAATCTAAATCTCCTTTATGTACATTTCCACCAAACCCTCCTGCTCCGCTAATCACATTAGTTCTAGTTACATCTATGCTAGTGTCTGCCAGCACAGAATTAGTGATTAAGACATAGTCTGTGCCATCGTCTACCACAAAGACATCTAAAAGTCCATCATCATTATAATCAAAGACCTCAAACATGTATGGAGCGAAAGGTGCTATGTTCTGCCAGTTAGAGAAGTTTCCAGTACCATCATTAAATATGACTATCAGTCCATTGTCATTCCATGGAGACACTCCGTATAAAGTGGAAATCTTAAGAATATCATTATCACCATCGTTATCGAAGTCTACAATTTGTGCTGCGGTGCCGAAAGCTGAATTTCTTAAGTCTCCTAGCCTAGCCTCACTTTCGTCTGTAAAGACACCAGTGCCATCATTCATGAGCATGAAGTCTTTAGCTATTCCTCCTGCAGCATTTACTTTATAATTAACAAAATAGAGATCTATAGTTCCATTCATATCTATGTCTCCGCTCCACACCGCACAGATTAATGGTGTATCATCTGTCAATTGCGGCAGCCTTGTAGTAGATTGATCAGATAAGCCTAACCAGTTCCCCATTCCATCTTCACCAAGATTAGCATAGTAAATGGGTTGCTGCCCAAAGGTATTAGCCACTACCACATCTTTCCATCCGTCTCCATCAAAATCATCAATGACCACATCTCTAGCGAAACTTAGGTTAGTCAGAAACTCTGGGGCAAACTGCGCTGTTTGGTCTGTAAGTACCCCATTCATATTCATTAGCAGCAGGTCTGTTTCTGCAGCCTCCGTTTGAATAGAAAATGGCTCTTTCCGAACTACTATAACATCATCCCATCCATCATTATCCAAATCCCCTACAGAAATGTCTTTTTCTTGGCCATCAGAATTGGCCACACTGCTAAGCACTAAACGTGTTTCTGTTTCGTCTTGCCATTCTATTTGCTGAGCATGCGTTGCAACGCTTAGGAAAACCCATACGGAAATCAAAGTAAGTTGAATAAAAAATGGTTTTAGATTACGTGCCTCACTTTTTACAGAAAGGATTGAAAGTGAAGATGAGTTCTTCATGAGGAATAACGAATTAGATTGGTTTAAATCAAATAATGATTCGTAAGATAGTCAATCTAATCAGAATACTAAAAGTGTACTACCTATACTACCTATCTAACACATATCTTAACGCTCATTCACGTCAACTTCAATATTACAAGCTGCAGATTTGGGAATGTCAAAGAGATATACGCCTGTGCAGGAATTTAATTCACCATATTGAGTAGTCTCATCTAATGAATAATCTATTTTAAGCAACACATCATCATCATCTTCACTTAAACAGTAATAGCATTGTAAGCGAAAGTTAGGGGCCAGCCTGCCAAACCTAGAAGCGTAGTATACAACAGAACTTGCAGAATAATCTATGTTATCGAGTGGAGAATCAGAATGAATGAAAGTGTTCTCCTCACTATCTAAAAAAGCCATTAATTCTTCTTCGGACGAAAAAATTCTGAGATCATTTCTTTCATCTAATCTATGGTCATTGGGAGCGTAATTTTCTAAGTCCACAAGTGAATGCTTACGAGGACACTTCTTCTTAGGCAAATCCCTAAAAAACAGCTTATCGCATCCTAGTCCACAAAAAACAAAAAAAGCTAAACCAAGAAAAGTGATCTTTTTCATTGACTAAATTTACATAAAATAAATCAACCTACTGCCCTAAATACATCTTCAGAGCAGCCACGTAATTCTCAAACGCTTGAAGTCCTTTTTTAGTGATATTACAGGTAGTAAGAGGATAGTTATTCTTAAAGGTTTTTTCCACTGATATGTATTCAGCCTTTTTAAGCTTGGAGAGTTGGACACTTAAATTACCTTTACTCGCCTCTGTTTCTTCCAGTAAGTAATTAAAATCAGCACTTTCTACACTTACTAGAAGAGATACGATTGCCAGCCGCAATTGGGAGTGTAACAATGGGTCAAGATCTCCAAACTTCCTAGGCATTTTTAAGATGGTTTCTGAGTGCTATTCCTGGATAAACGTACCCTATGAGAATTCCTAGAGTCATGAGCTCCTTCCAATAATCTGGAAACATGTAAAACAGGGGAGTGATAACCCAAAAGGCTATTCCGCCAATTTGCAACGGCTTAAATTTTAAAATCCAACCTGAAGCAAAACATGCAATGCCGGATATAAGAAAAAACTCTGGGCCTTTTAAATAGCCACTAAATTGTAACACAAACATTAAAAAGAATGAGGCTGAAGAACTGATCCAAATGGCCAGCACTGCCTTATCTATTATGCTGTAGCTTCGTTTAATCTTACCAAGACTCACTCCTTTAACTATGCCTGCCAGCACTCCTACTGCAGCTAGCACTATCCAAACTAGATAATGGTACTCTACTCCCATTAGTTTAAGTGCGTGATCTAGCCATGGGGAGATAACCAGAATAACACCCCATAAAAGAAGGTAAAAGGAGATGGTATCGTTATAATTGGTTCTGGCTCTTCCTATCATATCGTTAATGATTTGGAAGCTTTGTTCAGGAGTCATGGATTTTTCTGCTATAGAGCTCATTTTTGAAACTGTATTAGATTAAACTTGCCACAAATATAAACTAGTTTATAATACAAACTAAATAAAATTCTACGCTAGAATCCACTCACACCTAGCCCAAACAAAGCAAAGTCATACTTAGCAGGGTCTACCGAATCAAATTTTCTTAACCCAGCCATTAGCTCTTCTACCGCTCGCCAGTCGTTTTGGGTTCTTTTAAGCAACCCTAGCTTTCTGCCTATATTTCCTGTATGCACATCTAGCGGAATTATGAGCTTGCTCGATGGAATATCTTTCCAGAGTCCAAAATCTACTCCCTTATCTGCTGAGCGGACCATCCATCTTAGGTACATGTTTAAACGCTTGGCAGAACTCCCTTTCATAGGGTCGCTCACATGTTTCTCTGATCTTTTTAAATGCTCAAATTGGAAGAATTCTTTCTTGAAATTAGAGATGGCTCCTGCGGCATTTCCCTCTGAAGAAAAGCCATCTGTGAAAATTCCCTCAAGGCCTTTTTGTTCTTTGTATAAACGTTTCAACGAGTAAAAAAAATACTGTAAATCCACAGAATTAAACGTTCTGTGAACAAAGCCATCTAGCTTTCGATAGTCCTGCTCTGTGTGGTTTAAAATAAAATCGTGTGGCGCATTATCCATTAAGGCACACATCCTATTAGCGCTGTTTATTATAGACTTTCTATTTCCCCAAGCTATGGTGGCTGCCAGAAATCCAATAATTTCTATGTCTTCTTTTTTACTAAATCTATGAGGAATGCCTAATGGATCTGACTCAAAAAATTCTGGCTTTTCGAATAATTCTACTTGGGCGTCTAAAAACTCCTTTAATGCCTTTTTACTCTTAAACTTCACTCTTCAAATTTAGACATAAGACCCAAGAGTTCTAGAATTTAAGACGTAAGACATAGGACTTCATTGGAAATGATGATTCCGTTTCATACGCAAAACAAAAAACACATTGTTAAACCTTAATACAATCCTCTTGAGCTTTCACATTTAAATTTTGGTAAAAAGCAACCTTTAAAAACAAAATTTCACAAACGTTTCCATGGAGTACATCTAGGATATATCTTTGCGCTTTAATGCAATTTTTATATCCAGGAATTCTATACGCACTCGCTGCCATTTCTATACCTATTCTGGTGCATCTCTTCAATTTTAGAAGATTTAAAAAGGTTCAGTTTTCGAACGTATATTATCTTAAAGAAATAAAACAGGAGACTAAATCTAAGAGTAAAGTCAAGCATTTTTTAATTCTGTGCGCCCGTGTATTAGCCCTGACTTCTATTATTTTAGCCTTCGCGCAGCCTTACATCCCTACGAATGACCAAGGAGTTAAGGTGGGTAAAAAAACTGTAGGAATTTATTTGGATAACAGCTTTAGCACGGAGAGCCAGAGTGAGTCTGGCAGTGTGCTAGAAATTTCTAAAAACAAAGCCTTAGAAATAGTAAAGTACCACGCCCCTACAGATGTGTTCCAATTACTCACAAATGATTTTGAAGGCAGACACCAAAGATGGCTCACTAAGGAAGAAATTACTGAACTCATAACCGAGGTAGACTTTTCTCCTCAGAGTCAAGTACTTTCTGATGTGGTTTCTAGACATAAAGACCTTTCCTTAAAAGAAGACGCAGACCAAAGACTGGTGTATATATTATCTGATCTCCAGAAGTCGGTTACGGATCTGGAGGTGATGAGACCTGATAGTAGTTTTGCGTTGCAATTTTTACCTACTCCCTCTGCATACAACGAGAACATTTATATAGATAGCGTATGGTTCACATCGCCTAGTAGAAACCTGAACTCTCTAGAACAGCTTCATGTGAAGGTGAATAACACATTGCAAAGCAGAAAAGAGAACATTCCTTTAAAACTGTACATAAACGGGACTCAAAAATCTGTGATTAGTATCAATGCAGACCCACAAGTAGCCACAGATACAGTGCTCACTTTCACCAACTCCTCTCCTGGGTTTAAACAGGCCAAGGTAACTTTAGAGGACTACCCAGTCACTTTCGATGATGAGTTTTTCTTCGGGTTCGAAGTGGCAGATAAAACCAATATCTTAGAAATTTCTGGAACTAGTTCAAAAGTCTTCCCTAACCTCTTTAAAAATCCAAAAGAGTATAATTTTACGAGCTTTAAATCTAGTAATGTAGACTATAACAGATTCAGCGAGTTTGATTTAATAGTGCTTAATCAGCTTTCTTTCATAAGTGGAGGACTGAGACAGGAGTTAGAAAAATTCAATAAATCAGGCGGAACAGTGGCCGTGGTTCCCGCTAAAGATGCCGATATAAGCAGCTATAATTCTTACCTTTCTTCCAGAGGAGCCGATTTATTTACATCCACTAAAACCGCTGAGACTAAGGTGGCTGACTTAAATATGGACCATTTCATTTACCGAAATGTATTCGATGCCACTAGTAGAAGTATGCCTATGCCTAAAGTGAGCGCATACTTCGGCACTACTAATTCTAGCGCAGTGAATAAGGATGAGTTGGCCAGCCTTCAGAATGGGGCCTCGTTTATCAATCTCTTTGAAAAAGACAATTCTCAACTTTATGTTTTTAACGTAAGTTTAAATGGTGCTCAGTCTGATTTGGCTTCGCACGCCCTTTTAGTTTACACATTTCACAGTATAGCTAATAATAGTAAGGCGGCTTCTAAATCCTATTTTGAGCTGGGCGAAGAGAACTCCTTCGTACTGAAAACAGCCAATGCTAAAAACCCTGAAACTATCATTAAACTTAAAAGCGAGGCTGGAGATGAATTCATACCAGAGTTCAGAAGAGCTGATGGAGTGTTCGAGGTGTTTTTAGGCACCGATGCTCGTGTTTCTGGAAACTATGCGGTTAACGCAGATGAGCAGCAGATAGGCGCCATAGGCATAAATTATAACAGAAAAGAAAGCGATATTTCTTACTATGACGCTTATGACCTGAACCAAGAATTAATGAGGCTAGGGTACTCTAATAGTAATGTAATTACCTCTGAAATCAACACCATTAGTGCCTCTATAGAAGACGTAAACGAAGGAAAAACGCTATGGAAATCTTTTATTATTATGGCTTTACTCTTTTTAGGCATTGAAATTATTCTGATAAAATTCTGGAAGTAGCATGAACATTCTGATTAAAAAAGCTAAGATTTTTCAGCGTGGCAATACACACCATCTTAAGACAAGAGACATTCACATTAAGAATGGAAAAATTAAAAAAATAGCTTCTTCAATTACAGATAAGTCTGCTAAGGAAATTAAAGCGAAAGGCTTATGCGTTAGTCCTGGATGGTTAGACTTAAGAGTAAATTTCAAGGAACCAGGGGAAGAGTATAAAGAAGGTTTAGAAAACGGTTTAAAGACTTCCGCTAAAGGAGGTTTTACTGGTGTAGTAACTATGCCTACTACGTATCCTGCAGTGGATAATAACACAGCGGTGCAGTTTCTAAAAACCAATTCATCAGCTTCTGCTACAGAGATATTTCCTGCGGGATCTATCAGTAAAGGATTAAAAGGCGCACAGTTGAGTGAGTTTTATGACATGCATAAAAGTGGTGCAGTAGCTTTTACTGAAGATACGGTCTTGGCTTCCAATACTAACCTTATGTCTAAGGCTTTAGAGTACAGTAAGTCGACAGAAAGTCTGATTTACAGCTTTCCATACGACCCACAGCTAGTAAGCGATGGACAGATGAATGAAGGAAAGACTTCTACCCTTTTAGGCATGAGAGGTATTCCAAACGTTAGCGAAGAACTGCAGCTGAGCAGAGACATTCAGTTATTAAAGCATTTTGGCGGGAGGCTGCATGTAGTGGCCATTTCTACCGCGGGGTCTGTAGAAATGATTAAAGCAGCTAAAAAAGAAGGAGCTAATATTACTTGTTCCATACATGCGCACCAGCTGAGTTTTACTGAAGAAG
Organism: Flavobacteriales bacterium; assembly: GCA_045104985.1. Taxonomy (GTDB): domain Bacteria; phylum Bacteroidota; class Bacteroidia; order Flavobacteriales_D; family Sanyastnellaceae; genus ASP10-05a. The sequence goes on along the minus strand of JBGCDA010000066.1, from coordinate 69,293 downwards.
CAGTTTCTGGTTTTGATAGTAGATTTAAAGTCCTTCCTCCGTTCAGATCTAAGAATGACAGAAAAGCCTTAATTAAAGGACTGAAGCAGGGTACTATAGATGCTATTTGTTCTGGTCATGAACCTGAGGATATAGAGGAGAAAAAAAGAGAATTTACTGAGGCTGCATTCGGCATCAGCTCTTTAGAAACCGCTTTTAGTGCTGCCTGCACAGAACTATCGGACTCGCTGGAACTGGAAGAGATAGTTTCTAAATTTTCAGAAGCTCCTAGAGAAATCCTAAATCTACCTAAAGTAGAAATCACTGAAGGTGCGGAAGCCAATCTGACACTTTTCAACCCCACAGAGCAGTGGACATTTCACCGAGAAGAGATGCTCTCTAAGTCTAAAAACTCTCCTTACAATGGGATGACATTTACAGGGAAGGTATTGGGTGTGGTTAATCGCGGGAAGTCTTTATTCGACTAAAGAGTTTAGGTTTGAACCTCATTCACTGCTTAGTTAGAATCTGAAGAAATTTACAGCTGTATGAGGGCATAATGGAAGCAACTACTCCAATACTATCAACTATGAATCTAAAACTGGACTAAGCCTCTCCCTGTGGCCCTCCGAAATTCATAGGCATCATCTGCTCCATTCCTTTGAGCTCTTTAATAGGCCCATGCTGTGCTTCAAACTTTCTTACATTATCTGCCAAAGCATTCATTAAACGTTTGGCATGCTGAGGAGTTAGAATTACTCTTGATTTTACTTTAGCCTTAGGCACTCCAGGCATTACTCTAATAAAGTCTAACACAAACTCAGAATTAGAGTGTGTAATTACAGCCAGATTAGAATAAATCCCCTCCGACATCTCTTCTGATAGTTCTATGTTTAACTTCCCTTTTTGTGGTTTTTTGTCCTCTGCCATGTCATTGATTTTATAGACGTCCAAAGATAGACTTTCAGTTCTATATCTTCAACTTTAACCTCTAAGACATCTGTCTTTTTAAAGATTTGATTTTGCCTCTAAGCATACTATTCATGCAGCCCTAGAGAATCTCCTTTACCTCCACTAGTCTCTGTATGGCATGTGTGGCTTTAGTATCTTCTAGTCCTTTAGGCAGAAAATGAATAGAATCCATACCTACGTTAACAGCTCCCTGAATATCACTAGAAGCTGAATCTCCTATCATAACACACTGGTCTACCTGAGCATTTAATGCATTTAACACAGCATGATACGCCTTCGGGTCTGGTTTTTTCGCTTTTAAATTTTCCGAGATAAACACATGATTGAAATATGGATTTAAACCCGATGCATGCATTTTTACATGCTGAGCTTCTATAAACCCATTAGTCATTATACACATCTTATAGCTCTTAGATTTTAGATAATCTAATACCTCTAAAGTGCCTTCCACCAGTGCATTTTTCTTAGGGCACCTTATAATATATTCTGAACAAAACTCATCCGATAAAGCCCTACTAGAATCAGTGTTTACTCCATGCAGTTCAAACGCCTGTTGAAATCTAGTATACCTAAGGGTAGCCTTGTCCATCTGGCCCATCTGATATAAATCCCAGCAGCGTCTGTTTATTCTAATGTAATCTTCTAAGAAGTGAGAAACATCCATGACTGGCGCTCCTACCAATTTAAAATCGTGCAGAAGTTCAGTAATTGTTTCTTTAGAGTTGGTATCAAAATCCCACAGAGTGTGGTCTAAATCCCAGATAATATGTTCATACGGTTTATTCATAAGCTGATGGAAATACTTGTTTAAAAAAGTCAGGAAAGAGCTTGGCTACAGACACCATGGCCACTCCCCATAAAACTAAGGAAATAATCAGGCTAGGATAAGCCCATCTATTATTCTTATAAAACTTAGCCATAATTATGGTGCCTACAGGAATAGAAACTATAGTAGGTGTTATAAAAGCTATGCCTATTAAACCTATCCGTTGCTTTACTTTAACCAACAGTTTGTTCAATCTAGTGAATTTCTTTTTTGGTTTAGCTTTTCCTTTTTTTATTCTAGTGATGCGATTTCTGTGAGAGCGTCTCATGAAATACTCGCTTAAAAAATAAAAGAATGTAGTTCCACAAACACCAGCGGTTAACCCTATTAATAGCGTGCTAAAAGTGGTGTGGCTTACTGATAAAATGGCCATTCCTAAGAAGAACTTAAAAAAGCATAACACCCATAATCCTGAGTCTACTATGAATTCTGCCCAGCTCATGACACATTATCTTTAGAGGCATAACTCACCATGTCCTTGAATACTGAAGACCAGCCCTTCCACTCGTTTTGCTCAGAGAGAGTTTCATTATGCCAAATGACTACCAACTCTCCGTTGACTGCCTTTATCTCATCTACCAAGGCTTTAGTGGCTTCCTCTGCCTCTTTCGGGCTTAGTCCTAAATACCTATTCAGCGTGGCGTCCATTAAAGCAGTAGAATGAAACACTAAATCTCTAGATTCATTTTCTAGCAAATCAAAGAACTTAAATGGCGTACAGGTTCCTGCTCTAAAACCTAAAACCTCAGCATATCCAAGAGAATAATCTTCTTTGATCCCACATTCCACTAGGTTTCTGGCAGTTTCTGGAAACACAAATTTCAGAAAATGCTGTCTACTTCTTAGCACTTCTTTACCTGTAATATCTTCGAGTCTTATCTTCTCAATGTAGGTCTTTTCAGCGTTCTGGTAGGTATTATATCCTGGGTGTATTCCTATGTCGTTTTCGCGTTGCAACGCTGAAATTAATCCTCTATAATGCTTATTAGTATAACCTAAGTTTCTATCCCACTCATTTCTATCAGATAAGAGGAAGAAGTAAATGGGCTTTACACCTGCTGAATGGTGAGTGTTAGCGATGACATCATAAGTATCGTAAGGGTCTACCTTCTGCCTGAAGTAGCAGCCAAAACGCCTAGACACATCCGGCCAATCTCCTCTCAGAATCGATTTAATAGTTCCACCTACCTTCACACCAAAACTCTTAAACTTATAGGCATACGCATTATCCACATCTATGGTAGATATAAAACGAAATGTTCTATTTAACTCTCTACTTCCCAGCAATTCAAAGCGCAACTCTCGGCACCAGAGATCTACCAAAGGGCTTAGAATCAAATCATGCTTAAAAAGAATGGAATTTTGAGCTAAAAATCGGTCGTGGCTATCTCTTTCGGAAGGAATATATTCTTCATACCTGCTGATGAGATAAAACACTGCAGAAAACAAATCGAATGGAATTTGTCCCTTTCTATTGGCATAAAACACTGTTAATTCTCTCCATTCAGAAACTGCTATTTCATGCTCTTTAACTCCAGTTTCAGACAATAATCCAGATGGAATAATCTGAAGCCCTCCTATTTCTTGAGATGAATAATTGACTTTTATATGAGGCGACTCCTCAAACTCAGATTCTGAATAAAGAAGTTCATGGTCTATGCTTAGCACATTTCCGAAGATAAAATCGCAGACATGACTGAGACGAGGAGATTCTATTTCAGAATAGATGGATATCAATGTTGGTCTACAAGTGTTTGACTAGAATATCGCAGATAAATTCACTGGCTTTTCCATCTCCGAAAATAGATGGAAATTCTAATGCTTCATTCTTATGAAAGAAGTTAAATGCTTCTAAAATTTTATCAGGGTCTGCATCTACCAAGCGAGCGCATCCTGATGTTATTATTTCTACCCATTCCGTTTGTGGTCTGAAAACCAAACATGGTTTCTTAAAAAAGAACGCTTCTTTCTGCACTCCACCAGAATCTGTCATGACAATAGCACAGTTTTTTTCTAGAGCTATAATGTCTAAAAATCCACATGGAGGAATGAGCATAAAATATGGACTCTTTTCTAACTCTGCGAGTAAGCCATCCTCACCAAAAAACCGCTCCATCTTAGCTTTAGTTCTAGGATGAAGAGGCAGTACTATCTTCAACTTATGCTCTGTGGCTATACTTAGCAGTGAAGTTAACAGGGTTTCTAATCTCTTTTTATCGTCAGTATTAGCAGGTCTGTGAATAGTGGCTAAAATGAACTCAGAGCTATCTAAACCAAGGTCAGAAACAATGCTAGAACTCTGTTCAGACACCTCAGAAAAATACAAGCTGTTATCATACATCACATCTCCACTATGAAACACTCCTGGTGCATCTATAGAATAAGGTGCTGGAGTACTGATAGGAAAATTTTCGTTTTTCAAATTATCTATTCCAGTAGTAGTAGGGCTAAATAACATGGTGCTTACATGATCACACCCTATTCTATTTATCTCTTCAGGCATTCTCTTATTAAACGATCTGAGGCCTGCTTCTACATGAACAACCGGAATGTGAATTTTAGAGGCTGCCAATGCAGCTGCCAGCGTGCTATTGGTATCCCCATATACCAGCACCCCATCTGGCTGGTGTTTCTCTAACTCAGTCTCTATACCTTCTAGCATAAACGCAGTCTGCTTGCCATGAGAACCGCTGCCAGCATTCAGATTTATATCTGGCTCAGGAATTCCCAGTTGGTCTATAAAGATTTGGCTCATGGCTGCATCGTAATGTTGCCCCGTATGAAGAAGTAGCTCTTTAAGTTCACCCGAAAAATGATTTTTAATGGCTCTACTTATAGCAGCAGCCTTTATAATTTGGGGCCTAGCCCCTATAACTGTAAGTATGGTTTTCATAAAATTCCTTCATCAGCGAAACTGAAATAACCAGTTTCTGCTATTATTAAATGATCTATTACTGGCAGATCCAGTACTTCTCCGCCTGCCTTTAGTTTTTTAGTAAGCCTCATATCTGACTGTGATGGCTTTAAATTTCCACTTGGGTGGTTATGAATTAAAACTATAGAAGATGCCTTAGCTGCTAAGCCAGCTTCGAAAATAACTTTCGGGTCTGCCAGTGTAGAGCTCATACCTCCTTTAGAAATAAGCACACGTTTTAAAATTTTATTCGCTTGATTAAGAAGAAGCACATGAAATTCTTCATGTGACAACGAAGCTAAATCCTCATGGAATAGTTCATTAACATCTGCGCTAGATGTTATTTTCTTTCTTTGATGAGCGGTCATGGCTCTTTTTCTAGCTCCTATTTCAAGAGCAGCTTGAATAGAAATGGCCTTAGCTTCTCCTATTCCGTGAAATTCCTGTAGTTCACTAAGAGATAACCTGGCCAGGTTATTCAAATTATTCTCCGTATAATTTAGAATTCGTTTAGATAAATCTACCGCGGTTTCATTCCTGCTTCCAGAACCTATAAGAATAGCTATAAGCTCTGCATTACTTAAGGCTGATTTTCCTTTGAGTAGTAATTTCTCTCTAGGTCTATCTTCCTCTGCCCATGCAGTGATGTTGACTTTTTTATCTTCCGAGTAATTCATAAAAAATGAAAAGTATAAAAAAAGCCCTCAAGTTAGACTTGAGAGCTTCTTAAATATCTTGAGGCACTTAGCTTAAAGAGAGTTCACATGTAATGTTAACCCAGACTTTAAATTAGCTGCTTTGTTTTTATGAATAATATTCTTTTTAGCTAGTTTATCTAGCATACTCGAAACCTTAGTTAGAAGCTCCTGCGCCTCTTTTTTATCGGTACTCGCTCTTAAACTTTTAATTACAGTTCTAGTAGACTTATGAGCGTATTTATTTCTAAGCCTCTTAGGCTCGTCTGATCTTATTCTCTTTAATGTTGACTTATGATTTGCCATTTCTTTCTAAAATTTCGGGCTGCAAATATAGTAATAATAATGATTATCAAAAAACTTTGACGACTTTAATATCCTAAGTATATCCTTTTGCATATAGCCTTTTGAGCTTAAAAAAATAAGCTGTCCTTTCTTCTGGACTTATACACTAAATGAACTTATTGATCTATGCCTAAACAAAGGCCTTTAGAGAGAAGAATAATCTTCCATCAGGAGTCTCAGTAAAATGATAATGAAGTGGCTTAGCACTAGACTTAGCTATTTCCAATAACCCTAAACCAGAGTCGTAAACTTGACTTCCATCAAGAGATTTGGTTAACCTATCTTTAATCTGAGTCTCCAATTCTTCGACTGAACTGCTTATAGTACAGGCTAAAAGGTTTTCAAACTGTTCTTTTTGATCTAAGTCTACAGGATTACCAGCTTCTATAAAGAAGCTATTATTTTGAGTACCTATTAAAAACACGCCTTCTTTTTTTCCGTGATTACTCTCTCCGTGTTTAGAAATATTCTGAAGAATTTCTATCAGTAAGTGGCCAACCTTCTTCATTCTTTTAATTTCAGCCTCATTTGAACCCATGTTATCCTCCACTATGCGTAGCAATGGGAGTATAGATCTTTGACTAAAATCTCCTTTATACTGTAGTAATAGATTACTAGAGTGCATACTACTTAAAGTATCACCTGTAAAGTCTATGTGGTCTATGTTCACCTCTTCAGCCGTTCCTGTGAACATTACTTGCTGATGAAATAAAGACATAGTTTCACTTACTGATTCTACTTTGTATTTAATTTTTTGACCTGATTTTCTTGCCAATTCTATAAGGCCTAATCCTGCTCCTCCTTTTCCGCTCATCTCATTATCTCTCAGTGCCGTTCTGTACACTTCTTTTAACTCTACTGAGTTTAAACTATTAATATACTCTACTTGAACTTTAAGTGTTTCTATCTGATTAGTCTCCACGAGATTAATAGAATTAATTACAAAAACACCTCCGATGTTCTTGAAACTAAACAAACCGTCATTTAGTGTGGCGGCCAGCTCCTCTGGGGTTTCTTCTCCATGTCTTACTATATTCTGAAAACACTCTACTAAAAGAAAAGAGATTTTTCTACTAATCTTTGGCAGTTGGTTATTATCAGTTATAGTATTTTCAGAAATATCTATAATTCGTGTGGTGAGGTCATCCATAAAAGGACCTCTATACGCAAAAGATATTCCGCAATTAATCGATTTCTCGAAAAACTCATACGCTGATAATAATGGACTTGAATACGTCATTTTCAAAGACTTGGCTCTACATACGCCTTGTCAAACTGGTTTTTTACAGTCTTATATACGCATTCTCTTCACGTAAGGTTTTGATTTTTACTTAAATTAAGAGAAGGATAACGATCTAACACATAATAGATCACGCACTCCTACTGTTTGAAGAATTTTTCAGTGAAACTGAGATCTCCTAGTTGTATGCGCATCACATATAGTCCAGAAGTTAATTCTTCTAAGAATAAGGGAGTGCCATTCCAGACTGAATTTTTTAGTACAGGCTGGCCATTAGAATTGTAAACCACTATTTTAAGTGTTTGGTCAATACCAGTATCTACCGTTAAGAATTGATCAGCAGGATTCGGATAAACCTTTACCGGATTGCTAAAAAGTTGATTAAGCTGAGAGATCGCATAAGTAGGGCGTTGCAACGCGAAAACCTTCATCTCTTCCAAATTCTCTTTCCACGAAAAATAACTTTCTGGAGTAGACCACCTATTAATGTGTTCTAAAATTAGTGGCTCAAGTAAAGATTCTAAAGAATCAATTTTTTGAATGACTCTAGTAGAACTAAACTCGTTAGAAATTAATTCTAAATACCTTCGCTGAAACTGAAGTCTGAATCCATTGTTTTGTAGTAAATTCTTTAATAAGATAAAAGATGGTTTTACATCTATACCGCTATTATCTAAATCTGTAAGTCGATTTAGATTAAATCTATAAAAACAGGCATCACAGTCATAGAGCATCCATCTGAATTTAGTGTTTTCAGCGGTAGATCGCCATACCTTATTATTGTTCTTAGGCCAGTCCCAATTAGAGAAAAACAACTCGCTAATGTGATAATCTATAAAATTTAATATATCTATTTCCTCCGTTACCCAGTCATAATGTTCTTTATTACCTAAATCATTGCTGGCTGCGTAATCTAAAACTGACTGAAAATGATGTGAAGTCCCCTCTGACTCTATAAGCTCTTCACCTGTGAATTTGATAATTTCTACACTATCAGGATTCATACCAAAATGCGACTCTAGGTAGAATTTATCCATGTTCTCTCTTGCATTTTGAACTCCCCAATATTCTCCATTCATGAACACCACAGATGTTTCTGAAGACATGTATTCTACATTAAGTGACTTAGCTAATTCTGCAGCTAAAAGGTCTTTTACAAGAGTTTGTGTGAAATCTGAATGGCCACTTCTGAGCACTAATCTTTTATAAACGTCAATGTTTCTGTCTGAGAAAAGTGCGTAATCGAAACTTGTATGTTTTTCAAAATCTCGAGCATATAACTTAAGAGATTTTTGATTATTCATCCTAGAGCCCGCTCCTCTAATTCTGAGGTCTACTGGCTGATCTAATACTAGTCCTCCTTCTGGATAAAACAACTGTAAGTAAGCTCTTCTTTCCCATTCATCTCCTCTGCCTAAGTAATTCTCTCCTGTGGATCCAGGCGCTAGTATGCCATCATCTCCTAGTAGATCTTCTTCATTGAAAGAGAGAGAATAAACAGGTACAGGGTAATAACCCCTAATCTGTGGTTTAATAAAATAGTCTGCCACCACAGGATAAGATGATGGACACCCCTCTGAAAAAGACATTAGTTTTATATTATAACCAGAAAAAACTGGTTCCTGCGGTTCTTTCCATAATGGGCCGCTGGAAATATGAGAAATACCTTCCTCTGTATATTTCTCGATCAACATAAAAGTAGAATCCACTACTGGACTCTCTTCAGTTGGGAAAGTTCCATCAAGACTATATTTGATCTGTGAACCTAAAAGAGAATAAACACTTAAATCGACCTGCTCATTATAAAGTCCAGGCGGATGAGACAGAATTATTTCATCTGAAGGCAATTCATATTGTGTTGAATTAACGTTAGGAGCTGCAGGAGAAGGCACATAAAAAAGGGTTAGATCATTCTCTGCATTTCTCCCATAGCTTCTGTTTTCTGGAATACACGGTACTATTACTTTATCTATTTCCACTAAACCTGGACCTGAGAGAACAAGTGTTTCACCTGATTTTTTTAGCTTAAAGTTGGTCTGAACCAGAGATGTCTCCAACTCATTATCACCATTAGCCAAAATTATAATGTAAGAATACGGAGGCATTATTAGATCATTTGGAAAATTCCATTTGGATAGATCTTCTTCATTATCAGTTAAAAACCAGGAGCTTAAATTCTGTTCTTCAGAAGAATTATTAAACAGTTCTATCCAATCTGGAGTAACTCCTAGCTCATCGTTAAATAAGGAAGAGTTTAAACTCATCACTTCATTTATTACGACCTGGCCATTAGCGAACTGCGCTAAAAAAATCAATGCTATTACGATTATCGTTCTCATTTTAAGTCTACACCTATTCTAAAGTGAAGCGTACTAAAATTTATATTTTGTTCCAGCTTTTGACCTACCTGATTCTGTAGGTAGGATCTAGCGTATTGGTGCTTTATAAAGACTCCTGCGCTAAAATTTATTTTTTCAGTAACAGGATAAACCCATGCTCTACCTAACTCTAGAAAAGCTCCTCCTTTGAATCGCTGCAGCACCTCGACACCAGTAGACTTATTAGCAGTGAATGCATACCCTCCTTGTACAGACAAGTAACCATTCTTTTTTTGATCTTTCTGAGCCCTCACCTGACCGTAGACAGGAAAAAAATCCAAGACATCGTATCTGTCTATTCCAGAGCCTAAGCCTAAACTAAAGGTTTCTGAAACTTTATGAGACACTCCAACTCTAGCTGACACACCGGACTGATATACGAAAGTGTTAGAGGTAATTTGTCCTCCGGCTAGATACCCAACCTGAGTAAATACAGAGACCTCTCTTAATTCTTGGGCGTGCGAATAGAATGACAGAATCAGACTGATAATCAGTATTAAGATGTTCTTATTCATTTCCATTGCGTTAAAGCTATTCGTTTGGTAGCAATTGTAGAACCTAATTGAGGACAAACATTTTATTTCAAAGATTATCCTATAGTCTAGTTAAAGTTTCTACTCTACAAAAGTAGCTTGAAGATGACCTTTCATTTCTCATACTGATGTTAAAGATTGTTCATAAGGGCATAAAAAAACCCCTCAAAAAGAAGGGTTTTAATTTTCGTAGCCCGTAGGGGATTCGAACCCCTGCTACCAGGATGAAAACCTGGCGTCCTAACCCCTAGACGAACGGGCCAATTTTAAAATTGGAGTGCAAATATAATAAGGTTTTTCGTATCTGAATTAAAAAAGTTTCAATTATTCAACAGAATCATTATCTGACTGAAATTTAAACCCGAGCCTTTTACCAGTTTTAATGCTTAAATGCTGACTTACAGCCTCTATATCCTTAACCGACACTTCTTGGATGTTTTGATATGGTGGAGTGTAAAGATCAAAGTCTAAGGTATAAATCATAGCAGACTGAACTATTTCTTTTAGTCCTTTCTTATCCAGTGAGGCATTCGTGAAATCATTATAGAGAAAACCTAGCTGGCGTTTTCCCTGCACCAGAAAATGATCATCTCTATTCACAAAAATTCTTGCTATCAAATAACCGGTGTCATTAACTCTTCTATATTTAATCGAGTCTGCTAAGAAATTATAAATGTTAATCACACCTACATAACCCCTACTAGCATCTTCTTCTAAATATGTAGTTTTCCATAAACTATTAGTATTCTCGAACTTGAACACATTAGTATGCATATAAAAATGAAGTACATCACCCCCAAAAGTAATCTGAGCCTCATAATCTCCTTTCTCATTGTACTCAAGCCTAACTCTTGAGTCCTTATCTCCAAAATCATCTCGGGTTTCATCTATCAGCTCTACTAGTACCTCTTTTAGTACGTTAAACATAGCAGAGGTATTTTGATAAATATCTTGTTTAAGGCATGCCTTATCTTTGAGCATGCTCTGGATAAGCGATTTAGGATCTTTATTTTCTGACATTATTAGTATGCTTTAGCGAATAATACTCTTTGATTACTTTCCTTACCAGAATAAACGCATTTCCCCTGGCTAGGAGATTCACTAAACGGTATACAGCGAATCGTGGCATTTGTTTCATTTTTTATGGCCTCCTCAGTCTCTGCCGTTCCATCCCAATGAGTTAAGACGAACCCTCCTTTACCATCAATGACTGTTTTGAACTCTTCAAATGTAGTAACCTCGCTTATATTGGCAGCTCTAAAATCTATTGCCTTTTTATAAAGAGACTCTTGGATTTCATCTAGAAGATTTATTATGACATGTTCAGCACCATCCATTGGAATGGATTGTTTAGTATTTGTATCTCTTCTAGCTAATTCTAAAGTACCATTCTCTATGTCTCTAGCACCCATAGCTATCCTCAAGGGAACTCCTTTCAATTCATATTCAGCAAATTTCCAGCCTGGCTTTTTTGTGTCATCATCATCAAATTTTACTGAAACTCCCGCTTGTTTTAATGCTTCCATCAATGGGTAGATATGTGACCTAACAGCTTCTAATTGTTCATCACCTTTATATATAGGTACTATAACTACTTGTATAGGAGCTAACTTTGGAGGAAGAACTAAACCTAAATCATCCGAATGTGTCATAATTAATGCTCCCATTAACCTAGTACTCACACCCCATGAAGTGGCCCAAACATGCTCTTTTACTCCTTCCTTAGTGGTGAACTGTACATCAAAAGCCTTCGCAAAATTTTGGCCTAAGAAATGGGAAGTACCTGCCTGGAGGGCCTTTCCATCTTGCATCAAGGCTTCTATGGTATAAGTCTCATCTGCTCCCGCAAATCGTTCAGTTTCTGACTTAGCTCCTATTATAACTGGCATAGACATCCATTTTTCAGCAAACTCCGAATACACGTTTATCATCTTCTCTGCCTCTGCGAGCGCTTCTGATTTGGTGGCATGAGCTGTATGTCCTTCCTGCCACAGAAACTCCGCAGTTCTCAGAAACAATCTTGTTCTCATTTCCCACCTTACCACATTAGCCCACTGGTTAACAAGAATCGGTAAGTCTCTGTAGGACTGAATCCACCCTCTGTAAGTATTCCAAATTATAGCCTCAGAAGTAGGTCTAACCACTAACTCTTCTTCAAGTTTAGCTTTTGGGTCTACTACGAGTTTACTCCTGTTTTCAGGATCTGTCTTTAGTCTGTAATGTGTAACTACCGCACATTCTTTAGCAAATCCTTCTGCGTTTTTCTCCTCCGCCTCAAAAAGACTCTTTGGCACAAAAAGAGGGAAATAAGCATTCTGATGCCCTGTTTCTTTGAACATCTTATCTAACTGATCCCTCATCTTTTCCCAAATGGCAAACCCGTAAGGCTTAATAACCATGCATCCCCTAACCGCGCTGTGCTCTGCTAAATCTGCCTTAGTAACTATTTCATTATACCATGCGGAATAATCTTGTTCTTTCGATGTGAGTTTTTTAGCCATAATCTTGGTACAATTCTTGTTTCGTAAATATCGCGCAAATGTAGCAAATTCAAAACATTGGCATGTTTAATTTGGTACTCTGAGCATACAAATGTAAATTTAAAAACATGAAAAATTTAGTAAATTATTATCTCCTTGTTTTAATCGTTTTTCTGACCTCGTGTCAGTCTCAGGTGTTCACTTCTGCATATGAGGATGATGAGGTTTATTGGGTAAGTTCAGATACAGATTACTATGATGGTGCAGAAAACTCAGGCCAGTATGAGGAAGTAGAAGATTATTATGAGGAGCCTGCAGCAGAGGAATATTATGAGGAGGATTACTACGATGACAGCTATTCGGAAAGCTCTCAAGTAAATTCAAATAATCAACAATTTAACAATAATCAAATTGGAACTCCAAGATTGTTTATAGGATTTAACAGTTGGAATTCTCCTTGGGGCTTCAACTCATGGAATAACCCATGGAACAACCCTTGGGCTTCTAACCACGGATGGGGAAATCAGTGGGGTGATCCATGGGGGAACTCTTGGAATAACGGATGGGGAAATCCTTATAATAATGGTTGGGGAAACTCTTGGAACAACGGATGGGGAAATCCTTACAATAATGGTTGGGGGAATAATTTCACTGTATGGGGAAGCCAATGGGGTAGCGGAATATGCCCTTCAAATGGGTTTGGAGGAAATGCAGTAAACCGAGCGAGAAGAAATCATATCGGCTCTAGTACTTCATCTGGATCTAGTAGCTTTATAACTTCAAGACCTAAAAGCAATACAGGAACCGTAAGACCATCCTCTGGATCAGGAACTAAAATAGATACAAAGAGGTCTACACCTTCTAGAGATGGAAGAGTGACAAGAGACAATGATTCTAGAACTTCTGGTTCGGTTAGAAGAAATAATACAAACAGAAACAACAGAAATGTAACGACTCCTAGAACAACCACAAGACCTAATTCATCGACTCGTGGTGGATCAAGAAATAGCTCAACCAATAGAAACGCTGGTTCATCTAGATCAAACTCTAGTATCAAAATGAATTCTGGAAGAAACAATAATGGAGGAAACTCAACAATTAATTCGGGTTCTAGAGGTTCTAGCTCTGGTTCGAGCAGAAGTTCAGGGAGTTCTTCCAGATCAAGCTCAAGCAGTAGTAAGAGTTCTAGAGGTGGACGAAAGTAGACAACGTCCATCTCAGTTCTAGCTTATTATTCTAAAGTTTTTATTCTTGATATAGCGTTGCAACGCTGATAATTACCTCATGAAATATATATTTACCTTAATAGCTGTTTTGACATTAAATTCTGGATTCGGTCAAAACATGGATGACATTCTGAGGTATAGTTTCCATAATTCCTTCTCTACAGCTCGGTCTGCCGGAATGGGAGGAGCCTTTGGAGCACTCGGTGCTGACTTATCTAGCCTAAGTTCTAACCCTGCCGGTTTAGGACTATACCGGAGAGGCGACTTTTCCTTCACACCAAATATCGGAGGAAGTTCTGCCAATTCTAACTTTGATGGATCTAATTCCTCTGATTCAGATATTCACCTAAAGGTAAATTCAATAGGGTTTGTTACCACCCAAGAATCAACTAAAACTACTATAAAGAAGATTTCATTTGGAATAGCCTATAACCGCTTAGCTAATTTTAACGGAGACTTTACTATAACAGGAAACAACTCTAATTCACTCCTGGATCTATTCGCTGGCGAAGCCCAAGGAATAGACTACTTAAATATTTATGATCAAGGATCTTCGGGTTCTATTTTATCTTGGGATGCTTTTTTAATAGACACTATTTCAGGCACCGTAGATCAGTACTCTACTGCCATTCCTTCTGGAGGTAGCTTTCACGAAGTTATGGTAGAAAGAAATGGCGGAATGGGTGAGATGCTAATTGGCGGAGGAGCTAATTTAAATGACCGACTGTTCTGGGGATTAACCATAGGGTTACCAGTAGTAAGGTTCCGAGAAGAAATAACACATACGGAAGCCCCAAAAAATGCCAGCTTACCGCTAAGTAGTTTTACATATACACAAAACCTAGAAGTTTCTGGAGGAGGCATTAACGCTAAAGTAGGTGTGCTCTTGAAAGCTACTGAAAAACTGAGAGTAGGTGCTGTATATCACACCAGAACCGTTCTTAGTTTAAACGACACATATTCTAGTGGCATATCGGCAGATTTTCAGAGTAACGTTAATACACCACAAGACTTCGCGGGCTCCTTCGATTACAGAATAGTTATTCCTTCAAAACTAATGGCAAATATGGCATTTATAGCAGGGAAAAATGCTCTGGTAAGTGCAGATTATGAATTCACAAACTACTCTACTGGTAAACTTAGACGATCCACTTTGGCAGTAGACCCTTACGATTTTGCACAAGAAAATGAAGAAGCCAAAGAAGCGCATACAGAAACGCATAATGTAAGAATAGGAGCTGAATTCAGGGTGGCTCAAGTATATAGGTTAAGACTAGGTGCTAGATACATGCAAAATCCTTTTTCAAATGGAGCAGTAGAACCCAAAGCTTCTTCTAATATACTAATGTACACAATAGGGGCAGGAATAAGAAAAAATAGTTTTTACGCTGATGTAGCTGGAATATACTCTAAAAGAGATACTCAACACTTTATGTATGATTCATCTTTAGTAAATGCAGCACAAATAGAAACACACAGGTTCAACTTGATGTTCACTATAGGTTTACGTATCTAAGTTGTGCCGTCCTAGAATAAGTTGACGGTTATTAAATAAATTGAAACCAGTGGAAATTTTCTTCACTGGTTTTTTATGACGAATAAAATTAAGTGTTTTCATGTCTAAACTTAAATGAGGTCTTTTAGAGTTATAGGGGCTAATAGATTGTTTAATGAGTTTTTCTAACTCAGCCCCTGTGTTACATTTATAGATTAAAAGTTCATTTTTAAGTATTCTGTTTACTCTTTCTTGAATCGTTGGTTTTCATAATTAAGATGAATTACGTCAACTTATTTCAGGACGATAAAATGTCCATAAAAAAAGCCCTAGCTGCTAGCTAGGGCTTTGGTAGTATTTCTTAAGCAAAGATCTTTTTACTTTTTTAATTCTTTCTGTAATTGATTTTCCATTCTTTCTACTTGCTCCTCAGCTAGAACTTTATCTACTAAGATTCTTCCACTATGCTCATCTACTATGATTTTCTTTCTAGCAGCCACGTCTAATTGTTTTTGTGGTGGAATTTTAATAAAGGATCCTGCAGATGCTTCTCGGTCTATAGAAACTACTGCTAAACCGTTTTTTGATGACGTTCTAATTCTCTTATAGGCTTTAAGTAAACGTTCATCTATTAAACCTTCTAAATCTTCAGATTTCTTTACTAAATATTGTTCTTCCTTTTTAGTTTCTTCTACTATCTCGTCTAGTTCTCCCTTCTTTCTTTCTAAATCTCCTTTAAGCTCTTCGAAACCTTCATCAGCATTATCTATGACTTCTTGCTTCTGCTCTTTAGAAAGTATGTACTCTCTTATTCTTTTTTCTGCTAGTTGAATTTCTAACTGCTGAAACTCTATTTCTTTATTTAAAGAATCAAACTCTCTGTTATTTCTAACTTTACTCTGCTGACCTTCATACTTTTTAATAGCCTCTTTAGCCTCTTCTATAGTGTTTTTCTTATCAGCTATTTGATTGTCTAAATCATCTATTTCTACCTTGTACTTATCTAGTCTGGCTTGCATGCCTTCTATTTCGTCCTCTAGGTCTTGAACCTCTAAAGGAAGTTCTCCTCTAATAATTCTTATTTGATCTATTCTAGAGTCTACTATCTGCAGGTCATACAGTGCTCTTAACTTTTCCTCTACAGTACCAGTATTCTTCTTTGCCATGCTTTAAAAATATTTTACAGGATTTGTGTTTACACCCGTTAAATGGGCTGCAAATTTAGGAAATTTCTTAATGACATATTCCATTATTAATTCCTTCGTAAACTGCTCACTCTCATAGTGTCCAATATCTAAAATGGCTATTTCTCCTTCTGCATCAAAAAATTCATGGTATTTATAGTCACTTGTAATGAAAACATCTGCACCTGCAGATTTAGCTTTAGCGAGTAAAAACCCACCAGCGCCTCCACAGACTGCAACAGTTTTAATAGGCTTTGAAAACTCAGTATATTTTATACATCCTGCCTTAAAAGTGGTCTTTACCATTTTCAAAAACTCTTCTAAACTTACTTCTTGGCTAATGGTTCCCACCATACCGCTGCCTATTCGAGAATGTTCGTTTCGAACGTCATAAATTTCATAGGCCACTTCTTCATAGGGATGAGCCTTCTTTAGCGCCCATTCAGCAGAGCTTACTCTATGCCTTTCTACGATTATTTCCACTCTAAGCTCTTCTGAACTATCTAGTTTACCAATGATTCCCTTAGCTGGGTTAGCTCCATTTAAAGGTCTAAACGTTCCTTCTCCTAAAACTGAAAAACTACACTGATCATAATTTCCTATAGTACCTGCACCAGCTCTATAGATGGCTGATTTCACATCTTGCACAGCATCAGCTGGACAGAAAAAAACCATTTTTTTTAGTAGATCTGGCTTAGGAGCTAGAATACGCTTATCATTAAGATTGAGTAAATCACTTATTTTCTCATTCACACCTTGTCTTACATTATCTAAGTTGGTGTGAATGGCATAAATGGCCACGTCATGTTTAATGGCCTTAATTATACATCTTTCCACATAATTAGATCCATTGAACTTCTTTAAGCCTTTGAATACTATGGGATGATGAGCTATTACTAAATTCACACCCTTATCTATAGCTTCTTGAACCACTTCTTCAGTGGCATCTAAACTAATAATGGCTCCTCTAACCTCTAATTCTACATTACCCACTATTAATCCAGAATTGTCGTAAGATTCTTGATACATCGGTGGTGCTAATTCTTCTAACGACTTTATGATTTCCTTTAATTTCATAACTGTTCTAATTATTTCCGTAACAAATTAACTAAGATAATTCGCTCAAAATTGGTTTTGTTTACTTTTGATCGGTGCAGAAAATTTTAAAGATAGCCTTATTACCCCTTTCGGTGCTCTACGCGTTAGTGCTTTATATCAGACACACTCTTTATGATCTGGCGGTTTTTAAATCCTATAAATCTTCTATTCGTACTGTAGGCATTGGAAATCTAGCTTTTGGTGGTTCGGGAAAGTCTCCTCTGACTATATATTTGGCAGAATTCCTAATGAGCCGTTCGCTAAAAGTAGCCATAGTCTCCAGGGGGTATAAAAGAAGTACTCAGGGGGTTTTGCGTTGCAACGCGGAACATAAAGCAAAAGAAATAGGAGATGAACCTAAGATGTATGTTTCCAAACTCCCACATGCTATAGTTATGGTGGCTGAGAGAAGAAAAGAAGCTATCCTATTTTTAGAAGGACTGCCAAATCCACCGGATGTAATTCTTTTAGATGATTGTTATCAGCATAGAGCCATTACACCTCATGTATTACTGCTTTTAAGTGAAGCCCAAAAACCTTACTGGAAAGATTGGTTAGTTCCAAGCGGTTACTTGAGAGATGTTAAATATGCATCCAAAAGAGCTGATGCTCTAATCTTAACTAAGTTAGAGCCTGGCCTCACTATCTCTCTGCCGCATTTCTGGAAGGCTAAAAATGTGTTTGAGAGCTCAATTACATATCTTAATCCTTTGAATAAAGGTAAAAAAGGACAAGATGTATTAGATTCTGTGGTCTGCTTTTCTGGATTAGCAGATGACAAAAAACTGAAAGAGTACTTATCCTCTTCATTTAATTTGGTCCAAGCGTTTTCATTTCCTGACCACCACTATTTTACTGATAATGAGCTAAAAAAAATTATAAAAAAAGCAGGGACATCCTGCTCTATTCTTACTACTGAAAAAGATTATGCTAGATTAACCGAAGCACAACTTAAAATTTTATCTGAAGAAAACTTTCATGTAGTGCCCATAAGCACTCCACCAAAAGACGAAAAGAAATTTCAAGCATTTATTTTAACTAGCTTAGGTCTCAAGTAATACCTAATTTTGTGTAGAAATTCAGATGACATGAAAAACCCAAGTGCAATACTATTTTTAACACTCATATCAGTAGCATTCTCATACTGCTCTCAGCCTAAGAGTATAGAAAAGAGTGTTTCTCTAACCTCTATAACTGGCACAATAGAAGGAGGAGATGGCCAGCAGCTTTTCATTAATAGGATTAACAGTAAGTCTCAAGGTAAAATTATAGATACCATAAACATAGGTGAAAAGGGATTGTTCACGCATACCTTAGCTGAGGCCTTACCTTTGGATTATTATGTAATTACGGCCAAAAACAGAAAGCAATTCTATCTAGTTACAGATAGTACTGAGTCTATCACTATTAATGCGGATTATGACAATTTGAGCCAACCAAATGTTATTTCGGGCAGTAAGCACACTGAAATTTACCGAACTATATTTAAAAAAGTAGCCTCTTACAAAGAGGATTTAAAAGCTCTCAATGATGAAATAATAGCTGCTCCGTCTGTAGCTGAAAAAAAATCTATAGGAAGTCGTAAAAAAGGAATAAAAGATGAGTTTAGAAAAGAGCTAGACAGCTTTATTGACAATAACGCAAGCTCACCTGGAATAGCAGGTTTTTTCGATGCTATGGACTTTTCAAAAGAACCAAAATTAAGCGCAAAAGTGATTAACAATTTAGCCAAATCTGTTCCTAACACTAATTATTATAAGGCTAGGGAAGCGCAAGTCAAACAAATAGATAATCCTAATGTTAGAGTGGCCAAAAGTCCAGACATCGGCAAAGTGGCACCTAATATAGTTTTAGATGACCCTAACGGAAACGAGATTACTCTTTATGAACTTAGAGGTAAAACTGTCTTAGTAGATTTCTGGGCTTCATGGTGTGGGCCATGCAGAAGAGAAAATCCTAATGTGGTTAATGCATACAAGAAATATCATGATGCAGGTTTCGAGGTTCTTTCTGTATCACTCGATAACAATAAAGACAAATGGGTAAAAGCTATAGAGGAAGATGGATTAATCTGGAGCACTCATGTAAGTGATTTATTAAAGTGGGATACTCCGTACAAGGAGAAATACGGTTTCTCAGGTATTCCACATGCTGTGCTAGTAGATACGGGTGGAACAATAATAGACAGTAAAATTAGAGGTGCTAAGTTAGAAGAGCGTCTAGAAGAAATTTTCGGTTACTAATTTTCTCCATTTGTCTAAATCTATATACTTCGCTTCAGATTTTCATTTAGGCGCTCCTAATAAGGAGAGAAGTCTAATTAGAGAACGACTCATTGTAAAATGGCTGACTGAAATTGAACAGGATGCAGCTGAGATTTTTCTGGTTGGTGATGTTTTTGACTTTTGGTTTGAATACAAAAGGGCTGTACCTATGGGATTTACTAGACTTTTAGGAAAACTAGCAGAACTTTCTGATAAAGGAATTAAGCTTCACCTTTTTACCGGAAACCATGATATGTGGATTTTTAATTACGTACCTCAAGAAATAGGAGCCGAGCTCTACAGAGCACCTATTCAAATTGAGCGGCAAGGGAGGAAACTCTTTATAGGCCATGGAGATGGACTAGGCCCTGGAGATCATGGGTATAAATTCATTAAAAAAGTGTTTTCTAATCGTGTTTGTCAATGGCTCTTTGCTCGGTTACATCCCAATTTCGGTATATGGCTCGCTGATTATTTTAGCAGAAGTAGTAGAGCTAAAACTGGTGATGATGATTCTATCTACTTAGGCGAAGAAAATGAGTGGCTAGCAATTTATTCTAAGGAAATACTCCAAAAGGAGCATTATGACTATTTTATTTTCGGCCATAGGCACTTACCTTTAGAGATTAAATTATCTGACGAGAGTACTTACTTTAACCTAGGAGATTGGCTCAAGCACTTCACTTACGGAAGGCTTAATGAAGGAGATTTCAAATTACTGACTTATACTAAAGATTGATGAAACCTAATTAAGTCTACCAGTCTGCTAGAGTAACCCATTTCATTATCATACCACCCTACTAGTTTCACCATATCTCCTACTATAGAAGTTAGCTCACTGTCATAAATACATGAATGTGTATTTCCAACTATATCCTTGGAGACAATGGGGTCTTCTGTATACTGAACTATTCCCGATAATTCTTGAGAGGCTGCATCCATTACTAGTTTATTCAACTGGTTTACTGATGGTGCTCCTTTTATATTAAATGTTAGGTCAGTAAGTGACCCATTGGGTACAGGAACTCTTATACCGCAGCCTCCTATGATATGACTTAAATCTGGGAAAATCTTGGTTAGCGCCTTTGCTGCTCCTGTGGTAGTAGGTATAATAGATTGGGCTGCTGCCCTTGAACGCCTTAAATCTCTATGCGGAGCATCCAGAAGGTTCTGATCTGAAGTGTAGGAATGGATGGTAGTGATGAAGCAACTTTCTATAGTAAAAGCTTCATGAACTAGCTTTATAAGATGAGCTGCACTGTTAGTGGTACAGGAAGCATTAGATATAATTTTATCTCTAGCATCTAGCTGTGTTTCATTAACACCCATTACTATCATTTTCATAGAATCATCTATGGGCGGGACAGTGAGAACAACGGATTTAGCACCTGAATTCAGATGGTTTTGTAGTTCAGTACTACTCTTAAATTTTCCTGATGCATCTAGAACTACATCCACGAAAGGCCACGAAAGGTCTGACACGGATTGAGAATGCGTGAACTCAATCAGCTTATTATTTACTTCTAGTTTATTATCCGACCTAAGAGCTATTTCTCCTTTAAATGGCCCATGAATGCTATCGTATTTTAACAAATGTGCTAATGCTGCTAGTGGCTGCGGATCATTAATCATTACTACCTCCATGTCTGATAGTTCTGAAATCAGCTTAAAGAATGTTCTGCCTATTCTACCAAATCCATTTATCCCTATTCTAATCATAGTCTAAAGTCTAAAAACTCATTGCAACGCAAAAAAAAACCGTCTAGCATTAACTAGACGGTTTAAATTTATTTCATTAATGGAATTTACTTTACCATTAGTTTTCCTGTTTTCGAGAAATCATCTCCTGCCACTTTCACAATGTAGTTTCCTTTACTTAGATCTCCTATATATAAAGGCTGTATCTGAGTTCCTTGATTGAACATACCTAAATTCTCGTTTCTAACAAGTCTTCCTTGAATGCTATAGATTTCTAAGTTTAGTTCCATATTTGTGTTAAGTTCCAACTCAAAAGTAACTAAGTCTGTAGCCGGATTAGGGAATAGTATAAGACCTTCTTCAAACTCTTCGCTATCAGCATCTGTGTTGGTTTCCTCTACTCCTACTGTTCCTCCTACTCTATAGATACCTCTTCCATGAGTACCGGCATAGATCATTCCTGTATTAGTAGGGTTTTCTATAAACTGTTGAGGACCTCTCCACTGCTGCTTAATATCAAATACAGGAGTATTTCCAATATTCTGAGAACACTGAACCCAAGAGTTAGGATCATTCAATTCATTAGAACCCCATACACCAAACTCCGTAGCTACTAAAATAATCTCTTCACCTGTGGCGTAGTTTTCTGGAATACAAACATCATAACAAGGCATACCAGCTAATGGCTGCCCAGGCTGGAACCAAATATTACTGAACGTTCCAGAGTTACTTGTGAACTCTGCAGTTCTGGCTTCTGTCGTTATTCTCACTTTTCCACTTCCTCCATAACTTCCTAGAGCAATAGCTATTCTATCTGGATCGGTATGGTCTATGGCCACACCCATAACTGGAACTCCACTTTGTCTGAAAATTCTAGTGACTTCTAAATTTTCAATATCGTCTGGAGACCAATAAGTGTTTAGATTAGAAACTCTAAATAAATCTCCTTGACCAGTTCCTACGTACATTTCGTTACCATCTACTGAAAACTCTATACAATTAAGATCATATGTCCCAGGTAATATATTTGCCCATACTGGAGAAGCGTTTGCATCCAGTGCCTGTCTAGTAACAAACACTCCATCAAACGTAGCCACAGCGAAAAGGGATGAATAAGGATCAATAATGGTTAAAGTATCTGGCACATTGAACAAGGTAGTCACCATTTGGTCAAGCACTTCTACAGGCTCTTCGAACTCTATAGTAACATTTACGTTTTCTCCATCTATAACTTCTGTAATGTCATAATCTTCATTAGGTAGAGTAATTAAAACATCTGATAACCCTATAGCTATTGTCGTTTGAAAGAAGAAGTCATCTGCTCCATACTCCTCAGTAGTAAACGTAAAAGTCTCAGTTAATAAAGAATCTACAGTAACTACTACATCTGATGTGTAAGTGACCTCATCTCTTATTCTCATCTCTTCTTCCAGTTCATAAAAGATTTCCTGATTAAGGTTATTAGTTAGGAACGTAATAATAGAACCAGCTGGAATAAGCGTATCATTAGCTACGAAAGTCATTGTTTTCTGAGAAGCCGGATTATTCGTGTTTTCGTGCAGACGAACTACATTTATGAATGGAAAGTTCTCTTCAGGGTTGTCATAAAGCACGTTTAAATTCACATCATAAAATTCATTGAAACTATTACCACCATCAAATGATCTTCCTAATCTTCCATATTGGCTAGTTACAAACTGCACGTTATCATCTACTTTAGAAATATCGGAATCAAAACCATCTCCACCGAATTGATTAAACGCATTCTGAGTTTCTGGCAGAACAAGGAAAGAACTCTGATCCTGTGTTCCTCCATTCACCTTTCCTGTGGTACTTATACCTATACCATAGAACTGAGTAGTAATGTAGCCTAAGTTTGCTTCGTAGAAAACCGGATCATCGCTAGTTGTAATGTCATTTGAAATGAACACCCCTCCATCTGTACCTATATATAAATTGTCATCTTGCCATTCAAAATGGTGTATATCAGAGTGCACGTAATTTGGGCCGAAACCAAAATTAGAAGCAATACGCTCTGGTTGTTGGTTTATACCACCTTCCCAGAGTGTAACCCCTCCTACGATGAACCTTTCTCTATCATTAGGATAAACCGTTAGTACTAGATCATAAAATCCTTGAGTGTTTGTTCCGAAAGGATCGATATCGAGATTTTCATTTTGAGAAGAGTTGGCTGGCCAGGTGCTAAACCAAGTAAGGCCTCCATCAGTAGATGCCTGCACACCTCCCATTCTGCCTTGGTCAGTTAGAAGAGCATAAACATAATTAGGATCTTCTGGACTAATAGCTAAACCGACTCTGTTTGTGGTAAATCCTAATTGTAGAGATGGAGCACTATTTCCAGAAACCAACTGCCAGTTAGAGCCCGCATCATTACTCAAATAAACATCAGTGCCAAGTACAACTAACATTTTATTACCATCTTCAGAAATAACCATATCTTGACACTGTGATTGATCTTGGAAACTAATCCCGCCAAAAGTGCTTACCTTTTCTCCTGTAGACTTGTCGTATGTTTCTATTCCTGCTCTACTGCCTATCCAAATTTTATTTGAATTAAGGATATCTGCATTTAGTACATCTACGGCTGTATAATCATTACTACCTCCATTTAAGGCTTCTACTTGAAATTCTTCTAAAGCTAACCAAGTTTCGCCTTGATCTTCACTATAATACACCCCTGTTCCTACAAAACCAGATCCACCTTGACCGAACGAACCATCGAACAGAGACCCTGTACCCACGTAAAGAGTACCATCTCCTGATTGTTCAATAGATGTTACATTTAAGTTGTCTTCGAACCCTGGCACTTTGAACCAAGTATTTCCTAAATCCCATGATTTGTATAAACCACTAGAAACTCCACCAGCATAGATTAATCCATCATCAGTGAAAGTTACCTCTCTGGTTCTTCCTCCATAATTACCTGGACCCATTGCCTCCCATATCATATCTAGACCTAAGTCCTTATTCGTGCCGGCTTTGGTATACTTCTTTACGGCAGAATGCATCTTCACGAAATCCGAATTCTCCATTTCGCCAGTTTCTACATTTCGTTTCATCATGGCGTAATGCTCCATGGCTCCACGATATCCTAATTCTGCTTCTTCTTGAAATCTAGGCGAGTATTCAGAAGTTTTAACATCTGTAGGCCAAGATATAAATGCCACAATGGATGCGGCTGCGACTGTAGTTAAAAGAACTAATCTTGTCTTCATTTTTATTTGGTGTTATTATGGTTTTGAGCTGGCAATTTACAATTTTTCACACATCAATTGTGACAATTTTAGGCCAGAATAATCAAATTCTATACAACTCTAAAGAATTGAACCCTAAAAAAGATGTTTTTCTGCATGATAACTGCTCCTGACTAGTGGGCCACTTTCTACATACCTGAATCCCTTACTCAAACCAATCTTTTTGAACTCCTCAAAAACCTCTGGTGTAATAAACTCAGCTACAGGAAGATGCTTAGAGGTTGGTTGTAAATACTGACCGAGAGTAAGTATATCTACGTCTACTGCTCTTAAGTCGTCCATAGTTTCTAATACCTCTTCATACGTTTCACCTAAACCTAACATCACACCTGATTTCGTCTTCATCCCTCCATCCTTTAGCCTCTTGAGTACTTCTAAACTTCTATTATACTTAGCTTGTATTCTTACAGATTTCGTTAACCTCCTTACGGTTTCTAAATTATGGGAAACTATTTCGGGAGCTACATCTATTATGCGTTGCAAATTTTCCCACTTTCCTGCAAAATCTGGTATGAGAGTCTCTAAGGTAGTGCTTGGAGATTGATTTCTTATGGCTTTTACTGTTTGGACCCATATTTCAGAGCCTCCATCCTCTAAATCATCTCTATCTACGCTGGTGATAACAGCATGCTTCACTTCCATTAGCCTAACGCTTCTAGCTACTTTTCCTGGTTCAAACTCGTCCACAACCTCTGGACGACCAGTAATTACAGAACAGAACCCACAACTTCTGGTACAAATGTTTCCGAGAATCATGAACGTAGCTGTGCCTTCTCCCCAACACTCTCCCATATTAGGGCAATTTCCACTTTCACAAATGGTGTGTAACCCATGCTCCGACACTAAACTTCTGACTTTCTTGTAATTTTCTCCGGTAGGAAGTTTAACTCTTAACCATTTTGGCTTCGGAGTTCTCATCTTTTTCACTTCTGTTTCTATCATCTTCTAACGTACTTTTTCCCTAAAGAATAGGATAAGAATATAGCTGGAAAAATCATTTGATTATTTGCTTCCTCTACCATAATAGGGACTTCTCCTGAAAACACATCCGCACTTATTCCCACCTCTAACTGCTGTATCCCGTCATTAACACCACTATACTCGAATAGTAAGGATGCTTTTACTACTCCTCCTATAACAGGTTTCAATTCTGCAATTCCATTTAAAAAATTAGCTCTTCCTCTAATTCTATCCAAAGGATGTATATCTGGATCATAACGTTCCACCACTGTGGTGGTTCCTGTGTCTGGGATTACCTCAACATAAATAGGAACTAAAAATCCAAAACTCGGCCCGATACTCCAAGAGCACCCAATAGTTACAGCACCTTGTCTCAACTTATCACTAATTAATTTTTTTCTACCTAGAAGCAGTCTGATTGATTGAAAAGAATTTAACTTCCCATAGGCATATCTCCTAGTATTCTCTCTACCTCCTCCTATTAATTTAAATTCTTTTGGATGTTTTATCTTAACTATTTCTATCCCTTTTGTTTTAACCTTATAATATCCGTCATATTTCCCGTGATAACCCTGAATCCCCCAGCCCGCTGTATTAAGCTGACCACCTGCATAAAACTGATTATCATAGATTAGCTTAGGGCCATCTACAGCACTTTGTTGCCCAAACGAAAAGGATGTACAACATAACAAGGTTATAAATAACAATAATCTGCCCATAGAACATCAAATTTAATAATATTTTAGCAGTCAAAACACTCTACTGCATGACTAAAATGTCTCTTGAATATAACGGACAACTTAGGACAAAACTTGTTCACGATTCCTCAAAAGCCTTCTTATTAACTGATGCTCCAGTCGATAATCATGGCCTTGGTGAATCTTTTAGCCCTACAGACCTAGTAGCTAGCGGGCTAGCTGCATGTATGATTACAGTATTAGGTATTCAGAATGAGACTAAAAATTTAGGCATTTTAGCTATGGAAGCTACTGCTGAAAAACATATGAAAAGTAACCCTAGACGTATTTCAGAAATAAAAGTGGAACTGAAATTGAAAATGAAAAACAGAAGTACAGAAAGTCACTCACTGATTAGAGAGATTGCGGAACACTGTCCGGTAGCTCAAAGTTTAAGCAAAGATCTAAATCAAATTTTATCAATAAGTTTTACTTGATCTCCTCTAATTGTTCTAATTGATCATAGGCAGCACAAGATGGCTTAGAAGATCTGCACGAGGTGAACGTAGCCGCCATAAACAGGAGGACTAGAACATATGTAATGGACTTTTTCATTTCGTTTACTTTATTTCCGTAAGGCTTTCAAAATTATTTTATTATACTCTTGTATTTCTTATAGGTTTCAAAATTTATAAACAAGAAGCATACCTAAAACCATAACTTTAATTTTTTTACGTTATTGTATAAATATATCTCTAGAGTGAATTACTTCTTTTCAATAGTTTTTATGTTGTTCACCATTTTAGGTAACTCTCAAGGCTATGAGTCTCTAGAAGTGCACTATACGGATACCGACCAGAGAGAGACCATTCTAACTAAACGACCAAAACAAAAATTATATAGCCTTTTCCTAGATCTTTTAGAAAAGGGTTATCAGCATGCGAGTATAGATTCTTGTCTAGTAAACCAGAAGAATTCTTCACTAAAGGCATTTATTCACTTAGGCAAACAAAACAATCAGTTAAATACACTAATTTTTCAAGAAGGAGAAAAGCAAGACACTATTGCTGCGCATAACCTACCCGTTCTTTCATTCTACATTTATGACAGACTAAAAGTGCTAGAAAACAACGGGTATCCTTTTGCCCAAATTGAAACCTCTACATCGAACTATCAAGTAATTAAATTAAGACTAGATAAAGGTCCTTTTATTACCTTGGATAGCTTAATAGAGCTAAACTCACCGGTGAATAGCGCCTATATTCAAAACTACTTATCTATACGGGAAGGTGAACCTTACAGCGAGATAAAACTATTAAGTCTAAGAAGAAAAATAAACAACTCTAAGTTCCTCATAATGAAGTCATACCCATCCGTAATATTTGTCAAAGATGGAGCTAAAGTATACCTGAACCTAGAAGGCAAAAAAGCGAACACGTTTGATGGAATTATAGGTATTCAGCCCAGCGAAAACCAAAGGACTACAATTACTGGATTGGTTAATCTTTCATTGGTAAATAGCTTAAAAAGAGGGGAGGAAATCGCATTGAATTGGGAGCGACTTTTATCAGAAAGTCAACGACTCAAAGTAAGTATAGCAGCACCATATTTATTTAAAACCAAATTAGGTTTAGCATTTCAAGCGAATATCATAAGACAAGACTCGACTCTAAACAGATCACTAATAGACTACCGACTCTTTTATGATTTTTCCAGTGAAAGCCGCTTAAGCTTAGGACTGCATACTGCTAGAAACAATACTAATATTTCGGAACAAAGTAGCTTTCAGAACACTTCTTCTTTAGCCTATGACATTAGATATTCATACAGGCAATTAGATAATGTTTTAAACCCTAGAAAAGGAGGGGGCATTTTCGCCTCAGGATTAATAGGTGAAAGAGAAACCTTGACTGCAGAGAATATCCCACTAGTAAATTTTTCAGGTCAGCTCAGTTACTTTCTGCCCGCACTAAAAAAAACCACAATTCTATTTCAAGTCAAAGGTGAAACCTTAAACAGCGATAATCTGTTTTCGAATGAACTGTTCCAAGTAGGTGGACTAAATTTTATTAGAGGAATAGACCAGCGTTCATTGAATGTGAGTTCATGGCTATCCAGCACCATAGAGTATAGATTCCTATTTGATGAAAGCTCCAATATTTTCATTTTTGGTGAATCTCACTGGAATGAAGCCCTAACAAGAGAAAGTTATTCTGCTGATCAAATATCAGCTTTAGGAATAGGGCTTTCAGTAGGAACTAAATCTGGTGTCTTTTCTTTTAACTATGCTCTTTCAAATCAAGCTGAAAATACTTTTCTTTTTAGAAACGCTAAAATAAACTTCGGTTTCAGTAGCAGCTTTTAGTACCTTCGTTCTAATGAAACTTTTCAATGCTAAGACAGTTTTTATACTGGTAATTTCTTTAGTCATCTTTTCATGTTCTCCTAAAAACATGAGTGAGATTTTAGAATCTCAGATAGAAGTTTCACCTTATGCCTTATCACCCAATGCTGAAACTCTTGTTTATCATATTTCAGATGACAGTAGCGAGCTCCATTTAAGATTACCTATAGAAGCATTACTTGGATCAAGGGAAAACGGAGGAACTGATTTTGAGGGTACTCTTGAGGTGTTTGCTACCATTACCTCTTTAAAAAATAATACTACTACTGACACCTTAAATTATAGTATCCTAGCAGAAATTAAGAACGATTCGGAAGGAGGGATTCTGTATCACTCCAAGCCATTTGCTCTATCCGAAGGCTCAGATTATAAACTAGATATTCGGTTCACTGACAAAACTAGAAACACCTCCTACTATTTAATGAAATTTGTAAAGAAGAGCAACAGAATGGATCGTGAGAACTTTCTTCTTAGAAATCAGATGAGACAAATCCCTTACTTCTCATCATTCATAGATCCATACGATAATATTGAAATTAATTCAACGCGAGTGAATTTGAACCAACTCAGGTTTTATCAAAGACCTGCTGAACTTACCCTACCTCCTCCTCCTTCAAGCTCATCACAGAATAAACTTCCTACTTTAAAAGAGTATAACCTTATTACTCCGATAGTAAATCAAAACCAGGTCATCCTGACAGATTTAGATGTAAGTGACCTACTATTAAAAGAGGATAACTCCAATGGTTTGTCCTTTTTGGTTCGTCCGGTTGGTTATCCAGAACCATCATCAGTTTATGAAATGATTCAACCCCTAAGGTACATTTCATCTAGGAAAGAATTTGAGAAAATGGAGGGCAGCTCTAATCTTAAACAAGCCTTAGATAATTTTTGGCTTAACTGCGGTGACACCAAAGAAAGGTCTAAAGAACTCATAGCTATTTTTTATGCAAGAGTAGAAGAATCTAATCGATTTTTTACTTCTTATAAATCAGGATGGAGAACTGACAGAGGATTAATTAACATCGTATTTGGAGCTCCAAATGATCTTGAATTAGGTGAAGGATATGAAATTTGGACCTATGGTGATAAGACCGATTTAGGTAGTGTCCAATTCAAATTTAACCAAGTCGATAATACTTTCGGCTCAAATACTTTTGAATTGGAAAGAAATCCGATTTATAAATCTGAATGGGCCAGACGCGTAGGCGCTTGGAGAAACGGAAGAATTTACAACTAAATGAATACACCAAGCAATACCGTGGTAGGTATACACCCTGTGTCTGAGGCACTTTCATCTGATAAAGAAATAGATAAGATTTTAATCGCTCGGGATATGGCTTCTTCTGAAGCTATGGATATAGCTAAAAAAGCCAAAGAAAAAGATATTCCTGTACAGAGAGTGCCAAAAGTAAAGTTAGACAAGCTGTCAAACATCAATCACCAAGGAATACTCGCATTTATTTCTCCAATAGCCTATGTAAGTATAGACGATATGATAGAAGAAGCTCAACTAAAAAACGAAGCTCCTTTACTAATCATCTTAGATGGCATAACTGATACGAGAAATTTAGGCGCAATTTGTCGAACTGCCGAATGTATGGGTGCTCATGGAATAATAATGCCCAAGAATAACTCTGCTCCGGTTACTGAAGGAACTATAAAATCTAGTGCTGGTGCGGTTCTTAAGTTAAAACTAGCACGAGTAAATCACCTTTTAGATGCTATATATCATCTTCAAGCTTCTGAAGTATCTGTAATAGCATTCACGGAAAAGGCCAATAATACAGTAGATCAAATAGATATTGATAAAAAAGGCGTGGCTATTATACTGGGTGCTGAGGACAAAGGAATACACCAAAAACTTATTAAAACTGCTGATAATCACTTAAAAATAAGGATGTTCGGGTCTACCGACTCATTAAATGTAGGCGTAGCTGCAGGTATGATATTATATCAAATTAGACAGAAGATCTAGACTTAATTTTGTTGAATAACAGAGTGTTGAAAACATTGTGTTTAGAAACTTAATTCTTGTTGATTTTAAACTGGGATATTCTTAACCTTTGTAGGGCAAACGCAAATGGCATTTGTAATATAATTACTTAATTCAGAATATCATGAAAGTTCTAATTGTAGCCATCTCTCTAATATCTTCTTTCACTCTCACGTCTAGCGCAGTATCTAACATTAATTCAAATGTTGTAATTGAGATTCAAGCGCTAACACCTGAATTATTCAAAGAATACATGCTCAAGAGCCTTGAGAATTCTAATATTGAGATTTTAGAGGCATGTGTACCAGCTAATGTGATATACATCATGTATAGCGGCAATCTCAATGACTCCGGCCTATTGGAAATCAAAGACTTTTTCAATCCACCTTCTTCTAACATTCAAGTGAATTTACTTCTAAATGATGATTTAGAAGACTTCACCAATAAATGCCTAGCTGCCAGACTAGGTAATTAATAATTCTGAACAGAAATAATATGATATTATTTAAGAATTTTTCCCTTCTATTTACTGCTATTCTCTACACTGCACTTGGCGTAGCACAGTTAACATTGGACCAAAGCATTACACCTGAGCAAGCAGCCCAGCAGCTGGTAGGTAATGGCGTGAGTATAGAAAATGTTAATGTTACTGCAGCAGACAGTTCTTGGGCTTACTATTATAATTTTAATACTGAGCTGAATGCCACTGAAGGTCTATTACTTACAACAGGGAAAGCTTCAAACGCCATCGTAGTAAATGGAGAAAACGGAACCGGACTGCCAATTATAGTGAATCAAACGGAGTGTCTTAACTGCGCTGAATTTGACAATGGTTTTCAAGGAAGTGACTTGCTAAATACTGTAAACGACAGAACCACCTTTGATGCTACTGCCTTCGAATTTGATATTCTAGTGCAGGGAGATAGCTTAACATTTGATTTCACATTTGCTTCTGAAGAATACGAAGAATGGGTAGGCTCATCATTTAACGATGTGTTCGGGTTCTTCATAACTGGTCCTGGTGGGTTTAATGACGTTAACATAGCTCTTGTTCCTGGTACTTCAGAGCCAGTAGCTATTAACTCTGTGAATAACATCTTTAACGCAGAATACTATTATGATAACAGGAACCCTTTAGGTCAGAACATTCAGTACGATGGATTTACTTTAGGTCTGCAGGCGGAGGTTGGAAACCTTATTCCATGTGAGACTTATACTATTAAGCTCATTATAGCGGATGGAACAGATCGGCTTTATGATTCTGCTGTATTCGTAGAAAAAATAAGTTCAAATGCCATAGGGCTTGAGACTTCGACCGTAGGAGGTTTGCCCTACATGATAGAAGGATGTAATGACGGAACCATAACCTTTTTAGCTGAAGAAATATCTACTGATCCCCAAGAAGTTATATATAGCTTTGGAGGATCCGCGGAACTAGTACCGGATTACACTACAAGCTCACCTTTAGGAAACAATATACCAGGAGATTTACAGACCATTACTATTCCTCCTGGTTCTACTTCTACTTCTATAGATATCTTTCCACTAGATGATGGAATAATAGAAGGTGAAGAATTCATAACATTCTACATAAATAACAACGTATGTGGTGCTGATGTTCAAGATTCTATTCAGTTTTTTATTCGAGATTCATTAGCATTGTCAATTATTCCCGAGGAATCAGAGATCTGCTCTGGAAACGAAGTAACACTTCAAGGAATATCTGATATTAGTGAAAATTTCATTTTCTCTTGGGAGCCTTCTGATCTTGTAGATTCACCGAATTCATTGGTTACTACTGCGAATCCAGAGGCAGACACTGAATTTACATTGACATCTATGTTAGCATCATGTGTAGCAGAAGCTTCTGCTATAGTAACCGTAAAGACCATAGAAATAGATGGTGAAGTTACACCCATTAATTGCGCTGGCACTTCTACCGGAGCCATAACCATAACGGTGACTAATGCCACAGAACCTTACACAGTAGAATGGCTAGATTCAGATGATCAAGTCATATCAAACAGCGAAACCGTAGCTGGATTAGCTGGAGGTTTTTATATGGTAACTGTAATAGACGCTGATGGTTGTGAAGAAACAATTACGTTTGGAGTATTTGAAGAAAACACACTAGAAACCAACTTAATGCTAAGTGATTATAACGGCAGTACCATTTCCTGTAATGGAATTTGCGATGGCACAGCTTCTGTAACACCTAGCGGAGGAATAGCTCCTTATGCTATAGAATGGAGTGAGAACGTTCCTGAAGGCACCACTGAACTCACCGACTTATGCCCGGGGACATATTCAGTAACTATAACTGATGATGCAGATTGTGTTGTAGAAGAAACCTTCACTATCACCGAGCCTGATGTTTTAGCAGGTGCTGTGCTAAGTGTCTCGGAAATACTATGTAACGGCACTAGCACAGGTGTAGCTTCTGTAACGGCTACAGGTGGAACCACCCCATACTTTTACTCATGGAGTGATGACCCTAGTGGCACACCTATTTTAGGTCAAGGTCCTACGTTAACAGATTTAGGAGATGGTCTTTATTTCGTAACAGTAACAGATATTAACGGGTGCGAAGCAGACAACTTTGTTACAGTAACCGTAGCTCCTCCTCCACCTGCTATTGAAATTAGTATCTCAGCATTGACATACGGAAATGGATTTAACACTTCATGTTTTGATTCTGAAAATGGACAAGTTATAGCTTCCGTTTCCGGAGGCGTGCCAGGTTATACATTAGATTGGACAGATGAAGATGGAAATGCTGTAGGATCTGGAATAGTGATTCCTGGTTTAGGATGCGGAGAGTATACACTAACGGCCACAGACCAGAATGGATGTGTAGAAACCGAAACCATAGAGATTATTTGTCCTCCACAGATCTCTGCAGATATAGATGTAACTCCTAATCCCTGTTCAGATTTTTCAGCCGAAGCAGGTGCTATTGACCTAACTCCTTTAGGTGGATCAGGTTCAGGTTACACTTTTAGCTGGCAAGATCAGGATGGAGTAGATTTTGGCAACACAGAAGATCTTACAGACCTTGCTTCTGGAACTTATTCGGTTACCATTACAGATGATGATGGGTGCTTTAGAACTATTGATATTCAAGTAACTAATGAAGCAGATGTGGATGTTACTGTAGACACATTCTCTAATAATTCCTGTTTCGAAACGTGTGATGGGGTTATCGAAATTTCAGTAGATAGTGATGCTGGTGCATATACTGTAGAGTGGTCTACATTAGATGGTCCGTTCTCTATGGAAGAAGATCTTACTGATTTATGTGCAGACACTTACTTCTTAGTTATCACTGCAGAGGACGACTGTCAAGCTACTGAGGAATTCACCATTACTCAGCCTAGTGAAATAATCATTGATGTAGAAGATGTGGTGAATCCTCTTTGTTCAGGACAGAATTCTGGCTCTATTGACATCTCAGTTTCAGGAGGAGATGGACCTTTAAATGTGGAATGGGCGCCATTTGGTTTATTCCTAGGGTCTACAGATCAAGATATACAACAACTTACTGAAGGTACCTACACCGTAACCGTTACGGATCAGAGTAATATGTGCGTTGCAACGCAAGATGTAACACTTACTGCACCTCAGGCTATAGATTTAGATATACAATTAAGTTCTTACGATGGAGGATTTTTTGTTTCTTGTTTTGATGAATCTGATGGTCAGTTAACAGCTGCAGCCAGTGGCGGAAATCCTGATTTCGAAAACTTAGAGTTTGGTTACTTCTATGACTGGAGTAACCTGCCATTAGGTAATGATCCGAGTCTACCTAACCAAGTAAATTTACCGGGTAGTGTGACTTACGGATTGGTAGTAACCGATACTGCAGGCTGTCAAGTAGAAATTATAATTCCTACCATTGAACCTTTGGAGCTTATTCCAGATGAAACTATTACTAACATTTCTTGTTTTGGAGCAGCTGATGGATCTATAATTACCAATATAAGTGGTGGAAGTGGTATTTATGAAACTATAGAGTGGACTGGTTTCATAGGAGTTAACCCTTCAGATGCTACTACCCTTACTGATTTAGAGGCGGGCACATATACCTTAGAAGTATTTGATAGTAATGGCTGCACGTTCGAAGAAGAATTTACCATCACTGAACCAGATCCTATCACTGTTGAAGTTACAGATGTGATTCTGGAAGATTGTTCTGGAAGCGGCACAGCTTCTTTAACAGTAGAAGCCAATGGAGGAACTCCAGGATACGATTATGACTGGGTAGACCAAGATGATAACACCTACACTGGGTCTTCTCTCACAGACATAAATTCGGGTGATTATATAGTTACGGTAACAGATTTAAATGGGTGTCTAGGAATAGACACTGTAGAAGTTAACTCTGATGAAGCATTTGCTCTAGACCTAGAAACATTCCAAATAGGAACAGGTGCATACACATTAGCTTGTTTAGGAGACGAAAACGGTTCCGCGCAAGCAGTGGTTTCTGGCGGTGTGCCAGACTATAATTATGAATGGCTAGATGAAGACGACACCGTTATAGGAAGTGATGCTGTGGTTTCAGACTTAGCCGCTGGAACGTATTACATTAATGTGAATGACATCTCTGGGTGTACACTTAATGATTCAATTCTGGTTACAGAACCACTTACAGAATTTGAAGCCGAGGCTACATTAATTAATGAAATAACTTGTTTTGGAGAATGCACAGGAGCTATAGAAGTTTCATCATCTGGTGGAGATCCTGAATACAACTATCTCTGGGAGCTAAATGGCAATGAGCTAGAGTATGGAAACTCAGCCGATTCATTATGTATAGGTAACTATGAGATATTAGCTGTAGACGGAAATGGTTGTGATTCGCTAATCATAATAAGCATAGATCAGCCAGAGGAAATAATAGTAGATGTAACCACCAGCACTTTTAATGGCGGTTTTAACATTTCATGCTTTGGTGAAAATGACGGTGAAATTAACGTTTCCATTTCTGGAGGACTACCAGATTATACGCTAAACTGGACTGGAAACATAGGCATTAACGATTCAGACTCGGATGAACTTACAGCATTAGAATCTGGGGCCTATTCATTAAGTGTTATAGATGATCTGGACTGTGAAGTCACCACTTTAGTTACGCTATTAGAGCCTGACCTGCTATCCATAGACGGCATTGTTTCTGAAATCACTTGCTTTAAT
Organism: Flavobacteriales bacterium; assembly: GCA_045104985.1. Classification (GTDB taxonomy): domain Bacteria; phylum Bacteroidota; class Bacteroidia; order Flavobacteriales_D; family Sanyastnellaceae; genus ASP10-05a. The sequence continues at coordinate 33,458 of JBGCDA010000066.1, read as the reverse complement.
GATGACGATGGAATTATAGATGCCAATCCTGCAGGTGGCAGTGGTAACTATAACTTTGAGTGGGATCATACCCCAGACGATCAACAAATCGTATCAGATCTTTCTCCAGATACATATAATGTTATAGTTTCAGATGAAAATGGATGTGAAGCTACAGAAGAATTCTTAATGACAGAGCCTGCTTTGCTTACTGTAAGTGCTAGTACTTTAGCCTCTACCTGTGGTCAAGCAAACGGAAGTATAGATGCCACACCTTCTGGTGGAACCGTGCCCTATGCTTCATTTGATTGGGACAATGGTGCTGATGATATCGAAGATCCTCAAGATTTAGAAGGCGGTATATATAATTTAATCCTCACAGATGACAATGGTTGTGTATCTACACTACCCGTGTTAGTAGGAGAGTCAGATGGAATTGTACTGGATCCTGCGATCATTACAGATGTTTCATGTTTCGGGTTTACAGACGGATGCATAGAGCTACCCATTAATTCTGCAAATGGAACTGTCTCTATAAACTGGGTAGATTCAGAAGGGGAAATCACTAATGCATGTGAAGTTTCAGCAGGCAGCTACAGCGCTACACTTATTGATGAAGAAGGATGTGAACTCACTGAAACCTTTATTATAAATTCTCCAGACCAAATAGTTCTAGATTTAGAATTATCACTCTATTCAAATACGTTTAACGTTTCAGAATTCGAAGCTACTGATGGATCTGTAAACACTACAATAACTGGAGGAATACCTGATTATAATGTGAGCTGGGCTGGTCCTAATAGCTTTAGTTCTAACTCAGACGATATAGATGATCTAATGGCAGGAGAATACATCATAGTGGTAACCGATGCTAATGGATGTGAAGTAGATTCTGTACTCATACTTACTTCCCCTAGAGACCTTACTATCCCATCAGGATTCACACCTAACGGAGATGGTTTTAACGATGCATATATAGTTCTAGGGTTAGAGCAGTATGAAGAGGTAACTATAGAGGTATTTAACCGCTGGGGAAATATTGTTTACTCGGCAGATAACTATACAAACAATTGGATTGGTGAAAATAATAATGGTGATGAGCTATCTGACGGAACCTATTATGTAATTGTAAAAGGAACCAAAGATGGAGAGGAGACAGAGCTAAACTCATTTGTGGATTTAAGAAGATAAAATCATGGCTAGAATGATAAAATACATAACTTTAGTGGTAACAGTCTTCCTGTTAACACCTCTAACTACTTGGTCCCAACAGGAACTACAAGTAAGCCAGTATATGTTTAACCAATTACTAGTGAATCCAGCTTATGCAGGAACTCAGAGCTATGGCAGTGCCAGCTTACTTCACAGAAGTCAATGGGTATCTATGGATGAGTCTCCAGTTTCTCAAGTGCTTAGTTTAGAGACACCTCTAGGAAAAAGTCTGGGTGGAGGATTACTAGTAACCAATGACAGTCATGGAATTATAAATGAGCTTAGTGCTAGTGCTAACTTAGGCTACCACTTTAATCTCACCTCAGAAACAAAACTGGCCCTAGCAGCCAGAATTGGAGTTAGCTCTTACAGTGCTGATTTCACTCAGCTAGATTACTGGGATGCAGATGACCCTGTGTATACCAGCACCAATATCGAGAATGAATTCGTGCCTAAGTTCGGATTTGGAGCTTACTTTTATAATGAAAAATGGTTTGCTGGTTTATCAGTTCCTACCATCATAGCCCCTTCAGATGATAAATTGAGCGTAACCACTGCCAGCGAGAACTATTTCTCTCAGCACTTTTATGCATCAGGTGGATACGCTTTTGAACTAAGTCCCATCTTAGTATTTAGACCCTCCGTTCTGCTGAAGTATGAAAACGCTGCACCTCTAGAGGCTGACATAAATGCCAATTTTCTTATTAATAAAAAACTGTGGTTAGGTCTTGGTTATAGAACAGGTGATGCCTTAGTAGGAATGGTAGAATATAATTTTACTAATAGACTTAGAGCAGGTTACGCTTATGACTTCACTACTACCGAAATAAGAAATTACAGTAATGGCTCACATGAGATCATGATAGCTTTTGACTTTGGTGAAGATCTTATCATTAAGAAAACATCTCCTAGATACTTCTAATATAATTACTTATGAATAAAATAATTAATATATTATGCGTTGCAACGCTAACTCTTACCTTAAGTAGCTGTGCTAAAATGTACCTCAGCAAAGGGAAAGAGGATTATCAGAATCTAAAGTATATGGATGCTATTCAGAGTCTGGAGCGCAGTGTAGAAAAGAAAGCTAGTGTAGAAGGAAGCACCTTGCTAGCCAGAGCTTATTCTGAAACTAACCAGCCAGTAGCTGCGGTATATGAGTATGAAAAAATAAAAGACGACCGTAAATTTACAGATGAACTCAAACTAGAATACGCCACTAATTTATTAGGTGCAGAAAGATATGAGGATGCGTCTAAATTAGCCTCAGAGATTCTTTCTAAAGACCCTGGTAATTTAATAGCTATGAGCCTACAAAGGTCAGCTAGCCGCGCAGGAATTATGAAGCAGGATTCTAGCCTTTATCAAGTAGAAAAATTCAATGTAAATGGAGTGGCCAGCGCCATGTCTCCGGTCAACATTAAAGATGGACTTCTAATTACTGGAGTTCAAAATAATTTAAAAATCAAAGACGATTATACCGGCTACTCTTATTTAGACATCTATATGCTAAAGGATAGTGGTAGTGTGAGTAAAATGCCTTTCTCAGACTCTAAGTTTCATGATGCCATGCCAGCTTTTGACGAGGAGAAAGGGGTGATGTACTTTACGCGTAGCAATCAAACATCAGCCAACGAACTGGCTTACAACTCAGAGAACACAAGCCACCCTCAGATATATATGTCTAAAACAGAAGGAGAAGCTTGGTCTAACCCTGAAAAATTAAGGTTTAACAATGTAAATTACATCTTTGCCCACCCTGTGCTATCAAAGGATGGTAAAACGATGTATTTCTCATCCAATCAGCCAGGCGGCACTGGAGGAATGGACCTCTACAAGTCTAGTTTAAGTAATGGCGAGTGGTCTATTCCTGAAAACCTAGGAAGTAGTATTAATACCTCTGGAAACGAGGCCTTTCCTACGCTTAAAGATGACAACACCCTGTATTTCTCATCCGATGGACATCAAACTCTAGGCGGAATGGATGTGCTTTACAGTTCTAATATTAACGGAGCATGGTCGGAGCCTACTCATATTAGCTACCCCATAAATTCTAACCGAGATGACTTTGGCCTTATTTACACAGAGAAGGAAAAAGGCTTATTCAGTTCAGATAGATCAGGAGCCGATCAAATATATAACTTCGAAGAGTTCTTCCCTGAACTGGATATGGAAGGAGCCGTAGCAGATGCAGAAACTGGTGAGCCCATAGAAAACGTTCAAATCATATTAAAAAACCTCACAGACAACACCTCAGAACCTCTGTCTTTAGATGAGAACGGACAGCTTAAAGCAGATTTACTTCCAAATAAGGAATACGAAATACTAGCTGAGGATAATAGCGAGGATCAGGTATACTTCAATTCATCCAAGAAAATTTCTACTCTAGGCCTAAAAGAAGATGAAACCTTCGATATTGATTTCAAACTGGATAAAATTATCAAAACGCCTAAAGATCCAGACAATGTTCAGCCAGGTGAAGATGGTACATTCCCCATCCCAAACATCTACTGGGACTATAATAAATGGGAAGTTAGGGATGACGCTAAACCTTATTTAGATATGGTTACAGATCTTTTAAAAACCAACCCTAACCTTAAGGTAGAAATTAGATCACACTGTGATTCTAGAGGCAGTAATGGATTTAACAGAGGGCTATCCAAAAAAAGAGCTCAAGCGGTTAAAACATATCTCATCTCACAAGGAATAAACGAATCTAGATTATCCTCTAAGGGAATGGGAGAATCAGATTTACTTAACGACTGTGAAGATGGAGTTCCATGCTCAGAAGAGCGCCACCAGAAAAACAGACGCTCTGACTTCGTAATTCTAGATAAAAAAGGTAACGCTAAAAAATTGAACTAAGCCAGTTCCTGACTAACTGCTTTAGAAAAAGGAACGTCTTCAATTTTACTGTCTATCCAAGCTTTGAAATCGAAGTAGCGCAAGACTATCTGGTCCTCTGGTTCCTGTATTAATTTTTCAAGTTCTATCCTGAAAGTCTCATACTTCTGCTTTTTATTCTGAGATTTATTCTCTCTAATTAGCTTTCTAAGGTGATCTATCACCAGTTTTTCTAATTCATAATCTCTTTGTCTTCTGACCAAGTAACGCTGTGTACTTTTAGTGATATATTCTAATAGGTCATAATTTTTCAACTCAAAGTGGATTACTAAATTAAACAGTCGTGCATAACTGAAGAGGTCTTTCCTTAGGGTGTTTTCATTATCATTAAGCACTTTATTAATCCAGAATAAAGCCTGATTAAACTCTCCATTACCAAAATAACTGTAGGCTACATGATAATATAATTCTAACAGCTGTTCTTTTCTTAGACGGCCTTCAACTTTATCTAAACCATCTAATGCGTCCTCTACTACTACTAATGCCTTAGCAAAATCTCCACTTCTAGTCAGCAGCTGTAGTTCCGATATAATGGATATTTTAAACACATTTAATTTTATATCTATACTCTTAAACCCTCTTTGTCCAGGAATGGCTTTTAGTTCATCTTTAATTCTCCAAGCCTCATCATACTCTCCTAAATCTATGTTACAGCTTATAAGCTTGGCCATGGTTTTTACATAGCGCTTACTTAAGTCTTCTTTTAGCTTAGGACGTTCGTCTAAAATGTCTTTTACCCTTTTGAACTTAGCTAAAGCCTGTGAAGTTTGTGAATTAGCCATGGCACAGAAACCCTGAGTGTAATAGCAAATGGTAGCAGCTCTTTTAGATAAAGCAGTGTTTTTGCCTTTAATAAGTGGGTTATCCTCTATTTCCCGGACGATCTTAATATCTTCTGCATTCCTAGAAAATCCTTCACTTCGGAATACATAATTAATCTTTGAATAAAGTACATGATACTCCGCCAGATTTCTAAGCTTAGCTATTACGTCCTGCTCTTCATCTATGAGTTTATCTAAATCTTTATTGAATTGTCCATCTTCAAACGCTTCCTCTAAAAGCAGCTTTTCCCAGCTAATTAACTCGAATAAGAAATAGAACTTCTCGTTCTCTATGGCCTGCTTTTTAGCACGCATAAGGAACTTATTACACTCTTTAAATAGTCCCTTGTTATACAGGATTTCTACATTCTTGATCTCCTGTTTAAGAATAGAATTTATAGAATTATCACTGTGGTAATTTCTGAGACTTTTTAAAATGAGCTTATACAAATGGTTCTTCTCAGAAGGAAAGTGATTTACAAATATTTCCTTTTTAAATGTTTCTTTTAATGCAGCTTCGTCATACTCTGATTGTTTTTCTATAGCATCAAATATTTTCAAGTAGTTCTTTTCTCCAGTCTGAAGAGAGCTGGATAACTTGAAAAAACGCTTCTCACTTTTAGACAATGATTTTACTAATTCAAATAATTCTGTAGATGGTTTCATTCCTCTGGCTCTATTAAAATAACTCCTTAAGAGTTGTTCACGCACGTTTTACAACTTGGTTTCCTAAAACCCTACTATAATTTTATCACGTTTAATACCAGCTGTTTAATAAAATATTGCTTTGAGTTCAATCAGTTGTCTTTAGAACCAATTCATAAATAAACTTCTGTAATTCATCTTTTTAAGATGTCAAAATTTATTGAAATCACAGACAAGCCCAACTATAAAATCAGTTAACTTCGAGATATGAAAAAGCTGTTTATTCTTATTCTATTGGGAGTACTTACCTATTGCCACGCAAAAGCTCAGCATAAGTGCTCAAAACATAAAAGTTCATTCAAAAATTTAGTGGCAGATGACTCTAGAAGCGATTCCTTAGATGTGCTCCACACTGATTTGTATTTTGATTTTTCAGATTTTCAAAGTCAGGAATTAAATGCGATAGCTACCATAGATTTTAGAACGAGAGTAAGTGGAATTCAAGAGGTAGATTTAGACCTTCTAGGCTTAACAGTAATCGAGGTGCGGCTTAATGATGAGCCACTAGTTTATACTCATATAGATGAACTCTTAAAAATATTTTTAACCGAGGAATTAAGCATAAATGAAGAATTTACCTTAATCATCTCCTATGAGGGGAATCCTGAAACAGATGCATCTGGTTGGGGAGGATTTTACTGGACCCCTAACTATGCCTATAATTTAGGGGTGGGATTCGATGCCGATCCTCACACTTTCGGCAGAGCTTGGTTTCCGTGCTTTGACAGTTTTATAGAACGCTGCACCTTCAGTTTTTCTATAAAAACTGATGCCAGTAAAACTGGAATAGCTAATGGTACTAGGCTAGAGTCCAGCACAGATGAAGACGGGTTACCCATAGCTCACTGGGAACTGAATATGAGTATCCCCTCCTACTTGGCCTCTATAGCCGTAGGTTCATATGAGTTTATAGAGAGCACCTACTCCACGGCTAACGGAATAGAAATCCCCCAATATTTAATAGCACCTCCTGCCAGTGTAGACGATGTTTCGGCATCTTTTATAAATCTTCCATTGGCTCTAAATTCGTTTGAAGAGTTTTATGGACCTTATGAATGGGAACGTGTAGGTTATGTTTTTGTGCCTTTTAATTCGGGTGCCATGGAGCACGCCACTAATATCGCTTACCCTATATCTTTTGCAGATGGTGGATTAGATTTTGAAACACTCATGGCTCATGAACTGGCTCACCACTGGTGGGGAGATTTAATTACATGCTCCACTCAGGAAGACATGTGGATAAATGAGGGTATGGCCAGCTATTCAGAAGCACTTTTTCTAGAACAAACCTATGGAGATGAAGCCTACTATGAATGGATCTCTGAGAATCACAGAGATGTGCTGCTTTCTGCTCATTCAGATGATGGCGGTTACCTACCAGTTTCAGGAATAGGGCACGCTAATACTTACGGCACTCATGTATATAGCAAGGGTGCTAGTGTTGGTCATAATTTAAGGACTTATATGGGTACTGAAGCTTTTGTAGAGGCCACGGTGGCGTTTATGTCAGAATTCGCGTTGCAAAGCGTATCAAGTGCAGACCTACGAGATTTTTTCCAAGACTACACAGACCAAGACCTCGTTACATTCTTTAACGACTGGGTATTTAACCCTGGATTTACCGACTTTAACATTACCGCGATTCAGGAAACAGAATTAAGCCCAACCGATTTTCAAGTCGACTTGACCATTAGCCAAAGATCTTTAGAAGCTCCTGAGTATTTCACACAAGTGCCACTAACAGTCACTTTAATTTCAGAAGAGGGTGCAGAAGAACAGACCGATGTTATCATCTCTGGCCATGAATCTGACGTTATAATTTCTTCTTCTTTCAGCCCTAAGCACATTATTTTAAATAGAAATTATGAGCTCACGCCAGCCATACTTGCAGAAGAAAAAACACTAACCAGTACTGGTACTGAGAACTTTTCCTATGCAGAATTTAGAACGAATACTTCAGCACTAGGAATATCAGATTCTATATGGGTAAGAGCAGAATGCCATTTTACTGGCCCTAACGAAAACATATTCTTAGAAGATTTTTATATCAGTTCAGATAGGTTCTGGAGGATACATGCAGATGTAAACGAATCTTCAGAAATAGAAAGCCGCATCTATTTTTACGGAAGCGACTTTGCATTCTTTGACTATGATTTGCCTTTCTTAAGTGCTATGAACGACTTAGGATTTACAGTTCCTGATCTAAAGCTGCTTCATAGGCCACTCTACTCCAGCCAGTGGGTAGTGCATTCCAGTTATACGATCGAAAACTTCGGAGATGAGAGTAATTTTAATGGTTATATCGACTTTGACCTTACTAGCTCAGGAGATTATGCCTGGGGCTTTATCAATAATGGCACTTACCTAGAAGAGTTAGAATCTAAAAAATCAATTGAGCTCTATCCTAATCCAGTAGAGGATCATCTATCTCTAAATGAACTACCTGAAGGTTCTACACGGTTTAGGGTCTACACATCATCCGGTAAAGTAATTATGGAAGGAGAATTAAGAAAAAACGGCCGAAAAATAAAATGCCAGGAGCTAGCCCCTGGACATTATATTATAGAATTATTAAATGCTTCTGGTATGAAGCTCAGTCAGTCTAAGTTTATTAAGACTTAGGAATAAACTTCATATCTTTTCCTGGGAAGTAAGCCATTTTACCTAGTGCTTCTTCTATTCTAAGCAGTTGGTTATACTTGGCTATTCTATCAGATCTGCTGGCAGAACCGGTTTTGATTTGACCTGTATTTAAAGCCACCGCTAAATCTGCTATGGTGCTATCTTCTGTTTCTCCAGATCTATGACTCATTACGGAAGTGTAGGTGTTTCTGTGGGCTAGATTAACAGCGTCTACAGTTTCTGTTAAAGTTCCTATCTGGTTCACCTTAACCAGAATAGAATTGGCTATTCCTTCATTTATTCCTCTTCCTAGACGTTCAGTGTTCGTCACGAATAAGTCGTCTCCTACCAGCTGAACAGAATCTCCTATTTGCTCGGTTAGCTCTTTCCAGCCTGCCCAGTCATCTTCCGCTAGACCATCTTCTATAGACACTATTGGGTATTTCTTAGACCAGTCCTTCCAGTATGTCACCATTTCAGAGGACGTTAGCTCATCTCCAGTAGACTCTAAAATATATTTGGCTTTTTTCTCATCATAAAACTCAGAACTAGCAGCATCTAAAGCCAAGTACACATCCTCTCCAGGACGGTATCCTGCTTTTTCTATGGCTTGTAAAATACACGTAATAGCGTCTTCATTAGAACCTAGGTTAGGCGCAAAACCACCTTCATCTCCTACATTAGTGCTCATTCCTCTATCTTGAAGTACTTTTTTCAAGTGATGAAAAATTTCAGTTCCCATTCTTAGAGACTCGGAAAATGATGATGCTCCAGCGGGCATTACCATAAATTCCTGAACATCTATTTTATTATCTGCATGCGAGCCTCCGTTTATGATATTCATCATAGGAATAGGCAGTGTATTCGCACTCACTCCTCCTATGTATCTGTATAGTGGCTGGCCTATAGTTTCGGCAGCTGCTTTAGCCACGGCTAGCGAAACACCCAAAATAGCATTGGCACCAAGTTTGGCCTTATTATCAGAACCATCTATGCCTATCATGGCTCTATCTATAAGGTTCTGATCAAAGATATAAGCACCGTTTAACTCATCATTTAAAGTTGTATTTATATTCTCTACTGCCTTAAGTACACCTTTACCCATATACTTTCCTTTATCTCCATCTCTCAGCTCTACTGCTTCATGAATTCCTGTGCTGGCTCCCGAAGGCACTGCCGCTCTACCCATAATTCCTGATTCGGTTATCACCTCTACTTCCACAGTAGGGTTTCCTCTAGAATCCAGAATTTGTCTTGCTTGTACTCTTGCTATGTAACTCATTATACGGTTATCGATTTATGTTCATTAATTAGTTCTACAAAATTGTCGAATAAATATCTGGAATCATGCGGTCCAGCGCTCGCTTCAGGATGATACTGCACACTGAATACTGGTTTATCAGTTAGTCTTATTCCAGCCACTGTATTATCATTTAAATGCACATGCGTAAGCTCTACATTAGCTACTTCTTTAACAGATTCAGCAGTAACTACAAACCCATGATTTTGGCTGGTAATTTCGCTTTTTCCTGTCACCTCATTTCGTACTGGATGATTTATACCTCTATGGCCATTGAACATCTTTTCTGTCTCTAACCCTTGGCTTAAAGCTATGATTTGATGGCCTAAACAAATACCGAACCCAGGTACATTAGAATTGACAAGCTTACCTACTTTCTCTATAGTTTCTGTCATTACCTCGGGATCTCCAGGACCATTCCCATACATAATTCCATCTGGCTCCCATGAAAGAATTTCATCGGCAGAAGCACTCATAGGGAAAACTTTTACAAAGCATCCTCTATCTACAAGACAACTGATTATGCTTCTCTTTACACCTAAATCCAAAAGGGCCACTTTACATGAGCTCTCAGGCTCACCCACCTCATAAGCCTGCTTACAGGCAACTTTAGAGGAAAGTTCTAATCCTTGCATTGAAGGCACCTCTTTCACTGAACTTTTAAGTATATCTATATCTAATTCTTCGGATGAAATAATGGCATTCATGGCTCCAGTTGATCTAATATGCCTTACTAACCTTCTGGTATCTAGATTACAAATCCCCACCATCTGATTCTCCTCAAAATAGCTCTGACCATCAGAGCTTCCAGAAGATCGACTATAATACTCGGAGAATTTTTTAACTACCACACCAGATACTTTTACACTATCAGATTCTACCTCTTGTTTATGCATTCCATAATTGCCTATGTGTGCAGAAGTCATTATTAGTATTTGGCCAAAATATGACGGATCGGTGAATATTTCTTGATATCCTGTCATGCCTGTATTGAATGCAATTTCACCTGTGGTGGTGCCTAATTTACCTATAGCATTTCCTTGGAATACTGTTCCATCCTCTAGAACTAAGTATGCCTTATTATCTTGGATTCTCTTCATGCGTTGCAAAGGAATGAAATCCTCTTTTTATTTTACAAAAAAAAAGGGATTAACTATTAACGTTAATCCCTCTTTTATTAAAATTCATTTGAATGTGAATTATGCCTCACCTTCTTTTTTGTCATTATCTTTAGAAACAGCTTCATCAGCCTTATCTGCTAAGTCCTTAGCAGCATCCTTTGCTTTGTCCACAGTGTCTGAAGCTACATCTTTCGCCTTATCTACTGCGCCAGCAGCTGCATCTTTAACATCTCCAGCTACATCTTTCGCTTTTTCTACAGCACCTGCAGCAGCATCTTTTACATCTCCTGCCACATCCTTAGCTTTTTCTACTGCACCTTCTGCTAAATCCTTAGCTCCATCTACTGCGCCTTCAGCTACTGAAGAAGCCGTGTCTACAGCACCTTTAGCTACATCCTTAACAGAACCTGCTGCTGAAACTATACTTCCAGCTAGACCGTCAGTCTTCTTCTTAGCACCACCTCTTCTGCTTCTTTTCTTTTTAGCACCTGTGTTAGATCCATAAATCTCATTGAAATCCACTAGCTCTATCATACACATCTCAGCAGCATCTCCCTGACGGAAACCTGTTTTAATGATTCTAGTGTATCCACCTGGACGTGCTGCCACTTTAGGAGCTACTTCTCTGAATAATTCAGTTACAGCATACTTATCTTTTAAATAACTGAAAACAGTTCTTCTAGAATGCGTGCTGTCTGTTTTAGACTTTGTTATCAACGGCTCTACATAAACTCTTAAAGCCTTTGCTTTAGCTACTGTTGTATTGATCCTTTTGTGCTCTATCAGAGAACAAGCCATATTAGAAAGCATGGCTGCTCTGTGTGCCTTCTTTCTTCCTAAATGGTTAAATTTCTTCCCGTGTCTCATTTTATATACTTTTTAAGAGGGCTTCTTAATTCTACTATTATTCTTTATCGAGCTTATACTTTGATACATTCATACCAAATGAAAGACCTTTATTATCTACTAGATCTTCTAGCTCAGTTAAAGACTTTTTACCGAAGTTTCTGAACTTTAATAAATCATTCTTGTTATAAGATACTAACTCTCCGAGTGTGTCTATATCTGCTGCTTTTAGACAGTTTAAAGCTCTCACTGAAAGATCCATATCTACCAGTCTAGTCTTTAATAATTGTCTCATATGCAGAGATGACTCATCGAACTCTTCAGTGGCTGCTTTTTCTTCACTTTCCAGAGTTATTCTCTCATCTGAGAACAACATGAAATGGTGAATTAAAATCTTAGCAGCTTCCTGTAAAGCGTCCTTCGGAGTTATGGAACCGTCTCCATCTATAGTGATGATTAACTTCTCATAATCTGTTTTCTGTTCTACTCTGTAGTTTTCTATTTTGTACTGAACATTTCTTATAGGTGTGAAGATAGAATCGATAAAAATAGTTCCTAATGGAGCGTTTCCATATTTATTCTCTTCTGCAGGTCTATAACCACGACCTTTACCTATAGTCATTTCTATATTCAACTTCACGTTCTTTTCAAGCGTACAAATCTTTAAATCTGGATTTAATACCTGAAATGCTGAAGTGAAATTTCCTATATCACCAGCTGAAAACTGATCTTGTCCTGAAATAGATATGTTAACAGTTTCCTCGTTAGATCCTTCTATCTGTTGCTTAAATCTTACTTGCTTAAGATTTAATACTATTTCAGTCACATCTTCTACTATTCCTTTTACCGTAGTAAATTCATGGTCTGCACCATCTATTTTAATAGAAGTAATAGCAAAACCTTCTAGAGAAGAAAGTAATATTCTTCTCAACGCGTTACCTACAGTAATACCAAAACCTGGCTCTAATGGTCTAAACTCAAACTGACCATGAAAGTCATTAGAGTCGATCATTATTACTTTATCCGGCTTTTGAAAATCTAAAATTGCCATATTCTTTTTTCTAGGGATTTGATTATTTAGAGTAAAGCTCTACTATTAACTGGACATTGATGTTTTCTGGAATTTGCTCCATATGAGGCACAGTTATGAACGTTCCTCGCATATCATTAGAATTCCAATCTAACCATTCATGTGCTGCGCTTGAGTTTGATGATAAAGACGCAGTAATCACCTCCAGTGATTTAGACTTTTCTCTAACACCTATTACATCTCCTGGTTTTAAGTGGTAAGAAGGAATGTTAACTATCTCTCCATTAACCGTGATGTGCCTATGACCTACTAGCTGTCTTGCCCCTCTTCTCGAGTTTGAAAGACCTAATCTGTAAACAGCATTATCTAATCTAGATTCACATAGCTGAAGAAGAATCTCACCAGTTATTCCAGACTTAGAAGACGCCTTTTTGAATAGGTTAGAGAATTGCTTCTCTAAGATACCGTAAGTGTATTTCGCTTTTTGTTTCTCCAAGAGCTGAACTGCATATTCAGACTGCTTATTTCTTCTCTTATTTGGGCCATGAACTCCTGGTCCGTAGCTTCTTTTTTCTAAAGCTTTATCTGGGCCAAAAATTGGCTCTCTAAACCTTCTCGCAATTTTTGATTTGGGTCCTGTATATCTTGCCATTTCAAATGTTTTCTAATGTTAAACTCTTCTTCTTTTTGGTGGTCTACATCCATTGTGTGGAAGAGGAGTAACATCAATAATTTCTGTTACTTCGATACCGCTGTTGTGAATTGATCTGATGGCTGACTCTCTGCCTTGTCCTGGTCCCTTCACGTAGACTTTTACTTTTCTTAGACCAAACTCGTGAGCCTCCTTTGCACAATCATCTGCTGCTAGTTGAGCTGCGTATGGTGTGTTTTTCTTGGAACCTCTGAATCCCATCTTACCTGCAGAAGACCAAGAAATTACTTGCCCTTGTGCATTAGTTAAGGAAATTATGATGTTGTTAAAACTAGCTTGTATATGCGCTTGTCCAACAGCCTCAACCTTAACATTCTTTTTCTTTTTTGCGTTTGATTTAGCCATGATCCAACGATTTAATCGTTATCTATTATTTAGTAGCCTTTTTCTTGTTCGCTACAGTTTTTCTCTTTCCTTTTCTCGTTCTCGAGTTATTCTTAGTACGCTGACCTCTTAAAGGCAAACCAGCTCTGTGTCTTATTCCTCTATTAGAACCGATGTCCATAAGACGCTTAATGTTCATTTGAACTTCAGACCTTAAGGCACCTTCTACTTTGAACTGTTCAGTTACTATAGATCGGATTTTACCTAGTTCATCATCATCCCACTCGTCAACTTTCTTATCGTGACTTACTTCTGCATCATTTAAGATTTGTGAAGCTCTACTTCTACCTATTCCGTAGATGTATGTTAAACTAATTACCCCTCTCTTATTTTTAGGGATATCTATTCCTGCTATTCTAGCCATAATTCTTTCGTTTAATAAGTTTTATCCCTGACGTTGCTTAAACCTAGGATTCTTTTTATTAATAACATATAACCTACCTTTTCTCTTAACTATTTTACAGTCGGCAGATCTCTTCTTAATCGATGCTCTAGTCTTCATCTTACTTATTTATATCTAAATGTTATTCTCCCTTTGGTGAGGTCATAAGGAGACATAGCCACCTTTACTTTATCACCTGGTAAAATCTTTATATAGTACATTCTCATTTTTCCAGATATATGAGCCAGTATTTGATGACCATTTTCTAACTCCACTCTAAATCTTGCGTTAGATAATGCTTCTACTATAACTCCGTCCTGTTCTATTGAGGCTTGTTTGGCCATGTACTCTATTTATTTTTTAATACTTTTTCTATATACTCAAAAGTTGATAAAACTTCAGCTTTGCCTTTTCGAATAGCAATGTCGTGCTCATAGTGCGCAGAAGGTTTCCCGTCTGCAGTTACTATAGTCCAGCCATCCTTTTTCTGTCTCACAGATTTTGATCCTAAATTTATCATAGGTTCTACTGCCAATACCATCCCTTCTTTTAACTGCACTCCGTTACCTTTTCTACCGTAGTTCGGTACTTCAGGAGCTTCATGCAAATCCTTTCCCAATCCATGTCCGACCAATTCTCTTACTACACCATATCCAAAAGACTCAGTATAGCTTTGCACCGCATAACCTAAATCTCCTATTCGATTTCCAGCGACTGCAGCTTCTATAGCCAACTGTAGAGATTCCTTGGTACGTTCGAGTAGGAGATCTATTTCTTCCGAAACCTCACCTATTTTGAATGTGTAGGCGCTATCTCCCCAATACCCATTTTTAACAACACCACAATCAATAGAAACTATATCTCCATTTCTTAAGGCCGTTTTTGTAGGCAATCCATGAACGACCTCATCATTCACTGAAGTGCATAACGAACTCGGAAATCCGTTGTACCCTTTAAACCCTGGTCTTGCATTCTGACTTAGAATGAATTCCTCTGCTACAGCATCTAGCTCCAAAGTACTTACACCTGGTTCTATGTGCTTAGCTACTTCTGCTAAAGTTTTTCCAACAAGTAAAGAACTTTCTCTTATCAGATCTATTTCTTGATCTGTTTTATACTGTATTCGTCCCATCAACTTTTAAAAAGGAGTGCAAAAATAAGCTATCCTGTGATACCGCTGACAGGCATTCCAGTTCTTCCTTTTAAAGTTCCACTTTGCATTAAACCATCGTAATGTCTAGACAGTAAATGACTCTCGATCTGCTGAAGCGTATCAAGAATAACTCCTACCATAATTAGTAATGATGTTCCCCCGAAGAAGATGGCAAAGTTTGGAGAATTTGTTAATCCTAAATTTTCATTGGCTACAATAGCTGGCATAACAGCTATTAATGCAAGAAATACTGAGCCAGGCAACGTAATTCTAGATAAAATTTCATCTAAATATTCTGCTGTAGGTCTTCCTGGCTTAATACCAGGAACAAAACTTCCGTTTCTCTTCATATCCTCACTAATTTGATTTACGTTAACTGTGATAGCCGTGTAAAAATACGTGAAGACAATAATCATAATAGCAAAAATCAAGTTATATCCAAATCCATTGAAGTTGCTTAATGAGCTTATCCATGATGAATTCTGGAATGATTCCATTTGACCTAAATAAAGCGGTACAAACATAATAGCCTGTGCAAATATGATAGGCATTACACCTGATGAATTCACCTTGAGAGGTATAAAACTTCTAGCTGCTTCTCCCTTTGGTAACTCACCGGATCCAAAATTACTTTTTGCAAAATGAACAGGAACCCTTCTAACTGCTTGGACAAGTGCTACGCTTGCAACTATTACCAAGAAGAACGCTGCGATCTCTACTAAAAAGAATAAAGGCGTACTTGCCCCCCACTCTTCCAATAATGCTTTTGGGAAGCCTGCTATGATTCCAATCATTATAATAATTGAGATACCATTACCAATACCTTTATCAGTGATTTTTTCTCCTAACCACATTATGAAAAGTGTACAGCATGTTAATATCGTAACTGTGCTTATCCACCAAAACGGGCTGATGTTAGGCACCGCATTAGGCACTGATGTTACTGTTGAGGCCAAATAGCCAGGTGCTTGTACCAAGGTAATAGCAATGGTTAAAAATCTCGTATATTGATTTAACTTTTTTCTGCCGCTCTCCCCTTCTTTCTGCATTTTTTGCACTGCAGGAACAGCTATTCCAAGCAGCTGCATGATAATAGAGGCCGAGATATAAGGCATTATTCCTAATGCGAAAATCGATGCTCTAGAAAATGCTCCTCCTGAAAACAGGTTAAGGAGATCTCCAAGACCTCCTCCTCCAGTTGAAGAGGCACTATCAAGTGCATTACTATCTACACCAGGAATAATAATAAATGACCCTATTCTATAGATTAATACCAAACCTAAGGTGAATAATATTTTCTTCCTTAGCTCTTCTATAGCCCAGATGTCTTTAATCTTTTGTACGAAACCCTTCATAGGATTTAATTTTATAATGTGTTAGTACTACCGCCTGCCGCTTCAATAGCTTTACTAGCAGTTTCGGAAAATTTATGAGCAGTCACCTCTACCTTAACAGAGATTTCTCCTCTTCCTAATACTTTAATTAGATCTTTTTTGTTCGCTACACCATTGTCTACTAAAAGTTGTGGTGTTATAACAGTCAGCTTCTTTTCATCAGCTAACGCCTGAAGCGTATCTAAATTAACCGCTTTGTACTCTACTCTGTTTCTGTTCTTAAATCCAAATTTAGGCACCCTTCTTTGAAGTGGCATTTGCCCACCCTCGAAACCTATTTTTGACTTATATCCAGATCTAGATTTAGCACCTTTATGACCTCTTGTGGAAGTGCCGCCTTTTCCAGAACCTTGACCTCTACCTATTCTCTTTCCTTTTTTTACGGAACCTTCTGCAGGCTTTAAACTACTTAAATTCATCTTTATCAGTATCTAAATTGTTTACTTCTCTTGGACATCCAAGAGATGCTTTACTTTGTGAATCATCCCTAACACCTGAGGTGTAGCTTCTTTTTCAATAGGAGAATTCAGTTTCTTTAACCCTAAAGCAATAATTGTATCTTTTTGTCTTTTAGGTTTACCTATGCTACTCTTAACTTGAGTGATTATAACTTTAGCCATGGCTTAATTTTTTATCCGTGAAACACTTTGTTAACTGATATACCACGTAAGTCAGCCACCTCCTTAGGATCTCTTAATTGCATTAACGCATCTACAGTAGCCTTCACCACATTGTGGGGGTTAGAAGACCCTTTAGACTTAGCTAATACATCTTTTACGCCTACTGATTCTAAAACGGCACGCATGGCACCACCAGCTATCACACCTGTACCACTAGAAGCTGGCTTAATAAAAACTCTAGCCCCTCCATACTTACCATATTGTTCGTGAGGGATAGTTCCATTATGTACAGGAACTTCTACTAAGTTCTTTTTAGCGTCATCAATAGCTTTTGCTATCGCTTCTGCTACTTCCTTAGCCTTTCCTAAACCATGCCCAACGATACCTTTTTCGTTACCAACGACAACTATGGCAGAAAAGCTAAAAGTTCTTCCCCCTTTGGTTACCTTAGTAACTCTATTTACTGTTACTAGCTTGTCTTTTAACTCAACTTCGCTAGATCTTAATATTTTGTTCGTGCTCATTTCCTTTTAGAATTTCAATCCACCTTCTCTAGCAGAATCTGCTAAACTTTTAATTCTTCCGTGGTATAAATAACCGCTTCTGTCAAATACAACAGTTTCTATACCTTTAGATTTAGCCACCTCTGCTATAGCTTTTCCTACTATAGTAGCTTGCTCAATTTTAGGCATTGATTGTGCTTCTTTAATTTTAACAGAACCAGCCGCTGCCAAAGTAACACCATTTACATCATCAATAATCTGTGCGTAAATTTGTTTGTTACTTCTATAAACAGATAATCTAGGTAACTCTGGAGTTCCGAAGACTTTTCCTCGCACCCTTCTTCTAATTTTCGCTCTTCTGAGTACTTTACTATTAGTAGCCATATTCTTTATTATTTAGCAGCTGACTTACCAGCTTTTCTTCTAATGTATTCTCCAACGTATTTAACACCTTTGCCTTTATATGGTTCTGGCTTTCTTAGAGATCTTATTTTTGAGGCCACTTGGCCTACTAATTGCTTATCGTGAGACTCTAGTGTTACAATAGGATTTTTTCCTTTCTCAGTTTCAGCAGTAACTTTAATCTCACTAGGTAAGACTAAAACTATTGGGTGAGAAAACCCTAATGATAAATTCAATTGAGTACCTGAAGCAGTAGCTCTATAACCTACACCTACAAGTTCCAACTGCTTCTTATAACCCTCGCTTACACCTTCTATCATGTTGGCTACCAAAGCTCTATACAATCCATGCTTAGATCTATGATCAGGATGATCACTTTCTCTTTCAAACACTAAATCATCACCTTCTTGCTTAACAGTCACGCACTGATCCATTACTTGCTCTAACTCTCCTTTAGGACCTTTTACAGTTATAGTGCTACCCTTAATTGTAACATCTACTCCCTTGGCTATAGTCACTGGTGCCTTTCCTATTCTTGACATTTCTTAGCTCTTTTCTTAATTAATAAACATAACAAAGTACCTCACCCCCTACGTTAGCTTTCTGAGCTTCCTTGTTAGTGATTACTCCTCTGCTAGTAGAAACTATAGCGATACCTAGACCATTTAACACTCTTGGTAAGCTCTCAGCTCCTGCATATTTTCTAAGACCTGGTTTACTAATTCTTTGTAGCTTAGTAATGGCTGGTCTTTTTGATTTTGGATGGTACTTAAGGGCTATTTTAATTACTCCTTGTTTCTCATCATTCTCGAATTTATAATTCAGAATATAACCTTTATCAAATAAGATTTCGGTCATAGCCTTCTTTATGTTAGAACCAGGAATTTCTACAGTTCTATGACCTGCACTCTGTGCATTTCTTATTCTCGTTAAGTAATCTGCTATTGGATCAGTGTTCATCCTTAGTGTGTTTTTCTATAAATATTATTTACCAACTGGCTTTCTTTACTCCAGGTATTAACCCTTTGTTTGCCATCTCTCTGAAAAGAACTCTTGAGATACCAAACTGTCTCATATAACCTCTTGGTCTTCCTGTCAAGCTGCATCTATTATGCAACCTAACTTTAGCTGAGTTTCTTGGTAACTTCTGAAGAGCATCCCAATCACCCGCTGCTTTCAAAGCAGCTCTTTTCTCAGCATAAACTTCAACTAGTCTTTCACGCTTTCTTTCACGCGCTTTCATTGATTCTTTAGCCATTGGTCTTAATTTTTATTGAATGGAAACCCAAAAGCATCTAGTAACGCTCTAGCCTCTTCATCTGTCTTAGCTGAAGTAACTATGGTAATATCCATACCATTTAATTCTTTAATCTTATCAATATCTATTTCTGGGAAGATAATCTGCTCTTTAACTCCGAAAGTAAAGTTTCCTCTACCATCAAAACCAGTACTCTTTACACCTCTAAAATCTCTAGTTCTAGGAAGTGATACTGAGATTAAACGGTCCAAAAATTCGAACATTTTCTCTCTTCTTAGAGTTACCTTCGTTCCTATCGGCATTCCCTTTCTCAATTTGAAATTAGAAACATCTTTCTTAGAAACACAAGGAACAGCTTTCTGTCCAGTTATGGCAGTCAACTCCTGGATTCCAGTGTCAACGATTTTCTTATCAGAAGTTGCCTTCCCTAATCTTTGGTTAATACAGATTTTCTCAATCTGAGGAACCTCCATTATACTAGAGTATTCAAACTTCTTCATTAAAGAAGGAACTACTTCCTCTTTGTATGTGCCTGTTAATCTTGGTGTATAACTCATGACTTAATCGCTTCATTAGATTTTTTAGAATATCTCTCTAGCTTCCCATCCTTATCTCTTCTCCTTCCTATTCTCGTAACATTACCTTTTCCGTCAATAACCATAAGGTTAGAAACGTGTATGGCTGCTTCGGTTTTTACAATTCCTCCTTGAGGATTTGTGGGACTTGGCTTAATGTGTTTAGAAACGATGTTTACCCCTTCTACCAAAGCTCTATCCTTCTTTGTTAAAACTTTTATTACTTTCCCCTCCTTGCCTTTATCGACTCCGGTAGTAACTTTAACAAGATCACCTTTATGTATGTGAAATTTCTTATTCATTGTCTGTTTTATTAAAGCACTTCAGGTGCTAATGAAACAATCTTCATATATTCTTTTTCTCTCAACTCTCTAGCTACAGGTCCAAAAATCCTTGTTCCTCTAAGCTCTCCACCAGCGTTCAATAATACAGCTGCATTATCATCAAATCTTATATAGCTTCCATCAGCTCTTCTAATCTCTTTCTTAGTTCTAACTACAACTGCTTTAGAAACGGCACCCTTCTTTATACCACCAGATGGCATAGCTGACTTCACTGAAACAACTATTTTATCTCCAACAGATGCATATCTTCTTTTAGATCCTCCTAAAACTTTTATACATAGAACCTCTTTGGCTCCGCTGTTGTCCGCTACTTTTAATCTTGACTCGGTCTGTACCATAGCTTATAAATTTCTTTCTATTATTACTTAGCTCTTTCTAACACTTCCACTAATCTCCAGCATTTATTCTTGCTGATAGGTCTAGTTTCCATGATTCTTACTGTATCGCCAATGTTACAGGTATTCTCCTCATCATGGGCTACAAGCTTTGTAGTCTTCTTAAGGAACTTTCCATACATAGGGTGCTTCACTTTTCTTTCCACTGCTACAGTGATAGACTTAGTCATTTTGTTACTGGTAACAACACCCGTTCTTTCTTTTCTAAGGTTTCTCTTTTCCATAATACCTTATTATTTGGCTTTTCTACTATTAAGTTCTGTAAGAATTCTCGCAATAGTTCTTCTAGAATGTCTCACTTCGATTGGGCTTTCTAGACCAGACACCGAGTGCTGGAATTTCATTTGCCCTAGAGAGTTCTTCATTTCTGCAAGCCTCTCCTGTAAGTCCTTTTCGGACATATCTTTTAAATCTGATCCTTTCATGTCTACTATTCTACGTAATCTGGTCTTACTACAAACTTAGTTTTTACAGGTAGTTTTTGAGCCGCTAATCTAAGTGCTTCCTGAGCTACTGCCAAAGGCACACCGTCCGCTTCAAACATTATTCTACCCGGCTTTACTACAGCCACCCAGTGACTAGGCGCTCCCTTACCTTTACCCATCCTTACCTCTGCAGGCTTAGATGTGATCGGCTTGTCTGGGAAAATCTTAATCCAAACCTTTCCTTCTCTCTTCATATATCTAGTCAATGCGATACGCGCTGCTTCGATCTGACGTGAAGTAATGAATCCTTCATCTAAGGTCTTAAGACCGAATGATCCATAAGATATAGTGCTCCCTCTATACGCAAGACCTTTAATTCGGCCTTTCTGGGTTTTTCTAAATTTCGTTCGTTTTGGCTGTAACATAATTCCTTTGTATAACCTTTAATACTTATTTCTTTCTTCTAGGTGATCTTGATCCTCTAGATTGTTTCTTCTCTAGACCTGCAGTAGCAGAAAGATCTCTCTTTCCATAAACTTCACCTTTACAAATCCAAACTTTGATACCTATTCTACCGTAGGTGGTATGCGCTTCAGCTAAAGCATAATCTATGTCTGCTCTAAATGTATGAAGTGGAATTCTACCATCTTTGTAAGACTCACTTCTTGCCATTTCCGCTCCATTCAGCCTTCCTGAAATCTGCACTTTTATTCCTTCTGCTCCTACTCTCATTGTAGCTGCTACTGACATCTTAGCTGCTCTTCTAAATGAGATTCTACCTTCTATCTGCCTTGCAATACTGTCTGCTACCAATTGTGCATCTAACTCTGGACGTTTGATTTCATGAATATTGATCTGAATTTCTTTTTTGGTAAGCTTCTTCAACTCTTCTTTTAGCTTATCAACTTCAGAACCACCTCTACCAATTATAACTCCTGGTCTAGACGTCATTACTGTAACAGTAACTACTTTTAAAGTTCTTTCAATAATGATTTTAGAAACACTAGCTCTCTGTAGTCGTGCGTGTAAATATCTTCTTATCTGTGCGTCCTCTGCCAGCTTTTCAGAGTAATCATTTCCCCCGTACCAGTTAGAATCCCATCCTTTGATGAAACCAAGTCTATTACCTATTGGATTTGTTTTCTGTCCCATTCTAAAACTTATTTAGCAGTATCTACTATTACTGTTACGTGATTTGATCTTTTTCTTACTCTGTGAGCTCTACCCTGTGGAGCTGGCTGAATACGTTTTAGCATTCTAGCACTGTCTACTTTGATCTCACTAACTACGAGTCCGGCTTCATCAGCTCTTCCTCCTTCGTTCTTAGATTCCCAGTTTGCTATAGCACTTCTGATTAGCTTTTCTAATCTTATAGAAGCCTCTTGCTTACTGAATTTAAGTACATTTAATGCATGAAAAACATCCTCTCCTCTAACCATATCGGCCATCTTTCTCATTTTTCGAGGAGAAGTCGGACAATTGTTCAGTTTAGCGATTGCTATTTTCTGCTTTTCTGCTTTAATTGCTGAAGCAGTATTTTTCTTTCTGGCACCCATCTTTATTCGGTTTACCTATTAATTATCTTTTCCCTTTATCCTTCTTTCCACCATGACCCCTGAAAGTCCTTGTTGGTGAGAATTCTCCTAACTTGTGACCTACCATATTCTCAGTCACAAAAACTGGAACAAATTGTCTTCCATTATGAACACCGAAAGTTAATCCTACGAAGTCTGGAGTTATTGTAGAAGATCTAGACCAAGTCTTGATTACTGTCTTCTTACCTGAAGCATGAGCTTCATCTACTCTTTGTGACAACTTATAGTGCACAAATGGTGGTTTCTTAAGCGATCTAGCCATTATCTCTTATTTTTTTCTCTTCTCTATTATAAACTGGCTACTCGCCTTAGTTTTACTTCTTGTCTTGTAACCTTTAGCAGGAAGACCTTTACGAGATCTTGGATGCCCACCTGAAGACTTACCTTCACCTCCACCCATTGGGTGATCTACTGGGTTCATAGCTACACCTCTCACTCTAGGTCTTCTTCCGAGCCATCTTGTCTTACCTGCTTTACCAGATCTTTGAAGATTATGCTCAAAGTTTGACACTGATCCTACTGTAGCTAAACACTTCACTAAAATCATTCTTGTCTCTCCAGAAGGTAACTTTATTACTGCATACTTCCCTTCTCTAGCCACTAACTGTGCTGATGATCCTGCACTTCTAGCAAGTATTCCACCTTTACCAGGAGTCAACTCCACATTATGAATAACAGTTCCTAAAGGTAAATCACTTAAGTACATTGAGTGACCTACTTCTGGCGAAGCATCTTTTCCACTATTGATTTTTTGACCAACCTGAATTCCAGCCGGTGCTATTATATATCTTTTTTCACCGTCTTTGTACTCTACCAAACAAATTCTTGATGTTCTGTTTGGATCGTACTCTACCGTTAAGATAGTAGCCTCTTCATGCCTATCTCTCTTAAAGTCGATGATTCTGTATCTTCTCTTGTGACCACCACCTCTGTAGCGCATAGTCATTTTACCAGTATTATTTCTACCACCTGATTTCTTAAGCGGAGCTAATAACGGCTTATGAGGCTTATCTGTGGTAATCTCCTCAAATGTGGAAATTATCTTATGACGTTGTCCTGGTGTTATTGGTTTTAACTTTCTTAGTCCCATTTTTACTCTTAGCTTATAGGTTTTCGTAGAAATCTATTGATTCTCCTGCAGAAAGACTAATAATAGCCTTTTTAAAGGAAGGAGTTCTTCCAGACACAACTCCAGTTTTGGTGAATTTGGTCTTTAATTTACCATCCACATTTACTGTTCTCACATCTTTTACACTCACTTTGTATTCAGATTCTATTGCTTTTCTTATCTCAATCTTATTGGCCTCTTTGTTCACAATGAAGCTAAACTGATTGTTTCTTTCTGTTGCTGCAGAAGTCTTTTCTGTTATCAATGGTTTTATCAATATCGTTTTCATGACTTCTACTTTTTAAGTGTTTCTACTAATTTCTCTGCACTTCCATCCATTAAAACTATTCTAGAACAGTTAAGAATATCGTACGTGCTTAAATCATCTGCACACATCACTCTTTGCTTAGGTAGATTTCTAGCCGATAAGTATAAATTAGTGTTGTAATCAGCTGTTACAAAAAGTGTTTTACTACCAGCTAACTCCATGTTATTTAGAATACCTTTAAAAGCACTAGTCTTAGGAGCATCCATAGATATCGCTTCCATTACACTTATAGCGCTATCTTTCATTTTATAGCTTAAAGCAGACTTTCTAGCTAGGTTTCTAACTTTCCTGTTTAGTCCTACTTTGTAGGTTCTTGGCTTAGGCCCGAAAATCGTTCCTCCACCTTTGAAAAGTGGATTCTTGATACTTCCAGCTCTTGCTGTACCCGTCCCTTTCTGCTTCTTGATTTTTTTGGTACTACCTTTGATCTCTCCTCTTTCTTTCGACTTGTTAGTACCTTGTCTTTGCGAAGCTAAATATCTTTTCACATCAAGATAAATAGAGTGATCGTTAGGCTCTATTCCGAAGATAGTAGCGTCTAGCTCTACCTTCTTTGATGTCTTTTTACCGTCTTTTCCGTATACCTCTACTTGCATCTTAATTCTGTATTAAAACTGTGGAACCTTTAGCTCCTGGTATAGCACCAGTAACTACGATTAGATTTTCATCAGCCATAATTTTGAGTATTCTCAAGTTTTGTACTGTTACTCTTTTGTTTCCCATCTGGCCACCCATTCTCATGCCTTTAAACACTCTAGCTGGATCAGATGCGGCACCAATAGAACCCGGAGCTCTGAGCCTGTTATGCTGACCGTGTGTGGCTTGACCTACACCCGCGAATCCATGTCTTTTCACTACCCCTTGGAAACCCTTACCTTTAGAAGTTCCAACTACATCTACGAAAACACCTTCTTCGAATACATCCGAAGCTACCAGTGAATCTCCAGGTTTCAATTCCTGATTAAACGACTTGAATTCAACAAGTGTCTTGTAGAAATTACCACCACTCTTCTTAAAGTGTCCTTTCAGAGATTTTGTAGTTCTCTTCTCTTTCTTTTCACTGTATCCTAACTGTATGGCATCATAACCATCATTGTCTACAGTTTTTACTTGTGTTACTACACAAGGACCAGTAGCTATCACTGTGCATGGTATGTTTTTACCCTCGGCACTGTAGATACTAGTCATACCTATTTTCTTTCCTATTAATCCAGGCATATCTTAATTTTAATAGATACTAATTAAACTTTAATTTCTACTTCAACTCCACTAGGAAGTTCAAGTCTCATAAGAGCATCTACTGTTTTAGCACTGCTGCTATAGATGTCTATAAGTCTTTTATATGAACTTAACTCAAATTGTTCTCTTGCCTTTTTGTTCACGTGTGGAGATCTAAGGACAGTATAAATTCTTTTGTGAGTAGGAAGTGGAATTGGACCACTTATTACAGCACCTGTCGTCTTTACCGTCTTTACTATTTTCTCAGCACTCTTGTCTACCAAGTTGTGATCGTAAGACTTTAATTTTATTCTTATTTTTTGAGCCATTATTCTCTCTTGTTATAATCTTATTATTCCCCTTTAGCAGCTTTGATTACTGTATCTGCCACGTTCTTAGGTGCAGGTGCGAAATGTGAGAACTCCATAGTTGAAGTCGCTCTACCAGAAGTAATCGTTCTTAAGTCGGTAACATATCCGAACATTTCTGAAAGTGGCACTTTAGCGTTTACTACAGTAGCTCCATTTCTTTCTGAAGACCCTTCTATAAGACCTCTTCTTTTGTTCAAGTCACCTATTACGTTACCCATGTTCTCTTCTGGAGTAACTACTTCTAATTTCATCATAGGCTCCAATAAAACTGGAGAGCAATGAGGAAGTGCATTCTTGTATGCCATTTTAGCACAAAGCTCGAATGAAAGTGCATCTGAATCCACCGCGTGGAAACCACCATCTTTAAGCTCTACTTTCAACGAATCTAATGGGTAACCAGCTAAGATTCCGTTTTCCATTGCCATTTTGAATCCTTTCTCTACTGAAGGAACAAATTCTCTAGGAACGTTACCACCTTTAACACTGTTTTTAAATACAAGACCTGGATTTTCCGGATCATCGTTTGGAGAAATCTCTACAACAATATCCGCGAACTTACCACTACCACCTGATTGCTTTTTGTACACCTCTCTGTGTTGAGTAGAACTACTGATAGCTTCCTTGTAAGAAACTTGAGGTGCACCTTGATTACACTCTACCTTAAATTCTCTTTTTAATCTATCTACAATGATCTCTAGGTGCAACTCTCCCATTCCGGAGATGATAGTTTGACCTGAATCTTCGTCAGTTCTTACCTGGAAAGTTGGATCTTCCTCGGCTAATTTTCCTAACGCCATTCCAAGCTTATCTGCATCACTTTGAGTTTTAGGCTCAATAGCGATTCCGATTACTGGATCTGGGAAATCCATAGATTCTAATATGATTGGTGACTTTTCATCACACAGAGTATCCCCTGTTTTTATGTCTTTAAATCCTACAAGTGCAGCAATATCACCAGCTTGAAGTGAATCAATCTGATTTTGCTTGTTTGCATGCATTTGGAAAATTCTACTTATTCTTTCTTTATTTCCAGACCTGCTATTGTGTATATACGAACCTGACTCAAGCACTCCTGAATAAGCTCTGGTAAAACACAACCTACCTACGAACGGATCTGTAGCTATTTTAAAGGCTAATGCCGAAAAAGGCTCCTCTGTACTTGGCTTTCTGCTTACAGGCTCATCATTCTTAGGATTAATCCCTTCTACTGCCTGAGTATCCATTGGTGAAGGAAGAATCTCCATCACGTAGTCAAGCATAGTTTGAACTCCTTTGTTCTTAAATGCAGATCCACAAGTCATAGGAACGATAGTTCCAGAGATAGTAGCTTGTCTAAGTGCATCCAAAATTTCTCTTTCTGTTAAAGATTCTGGATCCTCAAAATACTTTTCCATTAAAGTATCATCAAATTCTGCAACGGCCTCTAATAAATACTCTCTGTACTCTTTACACTCTTCTACAATATCATCTGGGATAGGAACTTCGGTAAATGTCATTCCATGATCTTCTTCATTCCAAACAATTCCTCTGAAGTTGATTAGATCAACAACTCCTTTAAAATCATCTTCTGCTCCGATAGGAATCTGTAATGCTACAGCCTTACTCCCTAACATCTCCTTCACCTGCTTACAAACCTTTAAGAAATTAGCTCCTTGACGATCCATTTTGTTAACAAATCCTATTCTTGGAACATTGTAATTGTCAGCTAGTCTCCAGTTAGTTTCAGACTGTGGCTCTACACCATCTACTGCACTGAAAAGGAAAACTAATCCATCGAGAACTCTAAGAGACCTATTCACTTCTACAGTGAAATCAACGTGTCCAGGAGTATCTATGATATTCACATGGTATTCGTTCCCTCTGTAATTCCAGAAAACTGTAGTAGCTGCAGAGGTAATAGTAATACCTCTTTCCTGCTCCTGATCCATCCAATCCATAGTAGCAGCACCATCATGAACCTCACCTATCTTATGACTTACACCAGCATAATACAGAACTCTCTCTGTAGTAGTAGTTTTTCCAGCATCAATATGAGCTGCAATACCTATGTTTCTAGTGAAATTTAAATCTCTTTTTGCCATTTTCTTATCGTCTTAGTCTAATTAAAATCTGAAGTGAGAGAATGCTTTGTTGGCCTCAGCCATTCTATGAGTATCTTCTTTCTTCTTGAAAGCCGCACCTTCTTCCTTAGCTCCTGCTATTATCTCTGCAGCTAACTTTTCGCTCATAGACTTTTCGTTTCTTTTTCTAGCATAGCTAATTAACCACTTCATACCCATACTTAGCTTTCTGCTATCTCTAATAGGCATTGGGATCTGGAATGTAGCCCCTCCTACTCTTCTACTTCTCACCTCTACTGCTGGAGTAATGTTTTCTAAAGCTTTCTTCCAATGGTCTAACCCTTCTTCACCAGTTTTTTCACTCACCTTATCTATAGCGTCATAGAAAATTTTGAAAGAGGTATTCTTCTTTCCGTCTAACATTAAGTTATTTACAAACTTAGTTACCAACGTTTCGTTGAACCTTGGATCAGGTAACGTCCTGTGTTTTTTTGCCGTTCTTCTTCTCATTAGTCAGATTATTTCTTTGGACGCTTAGCTCCGTATTTACTTCTTCTTTGTAATCTACCTTCAACACCGGCTGTATCTAAAGCACCTCTAACTATGTGGTATCTTACCCCAGGAAGATCTTTTACTCTCCCTCCTCTTACCAGGACTATTGAGTGCTCCTGAAGGTTGTGACCTTCGCCTCCTATGTACGCATTCACCTCGTTACCGTTAGTTAATCTAACTCTGGCTACCTTCCTCATGGCTGAGTTTGGCTTCTTAGGTGTTGTAGTGTATACTCTCACGCAAACTCCTCTTTTCTGAGGGCATGAGTTCAAAGCTGCAGACTTACTCGCCTTTGGTTTTGTGCTTCTACCTTTTCTTACTAGCTGTTGTATTGTTGGCATTCTTGTTAATTTCTAAACATTTTGAAATGCATAACGCTTTCCTTCCAATTTTTTTGGGGGTGCAAATGTACGAATCTTTTTATAGATACCAATAGCAACCTTTTAATAATTTTCAAAAAAACCTACACCCCTCATATATTGTGTATTAGGGCACTACAGCAAGGCATTGCAACGCTTTAAATTACAGTAAGTTAAACATTATGCAAAAGAACATTTAAAAACTGCTTTTTCTCCACCTCCATTTAATTAATTTTGAAAGATGGAATATCTCCAAGAACTTAACGAAGCCCAGCGCGCAGCAGCCAGTCATGTCAATGGCCCAATGATGGTAATAGCCGGTGCTGGATCTGGTAAAACTAGAGTGCTCACCTATAGAATAGCTCACCTCATTCAGAATGGTGTAGATCCGTTTAACATCATATCCCTGACCTTTACTAATAAGGCTGCTCGAGAAATGAAAAGCAGAATAGGAACCATAGTAGGTGAAGATGAAGGCAGAAACATTTGGATGGGTACCTTCCATTCCATATTCGCTAGGATACTCAGAATAGAAGCAGACCGTTTAAACTACCCTTCTAATTTTACCATTTACGATACCCAAGATACTAAGAGTCTTCTGAAGTCTATAACTAAAGAGCTGAAGCTAGATGAAAAGGTATACAAGCCAGGTGTGGTTTACGGAAGAATTAGCGGTGCAAAGAATAATTTAATCTCTGCCATAGAATATTCAGAACATCCAGAAATACAGAATGAAGACAAAATGGCTGGGAGGCCAGCTCTAGGCCAAATATACAGAGCATATGTGCAGAGATGTTACAGAGCTGGCGCCATGGACTTTGATGATCTGCTATTTAACACAAATGTGCTACTGAGAGATTTTCCTGATGTATTAGTAAAGTACCAACATAAGTTTAAGTACATATTAGTAGACGAGTACCAAGACACCAATTTTAGCCAATACCTTATCATTAAACAGCTGGCTGCCGCTCATGAGAACATTTGTGTAGTAGGAGATGACGCTCAGAGTATTTATAGTTTTAGAGGGGCTAATATCCAGAACATACTGAACTTTAAGAAAGATTATCCTGATTACGCACTTTATAAACTTGAGCAGAACTACAGAAGCTCAAAAACCATAGTGGAAGCGGCTAATAGTGTTATAGCTAATAATAAGGAGCAAATCCAAAAAGATGTTTGGACGAGTAATGACACTGGTTCTAAGATAAAACTACACAAATCTCTTTCTGATAATGACGAGGGTATTTTCATAGCTAATGAAATCTTTACCATAAAAAACAATGAGCAGTTGTCAAATGATAAGTTTGCTATTCTTTATAGAACTAATGCTCAGTCGAGGTCTTTCGAGGAAGCCTTAAGAAAATTAAACTTGAGCTACCGAATCTATGGAGGTCTTTCTTTCTACCAGAGAAAAGAAATTAAAGACCTACTAGCCTATTACAGATTATCTGCTAACCCAAAGGATGAGGAAGCCCTAAAGCGTATTATAAACTATCCCGCCAGAGGTATAGGGAAAACTACACTAGATAAACTAACGATAGCAGCCAGTGAAAATGACTGTTCTATATGGGAGGTATTGAACTCTCCGCAGAATTTCAGGGTTAAAGTAAATAGTGGAACTCTCAATAAACTAGAGTCTTTCCAAACGATGATTAGAAGCTTTAGCTCTAGGCTAGACACTGCAGAGGCTTATGATTTGGCCAAAGAAATAGCTAAATCTACAGGAATATTGAGAGATTTAGGTGCAGACAAGACTCCTGAGGGCATCAGCAGATTTGAGAATATACAAGAGCTGTTGAATGGTATTAAGGAATTCTCAGACAGTATGGAAGGAGATCAAACTGCCAAGCTGAGTGATTTCCTTATAGATGTAGCCCTTCTTACTGATGCCGATAGCGAAGATGACGGTGAACCTAAGGTATCATTGATGACCATTCATGCAGCTAAAGGATTAGAATTTCCAGTGGTTTTCGTAGTGGGATTAGAGGAAAACCTGTTTCCATCTCAGCTTTCACTAAATTCTAGAGCAGACTTGGAAGAGGAACGAAGGTTATTTTATGTAGCCATTACTCGGGCTGAAAAACACTTGGTCTTGAGTTTCGCACAAACCAGATTTAGATGGGGAAATCTGATTCACTGTGAACCTAGCAGGTTTATAGATGAAATAGACGATCACCACCTAGATTTCCCTACCACTGCTCCTACTCCTGCTAGAAAACCATTCTCTTTCGACCAAGAAAGAATGCGGTTTAAACAAAGTGGAAATGATGGTGGAAGCAGAGCAGAATTGCAACGCAAAAACTTAAAACCTGTAAGAAAACTAGCTACTTCTACTAGCGGAAGCCCAGATTTTCAAGCAGATGATCCAGAACAGATCCATACTGGAATGGAAGTGCTCCACGAAAAGTTTGGAAAAGGAAAAGTCATATCTACAGAAGGAGTATCACCTAATAAAAAAGCCACCGTATTCTTCCCTAAAGTAGGACACAAACAGCTTCTTTTGCGCTTTGCAAAAATCAAAATCTTAAATTAAACGTACATTTGTACGGATTTTAAAAACAACAATGGAATACAACTCAAGCAGACCTGATTTAATCATACCTGAATACGGAAGAAACGTGCATAACATGGTAGCTTATGCCATGGAGGTAGAAGATAGAGAAGAGAGAAATAAGATAGCAGCAGCTATTATTAGTGTGATGGGACAACTTTCTCCACACCTAAGAGATTTAGAAGATTACAATCATAAGCTTTGGGATCACTTATACATTATAAGTCAATTTAAACTGGATGTGGACGCACCATACCCTATGCCTGAGCCAGAAAAATTAGCTGAACGCCCTAGAAAAGTGCCTTATCCTCAGTCTGAGTTAAAGTATGGACATTATGGAAAAAACATTCAGAATATTATAGATGTCTGTAAAGATTTTGAAGAAGGCGAAGAAAAGGAAAAGCTCAAGGTAGTCATAGCTAATCTAATGAAAAGACACTACATGGCTTGGAACCAGAGCTCTGTGGTAGATCATACAATTAAGAAACAACTCCGAGAAATGAGTAACGGTAAGCTGGAGCTCGGTGAAGATGTTCAGCTAGCACATGTAGCTGCTCCACCTTCTAATCAGAATAAAAATAACCAACATAAGAAGAAAAAGTACTCTAAGAAACCCTACAAAAAGAGATAGACACTTACATGTCAATAAAAAACTCAGACAGATTTGTCTGAGTTTTTTTTTGTGCCAAATTTACAGAGAACTTAAATTTAAAATATGTCGTCATTTATAGTAGAGGGAGGCCACCAATTAAGCGGAGAAGTTACTCCTCAAGGTGCTAAAAACGAAGCGTTACAAATTCTATGCGCTGTACTTTTAACACCAGAAGAGGTTATAATTAGAAATTTACCTAACATAGTAGATGTAAATAAACTAATAGACTTACTCCAAGATCTAGGAGTGGAGGTAAAGAAATTAAGCGATCATGATTACTCTTTTAAAGCAGATAATGTAAACCTAGACTATTTAGAATCTGAGGCGTTCAAAGCTAAAGGTGCTTCTCTAAGAGGTTCCATAATGATAGTAGGGCCGCTTCTGGCTCGCTTCGGAAAAGGATTCATACCTAAACCAGGTGGAGATAAAATAGGAAGAAGAAGACTAGATACTCACTTTATAGGCTTCCAAAACCTAGGAGCTAAATTCGAATATGATGCTGAGAAACAGTTCTACCGTGTATCCGGAAACCCACTAAAGGGAACTTACATGCTTCTGGATGAAGCCTCGGTGACTGGAACAGCCAACATAGTTATGGCCGCTTCAATGGCTGAAGGTGAAACTACTATTTATAACGCTGCGTGCGAACCATATTTACAGCAGCTATGCGAAATGATTAACCGCATGGGTGGTAACATTTCAGGAGTAGGCTCTAATCTTCTTCGGATAACTGGAGTGAAGTCTCTGAAAGGAACCGAACATAGAGTACTGCCAGATATGATAGAAATAGGCAGTTTCATTGGCTTAGCTGCCATGACCGGCTCTGAGATAACCATTAAAGATGTGTCTTATGACAAACTGGGAGTGATTCCTACCATCTTCAGAAGAATGGGAATCAAGTTAGAGCGCAGAGGAGATGATATTTACGTGCCTGCTCAAGAGCATTACGAAATAGAGTCATTTATAGATGGTTCCATCATGACTATTTCTGATGCGCCATGGCCCGGATTCACGCCAGATTTACTCAGTATAGTCCTCGTCACCGCTACTCAAGCCAGAGGATCTGTTCTTATTCATCAAAAGATGTTTGAAAGTAGGTTATTCTTCGTAGATAAACTCATAGATATGGGAGCCAAAATTATACTATGTGACCCCCATAGAGCTACTGTTATAGGTTTAGATAAAACTACAGCTTTAAGAGGTGTTACTATGACCAGTCCAGATATAAGGGCCGGAGTTTCATTACTTATAGCCGCTCTTTCTGCAGAAGGCACCAGTACAATTCACAATATTAATCAGATAGATAGAGGGTATCAAGACATAGACAATAGACTAAGAGCTTTAGGTGCTAAAATCCAAAGAGTGGACTCACCTAAGTAAAAAAATATCTGTTAATTTTTGGAACAGTCTTTGTCAATGTGGGTTTGAAAAATTATCTTTAAGAAAAATTAAAAGTTATGATGAAGTTTAAGAGCGTTGCAATAGGTCTAGCCATAGCCACAATATGTTTTGGGTTTACATTGGTTAAAGAACCTGTTGTAGGAACTGAGATTGGAGATAAAGCTCCTGATATAGCA
>JBGCDA010000065.1:0-39728 GCA_045104985.1 Flavobacteriales bacterium | reverse complement strand
TAAAGAACCTGTTGTAGGAACTGAGATTGGAGATAAAGCTCCTGATATAGCACTCCCAGGATTAGACGGGAAAGAAATTAAATTATCAGATCTCAAAGGTCAGATTGTTCTAGTAGATTTTTGGGCAAGCTGGTGCGGACCTTGTAGGAGAGAAAATCCTAATGTTATTAGAGCATACAAAAAGTACCAAAAAGCCAAATTCAAATCTGCAGATGGTTTTGAAGTGTTTAGTATCTCGCTAGATAAAAACCAAAAAGCATGGGAAGCAGCTATAAAAAAAGATGGCCTTTTCTGGGATTATCATGTAAGTGATTTAAAAGGATGGTCTTCTGAAGCAGCTGGCTTGTATAGAGTAAGCTCTATACCTACTAGTTTTCTCATAGATGAAAATGGAATTATTATAGGTAAAAACTTAAGAGGTTTAGGAATAGACAAGGCTGTGGATGGCCATGTTTCTAAATTCAAATAAGTCACAAGAAAAGAAATAAGAACCGTCTCGATATAAATCGGGGCGGTTTTTTTATGCCCAAAAGTCAGCGTTTTGGCAGCGATTAAGAATCATTTGACACTTTGTCATTAATATAAGCCGTGGCAGTATCTTTGCCACCCGCAAAATCAACTAAGAATAAACAGTATAGGAAATGGGAAAAGACGGTAAAGTAGAAGAAATCAACGAAAACGAACTGGAACAGAACCAAGAAACTACTCAAGCTGAAGTAGAAGAAACTACAGCCGAAGAAGAGGTTAAACAAGAACTTTCTCCGCTGGCTAAAGCCGAGGCAGAATCTGCTGAGTGGAAAGACAAGTACTTAAGAATATATGCTGAGTTCGATAACTTCAGAAAAAGAAACGCAAAAGAGCGTATAGAACTTATTAAGTCTGCCAGTAGTGAAGTATTGAAGGATATTATTCCTGTGTTAGATGATTTCGACAGAGCTATTCAGGCTAATGAAACTAATGAAGATATAGCCGCGGTTAAAGAAGGTTTTGAACTTATTAGAAATAAAACATTCCGTGTACTAGAAGCTAAAGGATTAAAAGCCATGGACGCAGTAGGAAAGCCTTTCGATGTGGAAAACCATGAGGCTATTACCAATATTCCTGCTCCTTCTGAGGACATGAAGAGTAAGGTGGTAGACGTAATAGAGAAGGGCTACTTCTTAAATGATAAAGTATTAAGATTCGCTAAAGTAGTAGTGGGTCAATAAAATTGATGAACAGAACGTATGTCTAACAAGAGAGATTATTACGAAATATTAGGATTGAGCAAAGGCGCTTCTGAAGGTGAAATTAAAAAAGCTTACAGAAAAATGGCCATTAAGTATCATCCAGATAAAAACCCAGATGATGCCAGTGCTGAGGCCAAATTCAAGGAGGCTGCAGAGGCTTATGACGTTCTAAGTGACGGAAATAAGAAAGCAAGATACGACCAGTATGGTCACGCTGGCATGGGACAAGGTGCTGGTGGCTTCGGTGGAGGTGGAATGAATATGGATGACATATTCAGTCAGTTCGGAGATATTTTCGGAGGTGGCGGATTCAGCGGTTTTGGCGGCTTCGGAGGCGGAGGCGGTGGAAGAAGAGCCACTAGAAGAGTAAAAGGAACTAACCTCAGAATTAAAGTCAAGCTAACTTTAGCTGAAATAGCCAAAGGTGTTCAGAAGAAGATCAAAGTACTAAAACTGGTAAATGTAGATGGTGTGGAATACGGCACCTGCAGCACATGTAAAGGAAGCGGACAGATCACTAGAGTGTCTAATACTATTTTAGGACAGATGCAAACTAGTTCTACTTGCACTACTTGTCATGGGACAGGGCAGCGCGTAACCAGCAGACCAAAAGGAACTGATGAGAACGGCCTAGATAGAAAAGAAGAAGTGGTGACCATAGATATTCCAGCTGGAGTAGAATCAGGAATGCAGCTTAATGTGAGTGGTAAAGGAAACGCAGCCCCTTATGGAGGTGTTCCTGGAGATCTATTAGTGCTTATTGAAGAACAAGAACATGAGTTTCTTCAGAGAGAAGGTCAAAACCTACATTATGATTTATATGTCAATTTTATAGATGCAGCCTTAGGAAGCCAAGTAGAGGTTCCTTTAATTGAGGGAAAAGCTAAAATCAAAATAGACGCTGGAACGCAGAGCGGAAAAACACTCCGTTTAAAAGGAAAAGGTCTTCCTTCTGTGCAGAGTTATGGAAACGGTGACTTACTTGTGCACTTTAACATCTGGACCCCGCAGAAACTGACTGCTGAAGAAAGAGCATCATTGCAACGCTTAAAAGATTCTGAGAATTTTAACCCTGCGCCAGGATCTAAAGACAAAGGATTCTTTAAGAAAGTAAAGGAAATGTTTAGCTAGTTTTTTTTAGACGTTAGACACAGGATTCAGATTTTAGACATAAGACTTTAGCTTTTGGATTTCATGGTTATTGGGATTAGATTGGAGAATCTGAGGTTTATATGTGCTTCGCATCGCTCAGTCACTTAGGTTGATGATTAGAAATTTTTAGAGCTGCTCTTATTGGGCGGCTCTTTTATATGCCTCTTCTTTTTTGGATCAAGCTTCTTAGAAACTTTCTTTTAAAGGTTAACATCTTTTTTAGAGCATTTTCAGAATAGACCACTTCCAAAACCAAAGAAATCATAGATTTGTATCAAACCGATTAACACATGTCAAGACTGATATTAGAGGCTAAAAACATCACTAAAACCTATGCAGATCATACGGCTTTAACTGATGTAAGCATTAGCGTTCCTGAGAAAACTATTTTCGGGCTTTTAGGTCCTAATGGCGCAGGTAAAACATCTCTCATTAGAATAATTAATCAGATTACTGGACCAGACCAGGGCCAAGTATTTCTAGATGGTGAACCGCTCAGAAGAGAGCACATAGAGCAGATAGGCTACCTGCCAGAAGAGCGCGGCTTGTATAAAAAAATGAAAATCGGAGAGCAGGCTATTTATCTGGCAGAGCTGAAGGGCATGAGCAAGCCGGTGGCCAAGAAAAAACTACAAGAATGGTTCGAAAGGTTCGAGATTTTAGAGTGGTGGAATAAAAAAGTGGAAGAGCTATCTAAGGGTATGGCGCAGAAAGTACAGTTCATTACTACCGTGCTTCACGAACCTAAGCTTCTTATACTGGATGAGCCCTTCAGTGGATTTGATCCTATAAATACCAATTTAGTTAAGGCCGAGATTATGAGGCTAAAAGAGAACGGAGCAAGCATTATTCTTTCTACTCACAACATGGGTTCTGTAGAAGAAATTTGCGATAGCATAGCCCTTATAAACAAGAGTCATAAATTACTGGATGGGGAAGTGACTGATGTTAAAAATCAGTTCAAGTCTAACACCTACGAAATTTCCTTTAAAGGAAACATGATAGGCTTTACGAATGCGTTGTGGACAAACTTTGAACTGCTAGAAAAAGAAGGAAAAGACGACCATCATACCTGTAAAATTAAAATTCTGAATGAAAACATGAAGCTTAATGATTTACTCCAAGCTGTGCTTCCAGAAGTGGAGGTTAATAGTGTAAGGGAAATCATTCCTAGTATGAACGATATTTTTATTCAAGTGGTAGAATCTAAAAACAACGAAAAATGAGTAAGACTTCATTAATTATAAAAAGAGAATACCTTACTAGAGTTACTAAAAAGTCTTTTCTCATAGTTACTTTTTTAGTGCCTATTCTTTTTGTGGCTGTATTAGCTGGAGTAGTAGCTCTAGGGCTTTCGGAAAGTAATGATCATAACGTGCTTATAGTAGATTCATCAGGAATTCTATCTGAGAATGTAGGTGGCGAAGTCATTCCTGTAAACGCTGAACGCTGGAAAAATGCCACTGACAGCAGCATAATTTACACCTTTACCCAAGAAGAAATAGAGGTACAGGAATTCTTAGATAGCGACTATACGCTGAAAGTATCTGTAGACGACCAAACTGTGAATGACGAAAATGTACCTATGCTTTATAAGGAACTGCCGTCTATCAACATCTCCAAGAAAATAGAGAATAATTTACAAGATGATTTCCAAGAGTACACTTGGGAATCTAAGTTAAAAGTCACTCCCGAAGACTATAAGTTGGCAGAAGTCAATATAAATTTAGTAGAGCAGGATGCAGAAAACCTAGAAGTAGAAGACCCACATCTTAGAACCAGAGGTGGTATAGGATATGGATTATCTATAATTATTTACATCACCATATTCCTTTTTGGTTCTCTGGTTATGAGAGGTGTTCTAGAAGAAAAAATGAGCAGAATAGTAGAGGTGCTCATCTCTTCAG
Source organism: Flavobacteriales bacterium (assembly GCA_045104985.1). Taxonomy (GTDB): domain Bacteria; phylum Bacteroidota; class Bacteroidia; order Flavobacteriales_D; family Sanyastnellaceae; genus ASP10-05a. The sequence goes on along the minus strand of JBGCDA010000065.1, from coordinate 35,440 downwards.
TAAAGCCATTTCAGCTGCTTATGGGTAAAATTATAGGAGTTGGTCTGGTAGGTCTCACACAGTTTGTGATGTGGATCGGCCTATTCGCTATTCTTATTACAGTGGCTTTCGGTATATTTTCTAGCCAGGTAGATCCTTCGGATTTAGCGCAGCAAATGGAAAATGGAAGCGTCATGTCTCAGGATGCAGCTATGGAAGAAGTAGTAGCAAGCATGGGCGGTGCTGGAGACATATTAGAGGCCGCCATGTCAGTAAATTGGCCTCTAGTAGCAGGATGCTTCTTATTTTATTTCTTAGGTGGATACCTATTATATGGCTCGTTAATGGCTGCTGTAGGTTCGGCAGTAGATGCAGAGGCTGACTCCCAGCAGTTCCTTATGCCTATAACTATTCCGCTCATAGCCGCTATAATGCTATCTCAGCTAATTATAGTCAATCCCGAAAGCACCATAGCTACGGTGTTCAGTATATTTCCGCTCACCTCCCCCATCATTATGATGGTGCGTGTGGCCATGGGTAATTTCGAGTGGTGGGAACTGGCACTTTCTATGATAGCGCTGGTAGCCACATTTATAGGTTCTGTGTGGGTAGCGGGGAAAATTTACCGCACTGGAATACTAATGTATGGTAAGAAAGTATCTTACAAGGAACTTTGGAAATGGCTTAGATTTTAGCAGATGCGCGTTGCAATAGTTGACCTAGGCACCAACACCTTTAATTTGCTAATTTCGGAGATTAACGATAAGGGATTTACTGTAATTCATAAGGAAAAGCAAGCTGTAAAACTTGGGAAGTCTGGAATTAACTCTGGCGTAATAGCAGAAGATGCATTTAAGCGTGGGCTAAACGCTATGACCTATTATGCAGAAGAAATTAAAAAGTATAACTGCGATCAAACCTTAGCCATAGCCACTTCTGCCATGCGCGATTCTAAAAATGCTCCAGAGTTCATAAAAGAGGTTTTGGCAGAAACTGGAATTACCATAGAAGTAATTTCTGGCCAGAGAGAAGCAGAGTTTATTCAGAAAGGAGTAGCGCTCTCTCTTCCTAATGAACTCACAGATTATGTAATTATGGATGTAGGAGGCGGCAGCACTGAATTCATCATAGTTAAGAACAGTGAAGTAATCTGGAGTAGAAGCTATAATCTAGGGGTGAGCAGACTACTCGATTGGTTAGCCCCATCAGGCCCCATTTCAGAAACTGATATAGCCCGATTGACAGACAGACTAGATTCTGAGCTGGAAGAATTGTACAGCACCATTGCAACGCTGAACATAACCACACTTATAGGCAGTAGCGGTTCTTTTGATTCTCTGCATGACATGATAGCCACACCTAAAAACGGAATAGCTCTTAGTGCCGATTTAGAATTTAGCGCTTTAGCGTTAGACGAAGTATCCGCCATTCACCATAGACTACTCGCTTCTACACTCCCTGAACGCCTGGCCATGAAAGGACTGGTGACTATGCGTGCAGATATGATGGTTATTTCCAGTTTAGAAATTCAGACGGTATTAAATAAATGTAAAATCCAAAAGCTGTTCAGGTCTTCATTTGCGCTTAAAGAAGGGTTATTAGAAGATCTTAGAACAAGTAAAATTTTGGAATAAAAATTGACTAACTCACACCATAAAACTCATAAGCCATGTCCAAGATTTTAGTAATAGACGATGAAGCACCTATCAGAAACTCCTTAAAGGAGATTTTAGAATATGAAAAGTATTCTGTAGAGACTGCGGAGGATGGGCCTACTGCGCTTCACATACTTAAAAAAGACAAATTTGATGTCATCTTCTGTGACATTAAAATGCCGAAAATGGATGGTATAGAAGTGCTAGGAAAAATGAAAGAAATAGGTGTGGAAGCACCAGTTATTATGATTTCTGGTCATGGAACAGTAGACACCGCTGTAGAAGCACTAAAAAATGGTGCTTATGATTTTATTCAAAAACCATTAGACCTGAATAGAATCTTAGTTACGCTTAGAAATGCCACAGATCAATCTGTGTTAGTTAAGGAAACTCAGGTGCTTAAAAGGAAGATTCATGCTTCTAAAACGTCAGATATAGTGGGTGAATCCAAGGCTATACTAGACATCAAAGAAATGATAGACACTGTGGCGCCTACTGATGCTAGAGTGCTCATTACTGGTGGTAATGGTTCTGGAAAAGAGCTAGTGGCTAGACAACTTCATGAAAAAAGCAGCAGAAATAAAGCACCATTTATAGAGGTAAACTGTGCAGCCATACCGAGTGAACTCATAGAAAGTGAGCTTTTCGGGCATGAAAAAGGAGCGTTTACCTCTGCTATAAAACAGCGTAAAGGTAAATTCGAACAGGCCAATGGAGGAACACTCTTCTTAGATGAAATAGGTGATATGAGCGCAAGCGCTCAAGCTAAAGTACTTAGAGCTCTTCAAGAAAACCGCATTACTAGAGTAGGTGGAGATAAAGACATTAAAGTAGATGTGAGAATATTAGCCGCTACCAATAAAAATTTAAGAGAAGAAATAGATGCTGGAAGATTTAGAGAAGATCTCTTTCACAGATTAAGTGTGATTCTCATCCATGTGCCTAGTTTGAATGATCGAAAAGAGGATATTTCTCTTTTAGCGGACTTTTTCATAACTAAGATTTGTGATGAGTATGGTATGGCTAAGAAAGAAATAGAACCAACGGCTATTCTAGAATTAGAAAGTGTCAATTGGACAGGGAACATACGTGAGTTTAGAAATATTATAGAAAGACTTATAATCTTATGCCCTGGAAAAATACAGGCCAAAGAGGTTAAGTTGTACGCAAATCCTAGCCCAGCATAAGCTAATATGTAAATTATACACGATTTTAAGGCAACCCCATTTTATGTTTAACGTCTTATATACGTAAGCCCAAAGAAAGGGTTACAACTCACTTAAAAAAAATTCGTCATGGAATGGTTTAATCAAATTTTCGCTCAGCTTTCAGAAGCTTCAGGAAACCTTAGCACTGGGATGCTAATAGTTATTCCTCTTTTATTCGTAATAGGACTAGTAGCTAAATGGAGACTTTTTGACAAGTGTAACTTGTCTAATAGAGAAATTCTTTTAGGAACGTTCTTACCTATTTATGATTTCTACTTAACTCTTAAGATAGTAGGTAGACCTCAAAATCAAGTATGGTTATTATTCATACCGCTATTCAATCTATTCTTTGTGGTTAAAGTTCTTTTCGAACTGTTAAACTGCTTTGGCAAGTTCCACATTATAGACTATGTGATGGCTTTCTTATTCAATATTTTATACTTCCTAAACTTAGGTTTAGCATTTAACGAAGTATACTACGGAACTGTGTATGACAAGTCTGAAGAAGAACTGGCTAGCATGAAAGAAAAAGCAGAAAGAGCGTTAGCTTAATCTGACTCATTCAAATCATAAACTTAATCTAAAAACGATTTAGCTTTTTCTAGAACCACTGCTATACCTGAAGGATCAGATCCGCCAGCTGTGGCGAAGAAGGCTTGGCCTCCGCCACCTCCTTTAATCTCTTTAGAAAGCTCCTTAATAATTTGACCAGCGTGTAACCCACGCTGGTTTATTGTTTCATCTCCTACCAAACATGAAATAATGGCCTTGCCATTGGCATCTGAAGCTAGAATTAAAAAGATATCCTTGTAGTCTTTCTTTAATTCCATTGCCAGGTCTTTGATTCCACCTCCATCTAAGTCAACTTTCTCTGCTAAAAATGGTACTCCATTAACTTCTGTAATCTTGGCCTTAAGATCTCCTGTAAGGTTTAAAGCAACAGCTTTCTTTAATGCAGCTATTTCCTTTTCTAACTCACTATTTTTAGTTTGAAGATCAGATACTGCCTCTCCTAATGGCTTAGAAGTCTTAAGCAGATCTCTCACTTCCTTTACCATTCCTACCTGTTCTGAAATGAACTTGGCGCTAGCCTCGCCAGAGATAGCTTCTATTCTTCTCACTCCACTAGCTACTGCTCCTTCTGAAGTTATTTTAAAATAGCCTATGCTACCTGTAGCAGGCACATGCGTACCTCCGCACAACTCTGCACTTTCTCCGAAACGGATAAGCCTCACCTTATCTCCATACTTTTCTCCGAAGAGCATCATGGCTCCTTGGTTTTTAGCTTCTTCTAACGTGCAGTCCCTCTGTTCATCTAATTCTATGTTTTCTCTTATAAGGTCATTTACCATGCTCTCTACCTGCTCTAGTTCTTCAGGAGTCACTTTACTGAAGTGCGAGAAATCAAAACGCAAATAATCAGGATGTACTAAACTTCCTTTCTGCTCTACATGTGTTCCTAATACAGTTCTTAAAGCCAAATGCATGAGGTGTGTAGACGTATGATTCATGGCAGTTGTAGCTCTTTTTCCTGCGTTTACATTGGCTGTCCATTCACCTGTTAAATCTGTAGGCAGCTTCTCAGTAAAATGAAGTATCTGGTTATTCTCTTTCTTAGTATTGGTAATGTAAATGACTTCATCTCCTTTTACCAGTTTACCGGTATCTCCTACTTGACCTCCACCCTCTGGATAAAAAGGAGTCGTATCTAAAGTGAACTGAAAAAATGTTTTCTTCTTCTGCGTAATCTCTCTCCACTCTCCTATTTTACTGGTACAAATAAGCTGGTCGAAACCAATGAACTCAGTCCCGTTAAACTCATTCACCTTATTCCAGTCTTTAGCTTCTATTTTCGTAGCGGCTCTTGAACGCTCTTTCTGCTTGGCTAACTCTTTTTTGAACTCTTCTTCGTTAACCGTTCTTCCATTTTCACTCACCATTAAACTGGTAAGATCAAAGGGAAATCCGAATGTGTCATATAACTCAAAAGCTACCGATCCACTTATCTCACCTTTTGGATTTTCGGTCATGTAGGTCTCTAAACGGATTATGCCTTTTTCTAAGGTCTTATGAAAGTTTTCTTCTTCTTCTTTTATAACCCTGTTAATTAAAGCCTGCTGCGACTTTAATTCTCCAAAGTAGCCTCCCATTTCTCTCACTAAATCTTCTACCAACTCGTAGATATACGCCTCTTTAATCTCCAAGGTGGAGAATGCATACCTAATGGCTCTTCTTAAAATTCTTCTAATGACGTATCCAGCTCCTGTGTTAGATGGCAATTCCCCATCTGCTATGGCAAATGCCACGGCTCTCAAATGGTCCGCTATTACTCTAATGGCTATGTCTGTTTTCTCTGATTTGCCATAAGGAATGCCGCATTTCTGGGCTATTTTCTGAATGTATGGTTGGAACACATCGGTGTCGTAGTTACTAGTTTTGCGTTGCAACGCCATGACTAATCTTTCCATACCCATACCGGTGTCTATGTGCTTAGCAGGCAGTGGAGAAAGCTCGCCTTTAGCATTTCTGAAATATTCCATAAACACTAAGTTCCAGATCTCTACCACCTGAGGGTGATCTAGATTTACCAAATCTCTTCCTGGAGTCTCGGCTTTTTCTTCTGCAGAACGCATGTCCACATGAATCTCGCTACACGGGCCACAGGGGCCAGTTTCGCCCATTTCCCAGAAGTTATCCTTCTTATCGAACTCTAAAATTTTATCTTCAGAGACTAATTTTTTCCAGATGTCTCTGGCCTCATCATCTCTAGAAGTACCGTCTTTTTCATCTCCAGAAAAAATAGATATGTAGAGGTCCTCTTCTGGAATCTCATACACCTCTGTGAGTAACTCCCAAGCCCAACTTATGGCCTCTTCTTTAAAGTAATCTCCAAAAGACCAGTTCCCTAACATCTCGAACATGGTGTGGTGGTAGGTGTCTACTCCCACTTCTTCTAAATCATTATGCTTACCAGATACACGCAGGCACTTCTGAGAATCTGCCACTCTAGGGTGCTTGATTTCAGAATTCCCTAAGAATAAATCCTTGAACTGGTTCATTCCAGCATTAGTAAACATGAGTGTAGGATCATTCTTTATGACCATGGGTGCGCTAGGCACTATTTTATGGTTTTTAGACCTGAAAAACTCTAGATATTTGGCTCTAATTTCGTTCGCTGTCATGGGCTCTACTTTTATGATTCACACACGTGTTAGGTGATTTTTAGCGGTGCAAAGGTAATTTAATTTTTGACTATCTTTGCCCTTTTAAAATTCAAAACACATTGGCAAAAGCAAAGTATAGATACAATCCTAAGACTCTGGAATATGAAAAGATTTCACTGAGCACAAAGGATTATATGTTAAGAGGATTGCTCTATGTTCTTCCTCTATTAATTCTTTCTGGGTTCTTTGGGTGGCTAATAGCTAACAGTATAGATTCTCCCGGTGAACTTGCGGCTAAGGATGAAAACCGATTTTTAAAATCTCAACTTAGTGAGATAAAAACTGAATTGAAAGACCTCAGATCTTTCGCTCAAGACATTCAGGAAAAAGACGATAATCTTTACAGAAACATCTTTGAGGCTGAACCATATCCAGAGCATAAGAGAAATTTGGCTATAGGTGGTATAAACCGTTATGAAGATATAGAAGGCTATGACATTAGTGAAGAGATTATAGAAACTAAAGAGCTGCTAAGTAGAGTTACAAGAAGCTTGGTTTCTCAGTCTAAGTCTTTTGAAGAGGTATTCGATCTGGTGAAAAATCAGGAGGATTTCTTAGCGCACATTCCTGCCATTCAGCCTGTATCTAATAAAGACCTTACTAGAATGGCCTCAGGATTCGGCATGAGAATTCACCCTATTTACCGTGTGCCTAAAATGCACTGGGGCATGGACTTTACAGCCAGCACGGGCACAGAAATTTACGCCACTGGAGACGGTGTGGTAAGAGCCGCAGATAATAAGTATTCTGGATACGGTAACCGTGTAGAAATAGATCACGGCTATGGTTATGTTTCACTCTACGGCCACATGAGCCGAATGAAAGTGCGCCCAGGGCAGAAAGTAAAAAGAGGTCAAGTTATTGGCTACGTAGGAAGCACTGGCGCATCTACAGCACCGCACTGCCACTATGAGGTAATGAAAGATGGTGAAAAGGTAAATCCAGCCCACTACTACTTCAATGATCTCACTCCTGAAGAGTACAATCTACTTCTAGAAAAGGCTGCCCAGAAAGGGAAGAGTTTGGATTAATAAAGCCTTTCAGATTTATTTTTCTGGTTTTATTGATTAGAAAGTTCAGAGGCCAATAGACACTCATTGTCGGAATTCTGACTTTTTAACTAAATTTGATTCAAGTTTACTTTAAAGCACTGGACCCGATAACTTACCATGAAGCAAGGCACATCTCTAATAGTCATTATAACTATTTTTTTCTGCACAATCACTATAAGCGCTCCAGCTCAAACCAAAGCACGAATATTTGGATCACCAGGAAATATAAGAATAGCTTTAGAAGGTGAAAAAATTGAAAACGGCTCACTTCTATCTCTCTCACCTGGAAGCTATAACGTGCAACTTTGGGCTCCTCATTATGAATTTTTGGATACATTTATAGTTATTACTGATAAAGCTGAATCATTCAGAATTAAGCTCTCGCTTTCTGAAGAATTCATTAATTACAAAAAACAAAGAGTCTTGTACAGAAAGACCAAATTCAAAAAATTAATTGCCCCCGAACTACTCGCTTTTGGAGGGACTTTTGGCCTTTACATGTATACGAGGACTGCGCACTATACACCGCAAAGATCAATTCTAAGAAAAACCAGGGACCAATACAATGTTTATAATTTCAGTTTGGACTATAGAGATATAGTAAGAGCAAAAGACAGGATAAAGACTCTTGAAAAAGACTACAAACAAAAAAGAACGGCTCACCACATTTTAACTAGCGCTTCTGTCGTAGGGGGTGTAGTGGCCAGTTATTTTATCGTAAAACAATATAAACGTAAACATAAAAAAGAAAAACCATCTTACTTTGAACAACCAAGACTTACATTTAATAGTCTTGGTCTTTCGTCAGGTTCTTTTGGTGAGTTGACCTTATCCTTGAACATTAATATCAATTAGACATGAGACTTATTCTGATTAGTGCGATTCTAATGAGCTTCCTAACAGGTTGTTCTAAAAGCGAATTCAATTTTCCAATGGATGAAAATCTTTATGAATCTCGATACCCATTAGAAATAGATAGGCTTTACGGTTTCATGGATGCTGTCGGTATGGCTAATCAACACCACATTTTCGTATCATGGAGAATGGACAAAAAGTATTTAGAGGATTTTTATCCTGGATATGAGGTTTCGATGTACCGAAAAACATCTGGGGGAGAAAATTTCATTACTACTCTGGCTTCGGCAAATGGCTCTAAATCTGAAAGAGCTAACGCTGGAACTTATATCTTCAGAGCTACCCAAGGCAGCGTAGTCATCTTCGAATTTGAAAAGGGATTGGATTGGTAATAAAGTCTTTCACCATAAAAGAATTAGACATAAAACATTGGTTAAACCAGCGACTCAGAAGGGGTAGAGTTTGGATTAGTAAAGCCTTTGATTTGCTCCAAAGCTATACCTAACAGGATATTCGGAAGTGTTTACCAACCATTTTGTCTATTAAGCTTAAATATCATTGAAGTTTTAATCTAACATGATAAACTTTTTTATATTTTTGTTAATCAGTTACTTAAGAAGAAGTAAGGGCTTCCTGACTGAAACCCAGTAGCTACTGGGTGCATGCTATCAAATATTGAATCTTAGAAAAAAATTAAAAATGAGAACAGAAAAACTAATTTGGTTATTGCTTATTCTAATTGGAGGGCTTGGGAGTTGTAATCCAAATGAAGAGATGGAAGAATTAGAAGAGCAAATAGAACAGGAACAAGAAGAAGAACCACTAATAATTGAAGTGCCATGTAATGTAGGTTCTAACACTGTTATGTATAGTAATTTTACCTATGATCTTCAAGGACTAGCAGGTGGTCAAGATGATGTTTGGGGAGATTGGAATGCAGTAGGATCAGGATCTAGTGTTTCCACTAGAATGGTATTTCACTCAGAACCTACAAGTGGATATTATATCACACAAGGTCAGGAAACAGTTAGCTTTGGGAATGTACTATTAACTGGTAATTTCGGAGGTTATTGTGTAGCACTTTCTGGAGATACTGTTTATGTGGAAGTTGAAAACAATACGTTCAGCGCTACATTCTGTAATGTCACTTTTGAACACGTAAGTAATAATTGGCTAGATGATTTCCAGACGAGCGGAAATATTACAGATGATTTTTAATTAGTAAGATGATCGATCTTTAATGCAAGCTAATTAAGCAGTAAATTTTGATCTTGTTCTTCTGCCACTGCTTCGGTTTTTCATACTTCATTAGATTTAGCCTCTTTTAGTCTTCTGTTAAAGCTGGATCATAGTACCTACTTAGGCAACCATATCTTAGATAAAATGGCTGGCGTCTAGGCTTAGCCTAAATGCCTTTATCAATCTCAGACCAAAGTGCGCTTCCACCACCCCAAGTTGCTCATAACTATTCTGCCAGCTTCACACTCAGTCCCTCGCAATTTACCCTACTTCGACTCCACTGCGTTTCGCTCAGCAAACGGACCAATGGGAGGAAAAGTGGTACACTGAGCTTTTCAGCCGAAGTGTCGAAGGGGAGCACAATCAGAAACGTGAATGAGCTTCTGCCAACCCAAATTGTTCATGATAACTGTTCTAGTTCAATATTTTGCGCTTCGAAATCATCCTTCCAAAAACCTATTTACCTTCTTCGTTTCTAATTTCTTCTTGGAGATGAACTTAACACCTGCTGGTTTAAACAAAATCTAAACTCGTAAATCGAGTTAATCTTAAATCTCTAAAACCACCACCGCTTAGCTCCTATAAATCTAGATTTCCAGTAGCTGCATTCATTATAACATACTTCTGAAATCCCTCTGCTGGAACTGGCATGAATCATATAAATCTTTCCATCTTCTACTCTGCTCACTATGCCTACATGACCTACGCGCTTAGCTCGATTTCTTGGATTAAAAAAGAGTAAATCTCCAGGCAACACCTCGGATATCTTTGCTACTTGGTCTCCTAAACAGTACTGATCCACAGATACCCTAGGGAACTCAATCCCAGATTCTGCCATGATGTACTGCATAAACCCAGAACAATCAAACCCTTTTTTATCCGTTCCTCCATACCTGTAACGTATACCGTAGAGCTCCTTGGCGTTATTCATCAAAGTATCTATATTTGTTATAGTCATTTGAGGCAGAGTCTGAACCGTGTCTGATGAGGTGCTGTCTATCTCTGAGGAGAATGCTTTAGCAGAAAGAGAGATGGCCACGGCAGTGACCAACAGAAACATATATTTAAGCATAGACGCTTTTTAAAATTTCGGGCGCAAAATTAATCCTTTTTAAACATGAGTACTGAACGAGAGTATACTAAAAGATATTATTCAATTAGTGAAGTGGCGGCAAAACTCAATGTTAACACCTCTCTGATTCGGTTTTGGGAAAAGGAGTTTTCGGCTATTAAACCTAAAAAGAATAAAAAAGGAAACAGACTTTTTACACCACAAGACATCATTTATCTGCATAAGGTGTACGCCTTAGTAAAAGAACAAGGGTTTACACTTGAAGGAGCCAGGAACCAGCTTAAAAAGAAACAAAGCACACCTCCTTCAGACAAAGAAAATGTGGTTAAGCACCTTCATCACATTAAAAGTGAACTGCTAAAAATAAAAGCTGAACTATAGATATTTAAAGTAGAATGGCTACTTAGCAATTGACTAGAATCTAGCATTTTCACTCAAGTATTCCTTTACATATTCACGCACCCCTTCTTCTAAGGTTTTAAATGGTTTATCATAACCTATAGACCTCAATTTGTCCATATTAGCCTCTGTAAAATACTGGTACTTATCTCGTATATCTTCTGGAGTATCTATAAATGAAATATTCTCTTCCACGCCCATAGCAGAAAATGTGGCCTGAGTTAAATCCATAAATGTTCTAGCTTCCCCTGTACCTAAGTTATAAAGGCCAGAATCTTTTCTATGGTGCATTAAAAAATAACAGACATCTGCTACATCTTTTACATATACAAAATCTCTCGTTTGCCCTCCATCTTTATAATCTGGATTATGAGATCGGAATAGCTTCATTCCGTTAGTGGCCGTAATCTGGTTAAACGCATGAAATACCACACTGGCCATTCTGCCCTTATGGTATTCGTTAGGGCCGTATACATTAAAGAATTTTAGACCAGCCCAGAAATATGGCTTTCTATCCTGAGCCAGGGCCCATTTATCAAAATCATTTTTAGAATCGCCATAAGGGTTCAAAGGCACTAACTTATCTACCACATCATGATCGTCATTAAACCCATGCTCCCCTAGCCCATAAGTAGCCCCAGATGAAGCGTATACTAAAGGAAGCCCATGTTCCACACATTGATTCCAGATTTCTTTAGAGTAGTCTAAATTCAGCTTATTAAAAATTTCCACGTCAAACTCGGTAGTATCTGTCCTGGCTCCTAAATGGAAAATGAACTGCACTTGATTCTCATTTTCTCTTAACCAGTGTGGAAAATCTTCTCTATCTACTAGCTCCTTGAACTTTTTATTGTCATAGTTAGCTGTTCGCTCTTCTCTAGAAAAATCATCTACCAGCACCAGATCGAAAAATCGTTCATCGTTTAGTTTTTGTGTTAGTACACTTGAAATAAATCCTGCTGCTCCAGTTATTACTATCATTTTTTAGGGCTTTGTTTTAGCGTTGCAACGCCAAAAATAACACTCCTCCGAACACCTCTGCCATTTCAAGACCAGAACTTAGCAGCATGACTTCACCAGAACCTTAAGTGTTATAAAAAAGGGTTCAGGTATCTCTTATCTTTGGGCTCGGAATGAAAGAACGAATAGTATATGTTACGCGCAGAGAGCGTTTTAATGCTGCCCATAAACTCTGGAATGATGAATGGGATTTGGATAAGAATTTAAAAGTCTTTGGTAAATGTGCTAATCCTAACTGGCATGGGCATAATTATGAGTTGCACATAACTGTAAAAGGGAAGATCAATGCAGATACTGGATATCTTATAGACCTAAAAGACCTGAGCAGATTAGTAAATGAGAGAGTAATAGATAAGCTAGACCATAAAAATCTAAATCTGGATGTAGATTTTTTAAGAAATCAAATGACCTCTACAGAGATCTTAACCTTTAAAATATGGGACGAACTGGAAGATGAGATAAAAAAAATAGGTGCGGAACTGCATAAAGTGCATCTTTACGAAACCGAAAATAACAGCGCAGAATATTACGGAGAATAAGAATGAATAAATACAACAAGATAGACCAGTACGATGAGAAGCTAACTAAGCAGCTCGCTGATAATTATAAGAATGTAATCTCAGGATTGGGAGAAGATATAGAAAGAGAAGGTTTGATAAAGACGCCTGAGCGCGCTTCTAAAGCTATGCAGTATCTAACCCATGGCTATGATTTAGATCCTGCCGAAATTTTAAAATCGGCAATGTTTGCTGAGGAATATAGCCAGATGGTAATAGTGAAAGACATAGAGATCTATTCCCTTTGTGAGCACCATATTCTTCCTTTCTTCGGTAAGGCCCATGTAGCCTATATTCCAGATGGACACATAGTAGGTTTAAGTAAAATCCCTAGAGTGTGTGATGCATTTGCTAGAAGATTACAAGTTCAGGAAAGGCTCACTGTAGAAATCAGAGACTGTATTCAGCGCACTCTTAATCCTACAGGCGTGGCTGTAGTTATAGAAGCCAAGCACATGTGCATGCAAATGAGAGGTGTACAAAAACAAAACTCAGTAACTACTACAAGCGCATTTACTGGAGAATTTTTAAAGGATACTACTAGAATGGAATTCCTGAAGCTTATAGATTCTAACCTTCATTAATAATTAATGACTATGTCTGCGGTTTCAAATGAATTTACGAAGACTCCATTAGTAAAAACAGATTCAAAACCATTTTTAGTTACAAAATACGCATAGTCTAATTGTGTATTGCCCACTATAGTGCAGGTTAATGTAGTGTCTATGTCAGTGCCTATGAAAACTCTAGGCGTATTAGTGCAGCATGAGCATTGGGGAAAAAAAGCAGATGTGTATCTAAATTCTATCTCATCATCATCACTAGATGGTGAGCTATTTACTAATCTTAGATTTACGGTAGAAACAGGGTCTAATGCCACACTATAATCAGTTCCACTAGGGCTAAGCTCGTCTGCACTAATTATTTCAGTGAAATCTAGATAGCTGCTCTTCACATAAATCAAACGAAGTTCATTGTAGTTATCTCTATCTATTTCCATTTCGAACTCTCCAGAACTGTTAGTAGAAGCAGAGGCTATATCTTGAAAATTGGTGTTAAAAGTTCCTGATTGTAGTAACTGACCTTCTAATAAAACACTCACACCAGAAAGGGTTTGGCCTGTAGAGGAATCTGTAATAGTACCTTCAAGTTTTAATTTTTCAGTCTCGTTCTTCTTGCAGCCCGAACTTATGAACAGGAAAGAACAAGTGATCATTAGTAGGTTTAAAAACCTCATTTGAAGAAGTTTATGTTACTTTCTGTAGAATTTTTCAGTACTATTATCGTAACTGACGTAATAATCGTTCTTAGGAAGACTTATTAACTCTGCCTTTTCTCCATAGCCTTTCTTTACGATCTGTCCATAGACATTATACAGTTCATAATTAGTAGCTTTAGAAAACACTAGGCTAGAAGATTTTTTATCATACATAAAAGTTACGGGGCTAGCAGTGCTCACATATTCTACTGGCTTAGAGCTTTTAGAATCTCCTTTACCTGACTTCTGAGTTACTCTAAACTTATTTTCACCAGCCACTTCAGCAGTTTGAAATGAGTATTCGGTTTTGCTAGGATTTCCTTTTCCCATAACTTCTCCTACGTTTACCCACTTACTCCACTTATACTGCTGAATAATAAAAGGCAGTTCTCCAGTTTCACCTGTCGTCTCCCAGGTGAGTAATCCTGATGGAGAGATAGCTATGTTAGAAATATCAAAGGTAGGTTTAGGATTAAGCACACCTGGGTTTATAACCTTAGGCTGACATCCTTCTTTATATTTTATGGTAACCGCTAAAGCATCTCCTATTTTAAATCCATAGATGCCTAAATCTATCTCGAATGCTGGAGAATTCCACTCATCTGAAGTTACTTCACCATTTACTAGAACTTCAAAAACACAGTAACCTACTCCGCTAGATGAAACACTGTTAACTACGTAAAGATTTTTTCCTTGGTACTTACCTTCTAAAACCATGCTTCCAGCTAATGCTGAAACACTGCTGATAACGGCCAGGAACAATATAACTAATACTCTCATATTCATTGTAAAATTATTGAGTTGAACTTATCTCATCAGCTCTATTTAGGCTAATTACAACATGAACTCAACTATACTGACAAATCTACTAATTTTAACCTTGTAGTGTTTAACAAGTCTGGGAAATATTCAATGAATGCCAGTTCTATCATGTCATATTTTTTTTCCAGCACCCCTACGGCATCTTTCATGCCAGACTCCTCTGGTAATAAACGAGACATACCGTTAAAGGTTTTTACCATTCCATCCATTTCTCCGTAGCCCGATAGCCAGCCATAGGTCTTCATACTATCAAATAATTTTCTAGACCGAGCAGAAAATAGTTCTACAAAAGGATCTAGCTCACTGTAAACTCCAGCCGCAAATTCTTTTAAATCTGCAGCAGTGTAAGTGGCCCAGTGCCTAGAAAGAAAGTGATCGTAATAAATATCTAGCGCCACACCTGCATACTTTCCAAAATCTTCATGAAGACTGCCTTTGGTTTTGAGGTTCATCTCGTGTTCATCGGTGAAACTGTCTATATGTCTGTGCAGAGAAACACCCGCTGCCACTCTATGAGGGAGATAAGAATAATCTCTTCCTTTTATTTCATCACCAAAGAGATTACCTGCCTGAACAGCCCGCTCTTGGCCCGAAAGAAATATGTGTGCTAAAAAATTCATTGCAACGCGAAGTTACCATAGTGATGTCACTAATTCTTACATTTTTGGATTAAACACTTGGCATGAATAAATAAAACTGTGAAATGTGTTAAACTCATGTTAAGGCACCTCGTAAGATTTAGCTGATTAATTACATTTGAACGTATGAGTAGAAGGTCTATTTATCTGATTGTTTTTCTGGCTGTGGCTTCACTTATAGGCATTATAGCTACACAAATGTTTTGGGTAAATAAAGCTTTTAACCTGCAGGAAAGGGAGTTTACGGATAGAACAGTAGTAGCGCTAACTTCTGTGGTAGAGCGCATTCAAGACCTCAATAAAGATTCTGCGGTTATAGATGAGCCTGTGGTTCAGGAGAGCTCTAACTACTTTGTGGCTAATGTGAATGATACACTTCACCCTTATCTCCTAGAGTCCCTTCTAAAAGAAGAACTAAGTACCAGCCTGCTCAAACAGAATTTTGAATATGTGATTTACGACTGTTTTAATGACTCAATAGTCTTTGGGAGCAGAGTTAATTTCGATTCGCCAGATAATGTGGTAGAGCCGGAGAAAGTAACTCCCCAAAAAAAATTGAATCGAGATGGGCACTACTTCGGAGTATATTTCCCAGAAAAGAAAGGATACATCCTAGATCAGATGGGCATTTGGGTATTTAGCAGCAGCATTATTCTGCTGGTGGTACTCTTCTTTGCTTATTCCATTCTGGCCATTCTAAAACAAAAAAGACTATCTGAAATAAAAACAGACTTTATTAATAACATGACCCATGAGCTAAAAACTCCCATAAGTACCATTTCTATTAGCAGTGATGCGCTTTTAAAATCTAACGATATGGAGTCCAAGCAGAGGTATGCACAGATTATTAAAACAGAAAATAACCGACTTAAAAACCAGGTAGAACGCGTACTAGATATAGCCACTTTAAGCCCTAAAAAACTTAATATTTCTAGCGTTGCAATAAATTTTCACGCTCAACTTAGACAGCTCACAGAATCGTTTAAACTGAGGTTAGAGCAGGAAGAGGGAGTAATGGAACTCCAGCTGAATGCTGAAAATTATACCATTTACGGAGATGAATTTCACCTATCTAATGTGATTAATAACATCTTAGATAACGCACTTAAATATTGCGAAGCAAAACCGAAAATTACAATTAAGACAGAAAATAAAGGTCAGAATTTTCAGATCAGCATTTCGGATAACGGAATAGGTATAGACAAGAAGCACCAAAAAATGATTTTTGAAAAGTTTTTTAGAGTGCCCAAAGGAGACCGACATGATGTAAAAGGCTTCGGGTTAGGACTGTTTTATGTCAAGTCTGTACTGCATGCTCATGGCGGTTCAATAAAACTTCAAAAATCTGATGATTCTGGAAGTACATTCTTAATTTCTCTCAAACTAAACTCTCATGGATAAAGCTAAAATTTTACTGGTAGAAGATGATGAAAGCCTAGGTTATGTCATCCAAGATTTACTTTCTATGCATGGTTATAAGGTACACTTAGCCAGAGATGGAAAAGAGGGACTGCACTTTTTTAATAAGTCCTCTTATGATTTATGTCTAGTAGATATTATGATGCCTAAAAAAGATGGCTTCTCATTAGCTGAGGACATTAGAAAAATTAATTCTGAAGTGCCGTTAGTATTTCTAACAGCTAGAAACCAGAAAGAGGATAAAATTAAAGGCTTAACACTGGGAGCTGATGATTATATCACTAAACCTTTCGATACGGATGAGTTTCTACTCAGGATTCAAGCTATTCTCAGAAGGACTTCATCTTCTAGTGAGTCTTCAAGCTCTGCATATAAAATTGGAAGCTTCACCTTCGACCCTACCACATTAATATTAGCGGGAGGAGAAGAAGACCGCAGGTTAACTAAAAAAGAAGCCTCTCTGCTAAAATTACTCTGCGAACATAAAGGTAAAATCTTAGAACGTGAGGTAGTTTCTAATCTGATTTGGGGAGACGACAGCTACTTTGTAGGTAGAAGCATGGATGTGTTTATTACCCGTTTAAGAAAATACCTTAAAGCAGATTCAGAAGTGAGCATTACCAATATTCATGGTGTAGGATTTAGACTAGAAGAGAGCTAAACATTTGTGACTATCAGAGTGCTTAGTTTGTTAATTTCGCGGTATGAAGATTACTGTAGAAAACGTATTGATAGCATTGAGTAACGTGCTGGAGCCAGAGATTAAAAAAGATATAGTTACCCTAGGCTTAGTTACTGATACTGTGGTTAACGGCTCTAAAATTTCATTTACACTTTACGTTAATAATCCTGCACTTCATAGTAAGAATAGGATGAAGGACGCTTGTCTATTCGCCCTAGAAAGAAATTTTGGAAAAGACTTAGATGTAGAACTTAACATAGTGCCAAACCCTAAGAATCCAGAGAATGTAGATTCGAGAAAAATACTTCCAGGGGTAAAGCACGTTATAGCAGTGGCTTCAGGAAAAGGCGGTGTAGGAAAGTCTACGGTTTCTGCAAATATAGCGGCAGGACTAGCCCAAAAAGGTTACAAGGTAGGACTGTTAGATGCAGATATCTATGGTCCATCTGCCCCATTAATGATGGATCTTCTTAATGACAAACCTCAGCCCGTTCAAGTAGGAGAAAAGCAATATATAGAACCACTCACTTCGTACGGAGTTAAAGTGTTATCTATAGGTTTTTTTGCAGAGGTAAATCAGGCTATAGTGTGGAGAGGTCCTATGGCTTCTAAAGCCCTAAATCAGATGTTTACAGATGCCTATTGGGGAGAGTTAGACTTCATGATTCTAGACCTACCTCCTGGCACAGGAGACATTCACCTTTCCTTAGTTCAAACTGCGCCTCTCTCTGGCGCTGTAATAGTCACTACTCCTCAGGATGTTTCTTTAGCAGACGCTAGAAAAGGAATCAACATGTTTAAAATGGAGAGCATTAATGTGCCCATTATAGGACTGGTGGAAAACATGAGTTGGTTCACTCCTGCAGAGCTTCCAGATAACAAATATTTTATTTTCGGAAAAGAAGGCGGAAAACAGCTAGCTCAGGAACTGGATGTTCCACTTTTAGCACAGTTACCCTTAATACAAAGTATTAGAGAATCAGGAGATGCTGGCAGACCCGCAATACTTCAGGAGAATACACCTGCCAGAATGGAACTGGATAAACTTATTTCTAATTTAGAAAAGGCAGTAAGT
Source organism: Flavobacteriales bacterium (assembly GCA_045104985.1). GTDB lineage: Bacteria > Bacteroidota > Bacteroidia > Flavobacteriales_D > Sanyastnellaceae > ASP10-05a. The sequence goes on along the minus strand of JBGCDA010000065.1, from coordinate 17,286 downwards.
TCTCTTTAGCATAGAAGAAAGATGAGGATTCGAAACAGGATATATCTTTGAGTTCTGACATTAGAGCTATTTAGAATTGTTCTACTTAATACACAATTGAGATACAGTATGTGTTAAATTTGCACTGCAACTAAATTGATCCATGAATTCAACATTAGAGTCCAGAGTACTAGAAGCACTTAGTAAGATTAGACCTTATTTAGAAGCAGATGGAGGAGATATTTCTTTGGTAGAAATTACAGCTGAAAAAGTGGTTAAAGTAAAATTGCATGGCACCTGCATAGGCTGTTCTATGAGTATGATGACTATGAAAGCCGGTGTAGAACAATCAGTGAAAACTGCCGCTCCAGAAGTTACTAGTGTAGTAGCGGTAAATCCTGAACTAGCTCTTTAACACAGACTAACTTTTAATTTCAATATCTAGGCTATACCAAATCTTCTGTGGCCTGCTCTCCCTCTTTACTAAGGAACTATAACCACCTTAGTGGTTTTTCTCAGATTACCGTCACTCCATGAAGCCGAATAGAGCCCTTGAGCAAACTCAGTAACATCTAAAGCTAGTCTTTCCGTAAATGCATTCATCTGCCACAGCCCTACCACTCTTCCTGTTTGATCTCTTAATTCTAAAACAGATGTTTTAGAAGACATCGGTAAGATCAAGTTTAACTGCGAAGATGCAGGATTTGGAAATGCTAGAAAACTCTGATTCAATACTCCAAACTCATTTTCAATACCAACCAGCGGAGAATAAGAACAAGCTAAATCCACATCTGGACAAACAAAGTGTGCCAGGAAATTGGTCATTACTATTCTGGTGGTATCGTAATACTCACTGCTGGTGACATGAGGCACATGGCCTGCTCCTTCATGAATCTCAAAACAATGGGTAAGTCCTTCCTCCTCTGCTTTTTCATGAACTGATGAAGATCCACTTACCTCTAGTACTGGAAATGTAAGAAGCTCTAAGATATCTGTACCAAAGGGAACCGTAGCATCTTCAGTGCCATGAAAACTAAGTACAGGCTCATCTCCAGCTTGAATCCAGTCAGTCTCCCCGATGGCGCCACAAATATTAACTACGGCACTTATTTCTGAGCTATAACCGTCATTACCTGACTGACCTTCCAAATCACCCTCTAGCCCTTCAGCAGAGAAATCTATGATTTCTGGTACTTCACTAATATCATCCATATAAGCTGCATGGAGTGCTACAAACCCACCTGCAGACACACCAGCCACATAAATTTGACTTGGGTCTATACCATAAGGATTGTCATCTTCTACTACTGACTTTCTAAAAAATCTCACAGCTGCTTTAAAATCATGATAACCTCTAACCACAGCTTCTGTAGCAGGCTGCCCTAAAGCCAAAGTAATGGGAATCCCTAATCTGTATTGAATAGAAGCAGTAGTGTATCCCATCCTTGCAAAGTCATTAGCTAATGGCACCACATCTGGACCATTTTTACTACCTGAAACAAAACTTCCTCCGTGAACCATGATTACAAGCGGCCTCATAGTTTCAGTATCTTCCGCTGGTGTATACACATCTAGAAATAGATCCTGTGCCTCACCTATATAATTTATGTTATTTCCGTACAGAATATCAGACTGCACATCTACGTCAGAAAAGATGAGTTCTTGATACCTTCCATCTTCGCATTGGCCGAACAGATTAAGCATAATAAGAGAAACAGTTATAGAAAGATAGAATTTAATCATAGTAATTTAATTTTTGATAAAAATAAAGCTTTCGTGCAAGTTTAGTGAGACTACCCAAGCCATAAGCTATAAATTTGCTGAAAATTTCTAAAAAAATGGTAGAAACTGATATCATCATTATAGGGGCTGGCCCATGCGGGCTCTTTACTGTTTTCGAGGCAGGACTGCTAAAATTAAAGTGTCACCTCATAGATGCTTTGCCACAGCCTGGCGGACAATGTTCAGAGATATATCCTAAAAAACCTATTTATGATATTCCCGCCTTTCCTGAGGTATTAGCTGGGGATTTGGTAGATAATCTTATGAAGCAGATAGAACCTTTTAAACCGGAGTTTACATTAGGCGAAAGGGCAGAAACTATAGAAAAAACAGATGATGATAAATTTATAGTGACTACTAATAGAGGCACTCAACATAAAGCACCTATAGTAGCCATAGCAGGCGGGTTAGGTTCTTTTGAGCCGAGGAAACCACCAGTTCCCAACCTGGCTGATTTTGAAGACAAAGGTGTAGAATACATCATTAAAGACCCTGAGTTTTACAGAGGAAAAGACGTGGTAATATCAGGTGGTGGAGACTCTGCTCTAGACTGGGCCATTTTTCTAGCAGAAGGGGTTTCCAAGTCTGTATCTTTAGTGCATAGACGCCAGACATTTAGAGGTCACTTAGACAGTGTTCAAAAAGTTTTAGACTTGGCAGAAAAAGGAAAAATAAACCTCCTCACAGACGCTGAAGTTATAGGCATTACAGGTGATGGTAAAGTGGAAGAGCTTACCATTAAAACAAAAGCCGATGGAGAAAAAACCATCTCTACAGACCATTGGGTACCTTTATTCGGTCTAAGCCCTAAACTGGGACCCATAGGAGACTGGGGCTTAGAGATAGAAAAAAATGCCATTAAAGTAGATACATTGGACTATTCTACTAATATCCCTGGCATTTATGCCATAGGTGATGTAAATACTTATGAAGGCAAATTGAAACTCATTCTATGTGGTTTTCATGAGGCTACTCTCATGGTTCAGAGTGCATTTAAACGGATTAACCCTGATAAAAATCTCGTATTGAAGTATACTACTGTAAATGGCGTACAGGGGTTTTAATTTGAATGTACTTTTTATAATAACCACACTAGTTTAATTCTAGCTATTTTTGCGCGTTGCAACGCTGAAAAGAAACATGATTAAAGTCACCGTAATAGACCGAGAAGGTAAGTCTCATGAATTGGATGCCCCCACAGATATGGGCATGAACATGATGGAGTTGTGTAAAGCTGCTGAGCTGCCTGTAGAAGGCACCTGTGGAGGAATGGCCATGTGTGCTTCATGCCACATGTATGTAGAGAGCGATCATGAGTTACACAATGCTTCTGATGATGAAGAAGATATGCTAGATCAAGCCTTTCATGTAGAAGATAATTCTAGATTAGGGTGCCAACTTCATTTGGCAGATGAGCTGGATGGTTTAGTGGTGAGATTGGCAGAGGTGGGAGAATAACCGTTTATCTTCTAGAGAGAAAGTCCTATACCTAACTGGTATTGAAGAATTCTGGTAGTAAACAAGTGTCTATAAGGTAGAAAATCCATTTCTGAATCTGAGATATCATCTATTTGATCTATTCTGAATATAGAAGGTGAAATATTAAGATCAAGTCCTAAAGACAAATACAAATTATCTATAATAAAGTAGTTACCTCCTATTCCTAATGCAAAAAATGGTAGCACTTTTTGGTAATCCCCGAGTTTTCTGTTTGACCTAATAGCTCTATCAGCCGATGGCATATCTGTGCGAATAAAATCTAGCCCAATTCCTACTCTATAATATCTCTGCAAAGGTGCAATGGCCGAGAAATAATCTCCTTTAAGTTGAATAGATTGTACTTGGCAGGGCACCGAATGGGTGCTTTCATTAGTAAATCCAAAAAAGGGATCGAATTCTCTTATAACGGCTAAACCATAAGACCTAGAAGCTCCATAGCTCAATCCTAAAGTAGCCTTTCTTGAGATTACATAGGATAAAGAAAACTCAGATCCATTGAAAACATTTATTCCAGTTACACCGTTATTTCTACCTCCCAAAAGTACGCCCTCATCATTTTCAATAGATTTAGAAGAACTACTTGGAAACTGCGAAGAAACTACTTGAGATAGAAAACCTATGTTAAGAGATGGAGCGAAAGTAGCTTCAATTTGAACATGCTGACCAAGGTACCCGCTACTTTGGGCGGAGCTGGTATAATTGATTAAAAGCATGAGCAAACTTCCTATTATTACCTGTCTAAATTTATGTCTTAGAAACCTCTTCATTCTGGCGTTTTATTAAGTGGTGTTTGACCGACCACATTTTTCAACTTTTCTTTTTTCTTCTATAATGCATCTTTCTCTGATGCTTATCTTAACCGAAGTGACACACCCTACTTCTTTTCTCTAGTAAGCTGCTCTATGGTATCGTAAGCGACAGCTTTTAATACCTTTTTATTCATCCTCACCTCTAGATCTCTGTAACTTCTATGAATTAATCTCCCTGTTTCTAAATCTAACACCTTTAAATAATGAATGTTATTCTTTATTCGTGTAGAAGCTGCGGCTACAGTAAATGGGAATGTAGGCCATATAAGTGCTGATAACAGCCATGTAGAAGACTCTACCTCTCTCTTCTCAGGAAAGTAAAGTAAGCTTGTAACCACTAAATAGCGTTTTTCTGTATTTTCGATTACTCCAGATATGTGTTCACCTTCTAATGGTATCATGTCCACTTCTGCATCCTCAAGGTTATTCGCCTCAAAACTCCATGCAGATAATAGAGACATGTTATTATAAAATTCTGTATTCGGATCATCTGCGGTTTCAAAACAAAGGATTTCATAATTTACTCCTTTTTCATTAGCATAATCTAAAAGCAAATCAGCAAAACCGACCTTCTTATTCTCAGAGGCTAAATAATCCTTGTCTCCTTTCACATCGTACAAATAGACTTCAGGATCGAATATTATAGCCTCCTCAATACCTAAACTAGTGCCATTCCTTATGATCTGATTATTTCTTTTTTCCAGGGCTGTGGACTCTGCCCTCTTCTTATTCCATTTCTCTCTGCTGGTCATTGAATCTTGTTCGTCTTCTATAGCTTCATAGTCATCTGAGATTTCTTGAAAATATGTTTTGAATTCCTCATTTTTTAATACCTCTACCAGACCATACTTGAAAAAACTAACGGCTTCTCGAGGTTCTATTTCCACTTCACCTTCATCAGTAGTAATTACTTCTGTTTTAGCTTGTTCTATTTTACCGTATTTCCCAGATCTCCGTCTTTCTACTTTCTCTTTTTCCTCAGAGACTGATAAGCTATCTGCAGCAGAGGAATCAGCTATCAACTCCTGTTCAACTTTTTGTTCTGGTAAAGAAGTTTTGAAATCATCTATTAGTAAATCTTGTTCGAAAACTAAATCGTACACTGCATCTTCCAGTAACGACTTATAATAAGTATTCTCAGTATATTTCTGAGTGATTCCAAAAAGTTTCTGGATGGCTAAAACCGCCAGCTCTTCCTCTTCCAATTCATTAAGTAGATGGACTAGTCTTGTGCTTTCTCCTTCAATGTATTTAGTTCTAGGCAATACCTCCCTGAGTTCTCCGAACGCATCATGCTGATGAAGTCCATAAAGTGCTTTAGCTACTGAAATCTCAGCAAATTCATCATTGAACTCGCTATTCATTAACAGATAACTGCTATAGATTGCCTTATGGTACTGGCCCTGGAGCAAGTATATTCTAATTCCTTCTCGCCTGCATAAATCTCTAACTGATAAAAATTCATTCTCTCCAGCTAAAAACCAATTTCCCGTTTTCTGATCATCCTCTTCTAGAAGAGAATCCATTTTTTCTTTTCTTTTCCATACATTCGGGTGGGAGCTTTCACTATCATCATAGTCTTCATTAAAAACATCTATTGGATTAATAGAATCTAATTTCAAGTCGTCATGAATCAGAAAGTAATCGCTGGCGAAAAAGTCTGGGTCAAAAGGAATTTCATCAAAAGGTAAGTAACTATAGTGCAGAACATCAAAGGCAGTGTATGCCTCATTATGATCGTAAGGTGTTTTTATGAAATAATCTAACCCTTCTGAATCAGCTTCGAACTCTTGACTTTTAGAGTATTTACTCATTAATGCTACATAAGCATCATAGGAACTTCTGCTATTAACACGTCTAGAACTGGCTTTTTTCTCTAAAAAACTCTGAATAGTGTGTTCTTTTACATAGTGAGAAATCTCATGGCATAATATAAATGCCATCTGAGCCTCGTTCTCTAGTTGACTTATAAGTCCCGTGGTAATAAAAACAATTCCCTGGTTAGTACTGAAAGCATTAGTGGCGGATGAGCGCATTACATAAAACCTCAGCTCCTCAGGTAAGTCTGGATTATACTGATAAATGATATCCGCTACCTTTTTTACATAATTTGAAATAGAGTCATTGTAGAGTATTTGACCCCCACGAAGCATAGCGTCTATGGAATAATTACTTTGTAATAAAAACTCTTTTCTGTTTTGAGTTTCTCTAGAGCCATATTGACCTAGATCCTCTACTGCTTCAGAATACTTTTCAGAAGACTTTAGCACAAAGTCTTCTGGCATTTCTCCCCTACTTTCTATGGGTTTATAAACATCCTGTGCACAAACTGATATAGCAAGAACACTCAAAACAAACAACACTAAATTACGCTTCATTATTTTCTATATTAACCGCTAAACACTTGTCTTATTTGGGTTGAATTCACCAAGCCAATTGTTATTTTAATGCAGGAACCAGCATTTTTAACTGGATCTAAACTATAAATCTATTACCTAGACCTTCATTCTACAAAAAAGAATTTGGTTAAAACTTGTGGGGGATAGTAAGACTGATTTTTTTTAAAATGCTCAATGGCACTTGTAAAATCAGAAAGTAGCATTTCTCAAGGAATTGCAACGCGGAAAGCACAAATTAAAACAGTGATTTTTTCATGTTTAACTAAAGTCAGTGGCAAGTTAAGAATTCTGAGGAAAAAGACTACTATTAAGAAGACAGTTATCTGATAAAAGTTTGTGGAGATATGGAGATGTCAAAGCAGTTTTCATAAGTGAAAGGTGGCCAGTATGATGACAGTCTGTTCCTAGAAAGGTTATTAACTTCCTATCTACTAAACGTTCTGCCATTTTCATTACGGAAGTAGAATAGTGTTCCGTAAACGAGTTAATATTTACCTGAAGATGAACCCCTTGATCTACAAGCTCTTTATAAATTTCAGGAGTAGAATGAAGGTAAGAGTAGCGTTCTGGATGAGCCAAAATAGGTGTATATCCTGCACTCTGGAGTTCGAAAATAGCATCCTGTAATAAGGGAGATTTATCTATAAAAGACATCTCGAATAAGATGTAATTATCTCCAAAAGGCATAAGTTCATTTTGGCGAATAAGCTCCATAAAATGCTGATCTAGGAAATACTCAGCAGAAACTTCTAAAGTGGCTTTAATATCGGACCTTAATAGTGTTTCCCTTAAAATTTCAGCACGTTTTAATAGATCTTGCTTCACATTAGGATACACATCACTCATGATATGTGGGGTGGTTATGTAGTGTCTATAACCCAGCTGCTCTAATCTTCTCATAAGATCAAGGCTATCATTAGTAGATTCAGCCCCATCGTCTACTCCCGGAAGAAAATGAGAATGCATGTCTACTTGCAAAGAAGAAAGATCTGCAGACTTTTGCTTTTTCCTTTTTCTGAAAATACGTTTTATGAGAGACATGAAAGTTACCTTTTTACATACTGAGACTCGTAAAAGGTACGGTATTCTCCAGATTTAACTGCATCTAACCACTCTTGATTATTTAAATACCACTTTACGGTGGCCTCCATTCCTTCTTCAGTGAGTACGCTTGGATTCCAATCCAACTCACGAGTAAGCTTAGAACTATCTATGGCGTACCTAAAATCATGGCCTGCACGGTCTTTCACAAAACTAATTAGATCAAGAGAACTGCCCTCTTCTCTGCCCAGTTCTTTATCGGTTATGGCTATAAGCAATTTTACGAGTTCCAGATTAGACCACTCGTTTTGGCCTCCTATGCAGTAAGTTTCATTACGATTTCCTTTATGAAAAATAAGGTCTATAGCACTTACATGATCCTCTACCCAGAGCCAATCTCTTACATTTTCCCCAGTGCCGTATATGGGTATCGGCTGTTTCTCCTTTATGTGGTCTATTACTACAGGTATTAACTTCTCTGGAAACTGAAAAGAACCATAGTTATTACTGCAGTTAGAAATAATGAAAGGCATGCCATAAGTATGACCATAAGCTCTAACTAAATGATCTGATGATGCCTTACTGGCGGAATAAGGACTTTTAGGATCATAAGCCGTTTCTTCAGTGAAAAAACCCTCATCTCCCAGAGAACCGAACACCTCATCTGTACTTACATGGTAAAACAGGTGCTTTCTCATATCATCTGCCCAGTAACTTCTGGCGGCATTCAGTAAGTTGGTAGTTCCTAAAACATTGGTTTTTATAAACACATCAGGAGAGCTTATACTTCTGTCTACATGACTTTCTGCGGCCAGATGAATGACATCAGTAATTTCATACTGACTAAACACAGCATGTAGCTGTTCAGCGTTGCAAATATCAGCTTTGACAAAACTGTAATTCGACTCGTTTTGGACTGACGCTAAACTGGCCAAGTTTCCTGCATAAGTGAGTGCGTCTAAATTCACTATGGTATATTCTGGATACTTTTTCACCAGCAATTTAACCAGATGGTTTCCTATAAATCCTGCACCTCCTGTAACTAGTATATTTTTCATGTTAAAGCTGATTTTAGTTGTTAGCTCTATAAACTCCAGTACTCGAAGTCTTCTTGTAGGTGCCTAAATACACCTTTTAAATCTACGAACACACCTTTGTCATCATTGAATAGTTGTTTAAAATCTTCTGTGTTCATGTTAATGTACTCCTGATGGTTAACAGCTACTATTACTGCATCATAAGCTTTTTCATCTGGTTTTTCAGTGAGATGCACACCATACTCCTCATGAAACTGGTCGGAACTGGCCCATGGGTCTATTACATCTACATTTACACTAAATGATTCTAGCTCTCTAATTACATTTATGACCTTGGTGTTTCTGATGTCACTCACATTTTCTTTGAACGTAGCACCCATAACCAATACTCTAGAATCTTGGATGTTTTTTCCCTGAGCTAAAATCTTTTTTACAGTTTGTTTTCCTACATAGAAGCCCATAGAGTCATTCACATACCTACCAGAGTTAATTACCTTAGCATGGTATCCATGGTTCTTAGCTTTATGTACTAAATAGTAAGGGTCTACACCTATGCAGTGTCCGCCTACTAATCCTGGAGAAAACTTAAGGAAATTCCATTTGGTTCCTGCCGCTTCTAACACTTCATAAGTGTTTATTCCACCTACCTTATTAAATATGATGCTCAACTCATTAATGAGCGCGATATTCATATCTCTCTGTGTATTCTCTATGATCTTGCTGGCTTCTGCCACTTTTATGCTACTAGCTCTATGCACTCCAGCATCTACTACTAACTCGTAAGTTTTAGCTATTTCATCTGAGCTTTCTGCACAGCATCCAGCCGCTACCTTTACTATAGTTCTAATCGTATTTACCTTATCTCCAGGGTTTATACGCTCAGGTGAGTAACCTACCATAAAATCTTCTGTCATTTTAAGGCCGCTCAGTTTTTCTAAAACTGGCACACAGTCTTCTTCAGTGCATCCTGGATAAACTGTAGACTCATATACTACGTAATCTCCTTTCTTTAAAGCGTTACCTACAGTTTCACTTGCACTTAAAACGGGCCTTAAATCTGGTAGGTTATTCTCATTAATGGGAGTAGGTACTGCCACCACAAAGAAGTTTGCCTTTTTTAAGTCTTCAGCATTAGCAGTGAATTCTATATCGCACCCTTCGAAGTCTTTAGCCTCTAACTCCTCACTAGGATCTTCTGAGCGCTTCATCATTTCTACACGTTCAGCGTTAATGTCAAAACCTATGACCTTAATCTTTCTGGCAAATTCTAGCGCTATAGGTAAACCTACATACCCTAAACCTACTACAGCTAGTGTAGCTTCTTTTTTCAATAACTTATCGTAAATCATATTGTTATACTTTCCTTACTTGGTCGTTTTCTAAACTATAAATATCTTTGCCTTCTGGGCATTCTGCTTTACCGTCTTTAAATTCTAGTCTATGCCCGAATTCACTCATCCATCCTATATGCCGGGCAGGGTTCCCTACCACTAAGCTGTAGGGTTTTACTTCTTTGGTTACTACAGTGCCAGCGCCTATAAATGCAAATTTCCCAATGTCATTTCCACAGACTATGGTGGCATTAGCCCCTATGCTAGCACCTTTCCTTACCGTTGTTTTGAGGTATTCTCCTCTTCTATTTACTGCACTTCTTGGGTTCATCACATTGGTAAACACGCATGATGGGCCTAAAAACACATCGTCTTCACAAGTTACTCCTGTGTAGATAGATACATTATTTTGAACCTTTACATTGTCTCCAAGAATTACCTCTGGAGAAATGACTACGTTTTGTCCCACATTGCAACGCTTACCTAAAACGGCATTACTCATGATGTGACTAAAATGCCAAATCTTAGAGCCTTCTCCTATGATGCAGCCCTCATCTATTACAGCAGTTTCATGTGCGAAATAACTCATCTATGACCTGCTATAATTTTCGAATGACTTATGGTCCTTCTTATACAATTCTTCTTCTGGTAGAGACTTGAAATACTCATACGTAATCTTTAAGCCTTCTGCTCTATTTACTTTAGGCTCCCAGTCTAAAAGTGCTTTAGCCTTAGTAATGTCTGGCTGGCGCTGCTTGGGGTCATCTACTGGTAAATCTTTATAAATGATTTTCTGATCAGTGCCTGTCAGTTTTACTATTTCTTCTGCGAACTGCCCAATAGTAATTTCATCTGGATTTCCGATGTTCACTGGTTCATTATGTCCAGAGTGAGCCAGCCTGATTATTCCCTCTATTAAATCATCTACATAGCAGAAAGACCGAGTTTGACTACCATCTCCAAACACTGTAAGATCTTCTCCTCTAAGCGCTTGACCTATAAACGCAGGAAGAACTCGTCCATCGTTTAATCGCATTCTGGGGCCATAAGTATTAAAAATTCTTACTATTCTGGTGTCTACACCATGATAAGTATGGTAAGCCATAGTCATGGCTTCTTGGAAACGCTTGGCCTCATCGTATACACCCCTGGGCCCTACCGGATTCACATTTCCCCAATAACTCTCTGGCTGCGGATGAACCGTAGGATCTCCATATACCTCAGAGGTGGAGGCTATCATTAAACCTGCACCTTTTTCCTTAGCTAAACCTAGGCAATTATGAATTCCTAACGAGCCCACTTTTAGAGTCTGGATAGGAATTTTAAGGTAATCTATAGGACTAGCTGGAGAAGCAAAATGAAAGACAAAATCTAAATCTCCTGGAATGTGAACGAAGTTAGAAACATCGTTTTTCTGAAATGTAAACTGATCGTTTTTAAACAGATGTTCTATGTTTTTCAGATCTCCAGTAATAAGGTTATCCACCCCTACTACTTGGCACCCTTCCTTAATTAGCCTATCACATAAGTGTGAGCCTAAAAAACCTGCTGCTCCCGTAACTACTACTCGTTTCATACTGCTATGCGTTTATTTCTTTTCTACCTATAGACCTGTATCTGAAGCCTAAACGGTTCATTTTATCTAAATCGTAAAGATTTCTTCCGTCAAAAATGACTTTGTTATTCAGCTTTCTTTCTATGATAGTGAAGTCTGGATTTCTAAAAGCCGACCATTCTGTGCAGATCAGCAAACAGTCTGCATCATTTAATGCGGTGTACATGTCGGGAGCCATTTCTATTTTATTTCCCAAACGGTTTTTTACATTGGGCATGGCTTCTGGATCGTATGCCACTATTTCTGCTCCCGCTTTGGTTAACACATCTATCATATATAAAGCTGGGGCTTCTCTAATGTCATCAGTATCTGGTTTAAAACTCAAGCCCCAAAGCGCTACTTTTTTACCGTTCAAATCTCCATTGAAATAAGCCAAGATAGGTTTGGCTAATACAGTTTTTTGCTGGTCGTTAACTTCTATAACACTATCTAAAATTTTAAAATCGAAACCTGCTTCTTTTCCTGAGCGTTGCAATGCTTGAACATCTTTAGGAAAACAACTGCCTCCATAACCAATTCCTGGAAACAAGAAGCGCTTCCCTATCCTGGTATCAGACCCCATTCCTAATCTTACCTTATCTACATCTGCTCCCACTAGCTCGCAAAAGTTAGCTATCTCATTCATAAAGGTGATCTTAGCAGCCAGAAAGGAATTGGCCGCATACTTAGTAAGCTCTGCACTTTTCTCATCCATAAATATAAGAGGATTTCCCTGTCTGATGAATGGGCCGTAAAGCTCTTTCATGACTTTCTGTGCACGTTCAGATTCTGTACCTACTACCACCCTGTCTGGTTTCATGAAGTCATCTACAGCGAATCCTTCTCTCAAAAACTCTGGGTTAGAAACCACATCAAAATCTACCTTGGCATTTTTAGCCACTGCAGCAGTTACTTTTTCTGCTGTTCCCACAGGAACTGTGCTTTTGTCTACAATTACTTTATAATCTGTAATTAACTGACCTAACTCTTCTGCCACTCCTAACACGTAACTTAAGTCTGCAGAGCCATCCTCACCTGGTGGTGTCGGTAATGCTAAGAATATAATCTCAGCATCTTTTATAGCTTCTGCTAAATCTGTGGTAAAATGAAGACGCTGCTGCTTTATGTTTCTTTCAAAAAACACATCCAGATGTGGTTCATAAATGGGAACCACTCCATCTCTCATCTTTTGAACTTTTTCCTTATCTATATCTACACAAATGACCTGATTTCCAGTCTCTGCAAAACAGGTTCCTGTAACCAAGCCCACATATCCAGTTCCTACTACGGCTATCTTCATTTTTTTTATTTATTCAAAAATTCTTTTACAGTGCTTACTATATGATTTAGCTGGTCTTCGCCAAGCTCAGTTTGCATAGGTAAGCTTATAACTCTCTCACATAAATCATCTGTGGATGAAAAGTCAGTATCGTCAAATCTAGAATTAGCATAAGCCTTCTGCTTATGCACTGGCACGGGATAGTAAATCATAGAAGGCACATCGTGCTCTGCCAGGTACTTATGCATTTCGTTTCTATCTACGCCATTCGTTTTTAAAGTGTACTGATGAAACACATGGGTGCTTTGAGTATCTCTAGCTGGGATATCTAATTTAGGCTCATCCTTAAAGGCCTCATCATAAAAAGCTGCGGTAGCCTGACGTGCAGCTGTGTATTCATTTAAATATCTTAGTTTAATTCTTAGAATGGCTGCTTGAAGACTATCTAACCTAGAATTCACCCCTATATTATCATGGTAATACCTTACTGTTTGACCATGATTAGCCATCTGTCTTAAGGTCACGGCTAGCTCATCATTATTAGTGAAAATAGCTCCACCATCTCCGTAGCAACCTAAATTTTTACTAGGAAAGAAAGACATGGTACCTATATCTCCCATGCAGCCGGCCTTCTTTTTAGTCCCGTCTGAAAATGTATATTCTCCATTTATGGCCTGTGCAGTATCTTCTATTACTGCTAAATCATGCGCTTTGGCTATGGCTAATATTTCTTCCATATTAGCACACTGCCCATAAAGATGCACAGGCACTACCGCCTTAGTTTTAGAAGTAATGGCTTTTCTGAATGCTTCAGAGTCCAAATTAAATGTGTTAGGGTCTACTTCTACTAGAACTGGCGTAAGACCAAGCAGACCTATCACCTCTACCGTAGCCACATAGGTAAAACTTGCAGTTATTACCTCATCTCCAGGTTTTAGGCCTAGAGCCATCATGGCCAATTGCAACGCATCTGTGCCATTAGCACAAGGAATGACATGCTTCACGTCTAAAAACTCAGAAAGTTCAGCTGCGAATGATTTTACTTCAGGACCATTAATATATTGACTAGATCTAATTACCTCAAGGACCTTCTGATCTACTTCAGACTGTATTTTCTCGTATTGGCTTACGAGATCTACCATTTGTATTGATTTCATTTATCTTAAATAGGCTGCGAATATACCAATTTATACGGGTGTAAATAGGACTTAGAACCGAGTATAATCACCAGAATTATCAAGTAGAGTGATCGATATTTGTGTAACTTCGTTCTCTTATGAAGCAGGTTTTAATTTTTCTTTCTATTACCTTCTACTGTGCCATTTCACAGGCACAAACAGAAGGAAAAACCCAAACTTTTTTCAGCCCTAGATACACTTTTCACCAGCCAGGAGGGGATATGGGTGATAGATTTGGGAATTTCCATGGCTTAGGGGTTACATTCGGAACCAAAAGATTATCTAAACTTTACCTAGGGGTAAACGTGAACTTTAATTTTGGTAATAACGTTAATGAACCAGGGCTTATCCAAAATTTACTTTCCGCAGATGGGGAGATCATAAGCCTAGAGGGAAGAGCTGCTTCGGTGCTGATTCAGCAGAGGGGATTTAATTTTAGTGGCGATGTGGGGAAATTTTTCAGGTTTAAAAACGCCACTAATGAATCTGGAATTTTAGCCACTTTCGGTGTAGGTTTTTTACAACATAATATCAGGTTTGAGCACCAGATAGATGATGTGCCCCAGCTGGATGAGGAATACAAAAAAGGCTATGACCGGCTCTCTAACGGGCTAATGATTTCTCAAAATGTAGGGTGGATGTTTTTCAGCAAGAAACGTTTTGGGGACTGGTATATAGGAGTAGAACTAATAGAAGGATTTACTCAATCTAGAAGGGAATACAATATAGACACGGGAACATCTGATCTAGGAGAAACTCGCTTAGACATCATGCTTGGATTCAAAGTCGGTTGGGTAGTTCCTTTTTACAAGCGTAACCTTTATAACTAATCTGCTGAAATGCGCCTAATCTATTCAGCGTTCGCTTCTTTGGTTTGGCTATGCCTTAAACTACTCTCACTTTCTAATAAAAAACTCAAAGAATTTACTCAGGGAAGAACCTCTGCCTCAGAATCTTCTGAGCTAGAAGACCCTATTTGGGTGCACTGCGCCAGTGTAGGCGAATTCGAACAGGCTCGGCCTGTCATAGAACTAATCAAAGCTTCTCATCCTGAGCAAGATATTCTGTTAACTTTTTTTAGTCCTAGTGGTTTCAATCATCTAAGCTCCTACGAACTAGTAGAGCATGTGTGCTATGCTCCTTTCGATACACCTGCGCAAGTAAAAGCATTTTTAACTACTTATAAACCTAAAGTCCTTCTGCTTATTAAGTATGAATTTTGGAAAAACATGCTTTACTTCTGTTCTAAAAATAGCATACCTGTATTTTCGGTATCTGCTATCTTTAGACAGAACCAGCGGTTTTTTAATTGGTATGGAAGCCTGTTTAAGGCTGACCTAAGGCGCATCACCCATTTTTTTGTCCAAAATGAGTCTTCACGGTTGCTCTTAAACTCAATAGAAATAAATAAGACCACTGTAACTGGAGACACTAGATTTGATAGAGTTGTAGCCATAGCAGAGAAATCTATGGAGGTAGAAAGCATTAAAAAGTACTGTGAACATACACACGTGATCATAGCCGGTTCTACCTGGGCTCAAGACGAAGAAGCTTTAGTAAATGCTTATGATCAACTAGACTCCGATTGGAAACTTATAATAGCACCTCATGAAGTAAATGCCGAGCGTATCCAGGAGGTTTTAGAACGCTTCAAGCATCATTCTCCAGCTTGTCTTTCAGGAGCTAAAGACAATGAACTTAAGAGAAGTAGGGTATTGATAATCGACAGCATTGGACTACTAAATCGGACATATAGGCATGCAGACCTATGTTACGTAGGTGGTGCCTTTGGCGCTGGTCTACATAACAGTTTAGAAGCAGCTGTTTGGGGTAAACCACTCGTTCATGGGACTAATTATGATAAGTTTCAAGAAGCCACAGACCTAGCTCAACTCGGAGGGAGTTTACCAGCTAAAACCATTGTAGATGCTACTAAAAACCTCTTAATACTGGCTAAAGATGAGGCACTTCGAACAAAAATGGGCTCGGCAGCTCAGCACTACGTGCATAGAAATAAAGGAGCCAGTCTAAAAGTGTTTTCAATTTTAGAATCTGAAGGAATTTTCTAAATAATTTCTAGGTCACAACTAATAAATATTCTTACATTTGCGCCCCGCTATTTGCGGAAAAACGATCTTTTAATTAATAACGCGAAAGTAGCTCAGCTGGTAGAGCACGACCTTGCCAAGGTCGGGGTCGCGGGTTCGAATCCCGTCTTTCGCTCAGAGTGAGTATTCTTTTGAAGATTACTTCATTTTTTTTAGCGTTGCAATGAATTGTAACACTAAATTTGCCATCACATTCTGCTCGAGTGGTGGAATTGGTAGACACGCAAGACTTAAAATCTTGTGGGCGCATGCCCGTGCGGGTTCAAGTCCCGCCTCGAGTACTGAAAAGCCTGACTCTCTGGAGTCGGGCTTTTTTTTTCCACCAACCTTTTACCATATTAGATGACGATCAATTTGCGATTACTCAATCCGAAACAACTTCAAACCTCTTGAACATATTTCGTTGTTTAGCATTTGGAATTTCAGAAATCAGAACATAGTGTCCTTCGGTCAATGAAACATCAAAATATCCTCTCTTAGTTACGAATAAATCCTCAACTCCTCCTAAAAATGTAAGACCTTCTGGAGCCGGTGTTCTAAAAGAAGAATAGTCAGAAAGATCAAGCCAATCGCTTAAAGTCTCTATTTGATTTATACTATCAATTTTAACCAAGTTAATGTCATGACCAAGCATGTGCTCATATATTTTCTGATCTTTAAATTCGACAGAAAACCTATACCTTCCTTCAGCTAGGCTATCAAGAAAAGTAATTCCCTGATGACTAGATATGATTATCTCTCTATCAGCTGAAGGCTCTTTAATCATATTCTTTTTTCGGGTTACACTGAATTCTTTCATCATTCCACAAAAAATATGAGGTAAACCGCTAGGCATTCTAACATAACATTCCATGATATAAGTTCCAGGTTCTAAGTAAAGAGTAGTTTCAGATACTTTACCTGGAGAAGTTAAAGCTACACCACCACATATTTCCATATTTGAAGACCAACTTGGTAGATCTTCAAACTGTTTGTTTCCAGTTTCAATTTCTCCCTTTAGGAAGAACTCATATGCCTTTCTGAAAGGACCCAAAAACTCCTTTCGATATTGATCAATGCCTATTCCTTTTGGGAGTTTTTCCAGTATAAAAAAGTGAGTTTCTTTAGATTTATTAGAATAACGGAAACTTGTCCAACCAGAACTAATTTCATCTATCATTTCAAAATTCATACCTATTGAACTTACTTCTACGTAGTCCTTTGAACTAATTTCTTGGGCCGCACCTTCGCCAGCTTCAGGTTTTTTAAT
>JBGCDA010000064.1:0-101702 GCA_045104985.1 Flavobacteriales bacterium | reverse complement strand
CTTCAGCTAGGTTTTTTAGATTTATAATTATGTCATCAGCACTGTTCACTGGTCTATGACATGAATGGTAGTATGCATTTCTCCATGGATTATTTCCAGCTGCATCTTTAACCTTTTTCTTAAGATCGGTATAACCTTCTGAAAATTTGGATACATGGGAAATGCCAGCAGTTGAAATAGTGCCAGATTTGCTTTCAAGAATCCATTCTTGATCTCCAATAGTATAATATCCATCAAATCCTTTTTTGATCGAACGTTCTTCTAGATTGAAAAAAATGAATTCTTGTTTGTAACCATTTTCGTTCATATATAGATGAACCATGAATTCAGCAACCGCACCCATTTCAATCGTAGTCCCCTTCTTGCGTTGCAAAAAGTCATATAACCTTTTCTTGATTTTTGCGATTTCAGTATCAGTATATCCCTCCGTGATTAGTCTTATTTTTTCGTCTATAAAATTTGCAAAATCTTCGTCTATCTTTTCTATCTCAATTACATGGATGAAATTATTGTCTCAGAGGGGAATAGGTGGTATTTTGAAAATTATAGTCAATTATTTGTTTCTAGTTTTTGCTTGCATCTAACAACAGTATATGAACACCATGGTACACATACACAACATGTCTATTTTTTAACAATCACTACCTTAATCCATTCGTAACGAGTCGTCTGAAAGAGATCACTTAAACTATCACCAAGTGACACATACCCAACAAATGATATACAAAAGGTAATCCTTCAAATATAAAACCCACAAAACCAAAACCATTCACTACTTATAGTGATTCCTAAAAAAGTTTCACCCAATTTCATTGCAACGCACCTCTAAAAACCATCTCCATAAATCTTTTACATCATCTAAATAACCACTAAAAAAAAGTAGAACATAAAAAAATCCCTTCCAAGCCTTAAGCTCAGAAGGGATTTAATAT
Organism: Flavobacteriales bacterium; assembly: GCA_045104985.1. Classification (GTDB taxonomy): domain Bacteria; phylum Bacteroidota; class Bacteroidia; order Flavobacteriales_D; family Sanyastnellaceae; genus ASP10-05a. The sequence continues at coordinate 100,770 of JBGCDA010000064.1, read as the reverse complement.
GTAATGCAGTTAAGTCTTTTTAGACCTTAACGTTATGTCTGTTTATTCTTCAGGAGTATCTGCCTCTTCAGATCCTGCTTCTGCTTCTGAAGTATCGTCTCCTGGAGTATCTGAAGCACCTTCTGCAGAAACTTCTCCTTCTTCTCCTTCTAGTAGCTCTCCTTCTTCATCCTCTTCCTGGCGGATTACTTTAGCCACTGCGGCTATTTCATCATTTCCTTTCAGATTTATAAGTCGCACACCCTGAGTGTTTCTACCCATGGTTCTCAGATCTGACAGCTGCATTCTAATAGCTAAACCTGACTTGTTAATGATCATTACATCATCTTCATCTGTCACGTTCTTAATAGAAATAAGCTCTCCTGTTTTATCAGTAAGGTTAATGGTTTTTACTCCTTTTCCTCCTCTGTTGGTAATTCTGTAGTCTGCTATGGCAGAACGTTTTCCATACCCTTTAGAAGAAACCACTAGGATGTCAGACTCATCTCCGTTAGTAACGCAAATCATTCCTATTACTTCGTCTTTAGGCCCTTGTAAAGTCACACCTTTTACACCCTGTGCTGTTCTACCTACTGCTCTTACTTTTTCTTCTGGGAATCTAATAGCTTTACCACTCTTAAGTGCCATTACTATTTCGTTTTCTCCATTAGTCAGTTTAGCTTCTAGTAGCTCATCGTTATCTTTAATAGTGATGGCGTTAATTCCATTAGTTCTAGGTCTAGAATATGCTTCAAGAGTTGTTTTCTTGATCATTCCGTTTTTAGTACATAGAATTACATTATTACTATTCACATAGTCTTCATCCTTAAGGTTAAGAACCGGTATGTATGCCAGTACTTTATCGTCAGATTCTATGTTTAATAAATTCTGAATGGCTCTACCTTTACTTGTTTTAGAACCTTCAGGTACTTCAAATATTCTCATCCAGAAACATTTTCCTTTCTGAGTGAATATTAACAGGTAGTTATGGTTAGTAGCGGCAAATAAGTGCTCTAAGAAATCTTCATTTCTAGTAGTACTGGCTTTAGACCCTACTCCTCCTCTATTCTGAGTTTTGTATTCTTTGAGAGATGTTCTTTTGATATACCCAGCATGAGAAATAGTAATAATCACATCCTCATCTGGAATCATATCTTCTATAGAAAGATCTGCAGAAGAATATTCTATCTGGCTTCTTCTTTCATCTCCATACTTTTCTTTTATTTCTATGAGCTCATCTTTAATGATCTTAAATCTTAGTGCCTCATCTCCTAGAATAGATTCTAGGTATTCTATGGTTTTCATTAACTCATCATACTCCGCTTTGATCTTATCACTTTCTAGACCTGTAAGCTTTTGTAGTCTCATATCTAGAATGGCTCTGGCCTGAATCTCTGAAAGCTCAAAACGTTTCATTAATCCTTCTCTAGCCTCCTCTGGAGTTTTACTGGCTCTAATTAGCGCTATAACTTCATCTAGATTGTCTAATGCTATGAGTAATCCTTCTAAAATGTGTGCTCTTTCTTTGGCTTTTCTGAGCTCATACTGAGTTCTTCTCACCACCACATCATGCCTGTGCTCTACAAAGTTTGAGATCAAATCCTTTAGATTTAACATCTCTGGTCTTCCTTTCACTAGGGCTATGTTGTTTACAGAAAAGCTCGATTGCAACGCTGTATACTTAAACAGCTTATTTAGAACTACATTAGGAATAGAATCACGTTTAAGTTCATAAACGATACGCATTCCATTTCTATCAGACTCATCTCTGATTTCCGAAATGCCGTCTATCTTTTTATCGTTAACTAGGTCTGCAGTTTTCTTAATCATATCGGCCTTATTCACCTGATATGGAATTTCATCCACTATAATGACCTCTTTTCCAGATTTGGTCTCTTCTATTCTGGCTTTACCTCTAATAACTACTCTACCTCTTCCAGTCTCGAACGCTTCTTTTACACCTTCATAGCCATATATAACTCCACCCGTAGGGAAATCTGGAGCTTTTATGTGCTGCATTAATCCTTCTATGGTAATGTCATTATCTTCTATGTAAGCTATAGTTCCGTCTATAACTTCTGTAAGGTTATGAGGAGGCATGTTAGTGGCCATACCCACGGCTATACCGCTGGCTCCGTTACATAATAAACTAGGAATTCTAGCTGGAAGCACTACAGGCTCCTTTAGAGAATCATCAAAGTTTGGTCTGAAGTCTACCGTTTCTTTGTCTAAATCACTGAGCATTTCCTCAGCTATTTTTCTTAGACGCGCCTCTGTATACCTCATGGCCGCTGGGTTATCTCCATCTATAGACCCAAAGTTACCCTGCCCATCTACGAAAGGATACCTTAAAGACCATTCCTGAGCCATTCTCACCATGGTATCATATACAGATGTATCTCCATGTGGGTGGTACTTACCTAGCACCTCTCCTACTATTCTTGCCGATTTCTTGTGCGCTCTATTACTAAGCACTCCCAAGTCTAACATTCCATAAAGTACTCTTCTGTGCACTGGTTTTAAGCCATCACGCACATCTGGAAGAGCTCTAGACACTATTACGGACATCGAATAATCGATGTACGCTGATTTCATTTCTTCTTCTATACTTATAGGAACTATTTTTTCTCCGTCTGCCATTTAGTCTGATTTAAATTTTTAGCATATAATTTGCGTTGCAAATGAAACAATGGAAAGAAAGGAAGACAATGTCTAGCCCAGTGATTCCGTTAAATTCATTACCAAATTTGCTCAACGTACGAAGGTACCGAACACTTAGAAAGTAAGGGCTCTGAAAAGACTGTAATTATTCACAAAATATGGTGAAAAATTGCCCTTTTTGGCAACTTTCTATCAAAACCATATATCTAAATTTGGATATAGCCCGTATAACAGTATATTGGTAGATATTTTAAAGTAAAGAAAACAATTAGATGGACGCGAAATTTTCAAAACGAGTGCGGTCCGTAATCACTAATAGTAGAGAAGAAGCTGTTAGATTAGGTCATGGATACATAGGGGTGGAACACCTCCTTCTCGGAATCATTCTGGAGAATGACTGTACGGCTGTAAAAATATTAGAAGCTTTAGATGTAGACATTAAAAAGCTGAGAAAGCTTATAGAGATTTCTACAAAATCTTCTGCTGCTCCTGTCTCTAACGATAAGAGCACTATTCCATTAGTGAAACAGGCAGAGAAAATATTAAAAATCACTTACTTAGAAGCTAGATTATTTAAGAGTGCTGTTATAGGCACTGAACATCTTCTGCTCTCTATTTTAAAAGATCAAGATAATGTAGCTACTAAATCTCTAGCTACATTCCAAGTAGATTACGATTTAGCAAAAGACGAATTCGAAGCAATTATGACAAACGATAAAGAATTAGACCTTCCTAGAAGTGAGTTCCCTGGAGCTCATGACGAGGAGGATGACGCGCCTTTTAGTTCTGGTGGTGGCGGAAACGCTGGCGGTGGAAGACAAGGCAAAAAAGGAGATCCTAAAAGTAAAACTCCTGTACTAGATAACTTTGGTAGAGATCTTACCAAAATGGCTGAAGAAAACAAACTAGACCCAATAGTAGGTAGAGATGCTGAAATAGAGCGTGTTTCTCAGATTCTAAGTAGAAGAAAAAAGAACAATCCTATTCTTATAGGTGAGCCTGGTGTAGGTAAATCTGCCATAGCAGAAGGTTTAGCCCTGAGAATAGTTCAGAAAAAAGTATCTCGTGTGTTGTTCGGAAAACGAATAGTAACATTAGATATAGCTTCTTTAGTAGCAGGAACTAAATACAGAGGTCAGTTCGAAGAGCGAATGAAAGCTGTAATGAGCGAACTGGAAAAAACTAGAGATGTAATTCTGTTTATAGATGAGATGCACACTATAGTAGGTGCTGGTGGAGCTTCAGGCTCTCTAGATGCTTCTAACATGTTTAAACCAGCTCTAGCCAGAGGTGAAATACAATGTGTAGGTGCCACTACTCTAGACGAGTACAGACAATACATAGAAAAAGATGGTGCTTTAGAAAGAAGATTCCAAAAAGTAATAGTGGAGCCTACTTCTATAGAAGAAACCATTCAGATCTTAAATAATATTAAAGAGCGTTATGAAGACCATCACAGTGTTACTTACACAGAGGAAGCTATAGCTGCATGTGTGAAGCTAACTACCAGATATATTTCAGACCGTTTTCTTCCAGACAAGGCTATAGATGCTTTAGACGAAGTGGGATCTAGAGTTCACTTGAAGAACATTAATGTTCCTCAGGAAATTTTAGATATTGAGAAGCAGATAGAAGAAGTAAAAGTGGAGAAAAACCACGTAGTTAAAAGTCAGAAGTATGAAGAGGCTGCTAAACTTAGAGATAAAGAAAGACAGCTTACAGAAAAATTAGACGAAGCTAAGCAGAGATGGGAAGAAGAGTCTAAAACGCACAGAGAAACAGTAACAGCTGACCATGTAGAAGAAGTAGTGGCTATGATGACCGGTATTCCTGTGCAGCGTATAGCAGAAAAAGAAAGTGGAAAACTAGCGCGTTTAGATGAAGAGCTTTCTACTAAAGTTATAGGCCAGCATGAAGCTGTGGCTAAAGTGGCTAAGGCCATAAAAAGAAATAGAGCTGGACTTAAAGATCCTAACAGACCTATAGGCTCATTCATTTTCTTAGGCCCTACTGGTGTGGGAAAAACCCAATTGGCTAAAGAGCTTTCTAAAAACCTATTCGATTCTGAAGATGCACTCATTAGAATGGATATGAGTGAGTACATGGAGAAATTTGCGGTATCTAGATTAGTAGGAGCGCCTCCAGGATACGTAGGTTATGAAGAAGGCGGACAGCTTACTGAAAAAGTAAGACGTAAGCCCTACTCTATCGTTCTATTAGATGAAATAGAAAAAGCGCATCCAGATGTGTTTAACCTTCTACTTCAGATTTTAGATGATGGTCAGTTGACAGATTCTTTAGGACGTAAGGTGGACTTCAAGAATACCATTATGATCATGACTTCTAACATAGGAGCCCGTCAGTTACAAGATTTCGGAACTGGTGTAGGTTTCTCTACAGAAGCTAAAAGTCAAAGTTTAAAAGATGATCAGAAAGGAGTTATAGAAAATGCTCTGAAAAAAGCATTTGCTCCAGAATTCTTAAACAGAGTAGATGATCTGGTATTATTTAACTCATTGAGTAAAGATGATATCCATAAAATCATAGATATAGAGTTGGCTAAACTTTATGGAAGAATAGAAGAGTTAGGTTATAAGTTAAAATTAACTGATGCTGCCAAGGACTTCATTACAGATAAAGGATATGATGCTAAATTCGGTGCGCGTCCGTTAAAAAGAGCCATCCAAAAGCACATAGAAGATGCCTTAGCTGAAGAGATTATAAACTCTAACATCTCTGAAGGTGATTCTATTACTATCGATTTCGATAAGAAAAAAGAAGAAATCACTATCAAGGTGAAGAAAGGATCTAAGACTGCTCCAGAATCTAAAAATGAGGATGAAGATTAGTTTTTTATCTAATAATATAAATTTAAAAGCCGTTTCTGTTTTCAGAAGCGGCTTTTCGCTTTTGTGCGTTGCAATAGGCTGTTTGTTGTACCAAAACTCTAGCGCTCAGTCTAAAAATCCAGTACACCTTATTTACGATGCAGATTCTTTAAAAGCCGATCTTATGGATTTAAAGGAGGTGCTTTTTACGTCTCATGAAAACCCGTTTTACTATATAGATTCCTTAGAATTTGAAGCCGAATTCAAAAGGCGATACGATTCTATAACTGAAGATATATCCCTAGCTGATTTTTCATTGATCGTAGGAGGATTATTGCAACGCTTAAAAGACTCTCACACCACTCTTAATTATGGAAGTCTGTTCAATTATATGAAGGCAGACAGCATTCTAAATTTCAATTTTAGGGGAATGATGGTAAAAGATCAGTTCATCATTACTGAAGATAAAGAAGGGTTCATTCCTAAAGGTGCCGAGCTTATTTCAGTAAACCGCATTGATATTAAATCCTACATGGATTCCATTCCTGAATATAAATTTCTAGAGGGAAACTCCTATTACCAGTCTAATGTTATTCTTTCGGGAATGATTCTAAGAACACTAACCATGCGTTACGGGGTAAAACCTACCAATGAAGTGGTTTATGTAAATGGAGGTGACACCACCACTGTCAATTATCCTGGCATACCATTTAAACAAATTAGAAAAGCCAAAACAGAAAAACGTCACCCATACAAACTTACGTTTACTGATGGTGTAGCATTTTTAAAGGTTGGTTCGTTCAGTGCCAAATCTGAAAATAAATACAGTCGTTTTCTGAGAAATAGCTTTAAAAAAATTAAACGTAAAAAAGTAGATAGTCTAGTGATAGACCTCAGGTATAACTTGGGAGGCAGCGTGTGGAGAATGGAAGACCTATTTACTTATTTAGATGGACCAGATGTGCTATCTCCGTATAGTATTTCACTAGTGAAGAGTGATCTCTCTCAGAGAAAATACACCAAACTACTCAAAGGTCCTTTTGGCTGGGCTAGGATGAATCTTTTCCAGAAAAACGATAAGATGAGGGCGTTTAGGCAAATGGCTTTGCTGCCTGTAGGTGCTAGAGATACTGTGTTTTATAAAGATGTCTTTCCAAAGAAGAGATATGCATTCACAGGAGAGAAGCACTTGTTCATGAACTTTGCCTCCGGAAGCGCCAGTGTCATGTTCGCTGGAATGTTTGATATGCTGGATTTAGGAAATACTTATGGCACGCCATGCCTAGGCCCTTATGGAGGAACTTGGGGAGACCCCACTCCTTACACCATGCCTAGAAGTAAACTGAAACTTTCTATAGCAGTGCTTAGATTAAGCAGTACCTCTGAGTACTTAACAAGCCCAGAAAGCATTCAGCCAGATTTTAGATATGAACCTACTAAAGAAGACATTAGTTCTGAAACCGATGGATTGAAAAAGGCTTTTTTGGATGGGGAGTTTTCTAAACCGAAAGGAGAATAATAAAATCTGAGGGTTCAGATCAGTTCTATTAATGCCCCATCACAGCCTCCACAGTATACCCTTCCGCTCTGAGTAAATCTATAAGTCCATCTTCTCCTGGAAGGTGCAGTGTTCCTACCGCAAAGACCAAAGAATGATCCGGCATTTTCTTCATTAAACGTTCTACCATAACTGTATTTCTATCGGTAAGTAAACTCATTTCGAAATCTTTACCATAATCTCCTTCATCCATGCTTTCCTTACTCAGCTTCCACATGCCGTTTAAGTCACGCGCTAGATACATATCTAGTAAAGACATCAGATCTGCTTTCTGCTCCTCAAATTCTTCGCAAAACTCTACAAGCATTTTTACTTGATCTTCAAGACTAATTTTATCTACTGCATCTAGCTGCTCATCTAATGTTTCTATTCCGCCTACTTCTTTCCCTAGGCTGAGTGCTAACTGCTGAAGATGCATATCTAAAACCGTAGCGCTATCTGATGGAATAAGCACACGAGTCAATTCCGCCATAGTAAAGAATGGTTTAATCCTGTTCATCATCATAGAAACCGGATTTCCCTTGGCCTGCTCCTGAATGAGCGCATACTCCTTTTCGCTCACCATATCAGGTAGATTTTTATCCATCATCATGCGGCTCATGGCTTTCATCTGAGCGGCTATATCCGTCATATCTATTTCTCCATAAACAGCATCTACTTCTTTAATGGCTTCCTTTAAAGGCTCGCCATAATCAAAAACCCGCGCATCTCCTACGTGTATGGTTCCATACAGATAAGAGTTCTCTTTAAGGTCATTTCCAGAAATCTTCCAGAGCAGAGAGTTTTCATAAGTGGTAGCTGTGTCTTGAGCTAAAAATTGCGTTGCAATGGCGCACATTGCAACGCAGAATAATACTATTTTCTTCATGGTACTAATCTATAATTAAAACTTGGATTACAGAATGCTGCATTCTGATAGTTTAAGGAATTAACACATCTTTAGGTAATGGCCCTGCAGTTATTTCATTTAGAATAGAACCAGTGTTAGAAATTCTATAAACGGTGCCATCGCTCACAAAATCTGCTGCATCGCATACGTAGATTTCGTTAAAAGTGTTGTCTACTCTGAACCCATAGCCGAATCCTAAGTCTAAATCTGTAATAAGCTCCATGGTATTATTGGCTATATCTAAAGTATAGACATCTCCGTCTAACAACCCATAAACCTCTCCAGTAGAAGTGTTTACACCTACATTAGAAATAGACCCTGCAGAAAATTCAGTTAAGCCATCTGTAAAGGTGCCAGCCCAAGTGCTGTAAACACTAAGCTTAGGAGCGAACTCGCTATCTGAACCTGCCAGCAGTAAATCTCCCATGGCATTTACCTCTGCATCTCTCACAGAATGAGGCACTGGTGCGTATTGGATAGACTCATCAGAAATATTGATTTCTATAACACTGTAGTCGTAAATAAAATTCACATTATCTACCAATGTAGAACCTATAGCATAGACCTTATCTCCTACTAGAAAAAGCTCTTCTGAGGCCTCTTCGAAGGTACTTATGATGTGGTCTACAGCAAATGTTTGGTGATTTACTACGGTAATAGAACCACTAAAAAGATCGGTTACATACGCGAACTGGTCATCTACTGGCAGAAAATACCGTGGCGAACCTAGGCCAGTTATTTCACCAATTTTATTTCCTTCTAAATCTGTGGCAATGATTTTACCACTACTATTGATCACCCAAAAAACACGATCACCATCTCTATAATAAGACTGGAACACATCTCCGAAAACCTCTCCATTGGCTTCTTGGTAAGCTCCATGGGCATATATGTTTGACTCTAGTCCCCAAATACCTAGTTCTGCGTTTCCAGATCCGAAGTTCCCTTCATTGCCAATAATAACCGTACGTTCATCTGTACTTGGCAGTTGTACAGGATCTTCATCATCGTCTTTTTTACATGAAAAAAGAAGGGTTATAGCCAACATGGCCAGTGTAAATTGTTTCATTTGATTTTAAAAGTTAAGTTGATTTGAAAATTTCTTCCTGGCATAGGAAACCACCTCACGAACTCGTAGGCTTCGGAAAATATGTTGTTTATTTTAAATTCTATTCTAGATGTGAAATGTGTATTGGCCTGCAGCTCTGCATGAAAAGAAGCATCTACCAAGTGAATGGACTCCAAAGGTGAGTCTGAACTATTAAAGCCGAAACGCTCAGACATGAAACTGTATGAAAGCTGCGCTCCAATGTTCTTTTTAGAATACTGCAGCCGATGCACTGTATTCCATAATGGTCTAAATGCCAGCTGCTGATATTCAGAACCTATAAGCTCTTCAGCCTTCGTATACGAAATGTTACTATTCAGCGTGAAGCGAGTATCTTGGCCACATTTTTTAGCCAATGTAAGGTCTGCTTCTGCACCTATTATCCTAGTTTGGTCTACATTAACAGGACTAAATAAGCCATCTGCTGGCTGCCATACTATAAGGTCTTTATTTCTGCTGAAAAATGAGGTGAGTTTTAATTTAGCTCGTTTTCTGCTCACTTCTGTACCTGCTTCTAGAGACACTCCACTTTCAGGGCTTAAGTCTGGGTTTCCACCCTGAACCCAAAACAGATCATTCAGTCCTGGAAACCTAAACGTTCTACCTGCACTGGAAAACAGTTTAATGGAGTTGTTAAAATCATAAGCCAGAGATATGGCTCCCAAAGGCTCAGAAAACTCATTTCTAAACACCTCTTCTCTCAGTATTACTTGGGTAGAAAACTTGCCTTTCTGATAATCATATCTCAATTTGGCCGAATGACGGCTAATATTCTGTTCTTGAGCAAAACCTGAACTATTCACACTGTTCCATGTGTTTTCTGAAGATAGAACAAACTTATGCTTGTCTTTTATACTAAACTTGGCAGAACCATTAGCTGCAGCCGACAGAATGGTGTATTGACTGAATACATTTTGGTGGTAAGTCATCTGCTCTTCACCTGCATAAGCCACAGCTTCTAGCTTGACCTTGCCAGAGCGTTTCCAATTGATTAACGCACGCTTATGAAGATCTAATAGCTCGCCATCTACTTCGGCAGAAATGATAGGATCTGCTACTCCTCTCTCTAAATCTGAATACAGCACATGGGCAGAAACTAGATTTCGCTCACCTATAGCACGTGTTACCGATTGAGAAATAGTGAGGGCACTCATATACTCATCCTGTCTGCATTCTATAGGATCATCTGACAGAGACGTGTTATTGAACTCAAAATTATTTTCTGCCTCCAACCAAGACCCGCTAGTTTTAAACTGCCACTTTCCTAAGGTGTAGTTGCCAGAAATACCAGCCATGAACTTGCCAAAGCTGCCAGCTCCTAAATTCACTACGAGTTGGTCCGATGCACTTAGCCTGTCGTTCAAATGAATACTTCCTCCTAACCCTCCACTACCATCATTTAAACTGGCCAAGCCACTATTCACACTCACGCTCTGCCCTGAAGAAAGCCTTACTGTTCTTAAATCTGCTTGGCCTAAAGTAGCTGAATTTACATTTACCCCATTCCAGTATACTTGGGTGTGAGATGAGGAAGTGCCTCTAAATACTGGCGATGCTGCTCCACTCAAGCCATAGCTTCTTACCCAAACAGAAGACGCCTCATTTAATGCAGAAGCTAAATCCTGCACACCTGTAGCTAAGAGTGAATCTGCAGAAAACTCCTGAGAAGCCCTGTCACCAGCTGTGGTAGTAGCATAGATGACATGTGATTCTTTAAGACGCACCGTAGAAAGAGAGTCTTTCTGAGCAAATCCTAAGGAAACCACACTAACCATAATTAGAAGACTGCTAATGAGCTTCAAACTAGTTTATTTACGTGTATTCTAATGGTGCTTTAACTCCCAATTCCCGAGGAGTTTACGCGTTAATTTCCTCTGGCAGGTCTTCTGACTCATTCTAGGCAGTAAGGTCTTCCCGTGGCTTCATGCCATAGTGACCATTAGATTTTACTGCCTGTAAATAGAACTTACAGCTGCGGGGACAGTTTCAGATTTTCACTGAATTCCCTTTTAAGATCATGGAGTGATGCTCCATTCTCACCAAATTCGAGGCAAATATAAGCCCGCTTCTACTAAATCGGAGGAAAAAAAACTACATTGCAACGCAGAGTTATGATAGTTCAAACCCACTTTCCTCAAAAGTTATCTTCTAAAAGATACGACCAGTTTCTAGCTAGCGGCTGGTTTAGAGGCTCTGTCATGCTCTATAAAATGGACGTACTCTGCTTAGAAAGCGACATTTATTCTGTGGTGAACATCAGGCTTAATTTAGAAAAGCATGTGCTAAAGCGCTCTTTAAAAAAAATTAAGCGAAGAGGGTTAGACGCGTTTAAAGTCACCATAGGTCCAGTACACATTTCTGCAGAGAAGGAACGTTTATATGCGTTGCAAAAACCTAAATTTCAAGGCTTCATACACAACACGCTTTATGATTTCCTCTATAGTGGATTCAGGTTCAGCGTATTCGACACACAGGAGGTGTGTGTGTACAAAGACGATGAGTTAGTGGCCTGCAGCTATTTTGACCTAGGAGAAAAGAGCATGGCTAGCTTATTGGGTATTTATGATCCTGATTACAGTAGCTACAGCCTAGGCATTTTTACCATGCTCATGGAGCTTCAGTATGGAAAAGACAATGGCTATAAATGGTATTATCCAGGTTACATTCTTAATGAGGATAAGGGTTTTGAGTACAAGTTACGTCTAGGAAATTATGAGTATTACAATTCTAAAAAACGATGGGCTGCCTTTTCTAAATTTGATCAGACCGAAGTTATGGCTCACCATGTAAAGCTTAGAAATTCAGAATTAGAAGAAGCTCTGCACTCTAAATCTATCACTTTCAGAAAATGGACATACCCTTACTTCGGCATTGGTTATATGCATGTGTGGGATATGAATTTTATGCGCTTGCCTATGGTTTATGAACTGGCCAGTGATGAAGACAAACGTCTATTTCTAGGATTAGACTTAGACCATAAACGTTTTAAACTCATGTGGTGTGAACATGCTAAAGGCCAAGAGCACATGGTAAACATGGCGCTTAGCGATGGCATGAAAAAAAATGAACATGTTTTACTCAAGCTCTATAAACAGCTAGATTTAGTTATGGAATCTGAGCAAATTATGGACATAGCCGACTACTTATCAAATGATGGAGCGTAAACTTACCTGGCTAATTATGGCAGTGGCACTCACATGCTTTTTCTCAGCGTGTGATGGCATTCATAATTCTGATGTTTTAGGAAAATGGAACGTTAAGGCAGTAAATCTATCTAACGTTTCATTGGATCCAACTCAGGAAAACAACCTCACTGAGGAACTTGAAAGTATGGTGTTTTACTTTAAAGATGATGGCCTCCTGCTCTATTCTAATTTTTACAGATCTGGGGCCCATGGCCAGTGGAAATTAAACCCAGAGCAGATGGAACTCACATGCACCTACCAGTTCGAAAGAGCATCATATTCAGATGAATACACTATTTTAGTTAAAGAGAGACAGCTAGTGCTAACTTCTACAGACTTTGAAGGTGTGACTAGTGCAGAGCTGGTGTTAGTTAGAAGTGCCCAATAAATCTCTGTACACCCATTTCACATAACCTTCATACGCGGCCGTGCCTTCCTCACTGCTTAACATCTTTAAGTAGGCATCATTAGTAGTAGCACTTACTGAGTGAAACCACGTAGCGTATGCTTTGCGTTCCTGCCTTAAAAATTCTACATCAGACCACACTGCGGCAGACACCTGCTGCTTTATATCATCACTAGAATAATCTAACAGTCTAGCTGTAGTAAAATACAAATCGAAATAAGCTGCATAATGCCAGCTAGGCCTTTCAGAATTAGCCAGTGTTTTCCATGCTAAATAATTGCACTCATCTTCTCCTGTTACAGATTGTGCATGAAAATACTCGTGGGCGTAGGTAAAGGTTTTGCGTAGCAATGGGCTAGAGCCATCATACAATGCCTCTCCTGAAAATGGAAAGTAAATCCCTCCTATTCCCATCATTCGCAGTCCTCCATTTTTAAAGACGGTTACAGGTTGAGTATAATGACTCACGTCTGGAATTAAGGCATCAGTCTGAAGGGCCAATTGAATTAAGAGTTCGTCTTCATCTGGGGTGTCCAACTTATTTCCTCTCAAAAAAGTCTGATCTGTGACTTGCCCTCTAAGCTGATTGAGTTCTAATAAAGCTTTCTCATTTAGCTCAAAAAGCTGATCTAGAGAAAGGCTATCGGCAGAGCTTAGCGTAGGTTGTGCATAATTAAATCCCCATAAAATGAAGAATATATTAATGATAAGCAGCATACCTGAACACAGCTTTATCATAAACTGTTTGAATGTGTAGCCTTTAAATAGTTTAAAAAAATTAATTAGAACTACTATCAGTATAATCAAGTGAAGTTTCCCAAATGTTACAGAGTGCACTAAAGCCCAAATTCCTTTGATGACCTTCAAATAGAATAAGAGATACACCTCATACACTGGCTCAAACCACTTCATTATTAGAAACGCTGCCATAACCACTAAGAAAGTAAACGCACGTTTCTTTAGCTTAGAGAGAGTTGATGTATTTAGCTCAGCTTCCATTCTTTAATGATCTTATCATCTCCAGCAGAAATGAAGGTGTGGTCATCTAACCACTCTACACTATTTACACTGTGCGAATGACCTTTATGGGTTCTCCGCTCGATTTTATCTATGACTTCCAGCGTATTGGCATCCCATACTTTTATGCTCTTATCTCTACTACAGGTTACAAAATATGTTTCTGAATTATTGAATTTCACATCATAAATGGCCATATAATGTGCAGGAAAGCTCACCACTTTTTCTCTGTTGTCTAACCGCCAAAAAGAAATAAAACCGTCTTTTCCAGCAGATACCAGTAAATTCTTTCGCTTGAAATGAGCTAGTGTATTTATACTTTCTTCAGAAGCATTTAGCGCATGCACCTCATTATAATACTCCAGTTCTATTTCTCTAATTCTGCCATCTCCACATGCTAGCATTACTGAGTTCAAATCATCGAAATAATGAATATCTCTTACCTTAAACTCTCCCAGTTTTATACTTCTAATTAACTCCAAACTGGAATACTCTAGAAAGTGTACCATTCCATCTCCTCCGCCTGTTACTATCAGATCCTTTGCTTTTAACGGCAAAATGGAGTAGACTCCTTTCATGTGGAGTTTTAGATTCTTAATTTCTTTTTTAAGCTCTAAATCTATGATGTTCAAATGACCAGAAGTTCCACCAAGAAATAACCGCTCTGAACTGATATGAAATGTGTAAAGCCCGCTTTCTGCTTTAACACTGAATGGTGCTGGCTCTCTCTTTACTACATCCCATGAAGCCAGCATTTTATCTGAACTGCACGAGAACAGTTTAGAGCCAAGTGCCTGGATCTTATATATGGCCGCTCCATGCCCCGGGAAATCAGAAATTAAACTGGCTTTCATATAGTGGTCAAAACTAGATGTTTTTCACTTGAAATATCTAATTAAACCAAGAGCAATTGTCACTAAAAATCAATTGTTACTTTCTAGCCTGTTCTTAGTCTGAAAAATCAAATGGCATTAGTTATCTTTGTGTCTGCTATGAATATCCAATTCTCTACTCAAACAGAAGAACTGGCAGATGTGCTGCTAGAAGAATCCCTATCTCAAAAGATAGTTCTATTTAATGATGATGTGCATACCTTTGATGATGTGATAGATGCATTAATTAAAGTTTGTGGGCATGAGCCTATTCAGGCTGAGCAGTGTACGATCTTAGTTCATTTTAAAGGAAAGTGTGCAGTAAAAGAAGGTGAGTATGACGATCTAGAGCCTATGTGCACAGCTCTTCTAGAAAGAGGCCTCACTGCTGAAATCCAGTAGTAACTCCCCCCTTTTATATCCTTTCTCTTACTAATTCTATAATAGCTACTCATCTTATGGGGTGTGCAATGGAATTAGGCTAAATAAGTGTGAAAAGATATTTTTCTCAGATAAAAATAGTATATTTGCTAATAAGCATAGGTAAATATGACAGATCGTAATTTCATGGTAAAAGAAGCCGCAGTAGCTTACGGTAAAAATGCACTCACTCCTCTAGAGTTAGTGTATTCTAAAAATAAGTTTGATTCCACGCTTCAGCGTCTTACTATCATTAAAAGTGTAAGAAGCGGAGTTACTCAGGCACAGTTTAAGCTGTTCCTTAAAGAGTTTGGATTTTCCATGAAAGAAATGACTGAAATTCTGCCAGCCTCTTATTCTTCTCTCTCTAAACTTTCTATTTATGATAAAGATACTAGTGAGCGCATCATAGAGCTGTCTATGCTCTTTAAGTTGGGCATAGAAGTATTCGGCAGTATAACTAAATTCACCACTTGGCTAAGAAATTCAAGTAATCACTTAGGTGGTACCACACCATTTTCATTACTAGACACCAGCATAGGGTTTTCTTTAGTATCAGAAGAGCTTCGTAGAATAGAATACAGCTTTGTGGCCTAAACCTTATGACTGTTTTTAGACTGGCGCGTGCCAAACATGAGTCCTCACTACTCTCTGGAATAGGCGGAGAATATGCCTCTGGCAGATGGCACAAAAAAGGAGAGCGCATCATTTATACCTCCGAGCATAGGTCTTTATGCCTATTAGAAAAATTAGTACATGTTCAAGATACTTTTTTACTACCTGACGATCTTAAGCTTTATGAACTAGAACTTCCTAAAAATGCCAAGGTTCTAGAAGCCGACTCTAAATTTACTCCCAAGTCTTGGGAGAAACTCCCTTATTCTCCCAAAACCCAAGAACTATTTCATGACCTGAGAGTGGTGAAGGATAAGCTGCTCATTCGGGTGCCATCGGCTGTAATACCTCAGGAATTCAACGTGATTATTAACCCATATCACTCCGATATCTCCAAGGTGAAAATTAAAGGGGCACACTCCTTTAAGCTCGATTCTAGATTATAAACATGTGCCTTATTAACGTGTTACTTTTATTAGCTTTGCAACGCAAAAAAAACACAACGACACATGCCAAATGGAATCTACAATGTACCGTTTCCTATCAATGAACCGGTTTTAAGCTACGCTCCTGGAACTCCTGAAAGAGAGGAACTACAAGCTAAGTATAAAGAAATGTTCAACTCTACTATAGACGTTCCTATGTATATAGGGGCTGAAGAAGTAAGAACTGAAAACAAGAAAACCATGAGTCCTCCACATGACCATCAGCATGTGTTAGGTCATTTTAATTACGGAACTAAACAGCATGTAAAAGATGCCATAGATGCCGCATTAGCTGCCAAAGAAGACTGGGCTAACATGTCTTGGGAACACAGAGCTTCTATTTTCCTTAAAGCCGCAGACCTTCTAGCTGGACCTTACAGAGCTAAAATGAACGCTTCTACTATGCTGGCGCAGAGTAAAAACTGTTATCAGGCAGAAATAGATGCTGCGTGTGAGCTTATAGATTTCTTAAGATTTAATGCGTCTTACATTCAAGACATTTATGCACAGCAGCCAGAGTCTGGAGATGGTGTATGGAACAGACTTGAGTACAGACCTTTAGAAGGATTTGTGTTCTGTGTGACTCCATTTAACTTTACCGCCATAGCAGCTAATCTTCCAGCGTGTGTGGCGCTTATGGGTAACACAGTGGTATGGAAACCAGCAGATTCTCAAGTGTATTCTGCTCAGGTAATTATGGAGTTATTTAAAGAAGCTGGATTACCAGATGGTGTCATTAACATGGTTACTGTAGATGGCCCAGATGCAGGAGATGTGGTATTTAACCACCCAGATTTAGCTGGTCTGCACTTTACTGGAAGCACCGCAGTTTTCAAGCATTTATGGAAAGAAATAGGAAACAACATTTCTAAATACAAGACTTACCCGAGAATAGTAGGAGAAACTGGAGGTAAAGACTTTATAGTAGCTCACCCCTCTGCACACCCGTTAGAAGTGGCTACTGGTATTTCTAGAGGAGCTTTTGAGTTTCAGGGCCAGAAGTGTTCTGCTGCCAGTAGAGCATATATTCCTAAGAGCATTTGGCCAGAGGTAAAAGAAAAGGTAGTGGCTGATGTAAAGTCATTCAAAATGGGATCTCCAGAGGATTTCGGTAACTTTATTAATGCAGTTATAGATGAGAACTCTTTCAAGAAAATTTCATCTTATATAGATTACATAAAGGAACAAGATGATGCAGAAATTATAGCAGGAGGAAATTACGATGGGTCTAAAGGATACTTCGTAGAGCCTACTGTGGTAGTAACTTCTAACCCGAAATTCAGAACTATGTGTGAAGAGATTTTCGGGCCTGTAATTACCATTTATGTCTATGAAGATAAAGACTGGAAAGCTACACTAGAGCTAGTAGATCAAACCTCTGAATATGCACTTACAGGTGCCATCTTTAGTGGAGACAGATACGCCATAGTAGAAGCTATGAAGGCTTTAGAAAATTCTGCAGGGAATTTCTACATCAATGACAAGCCTACTGGAGCTGTAGTAGGTCAGCAGCCATTTGGAGGAGCCAGAGGCTCTGGAACCAATGATAAAGCAGGTAGTTCATTGAACCTGTTAAGATGGGTATCTCCTAGAACTATTAAGGAAACACTCGTTTCTCCTAGAGATTATAAGTACCCGTTTTTAGGATAAGAATAGAACTAACTAATTGCTTTAAAAGCCTTCAGAACTATTTCTGAAGGCTTTTTTTATGCTGCTTGCCTGCCGTTAGGAAGGTTGCAACGCGAAAACTAAAGCACAAAAAAAAGCGGTGAGTAACTAATTCACCGCTTTAAACTGAAAAAATAAACTGTTATGTTATACTCTGTAATATCCTAGGTGGATACTTGTGGTATTGGCTTACAATCATTGCCTTACCACAAGATATTCCAAAGATGAATCATTAACTCCCATAATCTGAGGCTGCTGATTTAACTAATCACCATGAAGGTGTTCATTAGTTGCAACAGAGATTTAGGCGATAAGGAATAAACACGACCTTTGTACCGCGATGAGTGAACAACATAAATATGTGGCTAAGACCCTAATGGGAATGGAACCATTAGTAGAACAAGAACTTAAGGAGTTAGGAGCTAAAAATATCCGGTCTAAAAGAAGGGCCATTTACTTTGAAGGCGATCAAAAATTACTTTATAGGGCTAACCTAAACTTGCGCTATGCAGTTTCTATTTTAAAGCCTTTATTTTGGTTTAAAGCCCATAAAGAGAGTGTGCTTTATAAGCAAATAGCCAAATTTAACTGGATGGACGTAATGGATGTGGACCAAACTTTCGCTATTACAGCCTCAGTTCATTCGACTTTCTTTAAACATTCGCAGTATGTAGCGCTAAAAGCTAAAGATGCTATAGTAGATATGTTTAGGGAACATTTAGGACGTAGACCTAATGTAGATCCTGTAAACCCTGATATTAAAATTAACATTAGGGTGAGTGAAGCAGATTTTGATATATCTCTAGACAGCTCTGGAGATGGACTGCACAAGCGTGGCTACAGATTTTCTGGCCATCAAGCACCATTAAATGAAGTTCTGGCTGCTGGGCTAATTAAGTTCTCTGGATGGGAACCTACTCAGCCCTTCATAGATCCTATGTGTGGCTCTGGAACTCTGCCGATAGAAGCTGCTTTGATTTCTACAAACACTGCTCCTGGCCTACTCAGAGATAGATTCGGGTTTATGAACTGGAAAGATTTTAATGCGGATTTATATAAAGAGGTATGTACTGAAGCCAGGTCTGCCATTACTACTCCTCAAGCGCCTATTTATGGTTTTGACATGAGTATAAAGGCGGTACATCTGGCTCAAGACAGCGCTAACGAATTAGGAATGAACGACTACATTACCTTTAAGGAAGCCAAGTTTGATCATCTAAACTACTCTGGTGAACCTGGTGTAATGATTATGAACCCTCCTTATGGTGAGCGTCTCAGTAAATTGGATGTAATAGGACTGTACAAACGCATAGGTGATAAACTAAAACAGGACTTTAATGGATTTGATGCTTGGATAATAAGCTCTAACACTGAAGCGTTTAAAAATGTAGGTTTAAGACCTTCTAAAAAAATTCCACTCATGAATGGATCTTTAGAGTGCAGATTCATTAAGTATGAAATGTACAGAGGTTCTAAAAAGGCAAAACACCAAACAACTGATTCTAATAAGGAAGAATGAAAAAAGTAGTTTTAGTTTTAATTATAAGTTTTATAAGTATTACTACTATTTCTTTACTAGCACTTACCAATCCAACATTTTCGACCAAGAAAAAACTTGACTTTACTGTTCAGGCGGATTCCAACCGCATGAAAATCTATGTGGATTCTTTGTGCAGAGAAAATGAGTTTCGCACATGGAATAATACTCGAGAGCTTCATAGAGCAGGAAATTACATTTATGATGAGCTAGCCAAGTATTCCGAACGAACGACTAGACAAAAGTTTGAAGACAAGAGAAACGAATACTTTAACGTCATCAGTTCATTCGGCCCTGAAAATGCACCAAGGCTAATTATTGGAGCACATTATAATGTGTGCGGCATGCAACAGGGCGCGGATGACAATGCCAGTGGTGTGAGTGCCATAATAGAGCTGGCCAGAATGCTAAAAGCCAATAGTACTGAGCTAGACTTCAGAATAGACTTAGTGGCATATACTTTAGAAGAACCTCCTTTCTTTAGAGATTTTATGATGGGAAGTGCAGTGCATGCGCGTTCACTAAAAAAAGACAGTGTAGATGTGCTAGGAATGATATCTGTGGAAATGATAGGGTTTTTCTCAGATGTAAAAGGCTCTCAAGATTATCCAGTGAAAGCTATGAAACTGGTATATCCCACTAAAGCTAACTACATTAGTGTAGTCTCTAAATTTGGCGAAGGCGACTTTTTAAGAAAAGTAAAACGCTCTTTAAATGATCAAAACCGTGTAAATGTCCGCTCGGTTTCTGCTCCAGCTTCTGTACCAGGCATAGATTTTTCAGACCATCATAACTATTGGGATCAAGGCTACACCGCTTTAATGATTACTGATACGTCATTTTATAGGAACGCTAATTACCACAGACCTTCAGATCTCCCAGAAACATTGAATTATGCTAAAATGGCAGCAGTTACTGATGGAATTTTTCAATTTGTGGTTTATTTTAGACCCTAAATTGTTCACATGAGATTTTCAGTTATACTTTTCCTTGTTTCTTTAGTAGCTCTTTCAGGATGCAAAAAAGATACAGAGAAGCAGTTAGAAGAAGACATAGCAGAAATTAAAAGCTACCTTTCAGATAATAACCTAACTGCACAAAGTACAGACTCAGGACTGCATTACATAATAGATGAACCAGGCACAGGGGATTTTCCTACAGGTTTTTCTGATGTCAAAGTGATCTATACAGGCTATTATCCTAACGGTAATGTATTTGACCAGAGTCCTCCAGACGGAATAACCTTCGGACTTACCAATGTTATAGAAGGATGGCAAGAGGGTATTCCGCTCTTCAGAGAAGGAGGCTCAGGCACCTTGTTTATTCCATCTGAATTAGCTTACGGCCCTTCAGGGAGAGGAGATATAGGAGGAAATGCCGTTTTATTTTTTGATATAGAATTAGTCGAAATAATAGATTAATAGTTCAATCCTCCTATACAGCGACATTAAAATCTCTTAACACATCATTTAGGGATGTCTTCAAATCTGTGCTGGTTTTTCGTTTTCCTATAATTAATGCGGCTGGCACATTATACGTTCCCGCAGGAAACTCCTTAGCATAACTTCCAGGAATAACTACTGAGCGCTCAGGCACTTCTCCCCTATGAATAACTGGCTTTTCACCAGTTACATCTATTATTCTTGTAGACTTGGTGAGCACTACATTAGCACCCAGCACAGCTTCCTTTCTTACCCTAACCCCCTCAACTATTATACATCTACTTCCAACAAAAGCACCATCTTCTATAATTACTGGTGCAGCCTGTAGAGGTTCTAAAACACCACCTATTCCTACACCTCCACTCAAGTGTACATCTTTTCCTATTTGCGCACATGAGCCTACCGTGGCCCAAGTATCTACCATAGTCCCAGAATCTACATAAGCTCCTATATTCACGTAACTAGGCATCATTATAACTCCCCTATTCACAAAAGAACCGAATCTGGCTATGGCATGCGGAACCACTCTGACTCCTAACTCTGCATAATTTTTCTTAAGCGGGATTTTATCATGAAACTCGAAAGGCCCAACTTCTATGGTTTCCATTTCTGCTATAGGAAAAAATAGTACCACAGCCTTCTTAATCCACTCATTTACTTTCCATTCTCCATTTTCTTTAGGCTCTGCTACCCTAAGTTTTCCTAAATCTAAATCATTAAGCACCTCTAGAATAGTTCCTTTTACTTCTTCATTCTTTATTAGCTCTCTATTTTTCCAAGCCTTATTTATGATCTCTTTTCTACTATCCATTGATTTAATGATTTATTTTGTCCTAAGTATGCGGTGTTTTTTATCTGCGTTGCAACGCACAAATATACCCTCTGAAATGAATTTTTATGCCTAAATTATTAGCAATAGATTACGGAAGTAAACGCACAGGATTAGCTGAAACAGATGATCTTCAAATTATAGCTAGTGCACTCACAGCAGTAGACACAAAAGACCTGTATGAATTTATAAAAAAGTATGTAGCGTCTAATAATGTAGAAACCATAGTGGTAGGTGAAATGAATAACTATGATGGTTCAGACACGCACAACACCAAGCCCAGTAATGAATTCGCTCGATCGTTAGAAAAGAAATATCCTAACATAAAAATCGAACGTGAAGATGAAAGCTTTACTTCTCGAGAATCTATGCAGGCCATGATTCAGGCTGGTGTGCCTAAAATGAAACGTAGAGATAAGAAACTAGTAGACAAAATTTCTGCTACCATAATTCTCCAACGCTACATGGAGCGCATACAGCGTTGACCAGTTCCCTAGCGTTTGAACACTTCTATTTCTTTAGTTTTCTTTATAAGGTCTGTAAATTTCCCGTGAAAACGAGTGGCTTTAACTATATGATTATCTATCCAATGGTAATTCCCTCCTCTCGGTTTACCCATTAATAGTCCTTGGTATTTAAAGCCATGTTTATCTAACCATTTTTCCGTAACCTCTCTGTGCTCTTCTGTTCTAGATGTAAAAAATGTGATGATGTGACCATCTTGATACCAATTATTTAATATCTCTAAGGCATCAGGGAAAGGTTCACAAGTCGCCATTCTCTCCGGTTCCTCATTAGGCACATCTTCTGTAATAGTGCCGTCTATATCTATGAGGTAATTTTTGACCTCGTCTGGCAGTTGAGGACTAATGTGTTCTCCATTCTCATCGAATGCTTCTTCAAGGTTAGCTTCGTTACTCATTTAACAGTAGTTATCAGGTCTAGTTAGGTTAAATTTTATACCCTATTTACTTTTTTACTTTGTATGGGTTACAAAAGTACAGAACATTTAGATAAGTGATTAGTATCTAATGACTTTTAAAGTGGCGTCTAGAGCTACATCATTTTCGAGTAGAATTTCCTTTAATTCTTTCCATGACATGTAATTAAGTAGTTCTAAAAAGTTAATAGAACGTTCCGCTAAAGCACCATTCGGAAATACCTGGTCTTGTACTTTTTTAAGTCTATTTAGCCCCGTTTCTTGCTGAGTTTTGATAGACTTCACCACCTTAGATTCTAACTGCGAAAGTTGTTTTTCAGCTGAGCTTAGCACACTATGTGCACGTCCTAATAGATTGGGGTCTATTAGTTCTACCTTATTTGAGACTATAGTAAATAGTTTTTTTAACTCTGCTAACTCTGATTCTAATGAGAAGTCGGCACTGCTCAGTGTGGCCTGCTTCATAAGATCTTCCGTTCTTTGAAGCAGATCTCTAAACTCTAGGTGAAATTCAGTAACAGTGTTTAGACTTTTTTCTGAGATAAATGAGTAACTATTCCGCATGACTAAATGCGGGAAGTCAACTTTGCACACATCAAATAAGTTTTTAAGCTGGAGCCAGTAAGACACTTCTCCAGGCCCACCTACGTTAGCTATATTAGGGAGAATTAACTCTTGATATACTGGCCTGAATGCGGCATTAGGACTGAATCTTTCAGGATGACGGTGAAGCTCTGCCATTAATTCAGATTCTGACCATGTGGCAGAATCATCATTGGTCCTAAACCTAATGCCGTCTTTAACAATGCGTGTTCTAAGGCCTTCTGTCAAGTAAAATAAATTAATTTCTCTAGGATTGACCTGCACATGATACCCCTTAGAAACTAGCAGCTCATTTGTTTGGTTTAATCTTTCATAAACTATTCCGTCTGCTAATTCGCGCTCCATGAGTGGTGCAAATAGCGTTTTTAGCTTAGGCGAATCTGCATCTAAAATCACTAGTTCTTCACCTTTAAATAGCGTGTGCACTAAAGCTCTAGTGGCTTGAGAAAGAGTTTTAGCTGAAACATAAGATGCTTTAATTTCTTCCAATAAACTCAAAGCTTCTGGGCTTCTCTGAAATAATTGAGAAGTATGCTCAGCCAGTTTCTCTAAACCAGATGTATACATTCTGCCTACTGCTCCAGTTTGACTTGTACTCCACTCTTTTTTAGAGCCAAACAAATGAAAGTGATTAATTTCTTCTAAATCATGATCTTCGGTAGCCATCCAATAAACAGGCACAAAATTGTAACCTGGATATTTGGTCTTTAAACTTCTAGCTAGAGAGATGGTTTGAGCTATTTTAATTAGAAAATAAAGTGGCCCAGTAAACACATTTAATTGATGTCCAGTGCACACTGTAAAGGTTCTGGAATCTTTCAGCAGATTAATATTAGCAGACACTTTAGTATTGACCGCGAGACCTTTGTATTGCTCGGTCAGCACAGAAGATAAAACAGCTCTATGAGCTGGAGGCATGAATTTATTTTCTATGCTTCGTTCAAAGTTGTCCAATGCAGGAAAACCAGATGTAAATGAAGAAAGCACTTCATTTTGGTTCAAATAATCAGTAACTAGAGACTTATAAAAAGATGTGGATTTAAGAGGTATATCGCCATTCATAGCACGAAAATACATGAATGTCCTGAACAGATAGAATGATCTATCTTAACAAATGAATAGTACCTGTTTCTTCTTTATTCACAGTTTCACCATCCTCGTTTTGAGTTTCATACTTTATGACCCAAATGTAAATGTCTGATGGACACAAAGCTCCATTGCAACGCCCATCCCACTCAGGCTTACCGTTTTCAGCTGAGTAAATTTGGTTACCCCATCTGTCAAAGACAAATATGGTGTAGTCAATTCCTTTTTTACCAGGGATGATGTTGAACACATCATTATTTCCGTTTCCGTCTGGTGTAAATGCGTTCGGAACAAAAAACGGAAAATCGGACTCCACTTCTTCCTCTATGGTTAATCTAGGGTCTCTATCGGTAATTTCAGCTTCTACTATTACATCAGGAATGTGCATTACTTCTGCATCATCTAAAAAATAATAAGATAGCTCAGCCAGGTTTGAATTCCCTTCTTGGAAAGAAATATTCTTCCCAGAATCATCACCAAACACACCTATAGTGATATACTCAGAATTATCGGTAGCTCTGAAGTTAAACCGAATGGTCTCCCAAGCTCTTGAATAAATGACATCAGAAGTTTCGTAAACTGGAGTAGCATTAAGTGGTGCGTTGGCAGATTGCACTTGCTCATTCATACTGAACGAAACGCCTATTTTATCTGTTCCTAAACCGCTTAAAGCATGATTAAATATGGTTCCATTAGTAATTTTAAAAGAAACTCTGTACTTATTTCCTATGGTTAATGGAGCGTTTAATTTAACGGTTAAATATTCTCTATAATTAGATCCTGATTTACCAGTAGCAGTGAATCCCATTACCGCATCTCCTTCATATGGAGAGACATCCGCCACTGAGGTTACAGGAAGATCTGCAAGAAGTGATGCATTCAGATGATAGTAGTCAGGATCTGCATCTGTACTTTGGGCATTACCCCAGGGAGCACAAAGATCATACTGACCTAAATCAGAAGGAAGGGTAGTAAATGATTCAAAACCAGGGTTTGGCACTAGGTTTTGCGCAAAGCTGAAAGCAGTTAAGCAAACAAGAGAGGATATCGCTAAAAGTTTTTTCATTACTAAGATGTAAATATAATGAAATCAGAGCATTATTTATCTCCTACAGGTGATATTTATCACGCCACTTGTTAAAAACATTAGGAAATGAGTTAAGCTCCCACGTTTGAGAGCTTAACTACCTTAACCAAAACAACTAATACGATTTTCTAAGCTCTGTGAAACTTGCAGGTTTACAAATTTAGAAAGTGAGAATGAATCTCCCCTTATAGACGTAAGTGACTTTAATAATATTGTGCGACTAGAAAAAAAAGTGTAAACCCAGAGAAGCAAATCCTACAGATCTGCTAAGTTCAACGGGGCTTTGAGAAGAAAACAAACCTGTGAAATTATTTCTGAAGCCTACGTTAAAAAACGCATTGATATGGTCAGTAAACTGCCTATTTAGCCTTCCTTCTATTTGCCCGCTTAAGTTTAATCTCTGAGCAGACGGTTTACTTGATTCAAATAATTCTATGTCGGTTTGGCTTAGTATGTATGTAGTACCTTCATAAGAAGTATAGCTATAACCTGGAATAATGGATAAGCCTACAGAAACACCAAGTTTATTTTTTTTTGGAGTAAGTCTCTCTAATAAAGTTATGGGCAGTTCTATATATGATTGTTTCCACTTATCTTCTGACAATCTCATCTCTAAGGAATCAAACTCTACTCCTAATGGTGTTACCACACGAGTAATCTGAAACAAACTTCCATCTGAAGGGCTATCAAATGCCCATGTGATGTCCGTTAATTCGCTGTCTACTTGGGTAAAGGTTTGGCTCCAAGTAGAATGAGACAAACCTATTTCAATCGATAGCTTTTCTAAGCTTAAAATTTCTGTAAATACGTTTATGGACTGAAAAGACTGGGGCACTTTTTCATTACCGATAAAAAGATCAACTGGATCACTAGTGGTTTCTTTTAGCACTTCTGCCCTGCCTAAGCCATAGGTATAACTCATACCTAGATTAAAGTTTCTGTCTTTCTTAGGAATAATTGCAGGAATACTGTCTTTATCTTCTATTAAAGTAGAATCTTCTGGCTCTTCTTCCACTTCCACTCCTATAGTAATTCCATCTATAATCAGGGTATCACTGATGCAGTCTAATACACTAGAATATGCAGATGAAGAAATAAATAGAAGAACCGCCCAAAGAGCGGTTCTTTTAATTAGAATTTCTAAATCCTTATATGTCTTAATAGTGTTCAAAAGCTAGTCCTATTAGCAGCAGCCAATAATACTCAAATTACTTCTTTTTTAATTTTAAATCCTTTTGATTATCTCTATCAAGCTTTAAACCGTCTAAAAATGCTTTCGCAGATTCTGGAGTTGAGCCATTTACTGATGTGGGCGCAGTGGCTCTTTTCACCTCTTCTGCCACAGTCGGCTCCTCTTCTGAAACCTCATTTAATAAGGTATTGTTACTTATTCCAGCATCTTTTTCTTCTGGAATGATTTCTTCCAAGCCAGTTATAGCTGTTTTCTCTTCAAGGTTTTCATCTGCGATGGCTAAACCAGTGTTTTCAGATTCTACACGAGCTTGAATCTCCATCGGAGTATTTGTAACTGAACTTAACACAATGTTAGATTCAGCCATTTGATCTAAAGTACTTTCCGAAGCTAAAACCACTTGTCCTGTGGCCTCCTCTGGCTTAGCTTTAAACTCCTCTTCAGTTTTATCAGATAAAAAAGTTGTTTCAGTAGAAGCTTGATCCTGCACTGCCAGAACTTTAGAAACTGTTTCTGTTTTTTCCTTAAAGTCTTCCGCTAGTGGTGCATCGGACGTATTCCCTAGAATAGACCACGCCACTATACCTGACAGTAGGGCTAAATAAAACACGTTTAGTCTAGTGGGATCGAGCGTAAGCAGGCTCTTTCTCCCAAGCTGATTCTGAACTTTAGTGTAAACCTCTGCTGGGGCTTGCACTTCAAAATCATTAAAAGCATCTTGATAAAGCTGGGTTATGTTATCTTGATTTTTCATTCTCTTTCTAATGGTAACTTAATAGCTGATAAATCATTCAGCTTTTGTTGTAATAGTTTTTTAGCTCTGCTCAGTTGAGATTTAGATGTATTGATATCTATTCCTAGCTGTTCAGCTATTTCTTTATGCTTATAACCTTCTATAACATAAAGATTGAACACTGTTCTATATCCCGTAGGAAGTTCACTTATGGTACCAAGTAATTCCTCCTTAGTAAATTCACACTCAGAAAACAGCTCACTTTCAGAAGTAGAGACTGAAACCTCACTCACATCTTCATGGTAAGCGTGCTTCTGCATTTTTCTGTAGTAGGTAATGGCAGTATTAATCATTATTCTACGAATCCAGCCTTCGAAAGATTTCCCGGGGCTGTACATACCCATATTCTTGTAAATCTTAACTAGGCCTTCTTGTAACACATCCTGAGCTTCGAATCTATTCTTAGCATACCTCAGGCATACTCCGAATAGGAGTCCGTTGTATTTCTGGAAAAAAGCATCCTGCGCTTTTCGTTTTCCTTTTATACACCCTGCTATGATTTCTTCTTGATCCAAACTTTAGGTTCTGTTTTCTTGGTTTAAAGACTTTCTAAAGATAGTAAAGGTTGCGCGTTGCAATGCAAAATCAGTTACTCCATTAAATCTACCTCAGACAGATCTATCATATTTACAGAATTAGTAGAAAAATTAACCACCCTAACATTCAAGAAATGAGATACTTGATCATAGAACAATGGCACTACAGGAGCTTCTTCCAGAATGAGACTATCCATTCTTCCATAGAGGTGTTTTCTCTCATTATAATCGGAGATGGTCATGGCCTTCTCAAACAATTGGTCAAATTCTGTATTAGAAAAGTGGGTATAGTTGGGGCCATTGGGTGCAAAGTTCTTACTGTAAAACAGCCCTAGAAAGTTTTCTTCATCACTGTAATCTGCTAACCAGCTTTTTCTAAACACCTCTATTTCTGAATTGGCCACCAAGTCTCTATGGTTTGAGCTCTGAAGTGTTTCTACCTTTATTGGAATACCCAGCTGCTCCCATTGGTATTGTAAATATTCACATATGTCTACATACTCACCAGTAGTACTTATGACTAAAGATTCTGTTAGATCTGAAAACCCTGAAGCAGTTATTAGCTCCTTAGCCAATTTTAAATCATAGCTATAACCTGAATGGTTATGATTTCCATGAGAATCGAAGCCTTTTGGAAGAAAGCCATTTTCTGCAGGAAACACAGAGTTATTTCTGAGGTACTTAGAGAGCTTTTTTCGGTTTACACTGTAATTCAGCGCTTGTCTAAAAGCTTTAGATCTCAGCGGACTATTATGAGACAGTAGGCTGTCATCTACCAATAAACCTATGTAATCTGTTTTTATAAACGGTACTTTCTGAAACTTCACTTTCTCGGCATACGCAGGACTAAGTTCACCATTCTGAGTAAGCAATTCATCCTTATAACTGCCGTCTAAACCAGAAATGAAATCATACTTACCTTTTAAAAAATCCAGAAACATGGTAGACTTATCTCTTATAAAATCTACTCGAACCGCATCTAATTTCGGAATGTCTCTTCCTTCATTCTGTGCCCTCCAGTACTCCTGGTTCTTATGCAGCACTAAGCTGACTCCTTCTAACCAAAAAGCTAGTTTAAACGGACCACAACCTACAGCGTTATTTCTAAAGTCTTCTCCGTAAAAATTAACTACTTCTTCAGGAACTGCGTTGCAATACTGCATAGTTAAGATCCCACTAAACGCAGGAAATGGCTCTTTAAGGTAGATGATCAGTGTAGAATCATTTACAGCA
Organism: Flavobacteriales bacterium; assembly: GCA_045104985.1. Classification (GTDB taxonomy): domain Bacteria; phylum Bacteroidota; class Bacteroidia; order Flavobacteriales_D; family Sanyastnellaceae; genus ASP10-05a. Next base: position 71,801 of record JBGCDA010000064.1, on the reverse strand, counting down.
CGAAACCCATCATGCCTATTTCTATCTACCTGGCTGAATATCCACATGCCAGGAGAGGCCACTTTTTTGTCTAAAATGCGGTTAAAACTATACACAAAATCCTGGGCAGTAATTTGCCTAGAGGCTTCATCTGGAAAGGCTTCGTGTTCAGTAAAATGAATATTCTCTTTTAGAATGAAAGTGTATTCTAGACCATCTTCAGAAACTTTATATGATTTAGCCAAAGAAGGTTTTACCCTCATAGAATCATCTAAATATAAAAGACCATCATAGATCTGATCTATTACTCTCATGTCTTCTAAATAGCGAGCATTGGCAGGGTCTAGAGTATTCACTCCAGCGGCTTCATTATAGCGAAATACTTTTTTTTGAGACTGTTCTGAGTCGCCATTGCAACGCGAAAAAACCACGCACACACACACCAAACAGAAAAGACATAAAACTCTAATCACAGGCCAAATTTAGCCTATTTACCCATGATTTTGAAGAAGGAGAAGATGAGAATTATTGCTTTAATTCTTTTATCATATTGCCAAGGTCAGACTTGTAATACTTAGGCGGACGTTCGGTCCCATCTATCATAAACCTTTGCCAAGTTTCTACCTTGTACCCCATTTTAAATATGCCCTCAGATTCCTTCTGACCATTGTAATGGAAAAAGACAAATTTACCGTGGGGTATTAGCTCGCCTTCCACTTGTTTATAAGTTCCTTTGGCTTTTAACCTTCCAGTTAGATCTTTAATTTCTGCTTTGAAGACATCTTCATCTATTTGTTCTAAATATCTTTCGTAGTGAGCATCACCTTTTCTGGTAACATCCAAGTACATGTCTAAATAATCAGTATTAGAATTTTGAGAAAAAACGGAAAATGCAAGCAGGTGAAAACAAACGGTAATAACTAATTTCATGGTTAAGTTGTGTTAAGTACTGATCGTTCTACGTCATGAATGATAAAAAAGTTGCCATTTCTAGCTGACCACACTTTACTTTTACCCTCCCAATGAATCGAGGTTTGAAACTTTACTTCTTATTAATTTCTTTAGTAGCACTCTGCGTTAGTTCTGCACATACACAGGATTTCACTATTTCAGGAACCCTCACAGATGCTAATTCGGGAGAGACATTAATAGGCGCTAATATCTTTCTTAGCGATTCTCAGTTTACCACTACCGATGTATATGGGTTCTATAGTATCACCGTAGCTAAAGGTGAATACATCGTAGAATACACTTATATAGGATATAAGAGCGTTGAAAAACAAGTAACTCTAGATAAAGATATTAAAATCAATCTAGAGCTCTCTAGTGTTTCTGTTCTAGAAGAAGCCCTAGTAGAGTCTGATAAGAACAATAACACAGAAGGCACAGAAATGGGCACCATTTCTCTAGAAGTGGAGAAAATAAAGACACTGCCTGCTTTTTTAGGAGAGGTAGATATTTTAAAGACCATTCAGTTTTTACCAGGGGTTCAAGCTAATGGAGAGGGAAACTCTGGTTTTTATGTGCGCGGAGGTGGTCCTGACCAAAATTTAATTCTTCTAGACAATGCCACAGTTTATAACGCCTCTCACCTTTTAGGTTTTTTCTCAGTATTTAACGCTGATGCTGTTAAAAACATAGAACTCATAAAAGGCGGTATCCCAGCCCAATACGGAGGCAGATTAAGCTCAGTTTTAGACATTTCTCTGAAAGAAGGAAACAATAAAGAGTTTCATGCTGAGGGAGGTTTAGGATTAATAGCTAGCCGACTCACCCTAGAGGGTCCCCTAAAAAAGAACAAATCTTCCTTTATTATTTCTGGAAGAAGAACTTATGCAGATGTATTAGTTAAGCCTTTTGCCCCAGAAGGCTCACAGGCCAGAGAAAGCGATTATTATTTTTATGATCTGAATGCTAAACTGAACTATAAATTCTCAGATAAAGACCAGATTTACTTAAGCGGATATTTCGGAAAAGATGTGTTTGGTTTTGTGAGTCCAGACGCTGGTTTCGGGTCAGATATACTCTGGGGAAATGCTACTGGATCTTTTAGATGGAATCACCAGTTCGGGAATAAACTAGTAGCCAACACCATCTTTACCTACTCTAATTTCGAGTTTGAATTTGTAGGAGACCAAGATGATTTTAAATTCAGCTTACTCTCAGGAATAAAGGATCTCACGGGAAAAGTAGCCTTTAGCTATTTCCCTAAAGCTGGGCATTCTATTAAGTTTGGAGCAGAATTTATAGACCACACTTTTACACCCAGCAGTGTAGAAGCCAGCTCAGGAGAAACCGAATTCGATACAGGAGGCGTTCAAGAAATTTCTGGAAGAGAATATGGGATATACATAAATGATGAATTCTCGTTTTCCGACAGACTAAAGATCAATGCTGGCTTACGATTTTCTGCTTTTCAGCATGTTGGTCCGTTTGACAGGTTCACCCCTATTTCTGGCTCATTATCTAGAGATACTCTCTCTTATGGAAAGAATGAAATAGTAGCTCAATATGGCGGCCTAGAACCACGATTTTCTCTCAGGTATAAGACTGGAATACAGAGCAGTATTAAACTAGGAGTTAATCGAAACTTTCAGTACGTGCATTTAGCTTCGTTCAGTTCACTAACTCTTCCTACAGATACTTGGTTACCTACTACGGATAGAATTCAGCCGCAGAGCGGTGTACAAAGTGCCATAGGTTACTTCAGAGATTTAGATGATGGAAATTTTGAGGCTAGTATAGAAGCGTATTATAAAACTATGAATAACCTCGTAGAGTATAAAGAAGGAGCTCGCCCTGAGGATAATGTAAATACTAATATAGATTCCCAACTGGTTTTTGGAGATGGAACTAGTTATGGTTTAGAATTCTTTCTAAAAAAAAACAAGGGAGATTTTAATGGGTGGATCGGTTATACATGGAGTAAAACAGACCGACTCTTTGAAGATTTAAACAGTGGTATTTCTTTTCCTGCCAAATACGACAGGAGACATGATTTTAGCGCTGTAGCGAATTATGAGCGCTCTAAAACTTGGACGTTTTCTGGAGCTTTTGTTTACAGCAGTGGAAATGCATTTACACCTCCCGTGAGCTGGTATGTGTTAGAAGGCAGAACAGTTTTTGAATACGCAGAGCGAAATAGCTTTAGACTCCCAGACTTTCACAGGTTAGATCTTTCTGCTACGCGTTATTCTGAAAAATTCAACTATAGTACACTAGAAGATGGATCAGTGCTTAAAACACCGAAAAAAATACAGAGCAGCTGGACATTCAGCATTTATAATGTGTACAATAGGAGAAATCCATTTTTCATCTATTACGTGAATAGTGGAAACCTTCAGGCTGGAGAAGTTCAGATTTCAGCTCGTCAGGTGAGCCTATTTCCAGTGCTGCCTAGTGTAACTTGGAATTTCAAATTTTGACACTTCTTTCGTTCTTTTAAGTATAAGTTTGCAACGCATAAATGAAAGAACTTTCACACTTAAATAAATACTTCTTAAAGTACAAATGGCACCTGCTTTTTGGGTTGATATTTATAGTGGCTACTAACTACTTTAAGGTATATGCTCCACAGTTGGTTCGAGAAGGGCTGGGTTATGTGAAATCTGCGTTGCAATCTCTAGAAGACCCAACTCTAGACCCTGCCACTCTGCCTAGAAGTGTGATAACACTGAATGATTATGGTATTACAGAATTTAATGAACTACCTTCTGGAACATCAAAAGAAACTACTAATCAGTTTATTATTAGAATTAGCATAACCCTCGGGCTACTATTTGGTGTACTTTATTTTATGCAGGGTATTTTCCTTTTTCTCACTCGAGTTTCTATCATTATAATGAGTAGAAGAATAGAGTATGATTTAAAAAATGAAATATTCTCTCACTACCAAAAACTCTCGTTATCCTTCTTTAAAAGAAACAGTACAGGAGATTTAATGAACCGAATAAGCGAAGATGTGTCTAAGGTGAGAATGTATTTGGGACCTGCTGTAATGTATACGCTTAATCTGATCTTTCTGTTCTCTTTTGTACTATATGAGATGCTGAATGTAAGCGTGAAGCTCACCCTTTACACATTGTTACCACTTCCAATTCTATCTATTAGTATTTATTATGTGAGCACGCTGATAAACAAAAAAAGCGATGCGGTACAAAAACAACAGAGTGACCTCTCAACTTTCGCACAGGAATCTACCAGTGGTGTTAGAGTACTAAAAGCTTACAATAGGGAAAAGGCCTATATGGACACATTTACAGAGTCTAGTGATGATTATAAAAGCAAGAAGCTTTCTCTAGTAAAAGTAGAAGCTCTGTTCATGCCTCTAATAGTTCTTTTAGTAGGCTTAAGTACTGTACTCGCCATCTATTTAGGTGGAATAGATGCCTTAGACCCTAACATACCTTTTGAAGAAGAAGATATTTTTCTATTTGTTATTTATGTCAATTTTTTGACATGGCCCTTCGCTTCTGTAGGTTGGGTTACTTCACTAGTAAATAAGGCAGAGGCTTCTCAGAAACGTATAAACGAATTCTTAAAATCGAAACCTGAAATAGTTTCAGATAATGAAGATACTCCTCCTATTAATGGTGACATAGAGTTCTCTAATGTTTCTTTTATCTATCCAGATACTGGAATAACTGCACTAAAAAATGTGTCCTTCCGAATTCCTCAGGGTAAAACCCTAGGAATTACAGGAAGAACAGGAAGTGGTAAATCCACCATAGTTAATCTGATTTCAAGACAGTATGACCCTACGGATGGGAGTGTGTCTATGGATGACACTCCGCTGAATTTCATGAATTTAGAGAATCTAAGAAGCAATATAGGAACAGTTCCTCAAGATGTGTTTTTGTTTTCTGACTCCATAAGAAATAACATAGCCTTTAGTGGTGAAGAAATAAGCGAAGAAGAAATAATTCAAGCTGCTAAAGATGCTGATATCTATGAAAACATCATGGACTTTCCTGACAAGTTCGACACCATATTGGGTGAACGAGGCATTAACCTTTCTGGTGGTCAAAAACAGCGTATTTCCATAGCTAGAGCTATTATTAAAAATCCTAGCGTATTGATTTTTGATGACTGCTTGAGTGCTGTGGATACGGAAACAGAAGAGAAGATTCTTTCTAGTCTAAAACGTATTATGAAAGGAAAAACGAGTGTGATTATAAGCCACAGAGTAAGCTCCATTCTCTTGGCAGATCATATTCTTGTATTAGAGAAAGGGGAAATAGCCGAACAAGGGTCTCATGAAGAACTCTTAGAACAAAAGGGGTATTACGCTGAACTTTACCAAAAACAATTGGTAGAAGAATAATTAACTTCTTAATCGCATACTGTTCCGAAGGCTATTAAGAACAAGCTCAGATCGTCTATGCTAGTTAAACCATCTCCGTTAAGGTCTACTTCGCATTGGGATATGCACCCAAAGCCTGACAGAAAAATAGAAATATCTTCTATACTTACTATACCGTCAGAATTAAAATCCTCTGGACAGGTAGATTCCATTTCATCACCTTCTACTTCTCCATTACAGTCATTATCTATGCCTTCGCCTGTGCCAGTAGCCCCAGGAAAAACAGTTTCTAATGCATCATCACAGTCTAAGTTATTTTCTACGAAACCCTCTGGCGAAGTAAAACCTTGTGCTGTTACTAAATCATCACCAAACCCATCTGAATCTGCATCTGCGTAAAATGTTTTGATGTCTGGTTTTAGAAGAAATAACCCGTTTTCTATGTGGCTCACCGCTACTACGCCTGATTCAAAGTATGGATAATTACTCCAAGAACCATTAAAAGCCGCAGCATTACTTTGAGGGTAAACATCGAAGAAAGCTACTTCATTTAGTACTCCGTTAGACACTTGGTCAGTGTTTAATATTCGTAAACCAGCTCTGTAATTAGACTGGTAAACATATCCTTCATGAATGTATAAATTATGGTCTATGGCTGCAGTAGGATGCACATATGCTCCGAGATAAATAGGATTATTTAAATCCTCTACATTAAATATGAAAGTTCTAGTGTTTCCACTCCCATTAAGTTCATCTAACTCATCGTTAGCCAATAAAAATCTGTGGTCTTCTGTAAGCCAGCATTGATGAGTGTAGAACAGACTTGGATAAGTGGCATGTTCTATGAGTTCCATGTCAGACTTATCTGTAACATCTATGATCGCTATGTTATTTTCATTAGCAGCAAACACGATTTCAGAACCAGTGTAATCCGGGTCTGGCCCTATGTAATTTACTGCCTGAGCGTCATGAGTGTATCCATCATTACTAAAAAAACCTGCTAATGTCGGCTGTGTCGGAGACGTTACATCTATGACATGTAATCCACCATTAGCAGTATTACTTCCTACCGCATAGGCATAGCCTGATTCCTCATTTATTACTATGTTATGGCAATCGCCAAATACGCCATAATGCGCATCATCTTCAAAAACCACTGGTGGGTTTACCACAGTTTCGAGCTGCATTAGGTTAAATACCTGCATGCCATGATTATTAGCCTCGCTTACAATAAATGCATGGTTTTCATAAACTTTAATATCTCGCCAAATAGAATTAAACGTGTGCGTAGGGAGCACCCCTAAATAAACTGGAAACAAAGGATCTGAAATATCCACAAAAGAAGTTCCTGCATCTCTTCCAATCATTACATACTCTTTACCGCTCTCTGGACTTGTCCATCCCCATAAATCATTCATTTCTCCACCTCCTAGTTCAGACGAAGTTAGATGAGATAATAATTCTACATTCTCACACGGGTAGCCGCCAGACGTTCCATTAACACATGGTGTCTGACCAAAAAGAATAGACGATAAGAAAGTGGCTAAGGCTAGGTATAAAAACTTCATGTCTGAAATGCTTTAATGAATGGTAAAGATAATGGATTAAGCAGCACAGTATATCACTCTAACTTTGCTTTAATCTGCGTTGCAATTCATAATTTAGCCTAAGATGGAAAACCTATTTGAAGGATACACTGTTATAGAATTAAGCAGTGTGTTAGCAGGCCCTTATGCAGGAATGATGTTTTCTGAGTTAGGAGCCAAAGTGATAAAAGTCGAAAACCAAACTACAGGTGGTGATGTAACCCGAGGCTGGAAAAGCAAAGGAGAATCTGCTAAAACGTCTATATCTAGCTACTACGCTTCTGTGAACTATAGAAAAGAGGTGTTGATGCTGGATTTCACCAAAATGAATGACATTAATAAAGTATATGAGCTACTAAAAACAGCAGATGTGGTCATCACTAATTTTAAATTTGGAGATGACTTTAGGTTCGCATTAGACTATGGAAGAGTGAAAACAGTAAATCCAAAAATCATTTATGCCAAGCTTTTAGGCTTTAATTCAGAACCTACAAAAGTGGCTTATGACGTAGTAGTTCAGGCAGAATGTGGCTACATGTATATGAACGGCTCTCCAGAAGGACCTCCTACTAAAATACCTGTAGCATTAATGGATGTATTAGCAGGTCATCAGCTGAGAAGTGGAATCTTAGCAGCATTGCTACGTAGAACTAAAACAGGTAAAGGAGCACTGGTAGAGGTGAGTTTAGAATCATCTGCTATAGCCAGCTTAGTGAACCAAGGTACCAATTATTTGATGAATGGAAACCTCCCTGAACGCCTAGGCAGCAGGCATCCTAACATAGCTCTATACGGAGAAATAGTAACCTCATCAGACCAAAAGGAGTTAGTTCTGGCATTGGGTTCTCAAAAACACTTTGAAAAGCTATGTCGTTTACTACAATTAGAAGAACTTATCCAAAAGTATGATTCAAATCTAGTACGCTTAGAACATTTAGATGCACTCAGCGAGCTTATCCGATCTAAGTTTAAAACTGGCTCTTTAGTTCATTGGAGAGAACAACTTAATGTCCATGACATTCCATTTGGCGAAATTAAAAACATGGAAGATGTAAGTAGAGGATCTACAGGAACTGAAATGATAAAAAAAGAGAATAGAGAGGGAGAAACTACGCTTAGATTTTCTACAATAGGGTTTAGTGTTTCCTAATGAAAAGAACACCGTTAAGAACTTCTCAGCACATAGTATTACTTTTAAGGCCGAAGAAAGATATTTGAAATTCAAGAGAAATTAAATGGAAGGAAAATTTCATCTGGCTTTTGCTACTAGAGATTTAGATAAAGCTAAACATTTTTATAGAGACGTTTTACGATGTAAGGAAGGCAGAAGCGGATCTACTTGGGTTGATTATGATTTTTTCGGTCATCAGCTAACCATCCAGTTTGTGAGTTCTAAACGTGTTATGACCGCTAATTACTTTCATCCTAAAACTATGTTTCCTGCTAATCACTTCGGAATAATATTATCATGGGGAGACTGGCATGTCCTTAAGGATAAATTAGTAGAAGAAAAAATACTCTTTGTAATAGAACCTCAAACTGTTTTCCCAGGTGAAGCTGGCGAGCAAGTGACTATGATGATAAAAGACGAAGATGGACATGTAATAGAATTTAAATCTTTTGAAAACTCAGACTCCATTTTTAAACACTGATAACATGAGCGCATACTTAGAAGGAATACCTACCGTAGATTTAAATGATTTTTTAAGTTCAGATCCCTCAGTAAAGGAAAAGTTTGTAAAAGAACTAGGAGAGGCTTACGAAGATATTGGGTTTGTGGCTTTAAAGAATCACTTGATTTCAGAAGAAACAGTAGCCGAACTTTATAGTGAGGTACAGAAATTCTTTTTACTTCCCAAAGAAACCAAACTGGGTTATGAAATAGAGGGCTTAGCAGGGCAAAGAGGCTACACCAGCTTTGGTAAAGAGCATGCTAAAGATTCTAACGCGGGAGATTTAAAAGAATTCTGGCATTTCGGCCAAGAAGTAACAGATGGTGACCCTATTAAAGATATTTATCCTGACAACATTAAAACAGCAGAAGTTCCTGGTTTTTACAATATTGGCTTGAGTGCATATAAGGACCTAGAAAATACTGGGAAACAAATACTAAGGGCTATAGCACTTTACTTAGAATTAGAAGAAAACTATTTCGATGCTAAAATTCATAATGGGAATAGCATTCTTCGCCCTATCCACTACCCTCCCATAACAGATGAACCTAAATCAGCAGTAAGGGCAGGACAGCATGAAGACATTAACCTGATAACATTACTAATAGGAGCTTCTGCAGATGGACTAGAGGTGCTTAACAAACAGAACGAATGGATAGCAGTAACTGCTCTTCCAGATAGAATAGTAGTTAATGTAGGTGACATGCTTCAGAGGCTGACTAATAACAAATTGAAAAGCACTACACATAGAGTAGTAAATCCACCAAGAGAAAAATGGGGAAGCTCTAGATACTCTATTCCTTTCTTTCTGCACCCGAGAAGTGACATGAGCCTCAACTGTCTAGAATCTTGTATTCCTGAAGGAACTGAACCCAACTATCCACCTATTACAGCAGGCAAATATTTGAATCAAAGACTAACAGAAATAGGATTAAATAAAAAGTAGAATCAGGTATTTTCAAATTCCAATTACTTCTCCACCCGCTAATCAACATCTCGTAGTAAAGCGCCTTAGAAGATTTACCTGTATAAAGCTGTGCATATTATGAGATACTAAAGAATTCTTAAAATTCTTCTGAATCTCAAAAGATATTATGACTAACACCTCTGCTTTTCTAGTGAGTAGAATATTTGTTTTCGTCTAAGCTATTGACTTTTTTGTCGAATTTCTCGATTTTTAACATATCTTTGTTCGCAAAATTATCTTACGAAAAAAATCTTATTAAAAACAACCAAAATGAAAAAGCTATTATTATTAGCATCCTTTCTAAGTACAAGCTGTCTCGTTTTCTCTCAATTAGAACAAATAATTGTAGATAAGATAGTGCACTCTGAAACCGAGGGAGAACCTTCCTTGGCTGGTGAGACTACTTACAGAATCTATGCTCAACTCTCAAATTCAGGAGACCAAGTCTCTAATGTTCAAGGTTCTTTATCAGCCCCTCTTGATATCACCTCATCTACGGACTTTTATAGATTCTCTGATGTTGGTCCTGTTTTAGGGGAGTCAATAGATCCATTTTTCTTCTCTCTTGCACCTTCATTACAGTACAATTCAACTGTAACAATAGGGAGAGTAAATTCAGCAAACCTTGGAATTCCTACCTCTTCAAATCCTGCAGGAGAAATTCCTAACCCAGGAAATGTTGCTAATTTATTTACGGCAGAAGATAATACGGCTCCATGGGTCAGTAATTTTTCTTCAGGAGAAAATATTGTAATTAACACTTTAGTAGGTGGTGGATGGTTAATGCCACCAGGTGACCAAAATCCTCCAGGAGGAGGAGCTCCAAATGGGTTAAACGCATTTGGTGTTGATGCTGACAATTCTGTTTTACTAGGACAATTCACTACTGATGGAGACTTTTCTTTTAATATCAACGTAGTTATTTTCCCTCAAGCTGGTGGCTTCATTGAATATTTTCATAACGTTGACACAGGTTTAGGTCTTTCTTTTGATTCCACAGATTGCGGATGTACTGATCCTTCTGCTTGTAATTTCGAGGGTGCAACAATCGAAGATGGTTCTTGCCTTTACAACGATGAGTGCGGGAACTGTGGTGGTTCTGATACCACTGGATGTACAGATGCTTCAGCTTGTAACTTTGATTCTGATGCCGATTGTGATGATGGATCTTGTTTAACTCTTGATGAGTGCGGGAACTGCGGTGGTACTGATACTACTGGATGTACAGACGCCTCAGCTTGTAACTTTGATGCTGATGCCGATTGTGATGATGGATCTTGTTTAACTCTTGATGAGTGCGGGAACTGTGGTGGTTCTGATACTACTGGATGTACAGATGCTTCAGCTTGTAACTTTGATGCTGATGCCGATTGTGATGATGGGTCTTGTTTAACTCTTGATGAGTGTGGGAATTGTGGTGGTACTGATACCACTGGATGTACAGACGCTTCAGCTTGTAACTTTGATGCTGATGCCGATTGTGATGATGGGTCTTGTTTAACTCTTGATGAGTGTGGAAACTGTGGTGGTACTGATACCACTGGATGTACAGACGCTTCAGCTTGTAATTTTGATGCAGATGCCGATTGTGATGATGGGTCTTGTTTAATACCTTCAGGTTGCGAAACTTGTGCTCTTGATGGATCTGGAACTATTCTTACAAACGATGCAGATGGAGATGGCATATGTGATATTGACGAAGTGAATGGATGTACTGACCCTTCAGCCTGTAATTATAACATTAATGCTACTGAAGAAGACGGATCTTGTATTTCTGCTGCTGGCTGTGACACTTGCTCTGGTGAAACAGATGGAACTGGTGTAGTTATAAACAATCCAGAAGAAGGTGAATCTTGTGATGATGGAAACGAAGGGACAGATAATGATGTTATTCAAGCCGATTGTTCATGTGCTGGAACTATCTCTGGGCCTTCGAATGACAACTGTGATGGAGCTATTGAAGTTACTTGCGGAGGTCAATATACTGGAGATACTTCCAATGCTAATCCAGAGGATCTAGACCCAGGATTCTGCGGAACTAGCGCAGGAACTGCGGGAGCAGTATGGTATAGATTTACTGGTTCAAATTCAGATGATGCAGGAGCAGCGGTAGGAAGCGAAGGAGATGATGTAACGTTAGATTTAAGCTTATCAACTTTCGATACTAAGATTCGAGTTTTTTCTGGTGCATGTGATGATCTTTCATGCATTGGTGGAAATGATGATGGAGGAGCAGGAGCAACGTCCTTATTCACAGTACCAACTGCCGTAGGAACTGATTATTTCGTGCTAGTGCATGGATTCTCTGGTTTTGCTGGTGAATATACTTTAGATGTAACATGCGTAGCTCCAGTTCCAGCACCTGATAATGATATTTGTGATGGTGCTACTGCTATAGAATGTGGCGATTCCGTTTCGGGCTCAACTGCAAACGCTACAGATAGCGGTGGAACAGCTTCACCAGATGTATTCTATTCTTTAGCAGATACAGCAAATGGTGAAGAAGTCACTGTTAGTTTATGTGGTTCTTCATTCGATACGATACTAACAATATTCGATTCTTGTGGAGGAACAGTTGTATCAAGCAATGATGATTCTTGTGGTTTACAATCAGAATTAACTTTTATTTCAGATGGGGAGACGACTTACATCATAAGAGTAGAAGGATTTAGTTCTAGCTCAGGCGAATATGAATTAGCAGTTAGCTGCTCACCTCCTGTAGAAGGTTGTTTAGACCCAAGTGCTTCAAACTATAATGAAAATGCAAATGTGGATGACAATTCTTGCTTATACTTATGTGATTCTGAACCAATAGATCTATTAGATGTTTCTAATGATGTCGGCTTTGCTAGCAGTGCATTAGCCTTTGGTCAAAGTTCATCAATGGGTCTTTTAGCAGGAGCAAATAATGATTTTGCAGGTAATATCTGGAGTGTAAATACTACTGGATTGACGAACGATGAGTTCTGTATCTCAATTGACTTCACTGTTTCTGGTGATGAAGCAGACTTCCCTAGAGTGCTAGAATTTAGAATAGAAAATAATGATTGTGGATTCTTCCCTTGTCCTTGGAATGATTTTAATATGGAAGTTCCTGGACCTGGAACATACACATTCGGAGGGATTGTTTCGACTGGAACACCCAGCGCAAATGGATCTTTCGATCCCGCTGGATCTAACGCATCTATAGTAGCTGCAATAGCTAACTTTAGTGGATCTCCACTTTCTAGTGATATCATAGTTGAGTTCAGTAACCTTTGTGTTTCTACAGATTGTGCTTTTGTATTAGGTTGTACAGATGCTAATTCATGCAACTATAATGTGAATGCTACTACTGATGATGGATCATGTGATGGGGGTGCTACCGGAGATTGTGCCACATGCTCAGGTGAAACTGATGGTACTGGAACTATTATAGATAACGATGACGACAATGACGGTATTTGTAATGAAGACGAAGTAGGAGGTTGTACTTATGCTTTCGCCTTAAACTTTAACCCACTTGCTGACTTTGACGATGGTTCATGTGAAGAAAAGATAGAGGGTTGTACAGACATGGAGGCACTAAACTTTAACCCTGCAGCTAACTTTGATGACAATGACACTTGTATATATTCATGCTCATCTTGCCCAGGAGATTTCGATGGAGATGGGTTTGTATCTGTAATAGATTTAAGTGGTTTCTTAGCAGCATTTGGTTTACCATGTGCTCCTGAAGAATAAACAGAAAGCATAAGGACACTGTTAAATGTAACTCCTTAATTAAAACTTAGAAATATTTATTAAAAAGGAAGGCCTCGGCCTTCCTTTTTTGCTTAACAATAATTAAGACTGACATCTTATCATAAAAAAATAAATTGGCGTTAAGTTTGATAAACTAGAAAAAAATAATTGAACATGAAAAGAATAATAACATTCACATTAGCAGCATTTGTAGGTGGTTTTTTAGCTTTAGCAGGAGCTAAATATTTTTTTCACACCCCTACAGAAAACACCTCTGTCTTAAAAACTGAAACTCCCCAGCCTGCTTTCAATTTTGTAAGTAACTCACCAATTATTACTGCTAGTGTAGATGATTTTACACTAGCCGCCTCTAAAACAGTAGACGGTGTGGTTCATGTTAAAACAGAAGTAGAAGTTCAAAATGTAAATAATCCATGGGCAGATTTTTTCGGTTCTTCTGAAAACATGGAACCCTACATCCAGCATGGGTCGGGTTCTGGAGTTATAATTTCTAAGGATGGTTATATCATAACTAATAACCATGTAATAGATGGTGCAGATAAGATTAAGGTTAGCCTAAATGACAATAAATCCTATGATGCGGAATTAGTAGGCACAGATCCTACTACAGATATAGCTGTTCTTAAAATAAAAGGTGAAAATCTACCTGCTATAGAAATAGGAGATTCTGAAAAAGTTAAAATCGGACAGTGGGTATTAGCTGTTGGAAATCCTTTCGACCTCACCTCTACTGTAACAGCTGGTATAGTAAGTGCAAAGGCTAGAAATATTAATCTACTGAACGCAGATTACCGTAAACAGATATACCCTATAGAGTCGTTTATTCAAACTGACGCAGCAGTGAACCCAGGTAACAGTGGAGGTGCTCTGGTTAATACAAGTGGTGAGCTTATAGGAATAAACACTGCTATAGCCTCTAGAACGGGCTCTTTTACTGGCTACAGTTTTGCCGTTCCTAGCAGTATAGCTAGTAAAGTAGCGGAGGACTTAATCCAATATGGCCAAGTGCAACGCGCTTATATTGGAGTTAGAATTCAACCTGTAACTGAAGAAATGGCAGAAGAGTTTAATCTGCCTTCAGTAAATGGCATACATGTAAGTGACTTAACTGAGAATGGAGCTGCTTTTGAAGCAGGCATCAAGTCAGGAGACATCATCCTTGAAGTAAACTCGGTAGAAGTCAATTCCGTGCCTCAACTCCAAGAGCAAATTTCTAAATATCGACCTGGAGATGAAGTAGGAGTTACTCTTTGGAGAAATTCTAAAAAGAATACATTAACTGTAGAATTAAGAGATACAGAAGGTGGAACAGATCTTAAAAAGGTGGAAAAAACAGAAGCTTTAAGTTTGCTAGGCGCAGATTTTTATGATGTAGATAAATCAGTAGCCTCAAAGTTAGGCATAGATGGAGGTGCTCAAGTGGTTAACTTAGAAAGGGGAAAGCTAAGCTTTAGTGGAATAAAAGAAGGATTTATAGTAACCAAGATAGATGGGCTAGAAGTAAAAAGCGCTAAGGAGTTCCAAAAGATTATTAGTAAAAAATCAGGTGGAATATTACTAGAAGGGGTTTATGAAAATGGAGTAAAAGCTTACTATGGATTTGGTATTTAGAACTCTAAATTCTTTTTTTTTGAAGACCTCTATTTTAGGAATAGAGGTTTTTTCATGTCTCAGTTTTTTACTTTGATGATCAATTGTTAATTGCTAAGATGTTTTGTGCTTAAAGTAGTGCTTGGGTATGCGTTGCAATGAAAATTTCAATGTTACCTTTGCAACGCGAAAATGGCTTTCAATGAAAAAGCCCATTTATTATTAATTTATAACAGTTACATCAAATGTCAAATTCAGCATTAACACAGGAAACTTACAGCAATGAACTGGGGGTTTACGTTAATCAAGAAAAAGCAGCCGTAGATTTAATACACTCTATAGGCAAATTAATGTACGAGAAGTCCATAGAACTTGTGCTATTTAGGAATCATTTAGTAGACACTAGCATTTCAGAAGTGCTGAAGCTACATAGATATGCTGCCGAGATGGTAGGTAAATCTATATCAGTATTTGACTCTGCAGAACTAGCCAAGGAAATTTACCTAATGGATTTAGCACCAGCTAAAATTGACATCGGAAAATTAGCCGATGAGTGGTTAACAGAAAGAGAAACTTATAAATCAATCAAGGTCTTTTTAGAAGACAAGTTCCAAAACTTTCTTACAGCTGAAAGTAAACCACTTGAGCCTAGAGATGTAATCTTATACGGGTTTGGGAGAATTGGAAGACTAGCTGCCAGAGAGTTAATAAAACAAGCAGGAAAAGGCCAACAATTAAGACTAAGAGCCATTGTAATGAGGTCTGTAAATGAAGTTTCTATAGCTAAAAGAGCTTCACTGCTAGAAAATGATTCTGTCCATGGTAGTTTTAAGGGAACAGTAGAAACCGATATACCTAACTCCTGCTTAATCATTAATGGACAAAGAGTAAATATGATAGGATCTAAATCTCCAGATGCCATAGACTACACGGAGTATGGTATCTCTAATGCTCTAGTCATAGATAATACGGGTGTATTTAGAGATAGGGAAGCCCTTAGTCTTCACTTAAAATCTAAAGGTGTAAGTAAAGTTATTCTCACCGCACCAGGAAAAGGTGTGCCGAATATTGTATATGGAATAAACCACAGAGACCTAGATATAGAAAAGGAAAATGTGTTTTCTGCAGCCAGCTGCACTACCAATGCTATTTCTCCTATACTCAAGGTCATAGATGACAAGTATGGCATCCTCTCAGGACATATAGAAACTGTACACGCTTACACTAATGATCAGAATCTCTTAGATAATATGCATAGCAAGCATAGAAGAGGAAGGTCAGCGGCTGTAAATATGGTAATAACAGAGACTGGAGCTGGCAAGGCAGTTACTAAAGTAATTCCGTCATTAGCTGATAAACTCACTGCTAATGCGGTAAGAGTGCCTACCCCAAACGGCTCATTGGCTATTATGAATCTACAAATAGATAAAAAAACAGATTTAACTCAAGTAAAACACTTGATGAAGGACAGCGCTCTAAATGGAGAATTAGTAAATCAAATCTATTATTCTCAAAACGAGGAGTTGGTTTCTAATGACATAATAGGCAACGAATGCTGCGCAGTCTTCGATAGCCCGGCAACTATCGTTTCTAGCGATGGTAAAAAAATAGTACTCTACACATGGTATGATAATGAATTTGGCTATACTAAGCAAGTCATCCGACTTGCTAAATATGTAGCTAAGGTGAGAAGAAATATTTATTATTAATTTATATTTCTTACCCGAATTAAAAATAAAATCAGGCTTCAAAACCATAAGAAAACAACCTTTTTCTTATGGTTTTGAAGTTAAAATTGCAACGCAAAAAATCTAGATATGAAACAATTCTTAATATTAATGACTTCATTTACTTTCGTGCTTGGAGCCTGCGATTCTATGGAAAACAGCCCTTCAGAGACTGTTGACACCAGAAGCACACAAACTAAGATAGAATCGGTAATTTCAGAATATTGTAAAGCAAATAATGAAAGAACGGCTGAAGTGATACCAGATTTATTATATCCTAGATTATACAATGACAGCATGAACAGAAAGGCTGTAATAGAAATGTTTTACAATCAATTAAACGCGACAAAGAAATTTGAAATTTCTAATTTAGAATTCGATAAAGAGGCTACTCTTATAGCCGACTCTTTGGGGATAGAGGTCTATTGTCAAAAATACCATTCTGAAATAGAAATGGTACTTCATGAGAACACCCCAATTAATATGTTTGATTTACTCAGCTCCGAAGCTCAAAACTCAGATTCTAATGTAGAAATAAATAGAGAAAACTTGACCCTGAAGTATGCTGATAAAAGACAACTAATGGTGATAAAAGAAGAGGGTAAGTGCTACATTGTTCCTGACGTTTTCTTCGGATTTTTAAAACTAGAACATTTAAATGTCAGTGAAATCCTCAGAAATTTTGCTACTGCATAAAATCCACGAGCATCTGATTAAAAGTGCTTTTAAGTTCAGAACCGCTTAAACTGGTGTAAGCTTCTTTTTCCTTACTAGCGTAAATCTGCTCAAGTCTTATGTCAGGCTCCCCTTTTTTGAGTTCTTTAGCCATGAGTTTCATCCTCATTCCGAACTGCTCTATTTCATAACCTAATAAAAATTTATCAAACCCTCTGAACTGATTAAACCAATTAGGGGAATTGACTTTTATCTCTTCTGTGTAATACAATATTACTGGTGGTACTGAATCTATTTTAAATTCTGCAAAAGCTATTTTACACTTCAACCCCACTATAGAAGTATCTCCGTGAGGCTCAGAAATTATCATATCTGGCATTTGATTAACCATAGAGTTTACATCTTCTGCGGTAAGTTCACTCAAATAATTTCCTGACATATTTTCCAAAGTCTGTTTTAATTCAAATGCTTCCTGATTGCTATAAAATCTATTAGTGATTACATTCATTCTTGAGTTCATCTCACCATAAATTTCATTTTTATTAAATTTTGTGGTGTATTCTGTAGGAAACCACTTGATCAATGTAGGATCGTTTATATATGGGAATTCAACCGAATAAACAACCTCTCCTTGTACAATCTGACCTTCTTCATTTACTTCAGCATCCGATTTAGAGTTGGTATTATTTTCTAAACACCCAAACAAAGCGACACTTGCAAGCAATATGATTATTAATCCTTTCAATTGATTTAACATAGCTTAATCGTCTTAATAATTGTCAATTATAAAATAATGAATATTTGTAAGAAGCTTAGTCATCACTTCTTTGCTACTAACTCATTGTGCGTAAATTCAAATCGACATATTTATAACTGTGACATATATATACGGAAGAAATGTACATTTGTGACAATAACTTTATACATGCAGAAATTAAACGTCACAAATGAATTCTCTCAACTGGTCAAAGTGGTGCTAGGAAACCCACACTCTCTAGGTGGCGTCCCCGATATTAACGAGACCTATGATCCTAAATCTAAAGAACATATTCTAAATGGGACTTTTCCTACTGAAGAAGATGTGATTAAAGAAATGGATACATTTCATGATGTTCTTATCAAGAATAAAATTGAGGTAGTTAGACCAAGTGTTATCCAAGACTATAATCAGATTTTTTCTAGAGATATAGCATGTGTAATAGATCAAAAATTCATTATAGCAAATATTATCGAAGAACGTGAGCGTGAAATAAATGCCATTACGGGAGTTATAGACAACATTTCTGAAGATGATATTATTAGAGCACCAGAAGGAGTTCGATTTGAAGGTGGAGATATTATGCCTCATAATGATTACCTATTTATAGGTTATGCTCAAGAACCAGATTTCACTAATTATAAGGTGGCTAGAACCAATAGAAACGGAGTTAACTTTTTTAAAGACTTATTTCCAGAAAAAACTATAAAAGCTTTTGAACTTTCAAAAAGTGATACGGACCCTAGAAAAAATGCTTTACATCTCGACTGCTGTTTTCAGCCGTTAGGCCTAGGTCACGCCATAATCCATGAGAATGGCTTTAAAAACAATGAGGATTTCCATTGGCTAGTCGATCTTTTCGGAAAAGAAAATTGTCTATTAATTGATGCAGACCAGATGTATGAAATGGGTGCTAATATTTTTTCTTTAGCTCCAAACCACGTCATCTCAGATTCTAGCTTTACTCAGGTAAATGATTTTTTAAGGCAAAACGGGTATACAGTTTCTGAAATTAGCTACAGAGAGATTGCTAAAATGGAAGGCCTCCTTAGATGTTCTACCCTACCTTTGCTGCGCGCCATATAGTACTTCAAAATGAATAAACAATCTACGTCTAACATTCTGATGATTCAGCCTGTGTGCTTCAGAATGAATGAGCAGACAGCAGTAAATAACTACTACCAATCTGCATTAGAAAACCTCACTTCTGAAAATGTGCAAGAAAAAGCACTTCAAGAATTCAACACTTTTGTAGAAAAACTCACTGATAAAGGAGTAAAAGTAATAGTAGTGGAGGATACCTCTGATCCTGATACTCCAGATTCAATTTTCCCAAACAACTGGATATCTTTTCACGCAGATGCTAGAGTAGGCTTATACCCCATGTTTGCTGAAAACAGAAGAGCCGAAAGAAGAGAAGATATTATAGACCTACTCAGAAATCATTATGGTTTTAAAGTAGAAGAAATAGTAGATTTCACCGAGTTCGAAGAACATAATAAGTTTCTAGAAGGCACTGGGAGTATGGTGCTTGATAGGGTAAATAAAATTTGCTACGCAGCACTTTCTGTAAGAACGGATCAGGGTGCACTGGATCACTTTTGTGAGCAGTTCAGCTACGTAAAATGCGCATTTTCCGCGTTGCAATCAGTAAATGAAGAGCGAAAGCTCATCTACCACACTAACGTTATGATGTGCATAGCGGATAAATATGCAGTCATCTGCTTAGACAGTATAGATGCTATAGAAGAGCGCATGAGAGTGATAGATGTGATAGAAAAAACTGGTAAGACCATAGTAGAAATTACTGAAGACCAAAAAGAACATTTTGCGGGAAATATGCTTCAAGTGTTTAATGAAGAAGGCAAATCCTACTTGGTAATGTCTTCAGCGGCTTTCAACTCACTAGAAAAAGACCAAATAGAGCAACTCACAAGCTTTAACGAAATCATTCACAGCGCTATAGATACAATAGAAATTTGTGGTGGCGGAAGTGCCAGATGTATGATGGCAGAAGTGTTTTTACCTAAGATTTAATCCAAACATGACTTTAGAGAATATAATTTCTAATGGCGTTTCTAATGCCATTAAAGCGCTATACAGTTCAGATTTTCCGAGTGAAAATGTTTCAGTTCAAGAGACTAAAAAAGAGTTTACAGGAGACAGAACTGTGGTAGTATTTCCGTTTTTAAGAATGAGTAAAACTTCTCCTGAGCTCACTGCAGAAGCTATAGGAAATGCTCTATTAAATGACTTATCGGAAGTGGTAGGTTTTAACGTGGTTAAGGGTTTTCTGAACTTAGAAATAGACTCTAATTATTGGATAAACTTTCTGGAAGAATCTAGTTCTAATCCTAAGTTTGGGTTTAAACCTGCTAATTCTGAAAGTGAAATTATGGTGGAGTACTCCTCCCCTAACACTAATAAACCCCTGCACTTAGGCCATTTAAGGAATAACTTTTTAGGCTATGCCGTAGCTGAAATTCTAAAAGCCAATGGGCATAAAATCTATAAGGTTCAGATCATAAACGACCGTGGCATCCATATTTGTAAAAGTATGGTAGCATGGCAGAAATTCGGAGAAGGAGAAACCCCAGAAAGCTCTGGAATTAAAGGAGACAAGCTGGTCGGCAAATACTATGTTAGATTTGATCAGGAATATAAAACTCAAATTAAGGGACTAGTAAGTAACGGTTCAAGTCAAGAAACTGCTGAGAAAACCGCACCTATCCTCTCAGAAGCCCAAGAGATGCTTCGTAAATGGGAAGCTAAAGACCCTGAAGTTTATGCCTTATGGAAAAAAATGAACAGCTGGGTTTATGGAGGCTTTGAGCATACATATACTGAAATGGGTGTAGACTTCGATAAGCTTTATTACGAGTCTAACACTTACCTAAAAGGAAAAGAAGAGGTAGAAAAAGGACTGGCTTCTGGTGCGTTATTCAAAAAAGACGATGGCTCTGTTTGGTGTGATCTCACCGGAGATGGATTAGACGAGAAATTAGTATTAAGAGGTGATGGAACGGCAGTTTACATGACTCAGGATATAGGAACCGCTATTCTTAGATTTCAAGACTATCCTAACCTAGGCTATCAGATTTATACTGTAGGAAACGAGCAGGAATATCACTTTAAAGTACTCTTTTTAATACTCGAAAAACTAGGTTTTTCTCAGGCTAAAAGTAACCTGCACCTGAGTTATGGAATGGTAGAACTGCCAGAGGGAAAAATGAAATCTAGAGAAGGAACAGTGGTAGATGCTGATGACTTATTGGCAGAAATGATAGATACTGCTAGAAAAGAAGCTGAAAGTAAAGGTAAACTAGACGATCTTTCAGAAGATGAAAAGTATGATACCTTTAAGAAAATAGGCTATGGCGCATTAAAATATTACCTTCTAAAGGTAGACCCTAGAAAAGGAATGATGTTTAATCCTGCAGAGTCAGTAGATTTTCAAGGGAACACAGGGCCTTTTATACAGTACACCAATGTACGTGCTAATGCTATTCTTAAGAAAGCCAATGCTTTATCAGATACGATTAAAAGAGATCTTGACATTTCAGATTCTGAAAAACAAGTAATTAAACGGCTTTATGATTATTCTGCTGTATTAGCAGAATCTGCTAAGCTCTATAATCCTGGGGTTTTAGCCAATTACATTTATGAATTAGTTAAAGATTACAACTCGTTTTATCAAAGTACAAATATTCTCAAGGAACAGGACGAAGATTTAGTAAGTTTAAGACTACACTTCTCTAGATTAACAGCTAACGTTATAAAATCAGGAATGAAGTTATTAGGCATAGACATGCCAGAAAGAATGTAACTAGTTAAACTACAGTCTGAAAAGACTGTAGTTGTAATTTTAACTCCTCTTTTAACCTACTAGACGCTTCCATTAACGGTAACCTGACCACAGAAGTACACTCACCATTAATTTCCATAATGGCCTTAATGCCGGCTGGGTTTCCTTCTTTGAAGAGTAGTGGAATGAGTGGTTGGAATAACTGATCCAGCTCTTTAGCTTTAATCCACTCGTCATTCATGGCACTTGTAACCAATTCTGAAAACATCTTAGGCAGCGCATTTCCTACTACAGAAATAACACCTGCTCCACCTGCTTTTATAACAGGAATGGCTAATCCATCATCTCCTGCAAAAATGAGAAAACCTTCTGGAGCGTGAGTTATAATACTCTTTATTTGATCTAAATCTCCACTAGCCTCTTTTACACTGAATACATTAGGTAATTCGTGAGCTATTCTCAAGCACGTTTCAGCAGTGACATTAGATGCCGTTCTCCCTGGCACGTTATACACCATGACCGGCACAGGAGACGCTTCAGAAATATGCTTAAAATGCTGAAAAATTCCTTCTTGAGTCGGCTTATTATAACTAGGACTTACAGAAAGTATGGCACTAACACCTTCTAGGTTAAAGGTTTTTAATTCACTAACCACAGCCTTAGTGTTATTTCCTCCTAAACCATAAATGATAGGAATTCTTTTAGAGTTAACGCTAAGCACGGTATCTAACACTTTTCTCTTCTCTGAAAGCTCTAAAGTAACTGATTCACCAGTAGTGCCCATAACCACTAAAAAATCTACACCACCACTAATCTGTCTTTCTGTGATTTCTTTAAGTGCCTGGAAATCTATTTCTCCTTCTTTGGTGAGTGGAGTAATCATTGCAACGCCTAAACCCTGTATATTCATATCAATTAAAACTTAATTTTGATAGCATTTGTTTTGTTTGGAGGAGAAAATCTTGTTCGCTATTTTGTTCTTCTATGTCTACTATTATATCTGCAAACTCTTGATTTTGACTACCTTTCCTACACACCTTCAAGCCTGCCAAAGAATTGGCCATAACATGGCTTAGTGGTGCGCATTCTTCAACAGTTAAGTCTAATAAAATATCATACCTCTTTTTACAAAAAGAATCCAGAACTGATATCGGCTTTTGACGCCAATTTAGGTCTTCTCTTGTGAAATAATCTAGTTCTTTCAGCTTACTCAAATGAGAAGGAACATCTTTTTCGAACTCATCTACATAAGTTAAAATTACCGCCTCTCTCACTCCATGATCTCCTTTTAAACTCTGAAGATACTTCTTCTTAGCATTGAGGTATTTCTCATCTCTATCTACAAAAATCAGGGCTATACTTATACCATTATTTAGATTACATCCTTTCTTAACCCTTTCTACTTCCCTCACCTTAGCAGGAAATAATCCACTGATTTTATGTTTTAAAACTGCTGCCAATCCCATCTGTTTAACCAAACTTAACTCTACAAAAATAGTTCACTTTTTAAGAGATGTGCCGCACATTGTATAACTTGTTCTAGTATTCTTTCGTTAACATAATAAATCAGAACTCATGAAAACACTAAATCCGTACTGGTTCTCTGAAGGTTTATTAGATGTAGAGTATAAGAGATACATTTTGCTGGCTTATTTACTGGAGGTAGAGAAAGAGTATAAACAGTCCAAAATTTTTCCTGCATTGCAGAATTTAGCACAAAACATGACCTCTATGAAGGAGTTTAAAGAAAAATGTGATGAGCTCTCAAATGCATTTCCTAAAACTCTTAAAGGCATTAACCCTGAAAGTCTCTCGCTTTCCTTCACTCCTAACATACATGATCCTGAACTGCTTTCTGTGATGTATGAAATTATAGATTTTTCCTTACCTAAAATCGAACAAAAAGTACAAGAAGGAAAAGAAATATACGATACTGTAGAACAGTATATTGAGATAGAACCCCTAGGCATTATTCCCATTTATAAAGACGAAGGCTACCTATTTATACAGAACGATAGCGATCCTACTACAGATATTTACACCTATAAGGTGTCTTTTTTAGAGCAAGGAAAACTAGGAAGAGTGCTGCAGACAGAGTTTCTAAAAAACACCACCAGATCTTTATCAAATACCTATTATTCGATAAAAAGCAGGTTAATCAAAGAGTTCAAAAACCTACCTAACCCTGCTACATATATCATTTCTAGCAGACTCACACTTCCTAAAGAAGCTACCCTTCTTCCAGTAGCTAAGCGTATGTTTATTAGAACATTATCTTCAGAACGATAAGAACAGTTTCTCAGAAGCAGTAAAAGCGAGCTAGTTAGCTAGGAAATCTTCTATGGGGCTTCCTTCTTTGTAGACATACATCTTCTGACTAGAACCGAAAGGCCTGTAGAGGTAGTAAACCTCTCCGTTTAACACCCCTATTTGATCAGGGTATCTGTAACTCAGTTTAATGCTTTCTTCTAGTTCACCTGTGTCTAGATTTATTCTATGTAAAGAGGTATTACCATTCACCTGAAAATAAGTGTAAATATCCCCGGTTACTTTATCCTGGATAAGGTGATTAGCCCAGCCACTTTTTCTTGGTTTTAAATGATAGGATATTCCGGTGCTATCTAAGACATTTCCTGTCTGATTGTAGTTAATAGCTTTATCAGTAATATGATTGAAAATCACAAAGCCAGAATTGGTATGAAACGCAGGTGCATATATCGCTTTAAAATACATAGACTTATGAAATCCAGACATGTAACCAGAAATAACTTCTTTATCTATTCCTGTCTTTAGCTCCATTCTATAGGCTTCCAATTTTTCTCTCGGCTGAAAATTTCTGTATTGTGCTCTAAATAAATGCATCAATTTTTCATCATTAATAGTACATACTTTTTCTAATTCTTCGCCCTGCTTAATTATGTAGTAATTAAATTCAGGATAAGATTCTTCATAATCTGACACTAGCTGAATTCCTTCAGACTCATTTAACACCAAATCCTGATTCTTATTAAGCGAAAAGTCGTCAGGCATTTCATCTAAGACTATACCTTGATCTGTAATCATTATAAAAAAGATGCTCTTAGTAGACTTCAAAAAACACTGATTGTAAGCATCTTTACGAATTTCTAGAGCTTCAGGAATTAGTCTCGATTCGGTTTTAACTTCTAAATTATCATCTAAGCATACCAATTTGCAACGCTCTAAAATCTCCAAATCAGCCTGTGACTCACGCTTAAACATTCTCTTTTTCTCATAAGTAAGAATTAAGAGGTTATTCTTATCTAAGAATTCATAATCAGAAGCATGATAGACTTCATCTTTATACACCACCTCAGGCTCTTTTGCGGATATGACTACTCCATCTAAAAGTTCTGTTTTAGGAGTAAGCTCTGCAGTTAAACTTTTGGAGTTTGCTTTTACCGTTAGTTGTTCAGCAGTATAAGAAACATGCTCTAGGGTGAGGATTTGCGTTGCAATAGATTTAATCAGAAACTCTCCTTCAACGTTTGTTTTACCCAGGTAATAACCATTTTCAGAAGAAATATTTACATCAGCCACAGGCTTTTGAGTAATTTCATCAAGAATTAAAATTGAACAAGATATTTGACCAGACACCTCAGTCAATGAACTCAACAGGATAAACGCTATGCAAAAAATGAATCTCATACTTATTAGATGAAATTTAATTCATTTTCCATAAAAGGTGGTAGAAAAACTATTAATTGACCCGAGAACCTATACAAGTCTATGAGTCCAGCCCATAGTATCTTCCTTCTCTCCTCTTCTGAGCGCTATAAGTTCCTCGTTAGCCTTATTAGCAAATTCCCAATCATCTACATTAGAAAGTTCGAAGACTTCGTCTCTAAACCCTATAGCTTTAATTCTGGCTATAGTAGCTGCAGTTCCTGCACCGAAAACTTCGTTTAACTCTCCTTTTCTAAGTAAATCTACTATTTCCTGCACCTCTACTTTTCTTTCTTCTACTTCATAACCCCAACTTTCCGCTAATCTTAGTATAGAATCTCTAGTTACACCACTTAAAATACTATCACCGACTGAAGGAGAAATAATCTTATTTCCTGTTCTGAATATGATATTCATGGTACCACTTTCTTCAATGTACTTATGTTCTATAGCATCTGTCCAGATCAATTGATCGAACCCTTCCTTTTGTGCTTGTTTAGCTGGATAAAGGGATGCTGCATAATTTCCTGCGGCTTTAGCATAACCAGTTCCGCCTTTTACTGCTCTGGAAAAGTGCTCTTCTATTTTAACCTTAACTGCTCCTTTATAATACTGATTTACTGGAGCTAGAAATATCATAAGCCTGTAAGTTTGACTAGGCTTTACACCAATGTATTCATCCGTAGCGAATAAAAGCGGCCTGATGTAAAGTGAACTCCCTCTGTTAACAGGGATCCATTCTTGGTCTAATTTCACTAGTTCAGAAAGACCATTAAACATAACGTCTTCAGGAACATGCGGCATACACATTCTTTCTGCACTCACATTAAGTCTTTTAACATTCTTCTCTGGTCTAAAAAGAAACACCTCCCCTCTTTCATTTCTGTAGGCCTTCATTCCTTCAAAAATAGACTGCCCGTAGTGCAGAACTGAAGTAGCAGGATGCATAATTAACGGTTCGAAAGCCTTAATTACAGGTGTGTGCCATTTACCATCCTTATAATCCATGATAAACATGTGGTCTGTGAACACCTTTCCGAACTGGATGTTTTCGAAATCAAGGTCTTTTATTCTAGACTTAGCTACTTTCTGGATATTTATTGATGATAAAAGGTCTTCTTGCATAGAGATAATTTTAATGAGAATACTAATTTTTACTGAATTTACTCATGTAAAAAAGCCGTGCAAAAGTAAGCAATTTAAAGGGTTCACACAATAGCTTAGTGTATCATGGACACAACTTACAACGTCCTATTAAGGCATTTGCTATGTCGCATTAAACAAGAATCTGTTAGGGCTAATTATTTTAGACTTAACAGCATACATAACTATGGCGGCAGTATTATTAACACCTAACTTGGCCATGATATTCTTTCTATGCGTATTTATAGTGTGAGAAGAAAGATATAATTTATCAGCTATTTGAGAATTTGTATACCCTTCTGAGATGAGCTTAATCACTTCAATTTCTCGAACAGATAACTTGATAGGCTCACAGCTGAAATGATCGGGGTTAAAATCCTGAACATCTATACTCTCCGCTTGAATAGTTTCTACTATCTGCCCGCAAAAGAAAGCTTCGCCTTTAGATGTGGAGGAAACTGCATCTCTAATCTCTTGTAAACTGCAGCACTTCTTTACATAAGACTTTACTCCGGCCTTTAAAGCTGATGTAATAATAAGTGCAGTTTGCTCATTAGTAATGGCTAGAATATTTGGGCTCTTCATTATTTTTTGAGCATGAGCTATACTATCTATTGAAAAACCATTGGATACAAAATCAATCAGTAAAACATCACAATCCTGCAAACTTTGACTTTCCATTAGTTCCGAACTGTCTCTAGCGATGAGAGTAATTTCAATATCTGATTCTTCAAATATTTTTTTTAACCCTTCTAATATCAACTCGCTGCTATCTGCTATAACTAATTTCATTACTTATAATGATTCTAAATAACAAAAATAAGCTTACAACCCGATTATCAGATAACGATTCTGAACAACTTATTCAATTCTTATGCTCAAGCCATCTCGGGCTAAAACCACCTCTGGAAATACCTCTCGAGCCTCTTTTTCAAATAACGATATATCTGTATATCTGTTCGAGTAATGACCAAGACAAAGCTTTGAAGCCTTTGCCTTAAGAGCGATATTAGCCGCTTGTTTAGCTGTAGAATGATAGGTCTTTTTAGCTCTCTCCTTGTTCTCTTCTAAGAATGTGCTTTCATGGTACAACAAGTCCATTCCTAACACCTCTTCAGGAAGTTCCGCTAGAGGAGCAGTATCGCTCATATACACGTACTTTCTGGGAGGAAGCGGAGGCTTGGTGCATTGAGAAGATAGAATAATATCTCCATTCTCCCTCTTTAGGTCCATTCCCTTTTTTAAATTCAGAATTTCTTCTATCCCTAGTCCATACTCTCTAATCATTTCCTTTATGATCCTGTTCTTCTTAGGCTTTTCTTTTATAATAAAACCAGTAGTAGGAATTCTATGCTTTAATGGAAAAGAGTGTATTGTAAAAGTATTGTCTTCATAGAGAGGCGCTACTCGATCTGAATCAATCGCGTGAAAAATATAGGTGTAATTTAAAAAAGTCTGACTGGCCTTTATATGTCTATCAATTAGATCGTGAAGCCCAGGTGGCCCGTAAATATGAAGGTCTTTAGTTCTTCCTAAAAGATGCATGGAACTTATTAATCCAAAAAGACCTAGATAATGATCTCCATGTAAATGACTAATGAAAATATGTCCAATTTTTTGAAATCGAAACTTGAATCTTCTCAGCTGAAGTTGAGTACCCTCACTACAATCTATTAGAACAAGCTTATCATGAACATTGATGAGCTGAGCTGTAGGATTTCGATTCAGCGTAGGTGTAGCTGCTGCACAGCCTAATATGTTCACTTCAAATTTCATAAAACAAAAAAAGCCTGGAATCTACCAGGCTTTTTAAAATTATTTTAAGGATTATTTATTTACCACAAGACGTTTAGTCACATTGAAACCTCCTACTTCTAAATGGTACAAATATATTCCAGATGACAGGTCATTTGAATTAATTTGGAGCTTATTAAAACCTCTCTTTACATCGAACGCTTCGTCATATTTCACTTCTCCTAATAAGTTCATGATTGTAAACTGTCCATTCCCAGCATTTGAAGATTCAAATTGTAAAAGGGCCTTACTTGCAAATGGATTAGGACTTATTCTAAGTTCTGTGACTTCTTTTTCTTGTTCTAAAGTACTACCTACTTGGTCGATAGTAATGGAATAACCGTCATAGTCAAAAGGCAATTCCAGAACCTGTCCGGCTAAACTAGCATATATAAACGCATTAATTGAAATGGTAAATTGTCCAGGTAATAGCGGAGTACCAGAGAGTAAGCCGCATCCAGATTGACCTCCAATGAATGTACACGAATTAGAGCTTGAACCTCCATTATTACATGTTAAACTCAAGCCAAACTCTTCAGGAGTAAACATGTTACCATCTTGCATTATAGTAATGCTTACTAATTCTGCTGAATCTAAAGGAATGCTAGGAAAACTCGCATCTACGTCACTAGCACTAGCAGGAATTAGTAAATAAATGGTCTGAGAATATGGCTCATTAAGAACTCCTGTCATTAAAGATTCACCGTTCTCTGGGTCAGGGCTTATACCAAAGGTATCATCTCCCCAGTCATAATCATCCACACATTGAGCTAAGGAACCGAAAGTAGAAAGCGTTAAGCAAAGTATAAAAAGTAAGTTTTTAATCATATTATAAATTTTTCTCTACCTCTTCCATGTAAACTAAGTCTACAGCTTCATTTGGAGTAGGCACTATTTTCAATACTGAATCAAGTTGAGAAATAGTTATCAATTTTGATACCGCATCTTGTAATCCGCACAATACAAACACACCTTGAGATTCTCTACATAATCTATTGGCCACTAAAACAGCACTTAAACCACTAGAATCACAGTATCTAGTTTCAGATAAATCTAGAACTAAATTCTTTTTACCATTCTTATTTTGAAGAACAAACTCTCCTTTTAGCTCAGGCGCGTGCAAAGCATCTAACTTTTCTACCTTAGACTTGATTACAGTTACCTTGTCTTTTTGTTCTATCTCAAATTTCATTTGTATGTATTAAAAAGGGTTTCTACAAAGATACCAAAATTTCTTCAGTACTAGTTACGTTTTATATGACTTGCTAACAAGTAAATCACAGCCATTCGAATGGCCACTCCGTTTTCTACTTGCTGTAAAATCACAGAGTTACTGCTATCTGCCAACTCACTGGTTATTTCTACCCCTCTATTTATTGGACCAGGGTGAAGTATAATAGGTTGTTTCTTAGCTTTTATTAACGCTTCAGTGTTAAGCTGGTAAAGTGAACTGTATTCCCTTAAAGAGGGAAAGTTAGGCACTTCTTTACTCGAATCGGCTTGTCGTTCTAACTGTATTCTAAGCATATTTAGAGCATCTGCCCATTCTATAGCTTTAACCAAATCATACTCTACATGCACTCCTAGTTCTGAAATGTGTCTGGGAATGAGTGTAGCAGGACCACACACCATAACTTCTGCGCCTAACTTCTGTAGACAAAAGATATTAGATAAAGCTACTCTTGAGTGTTTTACATCTCCTACTATGGCTATTTTCTTACCTTTTAAATCGCCTAACTTTTCTCTCAATGAAAATGCATCTAAAAGCCCTTGTGTAGGATGCTCATGAGTACCATCTCCTGCATTTACTATCACCGTATTGGTATTTTCTTTTAAGAAATGTGGAGCTCCAGGAGATGAATGCCTCATAACTAACATATCTACTTTCATAGAAAGGATGTTATTAACCGTATCTATAAGAGTTTCTCCTTTTTTTACAGAAGATCCTGACGCAGTAAAGTTTATAATATCAGCACTTAACCTCTTTTCTGCAAGCTCAAAACTCAATTTTGTTCTAGTAGAATTTTCAAAGAATAAATTGGCTATGGTTATATCTCTAAGAGAAGGCACCTTTTTTATAGGCTGATTAATGACTCGCTTAAACTCCTCTGCATGATGAAATATTAGATTTATATCATCAGACGTGAGCTGCTTGATACCTAATAAATGTCTTACGCTTAACTCCTTAGTCATTATCTGAATTATGAAGAATTACTTTATCCGGGGCACCGTTTTCTAACCACTTTACTAAAACTCTTTGGCTGGCTATACTGTCTATAGACTTTCCTATATAAAATGCATCTACAGGAACTTGCTTTGAAAATCGTCTCTCTATGAGCACTAGGAGCTCTATGGTTTCTGGCCTTCCGAATGCTAAAAGTGCATCGAAAGCTGAACGTATAGTTCTGCCAGTGAATAACACATCATCTACTAAAACCACTTTTTTACCTTCTATAAGAAAATCAATTTTTGTCATATTGGCCATTAAATGGCCACCTTCTCTGCGTCTAAAATCATCTCTGTAGAAGGTAATATCTAATTCGCCATACTCTAAATTAGATTTAGGAGCTATCTCTTTTAATCTATTTATTATTTGCCTTGCAAAAAACACCCCTCTAGGCTGAATACCTATCAGTACTGTATTCTCAAAATCGTCATGCTGCTCTATAAGCTCATAGCATAACCTATTCAGAACTAGGTTAAATAGGGTGTTGTCTAATAAAATTTGTGGTTTCATATCTGAGGTACAAATATAATTGACTTAGAGCTGGTCTAGCGTTGCAACGCTATAGAAAATGAACAGAATTTCTGGTGTAAAAAAAATCCCGTTTAGCATGTGCTAAACAGGATTTTAAACATATTCTAATTAGAACTTAGGCTTTTCCACCGTCTAGTTCATCTTGCCATTTTTTAAGCTCATCCCATTTACCTTCAGCAGCCATTTTAGCTTGTGCAGGCCAAGTGTCAGTTACGTGGTTTCCACGAACCTCTGCTATGATTTCTGAGATTTTCTCTGATGCAGTATCTGCTAACTTAGCATAAGTGTCTACACCAGCTTCAGCTAAAGTAGAAGCTATTTTAGGACCGATTCCCTCAATTTTCTTCAGGTCATCTGCTCCAGCAGCTTTTTTCTCTGCCTTAGGCGCTTCTTCTTTTTTCTCAGCTTTAGGAGCTTCTTTCTTAGGAGCTTCTTTTTTAGCTGGGGCAGCAGCTGCACCGCTTTCCATTTCAGCTTTTAAGCTAGAAAGAACACCTAAATCACCTAGAGTAGCTTTTTCTACTTTATCATTAACACGAGCTACAGCAGCTGAAGTTCCTCTGTTACCTCCAGAGTTAGATGGTTTCCCTTTTCTTTCTGGTTTAACTTCTTCATCACTGTATGTTCTCACGTGAGAAACAGCTATTCTCTTAGCATTCTTATTGAAATCCGTAACTACGAAATCTATAGTTTCTTCGATTTCAGCTTGGCTTCCATCTTCTTTCTTCAATTGTTTAGCAGTGGCATAACCTTCTACTCCATAAGGAAGAGCTACTATGAACTGGCTTCCTTCTTTTCTCACAATTGTTCCTTGATGAGAAGACCCGTTAGAGAATACAGTTTCGAATACATCCCATGGATTTTCTTCTAACTGCTTATGTCCTAAGCTTAATCTTCTGTTCTCCTTATCTAGCTCTAAAACTACTACGTCTAGCTCCTGATCTACTGTACAGAATTCTGATGGATGCTTGATCTTCTTAGACCATGATAAATCAGAAATATGAATTAAACCATCTATGCCTTCTTCTAGCTCTACGAATACACCGAAGTTTGTGAAGTTTTTCACTTTAGCAGTGTGCTTGCTTTCCACAGGATATTTAGATTCTATATCTGCCCATGGATCTGGAACTAATTGCTTAATTCCTAGAGACATTTTTCTTTCTTCTCTATCTAAAGTTAAAATCACAGTTTCTACCTCATCCCCTACTTTGAGGAAATCTTGAGCACTTCTTAAGTGCTGGCTCCAGCTCATTTCACTTACGTGAACTAAACCTTCTACTCCTGCAGCTACTTCTACGAATGCTCCATAATCAGCTAGAACTACTACTTTTCCTTTTACTTTATCTCCTACATTAAGGTTCTCATCTAGAGCCTCCCATGGATGTGGAGAAAGTTGTTTTAAACCTAGTGCTATTCTCTTCTTATCATCATCAAAGTCAAGAATTACTACGTTTAATTTCTGATCTAATTCTACAATCTCTTCTGGGTGATTAATTCTACCCCAGCTTAAATCTGTAATATGAACAAGACCATCTATACCACCTAGATCTATGAATACACCGTAAGATGTAATATTCTTCACCTGACCTTCTAGTACCTGACCTTTTTCTAGACCACCTATAATTTGTTTCTTTTGTTCTTCAAGCTCAGCTTCTATAAGCGCTTTATGAGAAACTACCACGTTTTTAAACTCGTGATTAATTTTCACCACCTTGAATTCCATTTGCTTACCTACATAGATATCGTAATCTCTAATAGGCTTAACATCTATTTGAGAACCAGGTAAGAATGCCTCTAGACCGAATACGTCTACGATTAAACCACCTTTTGTTCTACTTTTAACTAAACCTTGAAGAATATCTCCAGTGTCTAGTGCAGTATTAATTCTATCCCAAGCGCTGTGAAGTCTGGCAGTTTTATGAGAAACTACTAACTGTCCGTTTCTGTCTTCCTGCTGCTCTACGAAAATCGGCACCTCATCTCCGATCTTAAGATCAGGATTATATCTGAATTCTGATGCTTGAACTACACCTTCAGATTTAGAACCTATGTTCACAACGATTTCTTTTTTACCTATATCTACAACTCTCCCTGTAGTTACAGACTTTTCTACAAGTTCAGAAAGCGTTTCTGAATACTTGTTTTCGAAATCACTAAACTCATCTTCAGAATAAGCTGCTACTGAATCATCTGTAGCATCCCAGTCGAAAGCTTCTGCTGGTTTGTTAAATTCAAATGTTACGTTATCACCTTCACCAATCATTTTAGTAGCAGTGTCGTCCGCTTCCATTTTAGGCTTTTCAGCTGGAGCTTCTTCCATGGCTACTTCTTCCGCAGTTTCAGTTACTTCTGCCGCAGTTTCAGTTACTTCTG
Source organism: Flavobacteriales bacterium (assembly GCA_045104985.1). Taxonomy (GTDB): domain Bacteria; phylum Bacteroidota; class Bacteroidia; order Flavobacteriales_D; family Sanyastnellaceae; genus ASP10-05a. The sequence goes on along the minus strand of JBGCDA010000064.1, from coordinate 38,244 downwards.
CCGCAGCTTCAGTTACTTTTTCAGTAGCTTCTTCAGCCACTTCTTCTACTTCTGATTTGGTTTCTTCTACTGCTTTTGATGCAGTTTCAGCAGAGGCTTCTGCTTTCTGAGATTCTTGAGTAGTATTAGCAGTTTCTTCCTGCTTTTCTACTTCTTTGTTTTCTTCAGCCATATTTGGGCTTATGTAATTGTATCTTAGATAATGCGGGAATCTAAGAGAAGTTAAAATGAATTCTGCACCGCTTGCAGCTCCCTAATTTTTTAGGAGGTGCAAAAGTACTGATTATCTTATTAACTAACACCTTCCAGCTTCATTAATTCAGGCCTCTTTTTTAAACTGCTCTTTTGCGCTAGAGACTTTAACCAAAGCGACTTTCAGATTATTCTACTTCTTAACTCTTAATAAATTTATAGCACTATTAAGATTTTAATCAGTATTGCAACGCTAAAACGAACCAGGTACATCAAATAATTGACATCTCTTCAGGAATAGAGAAGCTGCACAATGTACCTACTCTTTTACTAGCAAATGAGAATAAACACTATCTAGAGTCATAAAATAAACCCCTGACTCTAAACTACTTAAATCCAAACCTCTAGTATTCTTCTCGTTTATAACTAGTGCTCCTGAAAGTGTGTACACCTCTGCCGTAGAAACTCGGTCTGAAAATATCACTTCATGAATGACAGGATTTGGATAAAAGCTAAATTCACCTCTATACGTGTCAGTAACGTTATCTGTACCGCTATTAGAGGCTTCGGGTGTAGTCTCTCCGGGAATAAAATATACCCAAGGCTCTCCACCGTCTATCTCTCTGCCATAACTCACATCCTCACTCTGGAGTGGGTAGTCTATGTAATCTGCCATGGTGAAGTTATCTGTAGAATAAAGTATAACATCTTCTCCTGAAGACGTGAGTCTAAAACTAGTGTGTCTTACTCCCTGTTCCTCATCATTATCTGCCCAAAACATTAGAAACCCTTCCGCAGGCACTGTCACTGAATCGGGGTAGGTAGATGGGATTTCCCAAGAATCACCTCCAAGATTATCGCTCAGATGATACCCCGAAAGATCTACGGGATAACTGTTAGGGTTATAAATCTCTATCCAGTCGTCATACTCACCAGCATTATCTGTAACGTCTGTGAGGTTACTGGCCATGAACTCATTTATATATAGTATTTCTGGAAACACTATCTCTAACTGATTAGTTACATTAGGAGTAGGAATATCAAACGTGATGTAGGTATCCGAACCATCCTCTTCACTTCCTACTGAACTATCTTCACCTGGGCTGGTGTAACTGATTTCATGAACAGTAGTACCATCAGGGCCTATAAGAGCTATTGTACCAATAGATGCCAAAGTAAAAGGTGTATGAAGCAGACCTTCTATGCTCTGTGCATCGCACCAAAACAGCTTGTAGTTATTAGCTTCTATTACTGTAGTGTTAGGGTCTGTGTTTTCGATTAAATATACAGACTCTCCATTATTATAATCTATAGAATATCCAGCTAGATTTACCTGAAAATCGTTAGGGTTATAGAGTTCTATCCAAGGCTCGTATTGGCCTGTTTCATCAAATATGATAGAGGTATTCTCTGACACCACTTCATTTATATGAATGAGCTCAGTGTCTGGAGTTACATCTACATTAGAGGCATTAGGGGTAGGTATAGAAAAGTATTGCAACGCTATGGCTCCATCTGTTTCTCTTCCAAAAGATATATCGTTTTCCTGATCCTGAAACTGAATGGCATTGGCTACTGTCTCACCATCTCCTAAGACTAAGGCTACCGATTCTCCTCCAGCGCTTAACGAAAAACTCAGGTGATTAGCTCCCTGCTCTGGAGAACTATCTGCCCAAAAAATGAGATAGCCATTAGCGGGAACTGTTGTTAGCGCTGGTGAGCCAGACTCTATCAAGTGTGCTGTTAAATCACCTAAGTCATCTGTCAAATAGCCTCCTGCCAAATCTACAGCTTCTGAGGTAGGGTTATATATTTCTATCCAATCATCAAACTCCCCAAATTCATCGGCTATGGTAAAGTTATTTCTAGCCATAACTTCGTTCACGAAAATCTGCGCTGTACAGTTGTAAGCACAGGTACAAATAATTAGGATACTCAGTAGTTTTTTCATTTTGCAGGATGATTTTAGGTAATACAAATTAAACACTTTTTATCCTAGAGAGAGTGCTTACTTTTGACGATCTAAAATTCCAATATAGATATCCATAGCATGAATGCTCAATTGAAAACCATAGGAGAACGCATAAAATTCAATAGAACACCACAGCAGACTTCCATTAAAATAAGTCAGAGGGTAAAACCTTGGCAAGAAGCTCTTATAGCAGCATGGGTGCTTCTATGGCTCACTTGTGGCTTTTTCTATTTGAGTCATTTTCTACTATCTGAATCCTCTGAGCAAAAAGCGGTAATACTGGGCTTCCTTTTGGTTTGGTCTTATCTCTTATTCAAAGCTATTCAAATATTACTCTGGAGAATTATAGGCTCAGAAGATGTGGAAATTTCTAAAGGAAAACTAACCTATAAAAAATCTTACTCAGGGTTAGGACGAGCTAAGGTGGTCAACCTAGAAGACATCTCTGAATTCGGACTTATAGGCTATACAGAAAAATCATTTAAAAAAAGTATGGAATCATACTTCTGGAGTATGGGTGCAGAAACCATAGGGTTTAAAACACCTAGAAGATACTTTTTACTGGGGATGCAGCTTCAAAAGAAAGATGCTAAATTACTTTCAGAGCTGATGAATGCCTCTATAAAAAAGATGAAAGATTAGTCTTGTGCATAGAGGGTTTCTCTGTCCCAGCTGCTCTTAGTTATGCTTCTATTATTCTTAAAGTAATAAGTGGCGTTCTTGTCAATTACTTTAAGGAATGTGTCTACCTTATTTCCAATCTTAACAGTTCGTTCTATTACTAGCTTCCTACCTTCATTGATTTCATAGCTTCTCTCTGTTACTCCTTCCGCTAATTCCTCTTTTCCTTTAGGAACTATGTAATCGTCATAGTTTTTAGGCTCACCTTTTTTGAGATTAAATGCTTCTTCTCTGTTAATTTTGCTTTGCAATAAGGTTTTTTCATCATTAGAAGTTAGCATCTCTGCACGTTTTTCCTTCTGGTATTCTACTTCATCGTAATTTCCTGACTTCTGATTATCAGTTTCATTTACCAGATTACTGGCTACATCTTTGGCATTATCTATTTTCCCTAGGTTAGAAGCAAGTTTTTCATCGTTAAGCTCCGTATTTTCTTTTATAAACTTAGCTCTTTCATCTTTCGCTTTCTGATTTTCTTTTTCAGATTTCTGGCGCTCATCTTCGCCATCATCTTTCATTTCAGCTATATCTGACTTTACACGGTCTATTTTATAGGCGTTATCTTTTCTCAGAACTTCCCCTGTGTCATTATAGCCTTTTTGAGCTTTAGACACTTCTTTCATAGCATTTCTAGTGCTCTCTGCGTTCCTATCTACAGCTTTACCATTGGCATCTGCTTTAGCCTGGATGTCTTTCTTCTTAAACTCATCTAGCTTAAACACATCCGCCTTTCTTCTATCATCTGCATTCAATCTCACTTCTTCATTTTCTGCTCTTATACGTTCATCACCAGAATCGAAGTTTTCTCTTTTATCTCTTTGATAATTTTCTCCCTCGGAGTATAACTTCTGCATCTCGTTCTTAGCAGTATTAATCTGAGAATTTTCGTCTTTAGCTTGATCTTCGGCTGCTGTAGAACTATCCGTTAGGGCATTTTTTAACTCTTCCTTCTTCGAATTAAGTGATTCATACCTGGCTTGGTTTTCTGTCTTTTTCATTTGCTGATAAAACTCTTCAGCCTGTTTCTCAGCGTTAGCATCTATATTATTAGTAAGATTTCTTCGTTTATCAGCATCTTCTTTTCGTTTACGCTCCTCCTCTGCTAGTCTTTCTTTCTCTGCTAACTCTCCTTCTAGTCTCAATCTCTCTTCCTCCTCTGAAGCAGCTTTCTCGGCAGCCTTTCTTTCTCTCTCCGCTAAAAGCTCTCTTTCTTTAGCAGCAGCCTCTTCTGCAGCTTTGTCATCTGCTAGTAGCTCCGCATCTCTTTCTGCTAAAATTTCTTCAATTCTTTTTATTCTCTGCTTAGGGAACTTTTCTGATGGTTTTATGCCTAATGCCTCTTGATAATTAGATTTAGCAAACGTCAAATCGTCATTTGTAAATGCCTCATTAGCTTTATTTAGGAATGCTTGGTATTCAGCATCCTTAGCTGCTTGTGCAGCATTGGCTTCACTTTCGGCAGCCGAAGTTAAAGCGTCCGCTTCCAGCTCGTCTATGCGCTCTAGTCTTTTTTTAGCATATTGGTCTGTGGGCTTAACTCCTAGAGCACTTTGGTAATTACTTCTAGCTCTGTCAAAGTCCTCCTGGGTAAACGCTTGATTAGCTATGTCTATGAACCCCTGATACTCTGCATCTATGGCTGCTTGTTCAGCATTGGCAGCATCTGTTTCTGCAGCTGCTGCTAGATCTTTAATGCGCTTATTAGCCTCATCTATCTGCTTCTGAGGATATTCCTCATCGGGCTTTATTTCTAGAGCAGAATTATACTGGTTTATAGATAAAGAGTAGTCTTCTGCTTCAAAGGAAGCGTTAGCCTGATCTATTAAATCATTATATCTCTTTTCCTTAGCTGCCTCAGCATCTGCAGCCGCTAATAATGCTGCCAGCTTTTCTTGTGCTTCTGTGAGTTTCTTTTGAACTCCTTTATCAGAAGGAATGATGTCTCTGGCAGACATGTAATTATCTACTGCTGATTGGTATTCTTCTGTGCTCATATCCGCATCTCCAGCAGCCATAAATTCGTCAAATTGGGCTTGGTTTCCAGCAGCGTCTATAAGTTCTTCTAGTTCTCTGATTTTATCTTTAGGCTCGCTCTGATCTGGCTTTAGTGAGGAAGCCTCTTCATATTTGGACTTAGAATCTTCATACGACTTTCCTTTCATTAGGCTTTCACCCTCCTTTAAAAGTGCTTGGTATTGTGCCTCTAGCTCCTTATCCTTGTTTTGCAACGCCAATAAATCCTTAGCCTCCTGCAGTTTATTCTGAGCTTCAATTTCATCTGGGAAAAGCGCAAGTGCTGACTCATAACTTCCTATGGCTCCTTCATACTTCTCTTTGGTCATATTATCACTTCCCTGGATCATAAGATCTTCATACTTTTTTCTATTTTCAGCTTCTAAAGCACCTGCATTTTCTAATCGCTCTCTTTCAGCAGTTATCTTATTTTTCATTTGGGTAGTATGCCCCAAGTTAAAAGTGATGTCATTCATATTTACGTCATAACCTGCTTTACCTAGAGGTTCATCCATAATACTTTCATTAAAACCTTCTACATATTCAAAGAGGGTCATATCCATATTCAGCTTAAAACCTCCTTCTTGATCTTCTTCAGGAATATTTTTTGTGTTTACCTCCACACTCTTATTTACAAATCCAGATTTACTGAATTTAAACAGATATAAGTGACCTAAAGAAACTTGGAATTCATATTTAGAATTACCTGAAGTAGCATAGCTATCTAGTAATTTCCCATCCTGAAACACTTGAACCTCTACATTATCCATCTTTTGATTAGTGGATTCTTGTTTAACCGTTCCGTGTATATAGAAGTCATCCTGAGCCCATAGAAAAGTACTCAGTAAGATGCCAATGGTAAGTAGTAGAATTTTATGTCCAGTAAAGCCTTGCATATATTTGTTTTACAGTATTTAGCCGAATGGTCTAAACACAAGTAATATAACGTAAAAGTATGAATTTTAGTTATTGGGAAAAGCAGTTTATTTCTAGCAGCGCAGATTTAATAATTATTGGCAGTGGCATTACTGGTCTTTCTGCCGCTTATCACGCTGCTTCGAAGCATCCTAAATGGAAAATTATAGTGTTAGACAAGTTTGTTTACAGTAACGCTGCAAGCACTAGAAATGCCGGCTTTGCATGTTTTGGGAGTGCTGGAGAATTGACCGCTGATTTGAGAAATGGACTTTCTTATAAGGAAGTGTTTTCTACCTTAGAAAAAAGATTAAAAGGCTTAACTCTTCTGAGAGATACTCTAGGAGATTCAGCTCTAGACTATGAGTCCTGTGGAGGCACTGAGATTTTCACCTCCAATCAAGAAAACGAATACCACGGCATTTTAAACCAATTGGATGAACTGAATTATCAGCTAAATGAATTTACCAATTCTGCAGACACTTTTCAGGTTTCATCTCCTCCTAGCGCTTTAGTTGGATTCAAGTATGCCATTAAAAATGAGCTGGAAGGAAAACTAAACCCTGGGTCATTGATGAAAGCCTGGGCTAAAAAATGCCAAGATTTAGGTGTAGAGATTTATGGTGGAATGTCTGCACAGCTTTTAGAAGATTACTCTGGTGTTTCTATAAAAAATCATGTTATCAAGTCTAAGCAAATAGCGGTATGTACTAATGGGTTATCAGAATCTTTACGGTTAGACCTAAAACTCTCCCCTGCCAGAAACTTAGTGGTATTGACTGAACCTATTCCAAAATTAGAACTACCTTCTACCTACCACCATTTACAGGGCTATATGTATTTTAGAAAAATCCATGACCGTTTATTACTAGGTGGAGGAAGACATGAATTCTTGGCTGAAGAAGAAACAAGTAAATTCGAGGTGAACTCAGATCTTAGACTTCGCTTAGAACGCTATCTAAAAGAACATTTCGGTATTCTACCTGAGCAGATAGAAATGGAATGGACAGGCATTATGGGCGTAGGAAACTCTAAAAAACCACTCGTAAACCGTTTAAACGAACATGTAGTATATGGCGTGAAGTTAGGTGGAATGGGAGTAGCCATAGGATCTCTAGTAGGTAAGGAAGTAGCAGACCTTCTCTAATATTAAAGGATCTTTTAATCTTCAGATAGCTTTCCTCCCTTATAGAATTGGTCTAAATGTTTCCTGAGCTTGTCATCTTCTTCTGGATGAAACCAATTGATTTCTGGCAACCGTTTAAACCATGTAAGCTGGCGCTTAGCAAATCTTCTAGAGTTTCGTTTTATAAGTCTTATAGCCTCTTCTATATCATAATCTCCATCTAAAGCTCCGAAGAGCTCTCTGTAACCAACGGTATTAAGAGAGTTCAAATGTTTTCTATCATAAACTGATTTCACCTCTTCTACCAATCCTTCTTTGAGCATAAGATCTACCCTAGCGTTTATTCTTCGGTAAAGTTCTTCTCGTTCTCTTGATAAACCTATGACTGCGGTTTTAAACGGCCTCTCCTTTTTCTGTCCTGTTCTCAGCTCAGAGTTCTTTTTTCCAGAAACCCTACAGACTTCTATTGCACGCATTACACGCTGAGTATTGGATTGATCTATATAATTGAAATATTCAGGATCTAAGGTTTCTAATTCGCGTTGCAACGCTGATATGCCTTCTTTCTCATACAGTGCTATTATCTCAGCTCTAACTCCTTCGTCTGATGGCAGCTCGTCAAATCCGTACAACAATGCATTCACATATAAACCAGATCCACCAGCACACACGCACACATCATTATTCTGGAAATAGGTGTTTAAAAACTCGAGGCTTTCACGCTCAAATTGGCCTGCGCTGTAATCATCTTCTAAGTTCAAAACATCTACGAAATGATGCTTCACCTGCGCTATTTCAGAGGGTGTAGGTTTAGCTGTGCCTATAGCTATTTCTTTAAACATCTGCCTAGAATCTGCAGATATGATCTCAGCACCGAAGTGCTTAGCCACTGAAATGGCTATTTTGGTCTTGCCTACGGCCGTAGGCCCTACTATGCATATTAATAATTTCTGAGATGACATTAAAACAGATCCTGATAGTCATCCAGATTTTCCATGCCCATGTCGTCATAATTCTCATCATCATCCATATCATCCAAATAAGCATCTATTTCTGGATCTCCTGTTTTTTCTTGCTTAGTAGAACCTCCTAAATCACCTAAATCTAAGTCATCTAGTAAGTCTATTTCCTTACTGTCTTCTGCTGGAGCTTCACCCAGCTCAAAAGTCATTACAGGATAATCCACCTTAGGATCTGGCTTATAAATCTCCACCACTTCCACATAAAAACACCACATTCTTAAAAAGTCATACACATATAAAAACCGTTCGTGTTCTTTAAAAATATGATCCTTAAGCACTAAATCATTCATAGACAGCCCTGGAGCTCCTTCTTCTACTCCGCCCATATCCATAAGTGGAAGCTCTTCTCCTTTATCCCAGAACTCACCGCTTCTGTAGAATGAGGCCATTTCCATACCTGAAAACCCAAACGACTGCTGTATGCACTCGTGTAAATTTATAAATGAACAGTCATGTGGAATATCTATATCTCTGAAGATGTCTTCTTCAGTATCTAGAATAACCCTAAACTTTAATATTTTAAGATCTTCTTCCATCTTTAAAGCGCGCTTTTAAAACTGTCTGCACTTATCACGCTATGAGAAGCATGATAAAACACTTCTCCGTTCTTTAACCCAATAAGCTGAGGGGACTGATGAATTACCTCTAAATCTAAGGCTATTTGATTAGATATTTCTCGGTATTGGATCAAGTCCAAAAAATAGGTTTCTACCTCATCTTCATTAAGGTCCCAACCATATTCTAAACTCTTTTTAGCCATCATGCTCACTGAGCATCTGGTGCTGTGCTTAAAAATCACTGCTGGTTTCTTATGACTCAACATTATGGCTTCTTCTAAATCTTCTTTTGAGGTAATCATTTTCCAGTTCATAGCAGGGCATTTTATCAGTGTGTAAAATTACATTTAATGGCGGAATTTGCGTTGCAAAACCATGTCAAGTTACCAGCTAAAAAACCTACCAGTTAGAACCCATTAAAGATGAGTTAAAATTAATAGCTTTGCGGCTCTTTTAAACAAGGTGAAATATGGATACTCGAATAATAAAAGGAATTATAGCGGCAGCTTCATTAGCATGGGCAATTTATCATTTTAGTCAAGGAAACATTTGGAGTGGCATATTCATAGTACTCTTAACCGCCTTACTTACATTCTTGATTTTTAGAAGTGTGCGACTCATAATGGCATTTATCAGTTTAAGAAGAGGTAAAATGGAGGCGTGTGATAAATGGGTGAGCAGAGTAAATCCAGAAAAATTATTTCCTAAATCTAGAGGGTATTATTACTACTTATCAGGGTTAACTTCTGTACAAAGTGGAGGTCAAGGAAGCCTTACTAAAGCAGAAGGACTTTTCAAGAAATCTCTAAGTAATGGACTTAGATTAGACTTAGATAAAGCCACTGCCAAATTAAACTTAGCGGTAATAGCCATAAGTAAACGTAAGAAAAGAGAAGCCACTAATTTACTATCTGAAGTGAAAAAGTTAGATAAGCGAGGAATGATGACTGCACAAATAAAGCAGGTAAAAGACGGATTGAAACGGATTTAATTTCAAAAAACCAGTTCCCAGTTAGGTCTTAGGTGAATTCTTCTCTTTGAGTTTTTGAAGTGCTGAAAGATGCTCTAAACTCTTCTTTTTAAGAGTTTTAGTAATACTATTCAATTCTAAATCTATTAGAGGTTTATCATTTAACACCTTGACTTGATGAAGCCTGTTAATTAAGCTCTCGTTATCCTCACTCACTGCTCTAATCAAGACATTTAACTGATCTGAATCTTGAGGGTAATTCATAGAGTGCTGATAAGCTTGCTGCAGCACATCATTCATAATATTATCTATGGCACTTCTCACCATAGCCATTCTCTCCTCTGGCATGCATCTTAGATTTAGGGTGTAAATAATTAGTTAGTTTTGAGCTTTCACTCAAGGAGAAAAATAGTGAATAATTCGATATATTCTTAATAGGCTGATTATTCAGAATTAAAAGTCAGCTTTCAATGGCACTTTTAACACATTATATATTGATATCTACCCTCCTCTAAGCTCTAGAAAGAAAGTACCTTACTGACTGTTTCTGCTAATCTGCCTTTTGCCATAAACTGGATCTCTTTATTAGCATCAAAAGGCACTGGCGTGTCTAAGCTGGCGCATCTCATGATAGGTGCATCTAAATGCTCAAAACAGTTTTCTTGGATCAGAGACAACAACTCTCCTCCTATTCCACCCGTCATATTATCTTCATGCAAAATTATAGCTCTATTGGTTTTCTTAACCGAAGCGTAAATTGTTTCAGTATCTAAAGGCGCTAGAGTTCTTAAGTCTATAATTTCTATGCTTTGCTCAGGATGCTGCTCTGAATAATTAAGCGCCCAGTGCACCCCCATTCCGTAAGTAACGATAGTAAGTTCATTTCCTTCATTGACCACATTAGCCTTTCCAAATGGTAATGAGTAATACCCTTCTGCCACTTCCTGAGAAATACTTCGGTAAAGCCCTTTGTGTTCAAAAAATAATACAGGGTTAGGGTCTTCAAAAGACCTTATAAGCAGCCCTTTAGCATCTTCAGGGAACGCAGGGTATGCTATTTTTAACCCTGCCACATGAAAAAACCACGCCTCGTTAGACTGACTGTGGAATGGGCCTGCTGCCATACCACCACCTGTAGGCATGCGTACCACTACATCAGCATTTTCTCCCCATCGGTAATTCAGCTTGGCTAAATTATTTACGATTTGATTAAACCCACAAGTCACAAAATCTGCAAACTGCATTTCCATCATTCCTTTCATTCCATTAATGGAAAGACCTAAGGCAGAACCTACTATAGCAGACTCACACAGAGGGGTGTTTCTTACACGCTCCTTCCCAAACTCTTCCACAAACCCTTCGGTAACCTTAAACACACCGCCATATTCAGCTATATCTTGTCCCATAAGCACTAGATTTTCATGCTTCTTCATAGATTCTTTAAGACCATCTGTAATGGCATCTATAAACCGCATTTCTTTAGTGTGATAACCAGGTTCGGTAAGTTCGGTAGAGAAAGGCTTGAAAATATCTGCCAGCTCTTCATCTAAATTTACTTCTATTTCAGGCTCGGCTAAGGCCAGCTTTAAATGCTCATTAATCTCTGCTTTAATTTCATCTTTATATGCCTGATTTTCTTCTTTTTTAATGAGTCTATTCTGAAGCAAGTATGCCTCAAAACAATCTACAGGATCATACTTCTCCCATTTTTTAATGAGTCCTTCTGGGTAATATTTAGTTCCGCTGGCTTCTTCATGGCCTCTTATTCTAAACGTATTAAACTCTATAAGCGTGGGGCCATTTCCTCTCCTACAGATTTTAGCCGCTTTCTTAACGGTTTTCATTACCTCTATAATGTTATTCCCATCTATGGAAAATACGTTTTCCTCAGGTATGCCATAACCTATGCCTTTATCTGCAAAAGACTCACACCTGAACTGCTCACTAGATGGTGTAGATAATCCCCAGTGGTTATTTTCTACACATATCACAACTGGTAACCCCCAAACAGACGCTACATTCACAGACTCGTGAAAATCTCCTTCAGAAGCACCACCATCTCCAGTAATTACTAGAGTGGCTTTCTTATTCTTTTTAAGTTTATGTGCTAGAGCTATGCCATCTGCTATTCCCATTTGAGGCCCCAGATGAGAAATCATGCCTACTATATGGTGCTCCTTAGAACCGAAATGAAACGAACGGTCTCTTCCCTTTGTAAACCCATTGGCTTTTCCTTGGAATTGGCTGAATAAGCGTTGCAATGGAATTTGGCGTGTGGTGAACACACCTAAATTTCTATGCATAGGCAGAATGAACTCATCCTCATCCAGCGCTAGAGTTAATCCTACAGAAATGGCCTCTTGGCCAATTCCTGAAAACCATTTAGAGATTTTACCTTGTCTTAATTGGCTCAGCATCTTCTCTTCTATCAGTCTGGGCTTTAGGAGTGCTTTATAAATACTGTGCAGCTCATCTGTTTCGAATCCCCTTCTGTTATATCTCATTTTAACTTTGTTCTTAGGCTTCGGCCAAAAGTAAACATTCACATTCCTTATACTAAGACTTTCAAACTGTATTTTTGAACTCCTGTATGCCGAAAATTGTTCAAATATCCGTTCCTCCAGAAAAAGCTCATATTGAAGACTATGTATTTCATTTAGCGTTGCAAAAAAGTGGACTTTACGACCAAGACATTAAAGAATGGAAACTGAAGAAGCGCTCTATAGACGCTAGAAAAAGACCAGTAAAGATACAGCTGGCTGTAGAGCTATTTTTAAAAGGAGATGAAATCACATCACCTATTAGAAAAGTGGAATTTAAAGATGTTTCTTCTGCAGACCCTGTGCATATTATAGGTGCTGGACCCGCAGGCCTGTTTGCAGCGCTGGCTTGTTTAGAAAACGGATTAAAGCCTATAGTTTACGAGCGAGGAAAAGATGTAAGAACCCGAAGAAGAGATCTGGCCAAGTTAAATAAAGAACATGAGCTCAATCCAGAATCTAATTACTGCTATGGAGAAGGTGGTGCTGGTACATACTCAGATGGAAAACTATATACGCGCTCTACCAAGCGTGGAGATGTAAATCAAGTTTTAAGCCTTTTGGTGCATCATGGAGCAGATGCAGAAATCATGGTAGAATCTCATCCGCACATTGGTACTAATAAATTACCAGGGATAATTACCGCCATTAGAGAAACCATTATTGAATTTGGTGGAGAAGTGCATTTTGACCATAAAATGACAGATTTGGAATGGGGTAAAAACACATTGCAACGCATAAAAATAAACAATGACCAATGGGTGAAAGTATCTAATTTAGTTCTGGCCACAGGGCACTCAGCTCGAGATGTGTTCCAGTTATTACAGGATAAAAATATCACACTGGAATACAAACCATTCGCCTTAGGTGTGCGTGTAGAACATCCTCAAGAGCTCATAAACAAGATACAATACCATGGCATAGGATTCAGTGAATACTTGCCACCTGCCACCTATAGCTTAGTAGAGCAGGTAGAAGGGAAAGGCGTGTACTCATTCTGCATGTGCCCAGGCGGAATAATAGCGCCATGTGCCACAGAGTCCACAGCAGTAGTGAGCAACGGCTGGAGTCCGAGTAAGCGGAATAACCCTTACGCTAATTCTGGAATGGTGGTGGAAGTGATGGACGAGCTGGTAGATGCGTTTAAATCTTATGGCCCACTTAAAGGATTAAAATTTCAAGAAAAAGTGGAACAGGACTGCTGGAAAGCCGCAGGAAAAACACAAGCTCTACCTGCTCAGAGACTGCTCGATTTCGTAAATGGCACATTGAGTAAAGATCTTCCAAAATGTAGCTATGTGCCTGGAGTAGTATCCGTAAGACTAGATCAAATATTACCAGAACCCATAGCACGCAGGCTTCAGAAAGGGTTTTTAGCCTTTGGGAAAAAGCTGAAAGGGTTTTTAACAAATGATGCCATAATAGTGGCACCAGAAAGCAGAACTTCTTCTCCAGTGCGAATTCCTCGAACTAAAACCTTTGAGCATGTGGAAGTATCTAATCTATATCCTTGTGCTGAAGGCGCTGGTTATGCTGGTGGAATAATGTCTGCGGCCATAGATGGCATAAAAGTTATAGAATCTATAAAACTAAAAAAGGAGAGCTAATAGCTCTCCTTTCCTTTTTAAAATAAATTTATAGTTTACTCAGCATAAGACTGGTCCTGCTCACCGATTATATTAAGTGCTTCTTCTAAGGAAATAATTCTTCCTTCAAAAAGTCCTTTAATCTCTGCTTGTTCTATTCCTTTTCCTTTTATAGTTTCTAAAAACGTCTTAGCCTCAGGGTAGCTAGAGAAATCTCCAAACATATATCTGGTAACAACTGATTCTTTCTGAGGTTTTACTTTTCCAATCTCTAAATATTTCTCTAACATTTCTGTAGGAATATCGTCTACGTACTCTCCTAGTTGGATCTGGAAGCGTACAGATGATTTAGTAATGGAATTATTTTCCTTATCTTCTGTTAAATCTGACTTTCCTTTTACTACGTTAAGTCCAGCTTCGGCTAGCGTGATTCTCTCTCCTTTTTTATATGCCGTAATAAACGCTCCTTCAAAACCTTCTGTCAGTAATTCAATTCTACGTTCTGCGGCAGACTTGGCGTCTGAGTAGGTTTTAGTCATATATCTATTTAACCCATCTTGGCCTTTTAAAGCTATGATGTCATCTATACCCGTGAAAATATTATCTGAAAGGTCGTATCTAAATGCTCCTACCTGAACCCTGTACATCACCTCGTCCGACATTTCTGGAGCTCCTAAAACCTTAATCCGTTCTTCTACCACACTGGTTATGCCTCCTAATTCATCATCTATATCCTTACGATTTCCATCTAATTCTTTTTGCACCGCTCCTACAAAACCTAATTCTTGTAATTCTATTTTCTTATTAACAGCATCTGAAAGCGATTCGAAATCACCTACCAGGAATCCTTGTTCTCCATCCTCTTCTATGGATCTTACATCTCCTTCTGCCAGTAATGAATTAATTTCTCCCTGGTTCATCCCTTTTCTATCTGGAAGGACTAAAATGGAGAATGTTTCTTTCGACTTTTCTCCTTCTACTCTTGTATACAGCTCATCCCAGCCGTCATCACCTAGAGAATCTATCCAAAACATATACTTGTTTAGATAGGTGTCTTCATCTACAGTCACCCCAAATTCATCTACTAGTGCATACTGCTCAGAGTATGGCTCATCATCTTTAAAGTCTGCCACACCATCTCCATCATTATCTACAGGGCATCCTTTTTCATCTACCTCTACTCCTTCAGGATGTCCTAGACAGTCGTCATCTAAATCATTTACGCCATCTTTATCAGAATCGAAGTAGTCAAATGCCATGAGATCTGAATCTTCTTCGTCAAAGTCTACATCGAATGATTTTTTCTTCTTACGTGGCACATGTAAGTCATAACTCACAGAGAGTGATGAATGTAAAAATCTATCTTTTCTACCATCAGAACCATTGCCGTCATTATTCACATCGTCTACTAAGTCGTTAAAATTGAAAAACATAGTAGTTCCTAGTTGTCCTTTTATGTGCTTACTTAAATTAAAATTAACCCCTAGACTTAATGGTATGGATACTGTTCTATCAGGATAGTTTCCTTCCCCATCTCGGTTTAACCTTCTTAAATCTGTTTCATACACATAGTCTCTTTCTAGCATTATGGCATCTCCTGCATCAGAAGCATCTTCTGGCAAGCTCATTAGTGTTCCATTCTGCCATAAATGGTATTCATTTCCATCACCATCAAACAAATCTGCTTTAGATAAAAACTCAAAAGTAGAAATACCCGTTCCTATATAAGGCTGAACATAAGCGTCTTTAGGTAAAATATCATTGAAATTATAAGTTACTATAGCTGAACCTCCAGAAATATTAGATCTGAAGTTATTTCTAAAATCTAAGCCTGGCTCATTCAGGGTAAGTGTGCTAAACACAGCTGAAAAAGATATATCTATATTACTCCTTAATGGCATATTTACACCCACATTTAGGGCAGCACTAGAAGTTAAGGGACTGTTAGATCTAAGTCCATTACCAGTGTCTCCATAAAACGTAAATGTACCTAAACCCAACATTAAAGAGGGCTTGGGTTTGAACTGAACTATGGGTTCGGGAACAGAATCCACCGCCAAGGTATCCGACTGTGAATGAACACAGAAAGGTAGCAAAAAGACCGTTGTTAAAATAATTACAAATCGAAACATGATAGTTTGGGTTATTGTTTCACCTCATTTTATACGCCTAATCACTCTTTAAGTTTCTTTTGTGAGTGTTTTTAAGGGTGTTGAAGTAGCTTTGCAAAAAAGAAAAAATTGCGCTTTGAACTACATTCCTGAGCAAACCATAAATGATTTAGAATTTGACCTGATTAGGTTAATGCTTCATGATAACTGCATCTGCGAAACGGCACAGCTCAGAATGGTAGATCTTATGCCGTTAAGTGATAGAGATGAACTCACCATTGAGCTTCACAGAGTGAATGATTTGAAGGCAATTAGAACTGAAAAACTCACTTTTCCGGCTCTAGATTTTGAAGAAATTTCGGAGGAGTTAGAAAATCTAAATAACAAGCACAATGTGCTCACCGAAGAGTCTTTCATGCGCGTTAAGCAGCTCTCTGAATTGGTTAACCGAATTCTTGGTTTTTTTTCAGACAAGAAAGAACGCTTCTCCTACCTCACTGAATTATCTGAGCATATTTATGAAAATGAGGATATTATAAAAGCCATTAATCGTGTCTTCGATGCCAGAGGAAACGTAAAAGATGATGCTTCTCCTCAGTTGGCTAAAATTAGAAGTGAACAAAAATCTGTTAGAAATCAGGTGAACTCTAATTTTGATAAACAAGTTAGATCTCTTCTAAAAAAAGGCATTCTAGCAGATAATAATGAAACTTTCCTTTACGGAAAAAGAGTGCTTTCTGTGGTAAGTTCATATAAAAGAAGTGTAACTGGAAACGCCTTAGGCAGCAGTAAAACCGGAAACGTGACATTTATAGAGCCTTCTAATAACATTCCTCTTAATCATGAATTAGAAATGCTTAAGGATGATGAACGGTCGGAAATATTTAGAATCTTGAAAGAATTGACCTTAATTGTTAGAGAACATCTGCCCTTACTACAAGATTACCAGGAGTTCATCACAGAACTGGATTTTATCAATGCCAAAACCAAACTGGCACTGCAGCTTAATGCTAATCTCCCTGTAATTTCTAATGAAACAGAGCTGGAACTCATTAATGCGTATCACCCCATTTTATTGGTCACTAACCAAACTCTGAATAAAGAAACGAAGCCACAAAGCCTCCTGATGAATAAGTTCAACAGGATGCTAGTCATTTCGGGCCCTAACGCTGGTGGAAAAAGTATAACTCTAAAGACCATAGGACTGCTCCAGCTCATGTTTCAGAGTGGCCTCTTAGTACCTACGGAGCCACATAGTAAAATGAGTATGTTTAATCATATTCTTACAGATATAGGAGATAACCAATCTATAGAAAACCAACTTTCTACATACAGTTATAGGCTGAAACGTATGAAAGAGTTTCTAGAAAGAGCTAACCGTAAAACGCTCATTCTTCTAGACGAATTCGGAACGGGATCAGATCCAGAATTAGGCGGAGCTATGGCCGAGGTGTTCTTTGAAGAACTCTATAATAAAAAGGCCTTCGGGGTAATTACTACGCACTACTCTAATATTAAACTTAAAGCAGATAAGCTCCAAAATGCAGTAAACTGCTGCATGCTGTTTAATCAAGAAACTCTAGAGCCTACTTTTAAACTTTCGGTGGGCATGCCTGGGAGTTCTTTCACCTTTGAGGTGGCTGAAAAAAATGGTATTCCGAAGCAGCTCATAGAAAAAGCTAAATCCAAGTTAGATTCTAAAAAGGTAGATATGGATAAGCTACTTTCTGCGTTGCAAAAAGAGAAAGCAGAGTTTGAACACCTGAACTCCAAATCTAAATCTTCATCTGAGCAAGCTAAAAAAGCAGAACTAAAATTCCAATCGAAAGCTAAATCTTTAGATGAAAAAATTGCAACGCAAAGAGAAGTGACTGAAGCCAACAACCAACTGATTACAAAAGGAAAAAAACTTTCTCAATTTGTTTCAAGATTCGACACACGCGCTAAAAACAAAGAGCTTCTGGCGGATGTAAGAAAGTATCTAGCCATGGAAAAGACTAAGATTATGGAGTCTAAAAAGGCTGAAACTTTACGCAGAAAAGCGCAGGCTAAGGCAGATGCTAAAAAGAATATAGTAAGGCAAACAGACAACCAGAAAAAAATAGGTGTAGGCTCTAAAGTTAGGCTTATAGGTGCTAAGAAAACTGGAGAAGTTATAGCCAAAGAAGGCCATGAGGTTACTGTATTGTTTGGGAATTTAAAAACTAAAATTAGCGTTCAAAAGCTAAGATATGTCAAGTAAGACGGAGCCAATACGATGGACAATCACCTGAAAATATTCACTTCACCTCGAAAAGAGCGGTTTCCATCTCCATTCTTGAGCTGTACTTCTACTAACCAAGTGTATGTGCCGTTCATGGCATAATGGTTCCCGTTAGATACATTTCCGATCCACCCATCTTTTAAAGTGGTAGATTCAAACACTGCATTTCCCCATCTATCGAATATATAGAAATGATAATTAGTGAAATTATTTCCTTCTACCACAGGAATAAAAACATCATTAATGCCATCTCCATTAGGCGAGAATGAATTAGGAACAAATATGGTGAGCTCATCTTTAACAGTAACCTGCTGACTGATAAAGCTAGAACACCCTTCATTATTAGAAGCCGTTAAACCCACAAAATAAGTTCCTGCAGCTTCATAAACATGCTCTGGGTTTTCTAAATCTGACTCTGCGCTGTCTCCAAAATTCCAGAGATAATGCTCAGCTCCTTCAGAAAAGGACTGAAAGCTCACCATAGGATTAGTAAGAATATGAGCTTCTTCAGGATTAAACATGAAGTCGGCCACAGGCGTTTCATAAAGAATGAACACCGCATTATCAATTACGTTAGCAGCACAGCCATACTGATTAGTAGCAGAGCCTTCTAAACTGTAAACACCAGGTGTGTTCAAATAAAATTCTGGAGACGCATCAGTGCTTGAAAGTTCATTTAAATTCCAATTGAACAAGGTGCCATTGGAACCAGAGCTTTCTACTTCTAAAACAAATGGACTACAGCCTGTCTGTGCGTTCAATTCATAATCTAAATCAGGAAGCGGAAACACTTCTACAGTTTCAGTTAATTCTACTAAACATCCATGTAATGCTGTCTGTGCTAATAGTTGAATAGTTTCTACACCTGTATTTAAAAAATTCATACTTGGACTTTCAGAATTAGCACTTCCTGCAGATCCGAATGTCCATGCATGGTCTTCTAAATCTTCTCCTTCCGTACTAAAGCTTACGGGTAAACCTGAACATACGGCTTCATCACTAATACTGAGCGTAACTATAGGTTCTGGATGAATGGTCAAAACCATGCTAGTGGTATCAAACCCACAACCGTCTGTAGCATATTGAATAATCTCATAATCACCACTTATAGAGTAGTTTTGAATGGTATTGATTTCATTCACTAGATTGCCATTAAAATCATAAATGATAGAATTGGCCCCAGTGGCAGTGCTAGTGAACTCTACTTGTGCAGGAGAACAGAACTCAGCTTGGGTGGTACTAAAACCACCCGTTACCGGATTCGGTAATACGGTAATGGATTCTGTCACTGAATGATCACCACATTCATTTGAAGTAGTAAGAACTATATCAAATGTTTCACTTTCATTTTCTGTAGTATAAACTTTTAAGCTTGGATTAGCAGCATTAAAAGACTCTCCATCTCCTAAATCCCAAAAGTATTCTGTAACATTAGATGAACTTGTATTAAAAAACTCAGTAAATACTGGAGAACAAACTGTACTTAATTCTGTATAAAAATTTGCTGTAGGTAACGCTTTAGATGTAATTACCTCTGAAACAGAGTGCACTCCACAAGCATTAGTTACCGTAAGCGTTACAGAGTGTTCAGTGTCTTCAGTAACATCTCCAAAACTTATAGCACTTGGCTCATCAGAGTTTGAAGTAGTGACTTGAAAATCCCAGTCGTACACTAAATAATTTCCTGTGCTTAAGTTTTCAAATTCGACCTCTAGCGGTTCACAACCTTCCAGTGTGCTGGCTGAAAACTCTGCTGTAGGAGCCGAAATAATCTCTACTTCTTGGATATCAGATGCATCTTGACAGCCATATTGGTCTTCAACTTCTAGATTTAATTCTTGTAATCCAGAGTTTGAAATAGAAATGGTAGGATTTTCATCTGTAGATTCTAAACTTCCATTTAAGAGCCATGTATAGTCTAAACCCTCTACTGAGTTGTTAGATATTTCCAGATTATCGAAGTCACACGCTTGAGGTTCTAGCAAGAATAATGCCTCAGGAAGTTCTCTGATAAACACTTCAGAGTGGGCCGTATCCTTACAGCCAGAAAGCCCATTTTCAAATACATACATGAGTGGAATAGAAGAAAACACCGCATTAGATTCTACAGCACCTGTGCTGGCATCCATAACTAATGCGCCTATCCAAAGACCTCCTGCGGGACTGGCATTATCTAAGAATGCTGAGCTTTCATTTAGGCAGAAATTATACTCTGCGTCTGAGACTACCAGAGGTGCTTCATTTATTGTAATTGTTTTAGTATCTTGTACTTCACACGATCCTGAGCCAGCGGTATATATCAGAGTGTAAGCACCAGATAAACCAGAAGGGGTAATAGTTCCAGAGGGAGAAACTCCTGTTCCTGACCAAACACCTCCAGAAGGAGAAAAACCACTCAATTCATGAGTTCCTTCGTTTTCACAAAATTCTTCACTGGATCCAGCAGATATAGAAGGAACTGGATTCACAGTAATACTCATCTGATCGGTATTAGTGCAGCCTAGAGTCGTGCTGTATTCGTACTCCAAATTATGAGTTCCTACACCAGGGGAAATAAAAGCATTTCCAGATACTCCTGGACCTGACCATGTTCCTCCTGCTGGGGTTCCAATCAAGGATTGAGGTGTAGAAGTATGACACATAGTCAAATCCGCACCAGCGTTTACTGTAGGTAATTCTGAAGTAGTGAGATTGATTTGATCAAAACTGAAACACCCTTCTTGATCGGCTACTGTAAGGTTAAAACTAGCTGAACCTATCGGAGAAGCTACTGGGTTAGGAATATTAGTAGAGCTAAGAAACTCATCGTTTCCAGACCAACTCCATACCACTATGGAACCATTCTCACTGAAAGCTGTGGCATTAATTTGAAAATCATCAAATTCGCAAATGAGCTCATCTGCTCCAGCATTTACTTCAGGTGCATTTAAAACGGTAATAATAACCTCGTCTGTATCTTGACATAACGGTGAATCGGTTACTAGTTGCAACGCATATACTCCTCCTTCAATAGGGGTAAACTCTCCGTCTAAAGAAACACCAGAGCCAGTCCAGTAAGTGTCTGTAGGAGTAAAGAAAGATAAGGGTAGCTCGTGTTCACACACTGTCTGATCTGGCCCCGCATAGGAACCACATTGCGCAAAAGCGCACTGTGCTAATGCTAAGATTAATAGGGTGGTGGTTAAATTTTTCAAAGTAGTTAAAACTTTTATCTCATGTAGTCTACGATACTTTTAACGTTGAAGTTGCACAATGTCACATTTAACATATTTGCCTTTTCAAAGTAGTTCTAAAAGTTAGTGCCTCTCACAACATCTAACAATTAAATCGCAAATCTAATCCATAGTATTTCACTGTTTGTCGATTGTTTTTCTTTTTTTATCTACAATTAAGAAGAGGATAGTGTTGACATCATTAATAGTATTTCACCTAAACCATAATAATTCTAATTCCAAAGGGCATTTGTAATCTTCGATTTTCATAATGCCGAGCATTGCAATAACCTATGATATTGACTAAAAAAGTATAGGACACTTATTAATTAACAATTGTTTGAACCAAACATTCTGATGAACGTACTTTTATACTGAACTTGCCTCTTTAAATTTGGCACAGTAATCGTATTTATCGAGTTTCTAATTTTAGATTTCAAGAAATAACCCTAAATAATAGCATGAAGAATATTCTTAGCACCCTTCTACTTATAACTGTAACTACCGTTATATATAGTCAGCAACTGGACGAAAGAGCTACAACGGAAAAATTTAACAAAGCACTTTATTATATTAATAATCTATATGTAGATAGTGTAGATGCTAATGAGCTAGTAGAAATAGCACTTACTAAAATGCTAGAAGAACTAGACCCACATACCAGTTATATTCCTGCAGAAGAAGTGAAAAAAGCAAGCGAACCTTTAAAAGGGAACTTCGAAGGTATAGGTGTACAGTTCAATGTGCTAAAGGATACCATTTTTATAGTTCAAACCATTTCTGGCGGACCCTCAGAAAAAATTGGTCTAATGGCGAACGACAAAATTATTACTATAGACGGAGAAAACGTGGCTGGTATAGGTATTCAAAATAGTGATGTCATAGCCAAACTTAAGGGAACAAAAGGCACTAAGGTAACGGTGGGCATTAAGCGTGGGAAATCTAGAGACATAGTACCTTACACAATAACTAGGGATAAAATTCCTATTTACTCTGTAGACGCTTCTTACATGATAGACTCTAAAACTGGATATATTAAGGTTAATAGGTTCAGTGCTACTACACAGGAAGAGATGACAGAAGCTCTTTTAGAGCTGAAAAGTGATGGAATGAAAGACTTGGTGCTAGATCTTCAGGGGAATGGTGGTGGCTACTTGAACACGGCCATCTGGATGGCAGATGAATTTTTAAGTGATGATAAGCTTATAGTTTACACAGAAGGAAGAGCTTACCCAAGAGATAATAGATATGCTAAAAGCAAGGGACTTTTTGAAAAGGGTAGATTGGTTGTTCTAATCGATGAGAGTTCTGCTTCTGCCAGTGAAATAGTTTCAGGAGCTATTCAAGACTGGGATAGAGGAATGATAGTCGGAAGAAGATCTTTTGGTAAAGGATTAGTCCAAAGACCCATTCAACTGCCAGATGGTTCAGAAATGAGACTTACCATGCAGAAGTACTATACCCCTGCTGGAAGATGCATTCAAAAATCTTATGAAGGTGGTGTAGAAGAGTATAGAAAAGAAAAATGGGCCAGATATGATAGTGGTGAAGTCTACAGCCTAGACAGCTTAGACCTTCCTGATTCGCTGAAATATTACACCAGCACTAAGAGAGTGGTTTATGGAGGTGGGGGAATTCTTCCAGACCTTTTTGTGCCTCTTGATACTACTGGTGTGAGCGAATATTTCTCTAAATTAGTTAGAAGTGGAACAGTGAATACATATGTTCTCAATTATATAGATGCGAACAGGCCCACTCTGATGGATGAATATGAAGACATCTCTAAGTTCAAAAAGAAATTTGATCTGGATAAAACCATCATGGATGGTCTCATAGAAGCTGGAGAAAAAGAAGATATAGAATTCAACGAAGACGATTTCCAAACTTCAAAAAATGTGCTCGAGATTAGGCTAAAAGCTCTAATAGCTAGAAACCTTTATGGCAGTAATGCGTTTTATGAAATAATAAACGATTTAAATGAGGCACTTCAGTCTGGTATTAAAGCATTAGAAAATGGTCAGTATGAAGGAATCAATCTGGCTTTTAAAGATTTTAAGTAAGTCAGAAAAAATTGTAAATTTGCAACGCTAAAATTTATTAGATAAAAAAGTAAAAATCATGAGCACAAAATTTCAATTAATTTTAACAACAGTGGCTACTCTAGCTATTGGAAGTTTAACTTTAGTTTCTTGTGGAGAAGGAAATTCTCAAGAATTTAGACAAAATCCAGAGGCAAGTGTGACGGGTGGAGATTCTGATAAAAAAGTAGAGAGACCTGCTACAAAGAAAACTGACAAAAAAGAAGAAGAAGAGCAAACTTATGATGGCCCTATTACCACATATGAAGCGAATGAAGAATTACATGACTATGGTTTAGTAGGAAATGGAAGTAAAAATCCTTTCACTTTTGTTTTAACTAACACTGGTAAAGAGCCATTAATTATAGAAAAAGCTAAAGGAAGTTGTTCATGTACAGTTCCAGATTGGCCAAAGGATCCAATTATGCCGGGACAGACTGGTGAAATAGAAGTAACATTTAAGCCGAAAGTTTCTCAAGCAGGAAAAGACGTTACTCAAGTGGTAACTATAACTGCTAACACTGAACCAAGACAAACAAGATTAAAGATAAAGGCAAAAGTACAACCAAGTGAAGAAGAGGAAGCTAAGTAAGCTTCCAATCTGAAAAGATTGTGCAAACCGTCTAGACTCGTCTAGACGGTTTTTTTATATCCTAACTTTCTAGAACTTAAGAGAAATAATGAGTTTAATTTAAAGGAGGATTACACCTCTGAGACTAAAACTGCCCTGAGTCTTCGCCTAGAATAGAATTGATGCCTGAAGCCAAGTTTCTGTCCTTCTCAGTAACCTTATCTCCTACATCATGAGTGCTTAACTCTATAGTCACTACATTATACTCGTTATGCCAAGCAGGATGGTGGTTTAAGTTCTCGCAAATAAAAGCCACTCTGGTCATAAATGTGAACGCTTCTTGAAAATCTTTAAACCTAAATTGACGAACTAACTTATTGTCTATTTCTTGCCACATGATGATTTCTGTTTCCAACAAATTTAAATTGTTAAAGCATCAGATTTCTATGCTTAATTTAGCATTCTTAAAACTCAATTCTTAATAATGATTCCTTTCTCTCCGCCCAGAGTAGATGACCAAACCATAACAGCTGTAACAGAAGTCCTAAAATCAGGATGGATTACTACTGGACCTGTGACTAAACAATTCGAGCAAGACCTGGCTGAATACCTTAATTTACCTAAAGTATTATGCTTAAACTCATGGACTAACGCAGCCGAACTCTTTTTAAGATGGTATGGCATTAAAGAAGGAGATGAAGTTATAGTTCCTGCCTACACCTACTCCGCCTCATGTAATATTCTGTTTCATTTAGGCGCCACACCGGTATTAGTAGACTGCGCTCCAAACTCTTTTCACATAGATATAAAGTCATTGGAAGAAAAAATAACAGCTAAAACTAAGGTGATTATGCCTGTAGATATTGGCGGTTTCCCATGTGATTATGAATCTATTTCAAAACTTATTGAGCGTAAAAAGAATTTGTTTCATGCTTCTAGTCCTTCTCAGGAAATACTAGGCAGAATATTACTCTTCTCAGATGCAGCGCACAGCTTAGGTTCTAAAATAAATGACAAGCCTACAGCATTATTTGCTGATGTTTCATGCTATAGTTTTCATGCTGTTAAAAATTTAACCACAGCAGAGGGTGGTGCGCTGGCATTTAATCTGCCAAATGGATTTGATTATGAACTGATCTACAAAGAGCTAAACATCATGTCTCTGCATGGTCAAACTAAAGATGCACTTTCTAAAACTACCTCTGGTGGATGGAAATACGACATAACAAGTGCTGGCTATAAATGTAACATGACAGACCTACAGGCTGCTATAGGCGCAGTGGAACTTGAACGCTACGAAAACAGCACCCTACCTAAAAGAAAGAAAATCTGCATGCATTATCATGAGTCATTTAGTGCGCAAACTTGGTACATCTCTCCTCCCCTTTCCTTAGAGAATTCCCAGACATCTTACCATTTATTCCAACTGAGAATTAAAAGCTTTACTGAGCAGCAGAGAGATGAAGCTATGGAACTCCTTAAAGCTGCCGGAGTAAGCACTAATGTTCATTTTATGCCACTCCCACTGTTTAGTTTTTACCAAAAACAAGGATTTAAAATGGCGGATTACCCAAATGCCTTTCACGTTTATGCTAATGAAATTTCTCTTCCCGTGTTTTACGACCTCTCAGAAGAACAAATGCGCACTGTTTCTAGTGCTGTAGTGAAAGTCATAAATCAGGTTCTGGGTGTCTAAACGCTTGTTTGATATAGCACTTAGCCTATTCGGTGTAGTGGTGCTTAGCCCACTGCTTTTAGGAGTTAGCCTTGCAATAATTCTGGACTCAGGAATGCCTATTCTATATAGACAAGAACGCATTGGAAAAAATGGAATTCCATTTCAATTGTACAAATTCAGATCTATGAAAACAGACAATGCTGGATTGAAAATAACTTTAGCTAATGACCCTAGAGTAACCGCAGTAGGTAGATTTATAAGGAAGTATAAAATTGACGAATTTCCTCAGTTTTTAAACATTCTAAAGGGCGATATGAGTTTTGTAGGACCACGCCCAGAAGTAGAGCACTATGTAAAGCATTACTCCGCAGAGCAGAGAAAAGTTCTAGGAGTTAAACCAGGGCTCACAGGCTTAGACTCTCTGAATTTTTCTAATGAAGCGGATTTACTTAAAGGAAAAACCGATCCTGAGAACTACTATATTCAGCACATTATGCCTGTGAAACTTGAGTATAATTTAAAATACATCCATAAAAAAAGCCTATGGTTTGATGTAAAAGTCATCTTTAAAACCATAGGCAAAATATTATCGTAATTCGTATTTATTAACTGCTAGTCTTCACTTTTATAAAGAGCGCCTGGAGCTCTCTTAAGTCTGATACTTTTTGTTCTTCTCCTTTTTCTTGAAACCCAAAAATGAGATTATTTATCAATCTAGTTATGATATCCAGATTCTCACAAGGCTTATAAAATTTCACTTTTTCTGGAAGGTTAAGATGAAACAAGAATTCGTCTATTTCATTTTTATGAATTACTGTTCCTTCAGAAAAAGGATTGATATAAAACAGTATTCCGTTTTCTGCCACTGTCTCATCTAGCATTGATGCTATGCCATGTTCATCCATATAGCATAGAATGAAGTGGTTAGGTAAGTTTACACCATATATAGGAATATCTAAACTGTTGGCTAACACTTGGTATAGGATGGCTAGTGAAAGGGGGCTTCCTTTTTTAGAACTGATTACATCAGAAAGGAATGAGTTAGCAGGCGCAGTGTAATTATTCTTATTTCCTTTAAATCCATGTACGTTAAACAAAATATGGTTCAAGATTCTAACTTTCTCAAATGCAGTTAGGTTTTCATTTAGCTCTAACCACACATCCTGTCTTATTCTAGAGATCTCTTTTCTGATCTGATCACTATCGTAATTTGGATATTGAAATTGATTTATTAAAAGAGCACCTTCTAAGAGGTCTTTATCTTCTGAGCTCTTCCACTCCTTCATTTTAGTAGAAATAGTGTCGAACTGAATAGACTGAATGAGCTTTTCTATTCGGTCTTTAAATAAAGGCCCGAATGAAGAGGTTTCCCACTCTTTCTCTAGTTTAGGAATAACTCCTGCTCCATAATTTTTTAGCTCAGATTTTACTTGAGTGAAGATAATTTCATCCGGATCTTCTATAAGTGAGATTAAAGCGTCTATCTGGTTTGTAATCATACTCTTGCGGGTAAAGAAAGGTTTGACCTCAAAAGTAAACTTCGGTTTTCCTTTAAAACCGACCTCCAAACTAAATTCTTAACATCTAAATTGTTAAAGTATTTAATGCTTTATCTATCAAATGACTAACTGCTTTTTCCGGGGATTTACTGAACTGCTTTTTTATTCTATTTGCCAGTATTACGCATAATGTTAAATGTTCATGACCTAACATTTTAGACAATGCATAGATGCCAGAAGTCTCCATTTCAAAGTTTGTCACTGCCATGTGGTTCAGCTTAAACGTTTGATATCTTGATTCTAAATCAGGAAAGCTTAATCTGCCTCTTAACTGTCTGTTCTGAGGGCCATAGAACCCATTAGCAGTGATAGTAATTCCTTTGTAATCAAAGACATCATTGAACTGATCTAAGAGAGACTTGGAGGCGAGGACTGCGTAAGGTTCTGCTAATTTTTCAGACCAATGGGTATGTGACTTAAACGCTTCTACCATTTTCAATTCCTGAGGCTCATACGGAACATTGTAGAAGTGAGGCACTCCATCCATACCTATAGCTGCTTCAGAACACACTACACTATGAATATCTATGCTACTATTTAACGCACCTGATGTTCCTAGCCTTAAAAATTTCAATTTTCTAAGTTTGGCATTAACAGTTCTAGAAATCGGATCAATATTTACTGCTGCATCTAACTCATTTATAACTATATCTATATTATCTACACCTATACCCGTACTAATTACAGTTAACTCAATGCCATTTAAAACTCCTGTATGAATGCAAAATTCTCTGGAAGCCACTCTAAATCTTACAGCATCAAACCGCTCTGAAATAAGCGCCACACGTTCAGGATCTCCCACTATTATAACTCTATCTGCTATATCTTCTCCTCTAACTCCTAGGTGATATACTGTACTATCTGGTCTAAGTATAAGTTCTGATTCTGAAAAACGCTCTGACATTTTCTAAAGTATTTTCGGCTAAGGTAATGGAATAATAAACTTTTATGCATGCTTCTAATCCTGATTCGTTTTCGCGTTGCAACGCTAAAAAAAACAACTGTTTAAAACTCTGTTTATGAACGAAACCAAAGGGATAAGTTAATTGTATAAGGATGTCATACTTTTGGCATTGGGATTGTTAAAGTAGGTTAAGCAAACAACTATTTTAATCCACAAGTAGTCTAATAATCAGAATTTTGAAAATGAAAAATTTAGTACTGTCTTTCTTAATAATAGCAGCCTTTAGCACTCAGGCTCAAGACCATAACATTAAAGGAAATATTAAAGGTATTAACCCGACAGATACAGTATATCTAGCTCAGTATTTAGGAAAGAGTCTATTTTATAATGATACGGCCATAGTAGCTTCTGATGGTTATTTCACGTTTCAGGGAAAGCCATACGAAGAGGGAGGGAAATATGCCGTAGTTACTCCTGGGCCTAAGCTCTTAGAAATCCTAGTGGATGACAGAGAATTAGAATTTCAATCAGACCAAGAAAACTTGGATTTTAACATGAAGGTGGTAAAATCTAAAAACAACAAGATTTTTTATGACTACAAGCAGTTCATAGGAGGTAAAAACACAGAACGAGGTCCGTTAGACACCGTAATAAATGATTCTTTAAGCACAGAAAAAGAAATAGAAGACTCCAGAAAAAAGCTTAGAAAACTTACTGAGGAAGTAATAGAGTATCAGAAGCAGTTAGTGGTGGAACACGAAAGTGAATTGGTGGGAAAAATCATTAAAATGACTATGGACGTGCAGGTTCCAGAGGCTCCGGAAGGTGTGGAAAACGAAAGAGAATGGAGATACAGATATTACAGAGAACATTACTGGGATAACACCGATCTGACAGATCCTAGACTGGTTAGAGAGCAAACCTACCACAGGTTATTAGAGAAGTACCTCACTCAGGTGATTCCTCAAATTCCAGATTCTGTGTTCATAGAAGGTTCTAAACTAGTAGAAAAGGTTTCTGAGAACTATGATATGTACAAGTATACCCTACACCAGCTTACTTATCTTACTGAAACGAGTAAGGTAATGTGTATGGATAAGGCATTTGTAATGACTGTAAATAAGTACTACAAAACAGGAAAAGCCGACTGGCTCACAGAAGAGAAACTGGCCAATATTATAGAAGGTGCTGATAAGAAAGCAAACACTTTATGCGGTGAAGTAGCTCCTAATATTATTCTCCCAAACATAGAAGATGATGGCTGGGTTAACATGCACCAGATAGATGCAGACTATACGATTATAGCCATTTGGGAACCAAGTTGTGGCCACTGTAAAAAAGAAATGCCTAAACTACAGGATGTCTATGCCAAGTATAAAGACCAAGGGGTAAAAATATTCGGGATTAATAACGATTTAGAAAACAAGGATTGGAAAGAATTCGTAACTGAAAAAGGTCTCGGAGACTGGATTAATGTGAGCGATAACCCTGCGGTTAACAATTCTGATTCTGCCAGAACTTTAATTATAGAAGGCATTACTACTCTTAACAGCTTAAATTACAGATCTATTTATGATGTTACCAGTACACCTAAAATTTATTTGTTAGACGAAAACAAAGAAATAATAGCTAAACAGCTCACCAGTGAACAGCTGGATGGAATGCTGGAAAACTTCCTGAATAAAGAAACTGAAACTCAAATCCAAGAAGATCTAGATCAAGGGTTACTGAATGAAGAGAATGCAACTGAAAAACGTAAAAGGAAAACAAAATAGAAGTTATACCATATTTACAATAGAAAAACACTTCCTAGGAGGTGTTTTTTTTGTGCTATTCTCTTTTATTTCTCTTCATACTCTACTTTTAGGCCATGGGTTTATCAACTTTAGCACAGTCTTACAAAACATTTTTTCTAGACCAACCCCATGGAACTGCAAATGTTAAAACTCTAGCTCTAGAAATTACTGGTGGTGCAGAGCTGGAAGGGTTAGTTGAGCTCTGCCAAGGGAAACAACCTTACCCTATACCTGAAGCAGCCGCTTGGACTATTAGATATGCCATTACTAAACTTCCAGAGTTACAGACAAAAGCAGGTTCTGCACTTTTAAAAACATTACCTGAGATAAATAGAGATTCGTATATAAAAAATGTGCTGGGTATAATAAAGCACCATCCTATTTCTGACATACTCTATGGCAGACTGGCAGATGCATGTTTAAATTACCTATCTGAGCCTTTCAGAAGTAAAGCTGTGCATTACTATTCTGTAGAAATAATGACAGTGATCTGTATGAATGTTCCTGAACTCACTAGAGAGTTTCTGCTTCTGGCTGCGGAGCTGGAGCCTAGATCAAGTAATGCTATGCAGCGCAAACTTGTAAAAGTCAGAAAGCTATTGAATAAAAAAAGGAAGACCTAAACTAGCCTTCCTTCTTTTAATGCATTTTTCAGACAATTTTCAGTTAGTTTTTCATAACATCTAATAGCTGAGTTACTGATGAACCGTCTTTTCTAATACCTCTCACAGTATACACTCCACTAGAGAGACCCGCCACGTCAAAATCTATAGTAGAATCCATAACATTTACCTTTTTCACTATTCTACCCTGCTGATCTATAAGCTCAAACTGCAGGAAAGTATCATCATTTAAATTCACGGTTACTATGTTAGAAGCTGGGTTTGGATACATCAAGAACTCAGCTTTAGGTTGTTCTTCTACATTTACGATGGGTTGAACTCCTATAGTAAATACCCCTCTTCCTGAGAAATTAACATTAGCACTCCATACCCCATCTTCCACTTCTGTAAGTAAAGTAAATTCGGGAGTCATTCCGAAATCAAAGATTTCGTTTTCTAAATAGATTATACCTATCTGACCATCTAATCCTTCATCTAAGTTTCCGCCTTCATCATAAATACGAACTAATACTTCTCCTACGTCACCTGTTTCTTCATATCCCCAAGTTCTAGAAACTCTACCTGTTAGGAACACATCACTTCCCCAGCCCCATTCCATGCTGGCATTATTAGTTCCCCAAAGTAAAAACTCTCCATTATCCATATCTGCAGGCTCACTCATTCTTACTATTCCTCTTCCCTGAGCATCTAAATGCTTATCAAATTCAGACATCTGACCTATACCAGCCACATCTAAGTTATACAGCTCATCTTGGAAATAGCGGTCTAAGGCATCACAAGGAGCGCTGTATTTACTAGATAAATAATTTCTAACCAGTATAGTATGTGTGTCGTAGAGGCGTTCTGTATATAAAATTTGCTCTGCTATTAATCCAGCTCCATATCTATCTCCAAAGTCTCTTCCAAAGTTTACCTGAACCTCATCTTCGGCATCTCTAACCACATTATTAGCTTGGATTTTATCTACATTTCCATTCACATAACTGTCCAGATATTTATTTACTGAATTATTATAAAACTGCATCCCGTGAATGGTGGCTGTATTTATTCCAGGTACGAATACTGTATTAAGGCCAATGGTTTCATTATTAGCATTATCGTAAATAATACCGGTGGTATGGAAAGCATCTTTCCATGGATGTATAAGAAACCCATTAGGACCTCTTCCAGAAGCTATCCAACCATACTCATTCCAGAAAGTAAAGCCATTAGGAAATAGCTCTGCGCTGGCCACTGCAAAAGCAGCTACATTCTCTTTCACCACTATGTCTGATGTCCTTAGAAACGCACTATCTGCTGTTAACTGAATGGCCGGCATACCATTAAACAAATCTGAATTTGGTACATAAAAAGGCCTTTGTGCAGAGATATTCTGCGTGGCAATGGCGTTATTTCCGCTCACATCACCCCAGTAGCCAACTAAACCTCCTTCTGCCGGAACTGTTCCGTTTTCTTCTGTGAGCATTTGCTCATCTGCCATAAACCAGTACGATAAATTATCAGTATCTCCCACTCCCCCAGGACCATAGATCCCCAAAGGTTCAGGAATACTGTTATACGCTAGTGAAAGTACTTCACTTTCTTCTGTTAAAACCCCGAAATCATCTGTAGCCGCTTCAGCAGAAACTGATACTGTTACTTCTCCGAAAGAAGTAGGCTCTATCGTTAATGTATAATCTACTGGCCCTCCTTCTAGAGAAACTATAGTAGCATTTGTAACTGCTATATCTGAAATCTCGAGACCATCTGCATTTACAAAATTTAAGTTTTTATAAAATCTTACGCTTAAATCTGTAGCACCGAAGATTTCACCTTCCAAAGATTCGGCTATTACTTTAGCTTTAGCTGGGAAATAATATGTTTCGCTATCATATAAATCAGACTCCCATAGTCCTCTTCCATAAGTAGCTGCTCTAATTCTACTTGAAGCTAAATCTTCTCCATAATAGATTTCTAGCTCTGTTACATTTACTGCAGGTGGTAAATTTCCTCCTGAGAAAGGGATCCATTCAGACATGGTAGCATCCTTATAGAACACTCCCATTTCAGTTCCTATGTATAATCCTTCATCTGAATTCTTATCATACTCAATGCTATTTATAACTAAGTCTGGGAAATTCTCATCTGTCATTTGCTCCCAAGTCTCTCCTTTATCTGAAGTTTTATACACCTCTCTGAACAGTGCCATGTACATCACGTTTTCATCAAATGGATGTGCTTCCAAATCGTCTATTGTTAGGTTAAACTGAGGAAGATTATTACTCAAATTAATCCAAGGCGAGTCGGGATCATTAATATCATCATTTCTAAACAGTTTTCTGGTAATTTTAGAGATGTACATGTTACTCGGATTAGCTATAGACTGGCATATTTCATTCACATTAGCCCCATCATTATTAATCAAATTGTCCGATAGTTGTTCCCATTCTATATCCTCTACATTTTCTGTTTTTACATCATTGCAACGCCAAAGATTCAAATAACCGAGATACATAATGTTACTGTTTTCTACATCTAAAGTGTAAGGTGTAACCCAGATTCCATTTTCATCTATACCACCGAAACCATTTCTGGCTATAGGCTGCGCCACAAATCCTGGGCCTGTTCTTCTTATTTCTCCATTCTGTATAGCACCATACTGATAGGCTTCATCTTGAAAGTCATACATACACTCCATTCCATCTGCTCCTACTCTCCTTTCCCATTTGGTTCCAGTCCATTCGCTAGTTCCGTTATCCTGAAAGCCTGTAAGCACATTATTATGTGTAAATGGCGACTGACCTAGCTTATACATCTGACTAATAACCATACCATTACTTACATCTTTCCAAACCTCGTTATCTACATATTCATAAATACCTCCGTCATTTCCTAACCAGAAATTATTAGTATGGGGACTAAATGCAGAGCAGTGTTGATCTACATGTACAAAATTATTAGTGGCCTCACTCCAAGTGACTCCGCCATCTATAGATCTTAGCACCCTAACTCCTCCTACATAAATTTCTAGTGGGTTTTGAGGGTTAACAGCCATAGTTAAATCAAACCATGCTTGACCACCACTAGCATCATTAGACCATCCTAAAATGTTAGGTGAATTAGACATTTCCTCCCATGTCTCTCCAGCATCTGTGCTTCTAAAAAACGCTCTAAAATCTGAAGTGTTAGCTCCACAGATATATACCAAATCTGGCTGTGCCGGACATACACCTATAACTGATCTAGAAGAAAAGCTAACAGTCCCTCCTACATTACTAAAAGACGCTCCCCCGTTCGTGCTTCTATAAACAGCAGCACTTCCGGTAGCGTATACTATATCTGGATTAGTGGGGTGAATCTTGACATCTTTATAATTACTAGTATTAGAAACTAAACTCCAAGATTCTCCTCCGTTAAGGGTTCTGTAAACACCATCATCCGATGCTGCAAAGACTATATCTGTATCTTCTGGATTAATGGCCATCATACCCACTACTACATCTGGCATTCCAAAGCCTTGTGTCCAAGTTTCTCCGCCATCCTCAGATTTATAAACCCCTAACCCTGGAGCATCATTAGAATCTCTATCTCCTGTGCCTATATAAATAATATCTGGATTAGTGGGGTCTAAAACCACAGCAGAAACACCTAAAGTAGGCAGATCATCTGTTAGTCTGGTCCACCATTCTCCTCCATTAGTGGTTCGCCATAACCCTCCTGAAGGGGCGCCTGCGTAAATAGTTAATGGGTCTGTTGGATGAAATTCTACAGCGTTAATTCTTCCTACTCCTGGTATGTCTTCTCTAGTAGTGGCTCCATCTAAAATAGGGCCTAGTTCCTGCCAGTTTCCTTCTAAAGATCTGGAATTTCTATATTCTTGAACATCCTCAAATAGCCTTCTATGTTCACCGGCAGTTCTGAGTTTTCCATTTTCATCTACACGTTTTTCTGCCCAATGCTCCCAGCGTTTAAACGGTTTATAGCCATCGCCTTTTTCGTGTTCTCTTCCCTCCCAGTAGGCATTAAATTGCTCTTGGAGTTCATAAAAATTAGTGTTAGGATCATTCATCAGAGTGGTCCAGTCTGGGTGCTGATCCTGAGCAGATACGCTCAAGACACATACTGTTAGTAGTACAGTTAGTATTCTCATTGTTTCATTTTGATTAGGTGATGCTTCAAAGTTAACCCATGAAACTACAGAATTGATATAATTTTTATTCTAATCTGCTTTGCAATGCGAGACAGTGATAACAAACACTTGAATTCCTAAAATAATTTTGTTCGCGTTACACCTTAAATCCACACTTTGTCAGATCTGTAAACCGTACCTTTAAAGTGAGCCACTTCTACATCATGTTGGTTCAAGATGGCTATATGGTAGATGCCTATTTTATGATTAAGACTCACTTCTCTCACATCAGTTCTAAGCGTGTCTTTTTCCATGACTTTCTGCACATGGCTTATACTGGTTTCTACACTCACAGCATGCCTGCCGTATGCATTAGAACTAAAGGCCAATGCGCTATCTGCCAAAGCATAAGAAATTCCTCCATGTGCTATATGAAACCCATTTAACATCTCTGGTTTCACTGTGAGTGATAGATTGACTTTGCCTTCTTCTAGCTCTAAGAACTCAATGCACAGCCATCGGCTATACTCATCTCCAGTCATCATTTTATCTATGATTTGCTTCGGAGTCATGTTTCTTGAAATTGTAATTCGAAAAGGCGTTTATATGGACCATCTTGAGCCAATAGCTCAGTATGCGAGCCCACTTCCATTATTCTACCTTTATCAAGGACCACTATTTTATCTGCCTGCTGAATAGTAGATAATCTGTGAGCTATAACTATGGAAGTTCTGCCTTCTGTAAGTTTCTCTATAGCTGTTTGGATGAGTTCTTCGCTTTCTGTATCTACAGAAGAAGTGGCTTCATCCAGAACTAAAATAGATGGGTTAGCCACATACGCCCTAATAAATGCTATGAGCTGCCGTTGGCCAGAACTTAGCATAACACCCCTCTCTTTCACATTGTAATCATAACCACCAGGCAGTGCAGAAATAAACTCGTGCGCTCCTACTTTTTTAGCCGCTTCTATAACTTGTTCTCGGGTAATAGAAGGCTGGTTAAGAGTAATGTTATTATAAATGGAATCACTAAACAAGAACACATCTTGAAGCACCACAGAGATCTGACTACGCACTGTATCTAATGTAAATTCTTGGATATCTACTCCATCTAGCTTGATGGTTCCTTTTTGGTATTCATAGAATCTACTCAATAGATTTATAACTGATGACTTCCCTGCACCAGTGGCACCTACAAAGGCTACTGTTTCTCCTGCATTAACCTTGAGAGAAATATCTTTCAACACCCAATCAGGTTCAGAATACGCAAAGTGAACTTGGTCAAACTGTATTTCTCCCTTAATGACATCCGTTCGTTTACCAGTATCTTTAAGGAACTCATCTCGTTCGAACATGGTGAACACACGCTCAGCATTTACGATTCCCATTTGTAAGACATTAAACCTATCTGCTAACATTCTTATGGGTCTGAATAAGCGGAAGATAAGCATTATAAATGGTACTAACCATACTATTTCTATCTGATCTCTCACTACTTGAACAGTTCCATACCATAGCATTATAGCTATACTAGAGGCAGAAAGAAACTCTACTAAGGGAAAAAAAATAGCATAAGCCCAAACCGACTGAATGTGCGCGTCCTGATGCTCTTTATTTATGACCTTAAACTTTTTATACTCACGCTTTTCTCTATTAAATAGCTGCACTATAGACATTCCAGTAATGTGCTCCTGTGTATAGACATTAATTTTATTAGCTTGATTTCTCACCTTAATGAATGCCTTTTTAATGGCCTTTTGGAAAAACCGAGTGGAAATAAGTAGAATCGGAATAGGAATTAATACTAAAAGTGTGAGCTTCCAGCTGATGTAAAACATAGTAGCTATGGTGGCTACCAATTTTATAATGTCTCCGAATATGGTTAGAATCCCATTACTGAATATATCTGCTATGCCATCTATATCTCCTATAAGCCTTGTTACGAAAGTACCCACAGGAGTTTTGTCAAAAAATTTCAATTTGAACTTGAGAACTTTTCTGTAGAGCTTTTCGCGCAAGTCCATAGTCACAGACTGAGCCACTAAGTTACTCATATAAGTCTGGTAATACTGGAGTACAGTTTCCACTATGAGTACAGCCACCATTCCTAAGAAATATGGAAGTAACACACTGGCTTTTCCTTCTTCAAAAGCCGCACTTAAACCTTCACCTATGAGTAGTGGTCTAACTACACTAACAACAGCTAACACTAGAATAATGACGCCTGTAAGAATAAAAGTCTTTTTATAAGGAGCTACCCCTGAAAACACTTTCTTCAATACACCTAAGTCAAATACTTTTCCTGTGGCTGTTTTTTGGCTCATTAAATATATGGGTACTTTATCTGTGTCAAATATAATCCATGGGCTGGAGCAGATGGTCCAGCTTCATTTCTATTCTGACTCTTGATTATTTCGTGAAATCCTCCTTTTGTTATTCGTCCTAATCCTACTTCTATGAGCGTTCCCACTACTGCACGCACCATGTTTCTCAAAAATCTATCGGCAGTGATATGAAAAACCATATCCGATCCGTCTACTTTCCATTCAGCTTGGGTAACATTACAAAACATGGTTTTGTTTTCAGAACCTGCTTTACAGAATGCTCCAAATTCTTCAGTTTCTAACAGCAAAACAGCTGCAGCATTCATGGCTTCTACATTTAACGGCTGCCTAAAATCATAAGAGGTAAGCTGTTTAAACGGGTTTTTTCTCTGATTTAAGTGATACTCATAACTCCTACTGGTAGCGTCAAATCTAGTATGGGCATCGTCATGAACACTGAACGTCCTATGAATGGCTATGTCTTTGGATAGGAGTCCATTTAATTTATAGCCCAGTTTATCTGGATATTCTAGCTCTATGTCATTATCTATGTGAGCAAAAAACTGCTTGGCATGCACTCCTTTATCTGTTCTACCACAGCCTATTATAGCTATATCCTCTTTTAACAGTAACGAAAGTGATTCTTCCAAAACCTGCTGTACGGAGGTAGCGTTATTTTGGCGCTGCCACCCATGAAAATGAGTACCTAAGTAAGATAGCTCTAAAAAATACCGCATTACATATTTCTTCTATACTGCCCTCCTACTTCGAAGAGTGCATCTGTAATTTGGCCTAGACTACACACTTTTGTCGCTTCCATAAGCTCAGTAAACATGTTTTGATTAGTAACTGCAGCTTTCTGCACTTTGGCTAAAGCTTCTGCTCCTATTTTCTCAGAAGACTTATGCAGTTCTGCCAGCATATCTATCTGATATTCTTTTTCTTCGGTAGTAGCTCTAATCACCTCTTTAGGTAAAATAGTAGGCGAACCTTTTGAGCTTAAGAAGGTGTTCACCCCAATAATAGGGAACTCTCCGGTATGCTTAAGAGTTTCATAGTATAAGCTCTCTTCTTGGATTTTAGAACGCTGATACATGGTTTCCATGGCTCCCAGCACGCCTCCTCTTTCTGTAATTCTATCGAACTCTAAAAGCACTGCTTCTTCTACTAATTCTGTAAGGTCATCTATAATGAAGCTGCCCTGAAGCGGGTTTTCATTCTTAGCTAATCCTAACTCTCTGTTTATAATGAGCTGAATGGCCATAGCTCTCCTCACACTTTCCTCTGTAGGCGTAGTAATGGCTTCATCATAAGCGTTAGTGTGCAGCGAGTTACAGTTATCGTAAATAGCATAAAGTGCCTGTAGCGTGGTTCTTATATCGTTAAAATCTATCTCCTGAGCATGGAGACTTCTACCACTCGTTTGAATATGGTATTTCAGTTT
>JBGCDA010000063.1:0-4797 GCA_045104985.1 Flavobacteriales bacterium | reverse complement strand
GTAGTTAGCATCTCCAAATATTCCGAATTCTGTGAATGAATTAATAATAACTGGGATTAGTAAGGCAATAAAAAACTTAGCATAAGGATGCTTCTTGTGAAATAGAAAATTTCTAATCGAAAGAATGACATTCCATATGCCGATAAAAAAGCCTACAAAACCTAAATTCATTAGTATTTGCATAAACGTATTGTGGGTCATTCTAGCGGGATAAGTATTTAACCCTTGAAAATAATCTGTGTAGTTAATTCTCATAAAACCATAACCAAAAAATGGCTCATGTACTATTCCTTCATTAAGCAGTGCAGTCCAGAAAGGAAGTCTGCCAGTCATACTAAGTACTTCTTCTACTCCACCATCATCTTTAAACACCACGAAACGCACTAGTAATGGCAATGCCACTGTTATGCCACTAAACATTATTATCTTAAGACGTTTATTATTAGATTTTAGAATAAGAATACCCATGATTAATAAAAAACCAATGGCACTAGATCTGGACGATGTAAGAACTAAAACTAAAACAGCCGCAGCCATCATCATAAAGCCCCAAAATTTATGTTTAGTCATCTGTAGATACATATAACTCATGGCTGCACTTATACTAGCTAGCATCCCTAATTCATTAGGATTCATGATCCACCCTCCTAAACGCTGTTCTTCTCCTCCTCTCATACCTCTATAAAAAGTATCCTCTGCCGCAAAAGATCCTATGACAAATGTGAGCATGATGGGAAATATAGCCCAGGCGAACACGCGGATAAAGTTGATGGTCTTTTCAGGGTAATGGGTGTTATAAATAACTACTACCTTCATAAATAAAAGGACGAAGACAAAACTCTCTGCGGTCATGAACCATTGCAACGCTGAATACTGCCACTTAGAACTCCACATAAAAGAAGCGAAACCTAGAATTAGATAAAGCACATAAAAAGCTGGGGCTAGCACATGCTTGAACTGTAATGCTCCCACATGGCCTAGTCTTTTTAAAATTGAAAGTATATAAAGAACAGCTCCTGCCATTCCTACCCTACTTATGGTTTTGAATACTTGGTTAACTCCTCGTTCTTCTACTATACTGAAATAGCCAGCTACCATTACAAACAAGATCACCGTTAAAAGTGCCTCCATATTTCTAATGAGGTATGGAATTTTAATTGGCTTCATATGATCTTATGTGTTTACCAGCTATTCCAAACCAGTTGAAGTTATTCTGCACCATTTTCGTAGCATTCTGACTTAGCTTTTGGTATGTACTATTGAGCATTGATTCATGAGCCGCGTTCATGGCGATGGAAAGTTCACTTGAACTATTTTGAGGGATTACGAAACCTGCATTTGAAACTGAGATAAAGCGTCCCATATTGGTTTCTTTACTAACTATAGCCGGAACACCTTTGCATGCTGCTTCTAGTACTACACCCGGAAGCCCTTCATTTCTAGAGACTAAGCATAAAAAGTCGAACTGCCCTACCAGTTCGTCTTTTTCTCTCCCATATTTTGCTCCTAAAAATTTCATCTGACTGTCTAATCCTAATTTCTGTGCCAGCTTTTCTAGTTTAGCCCTATCTGGACCATCCCCCACAATTCTTAACTCGCTGTTTTTGTTTGTATTATGGCAATAATCGGCAAACCCTTGAACTAGTGTGTCCAAGCCTTTAGTATGAAGGTCTAATCGGCCTACGAATCCGAATACTGGAGCAGTTTTCCCGATTTTGGAAAGAATATGAGTTTTATTGCAAGATTCGTGTTGACCGTTAGGGATAAGAGTATGG
Source organism: Flavobacteriales bacterium (assembly GCA_045104985.1). Classification (GTDB taxonomy): domain Bacteria; phylum Bacteroidota; class Bacteroidia; order Flavobacteriales_D; family Sanyastnellaceae; genus ASP10-05a. Next base: position 3,022 of record JBGCDA010000063.1, on the reverse strand, counting down.
GGTACATCTCCGAAAGTTTTTCTTGTCCCATGTATCTCACTTTCTCCTATTAAGTGAACATGCTGAGCATGTTTCACTACATATTTTTCTAACAGAGTGATGTATATTTTTTTCTTCCACTTGCTTCTCTGAAGCGCCACTGTATTAAATGCTCCATGAGGCGTAAACACATAAGGAACATTATTTTCTACTAGCAGTTTAGCTATGAAATAAAACTGAGGAATAAAACCCCCATGAAAGTGAACTATTACTGGCTTATTTTTTAGAAGTCCTGTTGCAGACTTCAGTTCTGGGCTAATTTTGAACTTCCCTATATCTTTAAATAGAATAGTCTCATACTCTCTGGGAGGATAGTTATGAGTGGGAGTTTTAGTAATGCCCCAGACACTGGCTTTTCTGCCTAGCATCAGTTGATGCTGAGCCAAGCTATTGACTACTTTATTTACGCCATTCATCCTGTCTGGATTGGCTTTTCCTAAGACAACGTGAATAATCTGAAGTTCCATTTTACTTTGAATTTTAAATAAATAATGAATGATAAGAAGCTAATAAGCTGGGTGCCGGCTATGCCGATCATAACCCCTTCAAGACCGAAAGAAGAAGCCAATATTTTTCCTACCAATAAGCTGAATACTGTAGTAAGAACATAACTAATGAATATGAGTTGATTATGCTCTAGAGTTCGAATAACAAACCTGAGTAAAGTACCTAGAAAAACGAAAAGATATATACCACAGAATGACACTAAAACAAAGCTGTAAGGCACGTATTCTTCACCATAAATAAGCTTTATTATCTCTTCATTAAAAAGGGCTATACTGCCTAGAAATAAAATCACAGGTATTAATAATTGAAGTGTTATTTTCTTAATATAAATCTGCAGTGCTTGGTTTCCTCCGCGTTGCAACGCCTCAGCAGAACGTGCTGGGATAATATTTTCCATAGCTTGAAATAGCACATTTAGCACTCCCATTAAATTTTGGGAAACACGAATGGCTCCTATGGCAGCTGGGCCTAAAATAGATGCTGCATACAGTATAATATAGTTAGCAGACGACCACTGAAGTAATGCTGTAGCCAATAGATATTTACTATATACCCATAATTTCAGTGCCGTTTCTCCAATTCCTACATACTGAAAATTAGGCCTGATTACTAGAAGGATATATAAGGTAGACAGAACTTGTGCTGCCAACACAGCGGCTAATGCGGTCCATAATTCTAAGAGATCAAAGAGGTAGAGGCTGCCTATAAAAACTGGCTGAAGAGCATAACCGAGAATATCTATTTTAAGCGCTTTCTCTGGATCATTTTGGACAAACATTATCCGTCTAGAGAAGTCGTTAAAAAGATATACCGCAGTTAATAGACTCAAAGTTAGAGTGACTCCTGAAAAACGCCAAGATGGCTGAAAATAATAAGCTATTTCTAAAGCTATAAAAACAAACGCGAAACTCAAGACGCTTAAAGCTAACTGTGTAGATGCTAACCTCCCAAACCATGACGAGGTGTCTTTCTGCTTTACTGTTAAGGCAAATAAAGGAGCAGTTAAAAACGACTGCTGTAATCCAGAAGCAAAATAAATGACCATCCATGCCAATGAGAACAGACCGAAAAGCTCTACGCTAAGAAAACGCGCGAGGATAATGCCTACCAAAAAATTAACACCGCTTACCAAACCCTGATCTGCAAGCACAAGGCCTTTCTCACGGTTATTTCGAACAAAATTTAAGACTACATTTTTCATTTTAAATAGGTCTTTAAATATGTTCTTAGCTTTAGATTTAAGCTAGTTGGCTTTAACTTCTCTCTGAAACGTGTTCCTACAAAACTCCCGCTGTGGTTAGATGCTTTATGCGCATCATTTAAAACAAGCATGACATTTCGTATTTGGTACTCTTCTACTAATCTATCAGCATGACTTAAATAGTCAATGCTGGTTTTATTAGCTCGAATGATATAAAGATTGACATCAGCATAATTCATCACTTCTATTCCATCTACACTTATACCTGCCGCTGGAGTATCAACTACTACTAGGTCGAAATGCTGCTTTAACTGTTCCAGTTTTTCGTTTAGATCAAGCTGATTTTTACCCGCTGTATGAAGCTGGGTTAAGCTGCTCTTGGCCTTTGTTTCTGAACTGAGAAATACATCTAAATCTTCCGAATTAGTGCTTTCTTCATTCATTTTTAACAGGGCTATCTTTCTGCCTGTCTTAGATAAACTACCCGCCAGATGAGCAGATACATAACTCTTCCCTTCTCCATTTATAGTAGAACTTACTGCTATAACCGTGTGCTCTTCCAATAGCTTTTTTAGCTTTAAAACCTTAGAAAGTCCTAGAAAATCTTCTTCTGAATTTCCTGAACGAATAAGACCAAGTAGCGGAAGTGCTGAATGTCTTTCTATGTCTTGTCTGCCAGAGACCTTAGCTCTGGCATACTTTCTCAAGTAAATAAATGTAATGCCCAACATTAAACCGAGAAGACCCGCTACAAAAGTGATTAAGGTGCGATTAGGCGCTACTGGCTTACTAGGAACAGTAGCTCTTTGTATAATTCTATGGAAAGAAATATTAGCCGATGCCGCTATAGAAGCCTCTATTTTTTTCTGGGATAAAAAGTTAAAAACCTGCTCTTGAATATGAAAGTTTCTTTCTAAGATTCTTAGCTCTTTTTCTCTTGTAGAAAGCCCATCAAACTGATTAGAAACTACGTTTAGTGACTTTTCTATCTCCTCTTTTTTAGTCATAATCTCAGACTTATTTCTTTTGATGGCTTCAACTATGTAATTCTTTAATTCTTCTATTTTTTGATCTACGGCTATTACCTCTTGGCTTTCTGGAGTGTACTTTACAAGTAGGTCTATGCGTTCATCCTGCCATAATTTTAGCTTCTTAACCAGTTCAGTCATTAACAAATCTCCGAAGCCAAAATTTATAGAACGTTCATTAAAATAATCTCCTCCGGAGATGTATGCTTCAAGCTCTAGCACAGCCTTCTCATTCATTTCTAAATTA
>JBGCDA010000062.1:0-5519 GCA_045104985.1 Flavobacteriales bacterium | reverse complement strand
ATGGATCTCATACTTAGCAGCTATTTCGCGCGCTGTTAAGTGCTCTTTCAAAGCTTCTAAAACTACTTTAGTTTTAAAGCTCGCACTGAATTTTCTTTTTGTTCTTCTCATTTTACAAGGTTAAATTTATCAACTTAACTGATTGTCCGAAAATTGGGGAGTACTATAAACTAATCCAGATTTTGCTATCGCAAACGCTTGTTTCATGAGCTTCATGGCCACTGCCATTAATGCTTATTTTTTACTCTTTCCTTTAACCACAATTCGTTCGTAAAGTTCTCGGCATGCTTTATTGAACTGCCTGCAGGCAGGCAGATTTACGTGCGTTAAAACTTGTTAGCCTTCTAGTTTAGCAAAGCCTACTGTTTTTCGATATGTATCAGGAGAGGCCCCTACTTTCTTTTTAAAGAATCGACTAAAATAAAACTCATCATCATAACCTAAAGTTGCAGCTATTTGTTTTATGGGTTTTGATGTAAGATAAAGTTCTCGTTTTGCTTCAACAATAATTCTATTAGTAATTAATGCACTTGGTGTTTGATTTAAAAATTTCTTTACAATTCCAGCCATTGTTTTAGTACTAACACACAATTCATCAGCGTATTCTTTAGGAGAGTGCAATGTCGAGAAATTAATTTCTATTAAGTCTACCAAATTTTGCAACAACTCCATTTGTCCATCTGAAAATTTCGGGATAATCTCTTGATCGAATTCCTTCTTTTGTCTTACAGCTTCTATTAAAAACACCTTCAAAAAAGCCACTAAAACTTCATGTTGTGCAATAGAATCTCTATCCATTTCTCTTGAAATCTGACCGATCAAATTATGAAACAGAACTTCTTCAGAAATTTGAAAATAGGGTAGACCATGAAAATTATTAAAAAGAATACCTTCTGTTTCAACTTCATTTTGATGCCTGTATGTACAAAAGAAATCGGGATGAAAGTTTAACATCCATCCTGAGCACATGCTTTTTGGAGTGATCATAAAAGGCTGATAAGGAGACAAACAAATCATTTGTTTTCCTTTTAAATCGTATTCAATTAACTCAGCGTTTAACGTGTAACTAACACCATTTAAGAGGATTATGGAATAATAATTTTTCCTTTGTAAATGATCAAATTGGTTAAGATTTTCGAGTTGCTCTAATCTAAATGCAAGCTCACCATTTTGTTTGTTAATAATAATTTGAGCCATATCATTCGATTTTTTAATAGGGAACTTAAAAATATAAAAAGGAGCACTTTGAGCACTCCTTTTCAAAAACCAGCTATTATTTCGAGGCTAGGATATTAATTTTTTGAATTGCTGATGCTCCAAATCCATCCAAAATTCGAGGAGCATTTTCTATAAGTGCAGCTGCGACCTTACCATTCAGATGTTCATCTCTTCCTTCGATCCCAGCAAATGTATCGAATATTGCATAGGTAGAATTGTCAATTTTAATCGCGTACCAAGAAGCGGTTTTTGTTTCTGATCCCACTAATTCTTTACCAACATTTAGGAAGCCTTCTAACTCAGCCGACTTACCTTCTTGCGCTTTCATGATCACTAATAACCCCTTGTTTTGCAAGCTTGGTTTATGATTCGAAGTAATGATATCAATTTGTTGAATGTCTTTACTTGCATCGAACCCTTCTAATAATTCACCGGCATTGGATAAAAGAGCTTTAGCTACTTCTCCCGTCAAATGAGCTTGTCTTCCCTCTTCTGCTTCAAAAGTATCATAAATTCCAAAAGTTCTTTCATCTAATTGGAAAGCAAACCAAGATTCAGTCAGAGGTTCTTTATTTACTAGAGCTAAACCACCTAATAAAAACTGTTTTACTGCTTGTTCTTTCCCAGACTTTGCTGTCATTGTTACCAATAATCCTATTTTTTCTGTTTTTGTTTTTTTCATGATATTGTTTTTTTGAGTTTCAGAATATGATTGATTTGTTATGCCTAGAATTAGTACTAAGCTGGTTACTTTGATTAGATTTTTAATTTTCATTGGATTTAATTTTTGCTTCGATGCAAATTTGCGATGAAACAAACCGCTTTGAAATGGATACTTGGTACTAAAGCATGGACAATTTTCCAGAAGTATTCTTAAAGTAAGAATCGTATGATAATCGGAACTGATAATTAACCTGTCTGATCATACATGTAGTTTTGGCGTTTTCAGCTTTGAAGGAGATATGCGTTATATAAGATGACCTTATTTCTATTCATCTTCACCATTTAGTTATGTGTTAATTTTGGAAGATTACTAAATTAAAGCGCGGCTGGTGCTGTATCTAAGTCTTATTTTTTGGAAGAGTGTAACATGGCTGTTTTTGTGAGATTTTGATTAAGAAGCTTTACATAATGTCAGTGTACATCCGAAATTTTTGAGTATATAAGCCAATATGATAAAAACTGAAAAGAATATTTTGATTGGAACATGGGTTGGAGGAGCTGACGATGGAAGCGGTCTGAGAACAATGGTTTATAATTATGGTATCTTCTTTAATGAAGCTGGAACAGGAGTATGTTTTTCGTGGAATAAGAAAAATAACATCATCGAAGAATCAGAAAGTGATATAGAATAGAAATTTGTGGGACACAAGACAATAGGAATTAGAAATGTAAGTGGAGAAAAACATTCTAATAATTGGGAAAAAATAGAAATAGAAATTTCTGATTTTATCGGAGCTTATGAAAGTGAGTATTATAAAATAGTGGATAAAGGAAAAGATACGTTTTGGGGTTTTCCAGAACCACTTTACAAAAGCACAGAAAAAGCAGAAAAACAGGGAGTGTTTTCTTTTATTTTGGATAAAATAAAAGGATAAAACTATCTTGCATTAACAGATTCAAGCTGTGAAACAAATAAAACCAAAACATGAAGTATATCTTAATGTTCCATCTCATACTAGTCTTATGCTTTTTATTCTCATGTTCAAATAAGGTAGAAGAACTTATAGATATAAGTGAGGTATCTCCCTGGTGTATCTTAGGTTTTGACTCTTTAGATAGAACTCCTGAACAAAGAATAGCGCTTCTGCATGAACTTGGGCTTAAGAAGTATGGATTCAATAAAGGGAAAGGATACTTAAGCACAATGATTCAGGAATTTAATCTAGCTCGTGAAAATGACATAGAGATTACTTCTGTTTTCCTGTGGTTAAATGCCAGCAGAGATAGTGTAGGGAAATTAAGCTTGTCGAATCAAGAACTATTGAGTAATCTCACTAAAGTTAAGCAGAGACCCACCGTTTGGTTAAGTTTTAGTAACAACTTTTTTGAAGAACTCAATCATAAAGAATCTATAAGTCTATCTGTAGAAATGATTCAGTTCATTAAATCTGAGGCGGATGAAATAGGTTGTAAAATAGCACTTTACAATCATCATGGGTGGTTCGGGAATCCATATAATCAAGTAGAGATTTTGGAAAAACTGAATGATGAGTCCATAGGTCTAGTATATAACTTCCATCATGGCCAAGAGTATGTGGATGAATTTCCAGATATTGTAAAAAAGATAAAACCATACCTATCATTTGTGAATTTAAATGGTGTAAAAAAAGAGGGCCCTCAAATCTTACCAATAGGTAAGGGTGACTTTGAATTGGAAATGATAAAAACGCTGAAAAAAGAAGGGTTCAATGGCCCATGGGGGATTTTAGGACATATAAAAACCGAGGATGTGAAAGAAGTGTTAGTTCGGAATATTGAAGGATTAAAGTCACTAAACTCTGAGTCTAGATAGGAAGAAAACACTACATCTTTATAAAAGTGAAAATGCGACAAAGCTATTAAAACATATATCTCAATGTGGCTCCACAGGTTCTTGGCGGGCCATAAAAAGCTTGGGTTAATCCAAACCCAGCGGAGTTAATTCCACCTTGAATTACAGCTTCATCGGTCAAGTTTTTACCCCAGATCATTACCTGGTACTTATCTTTAATAGTTAACCCAACATTAGCAGAGAGCAGAGAGAAACCAGATTGATATAAAGCCACTGTATTCTGTGGATTATGAAATGTTCCGTCTTGGTAGCTGTAATCGGCTCTCACATCCAACTTTAAATCTTTAGTGAGTTGTGGAGAAAATGCTGCTCCAAAACCAAATTGAGAAGCTGGTGTTTTCTCATACTTAGATTCCAGCGTTAATCCAGAAGATGGATTCACTATGGTGTAACGTGCATCTGTTAATCCTGCAAATGCGTTTAAGTAAAGACTCTTTCCAATTTTGGTGACTGCTTCTAATTCTATACCTAATATTTCTCCTTTTACTCTGTTTTGAATGAGCACCTCTTCTGTAGTGATGGAGTCTGTTTGAATTTCGGCTATGTCTGTGATGAAACCAGAGAAGTTTAGGCGCGTGTTTTTTCCTAAGTCGCTTTTCATGCCTAATTCCAGATTTCTAGCTGTTTCAGGAATGTACATTTGAATTCCATCTGCAGATTTTGCAGGCTGTGCACTAAATCCTCCGCTCTTGAACCCATGAGCAAAATTCAAATACGTAAGTACGTTTTCTCTAGCTTGATATTCCAATGCAAAATGTCCTGTTAGCATACTCCAATCTGCTTCATTAACCGTGTTTTCTGGAACTATATAAGCTCCGCTGGCAATTTTCTGATGACTGGCTGTGAAGGTTTTATCATCATTAGACAATCTCAAACCTCCTGCTACTGTCCATTTCTTAGAAAAATCATAAGAGAGGTTCACATATGCAGCTAGGTTGTTATTTTCCGAACTATTGTCTATGCTTCTGGTAAAATCTAATTCTTGATTTGCGGGGTTATTAGCTCCACCATAAGGACCTGCCACTTCTGATTCTTCTGCTGCTTCTAATGCTTCATAAAAGCCAGTGGCATCTTCTATCATTTTATTCTCATCTGTATTTTCTGCCATATAAAAAACACCTACTAACCAATTGAATTTAGAGGGTTTCCTATTGTAAAATTGCAATTCAGCACTTGTAGAAATGGAGCTAAACTCTGTAGATGATTGTAAAAAGTTTATTGGGCTATGATCTCCGTCCATTGCAACGCTAGAACTCATATTTCTATACCCAATAATTAACTTACTTTCTGCCTTTCCTAAGTCTAGTTTAGCTGTTCCGTTGACTCCTAAAGCATCTAGGTTATTGATGCTGGCGCCAGTGGCATTCGTTTGGTAAGGGGCTGATATAATGACATTAGAGAAAGGATCAGTACCTAATAATTGGTTGTAAATTCCTGCAAACTGGAAAGCACTAGAATCGGCTTCTACTAAAGATGACGCCATGGATCCTGCTTCTGTTCTGGTGTAATCAAACCCTAAGTCAAGCACCAGTTTATCGGTAGGCAGTGCTCTTAATTTACCTCTTAAAAAGAAGGTGTTATCATCTCCCTGGGCTTGTGAATCATCTAAAAGTCTTTCTGTATAGCCATCTCTAGACCTGTAAACGGTGCTAAAGTTAGCCGCCATTTTACTACTGATAGGAATGTTAGCACTTCCTCTAAACTGAAGTAAATTGAAGTTCCCTCCAGTGAGTTCAGCAGAACCAAA
>JBGCDA010000061.1:0-26401 GCA_045104985.1 Flavobacteriales bacterium | reverse complement strand
AAGCAGTTTCGGTTTGAGTATCTAATATGTTTAAATCTTCATCGGTAACTACAAAAAGGCTGTTAGTACCAGTAACGTCAGTAAAGGTAACATTAACCATTTGCTCACTTCCTATACATATAGCAGTGTTATCTTCAGTAGCTATTACGCCACCATTAGGGTTATTTCTAGTAATTTCTATAGAATTAGAAAGACTAAAACATCCATCTAAATCATTAGCATTGGATATGCTCAGGTCTAAATTATCATCATAGGATAGGTGCCAAATTAGGCATATCCCAGCATCAGTAACGTCAAAATCAAATTCAGTTTCAGTTTGAGTATCTAATATGTTCAAATCTTGATCTGTAATAACAAATAAGCTGTTGTCTCCCACTACATCAGTAAAAGATACTGTTATGATATCCGCTTGTCCATCTCCAGAGCAAATGGTAGTCATGTCTTCAGTAGAAATTATGCCACCATTAACATCACAGTCTCCTGCGCCATTTTCACTACCGAATGTAGGTTCTCCTGCTCCCCAGCTTGCGGAGTCATCATTTTCTCCGTCCCATGCTAAAGACATTCCAGCCATAGGAGCCATGGCGAAATCCATGTCAGCCCAAATTCCTGCAGCTTCAGCTATTGAAGATCTTTGGTGCCCATGACTTCCCCATTCTACGTAGTCTTGGATTGAAGATGCAGAACTATAGCTTCCGTCCATATAAAGTGCTAATTCATCATCTTCAGGAGTCATTACATTAGCAAAATGGCCAGACACCACAAGAAGGTTTCCTGGCATGAGCATTACTGCACCTGATTGGCCTGTTAATTCAGCTATAGAATTGTACTGAGGGAATGAACAAAGCTCATAAGCTGCTATATTAATAGCTTCACTACCTGTGTTTTTCAACTCCACCTGGTCGGTTTCATAGCTGAATTCATTAATTACTACCTGGCCAATACTCGAATAACTGAGCAATACGAGGCATAAAAGAAAGTTTAATTGTTTCATGTGAGATGTTTTATTTTTGTGCAAATATGTTCACATCTTATCACGAAAGCATGTTTATCCTAAGTATGTTGGGTGTGTTAAAACATCCCTGAAACTACAAGAGTTTAGTCTTTAAGGGCAGAGGAAAAAATCTTAATCCTTTGTTCTTCAGACTTTTTACAGATTAGTAATGTTCGGTTGGACTCCACTATTACATAGTTTTCGAGTCCTTGTACCACAGCACCCTTGAGAGTGTTTAACTTGACCACATTTCCAGACGCCTCGAAAAAAGCTAGATTATCCTCGTTATGCGCATTTTTATTTTCATCCTGTGGTAGGTGATCATAGACAGACCCCCAAGTACCCAAATCACTCCAGCCGAAATCAGATAAAACTACCAATACATTTTCTGCTTTTTCTAATATGCCGTAGTCTATACTAATATTAGTACACTTCGGATATATATCTTGTATTACCTCAAACTCTTGGCTGGTGCCAAATACATCCTTATGATCAAAGAATAAATCATAAACATCAGGAAGGTGTTTTGAAAAGGCGCTTTGTATAGATTTTAGTGTCCAGACGAAAATACCAGCGTTCCAGAAAAACTCTCCGCTTTCTAGAAATTTTTCTGCTAATTTTAAATCGGGCTTTTCAGTAAAAGTCTTGACCTCTCTCACTTGATCTTGCTTATTAAACTCATTATCAGAGAACTGAACATATCCATATCCTATGTTAGGATTAGAAGGTTTAATTCCTACTGTAACCAGAGCCCCGCTAGTTTCAGCATTACTTATTGCTAATCCAATATCTTCTAAAAAGGAAACTTCATTAGTAATTAACTGATCTGCAGAAAGTACCACTATGTTCGCATTCTCATTTTTATTGGCAATCCAAAAGTTTGCGTATGCCAGACAAGGGGCTGTGTTCCTCATGTATGGCTCACAGAGGACTTGATCATCATTGATTTCAGGTAAGTTTTCCTTAACCAGATTTTTATACCTAGAGTTAGTTACTACTATAATATTTTCTGCGTTGCAAATAGGTAGAATTCTCTCGAATGTCATCCGAATCAGAGTCTTACCTATCCCTAATATGTCATGAAATTGTTTAGGGAGTTCAGGGGTACTCATAGGCCAAAATCTGCTGCCTATTCCTCCTGCCATTATTACACAGTAAGTATTTTTATGAGGTTTCAAAATATCGAATGGTTTTTCTTTGCCTAGCAAAAATATGTGTTCTCAGCTTATGACGGAGTTAATAATTTTACTCTCGTTATAGGTTGAAAGAGATAGTTCTTTTCTGACTCAAGGTGAAAACATAGAAATCGTTTTCGTTTTTTTTCTAATATTCTGAACATACCTTTATTTCCATAAGAAAATAAAGACCCTATACGAAGCTCTGAAATATAGGAGTACTCACTGTCCTTATTGTTAAAAGCGTTTATGCTTCTGAATAGCTTCTGATCAGAACATGAAGAGGCTTTAGGGTTTTTTAAATAATTAGTGAAGGCTTCACTAATATCAGGAGGGAATACAGACTCATTAATGTAAGGACTGGCTAATTCCTGAAAAGATGTCTTCCATTCTAGGCCATGAGGTTGAACTGAGTTACCATGTTTCTTCCATGTAAAATAGTGGGCTAGCTCATGAAGAAGTGTTATAAGAAAGGAGTATTTGTTCAGATCACTGTTTATTGATATTCTGCATTTACCAGTGGAAATGTTTATTCTAAAATCTCCTAGTTTAGTTTTTCTCGGCTTAGAAAGTATGACCTCTCCATTAAACTGAGAAAGATGAGCTTCAAGCAAAATCTGAGATTTTTGAGGCGCCTTGCCTAAAACGTTCATTCTGCCGGGGGAGCTAACTTTGCGTCTACATTTTCTATTTGATCCCAAGTAGGACAGGTGTTACACTTATTCTTCTTTCTAAAGAGAGAACAGCTAGAAAGGAGAATTGCAACGCTAAAAAGAACGAGTATAGATTTATTTTTCTTCATGATTCAAACTTAACAGATAACCGATTAGATACGAAACTATAGACATGCTTATTTTGAAAATCTCTCGTAAATTAAGTATTCCAGCTACTGGTATATCTCTATTTTAGCACCCAGTGAATTTTTTAACCACCATAGGAGAATATGCATTGCTCATAGGCAGACTATTCAGCAAGCCTGAAAAGTTTAAAGTGTATTGGAAACAGTTTATTTATGAATTGGATAAAATAGGCTCACAGTCTTTAGGAATAGTAGCTTTGCTCTCTATTTTTATGGGTGGAGTAATTACACTCCAAACGGCTTCTAACATAGATAGTGCGTTAATTCCTACTTATACTATTGGGTTTGCCTCTAGGCAGAGTGTTATTCTTGAATTCAGCCCTACTTTAATTTCATTAATATTAGCAGGAAAAGTAGGCTCTAACATAGCTTCAGAAATTGGAACTATGAGAATAACAGAACAAATAGATGCCCTGGATATTATGGGGGTAAACTCTGCAAGCTATCTTATTCTACCGAAAGTAATAGCGGCTTTATTTATTTTCCCTTTTCTTATTATAATAAGTATGTTCTTAGGGATAACAGCTGGAGGCATATTCGGTTCAGCTGCTGGTTTAATTACTCTAACTGATTATGTAGACGGAGTTCAGTTTGATTTTAGAATGTTTTCTATTATTTACGCTTTAATTAAAACCTTATTCTTTGCCTTTATTATAGTCACCATCAGTTCGTACTTTGGCTATAACACCAAAGGTGGTGCGCTTCAGGTAGGTGAATCTAGCACTAAAGCGGTAGTTTTTAGTAGTGTTTACATCCTAATTACCAATTATTTCCTTACTCAGCTGCTATTATTATGATAGAGGTTAGAAACATATCTAAAAGCTTTGGAAAGAAGCAGGTATTAAAAGATATTTCTATCGTTTTCGAGCAGGGAAGAGTAAATTTTATAATAGGGAAAAGTGGTTCTGGAAAATCTGTACTCACTAAATGTACCGTAGGTTTGTTAAAAGCAGATGAAGGAGATGTGCTCTATAATGGGAAATCCTTTCTTAATCTGAGCAGACAGGAAATCCAGAAAATACGGCAGGACATAGGGATGCTATTTCAGGGAAGTGCATTGTTTGACAGTTTAACTGTGTTACAAAATGTGATGTTTCCATTAGACATGTTTACAGAAATGTCTAAAGCCGAAAAGGAGGCTAGAGCCAGAGAGACATTAAAACGTGTCCAATTAGAACAGTCTTCAGACCTATATCCTGCTAGCCTAAGTGGTGGAATGATGAAAAGGGTAGGAATAGCTCGAGCTATAGTCATGCAGCCTAAGTATCTCTTCTGTGACGAACCTAATAGTGGGTTAGACCCGCAGACTAGCATATTGATAGACAACCTGATAAAGGATCTTACTTATGAGCTTAATATGACTACGGTAGTAATTAGTCACGATTTGAATAGTGTGTTAGAAATAGGAGATAATATTAATTTTCTTCATTTGGGGGAGGTTCAGTGGAAAGGAGATAGGAAAGAAATTTTGGGTACTGAGGTTAAAAGCCTTAACGATTTTGTATTTGCCTCTAGCCTTATGAAAAGGCTGAAGTAGTTGAATTTAATCTAATTTTTAGAGGGCTTATTTTCAATGAATAGATTTTCTTAGCACAAATCGAAAAAAATCTTTCCTTCGATAATTTTAAAAGCAAAATAAAATATGGCAGCTTTTACATGCAATGTGTGAACTTTATAAGCACATTAAATCTTTTATAAGCACAGATAAAAGAGAAGCGGATTAAAAAAACATTGTGATATATAATTGAATTACACTTTAAGTTTTGTTTAATTTGCACTTCAAAATAATCAGTAAAATATAAAATATGTCTGAAATTCAATCTAAAGTAACAGCTATCATAGTTGACAAATTAGGAGTAGATGAAGCCGAAGTAACAACTGAAGCTAGCTTTACAAACGATCTAGGAGCAGATTCTCTAGACACCGTTGAGTTAATTATGGAATTCGAAAAAGAATTCAATATAGCTATTCCAGATGACCAAGCAGAAAAAATAGGCACTGTAGGTCAGGCTGTAGAATATATAGCGAATAACGTAAAATAATTAGAACAAAAATTAAGCGAAGTATATGGAGTTAAAAAGAGTAGTAGTAACTGGTCTAGGCGCGCTGACTCCGATTGGAAATGATGTTCCTAGTTATTGGGAGTCGTTAACGAACGGAGTGAGCGGTGCCGCTCCTATAACAAATTTTGATGCGAGTAAGTTTAAAACTCAATTTGCCTGTGAGGTAAAAGGGTTTAAAGCAGAAGATTATTTCGACAGAAAAGAAATGAGAAAACTTGATAGGTTCTCTCAGTTCGCCATGGTAGCCGCAGATCAGGCTATAGAAGATAGTGGAATAGACTTCGAAAAAATTAATAGATTCAGAGCTGGTGTAATCTGGGGTTCTGGAATAGGCGGTTTAAGAACATTTCAGGAGCAGTGTGTTGAATTTGCACTAGGAGATGGTACGCCAAGGTTTAATCCCTTCTTTATTCCTAAAATGATTGTAGATATAGCCTCTGGCCATATCAGTATCAAACATGGATTAAGAGGGCCAAATTACGCTACTGTATCGGCTTGTGCATCAGCTACTAATGCCATAATGGATTCCTTTGATCAAATTAGATTGGGGAAAGCAGATATCTTTATTACTGGAGGTTCAGAAGCTGCTGTTACGGAGGCAGGTATAGGAGGCTTTAACGCTCTTAAAGCCCTTTCTCAGAATAACGAAAACTATAAGACCGCGAGTAGACCGTTTGATGCTACCAGAGACGGTTTTGTGCTTGGCGAAGGGGCTGGAGCCTTAGTATTAGAAGAGTATGAACACGCCAAAGCTAGAGGCGCTAAAATTTATTGTGAAATCATTGGTGGCGGGGCCACAGGTGATGCTTATCACATGACAGCTCCTCATCCTGAAGGTATAGCTGTTACTCAGGTAATGAGAAACGCGTTAAATGATGCAGGAGTAGATCATACCACTATAGATTATGTAAATGTGCACGGCACATCTACACCTCTTGGAGATATAGCTGAAACTAAGGCTATACTAGAGGTCTTTGGTGATCATGCTTATAACTTGAATATCTCTTCTACTAAGTCCATGACAGGTCACCTGTTAGGTGCCGCAGGTGCTGTAGAGGCTATAGCTTGCATAATGTCTATTGTAAATCAGGAAGTGCCACCTACCATAAATCACACTACTGTAGATCCAGAACTAGATAATAAGCTTAACTTCACCTTAAACAAAGCTCAAAAAAGAGAGGTGAATTCAGCTTTAAGTAATACATTTGGTTTTGGCGGGCATAATACTTCTGCCATATTCAGAAAATTATAATTGAATTTAAGGAGCTTATTTTTAAGGCGTTCTGCAGAAGATAATTCTCTTGTTAAATTTATACTTAGCACTTTTGGAGCTAGGCCAAAAAACCTAAGCTTATATAATACAGCACTCACTCACAGCTCTATCTTACCTAGTATTAGTGAAAGAGTACATAGCAATGAGCGCCTAGAGTTTTTAGGAGATGCAATTTTGGATTCTGTGGTAGCTACCAACTTGTATAACCAATATCCAAATCATTCTGAGGGTGAATTGACTAAGCTTAAAGCCAAATTGGTTAGTAGAAAAAATCTAAACTCTATGGCCCAATCATTAGGAATAGAAGCGGTCTTAAAGTTTTCGATCAACGCCAAAACCCAAAACACCTCGTTGTTAGGAAACGCTTTGGAAGCATTAATAGGGGCTCTCTTTCTAGACCTCGGTTATAATAGAACAGAAATGGCCCTGTTAAAACTATTGAATTCCATTGACTTAGAAAAAATGATCTATGAACAAAGAGATTACAAGAGTTTGCTCTATGAGTGGGCGCAGCAGAATAAAAAAGACGTAAATTTCAATTTGTTAAGTGAGCTAAAGGCGGAAGGGAGAACTAGCTATGACATAGAAGTTTTGATCAATAACAACAGAATGGCCCGTGCAGAAGCCTCTTCTAAGAAAAAAGCACAACAAAAAGCGGCTGAGTTGGCTATAAAAAAGATGAACTTATAATAAGGTAATGGCCTTTTTAAATTTAGATGTAGAAATAGAATACGATTTCAGTCTTATAGCTATAAGTAGTAATCAGAAACCTCATACGTTAGGTTGGGCTATAAATAGAAATTTAGACAGTAACCTGTCTCTTGAGACCAACTATGTAATTAAGACAAAGGCGCTACTTAAAGAATTTAAGAAATATCGGTCTGATATTGAAGGTTTTTGTTTTGTTTTGCTTTGCAATAAAAATTTGAGTCAAAGACTAGTAGCAGAGCTGCCTACTGTAGATTACTTTGTTAAGTATTACCCTGATGAACTAGTGTATAGCGAGGGAGAATTAGTAAGTAGACTCAGAAAGCTAAAAGAGATTCAAGCTGTATTTATGATTGACATAAATAACCTTAAGTCTAAACAAGTTTTTATTTTTGATTAAATATGAAGAAAACGAAAATTGTGGCCACATTAGGCCCAGCTTCAGCATCTGCTGAAGTACTAGAGAAGATGATAAAAGCTGGTTTAAACGTAGCCCGATTAAACTTTTCTCATGGAGCATATGAGGATCATGAAAATGCTATAAAGAACATAAGGGCTATAGATGAAAAACTAGGAACCAACACTGCTATTTTAGCTGATCTTCAAGGACCTAAGATCAGGACAGATGTTATAAAAAATAATTCTGCAGAGCTAGTCACTGGTAAAGAAGTAGAAATTAGCACCATTAAAGTAGAGGGAACTGCTAAAAGGTTCAGCACTAACTATACGTCCTTTGCCAAGGATGTGAATTCGGGAGAGAGAATTCTTTTAGATGATGGTAAAATTCATTTGGAAGTTATTTCTACAAATAATAAAGATCTTGTCAAAGCTAAGATCATTTATGGAGGTGTCTTGAGTTCTAGAAAAGGAATCAACCTACCTAATACTGCTATTTCCCAGCCTTGCCTTACAAAGAAGGATTTAAAAGACTTAGATTTTGCTCTAAGCCATGATGTAGATTGGTTAGGTCTGTCCTTTGTAAGAGAGGCAAATGATATTCGAGAACTAAGAAAAATCATAAATGACCAAGGTAAGCATGCTAGAATAGTAGCAAAAATAGAAAAACCAGAAGCGGTTACGGACATAGATAACATTATCAAAGAAACTGATGCTATTATGGTGGCTAGAGGAGATTTAGGTGTAGAAATCCCTATGCAGAATGTTCCTTTGGTTCAGAAAATGCTCGCACAAAAATGCATCAAAGCGGCTAAACCATGTATCGTGGCTACCCAAATGATGGAAAGTATGATAGATAACATTACACCTACGAGAGCGGAGGTAAATGATGTAGCTAATGCAGTGTTAGATGGGGCGGATGCAGTGATGTTAAGCGGAGAGACCAGCGTTGGGAATCACCCACACCTGGTGATAGAAGCCATGAATAGTATAGTGCTGCAAGCTGAAACTCATGATTCGGTTTACAATCACGAAGTAGCACCAAATAAGAGTGCTGAGGTTAGATTTGTAACAGATTCAGTTTGTTATAACGCCTGTAGATTAGCTAAAAGATCAGATGCTCAAGCTATAGTAACCATGTCTCACAGTGGTTATACTGGTTTTAAGGTGGCTTCACAGCGGCCAAATGCAGACATATTTGTCTTTACGAGTAATAACAAGATCCTTTCTATGATGAGCTTGGTTTGGGGTGTTACAGCCATGTTTTATGACAAAATGGTCAGCACTGATCATACTATAGCAGACATAAAGTACATTCTTAAAAAAAATGAGCTTATCAATGAAGGAGACTTCATTATTAATATAGCTAGCATGCCTATAGCTGAGCAAGGCATGTCTAACATGCTTAAGCTAAGTAAGGCATAAGATATATAATGAGCAGTCAGGCTTCACTCTGACCGCTTTTATATACTTTTTTACTTCCAAACAAGTGTAGCTCTTCTGTTTCTTTGGTGCTCATTAGTGTTACAAGATATACCGTCAGAACATCCATTACTGAGTTGAGTTTCTCCTGCCCAGTTAATGCTAATTTTATCTGCTGAAATTCCTTTATCTATCAAATATTGTTTAGCTGCCTCTGCTCTCTTTTCGGAAAGTGCCGCATTATAGGCACTAGAACCTCTAGCATCAGTATGTGCGTTTATAACTATTTCTTTTCCGTTATTAGACATAGATTTAGCCACCTCATTAAGTATAGTTTGTGCATCTGGACGAATATTATGCTTGTCAAAGTTATAGTAGATTTGTTGTATGCCCTCAGCACTTGCTAACTCAGCATCCGTTGAGCCAGGTTGTAGCATAACGTTATCAGAAGTATTACTATCTTCTTTAATATAGTCATTAGAATTAGATGCTGTAGGCTCTCCAGCTAGAGCAAATGCCGCTCTTCTATTTAACTCGTGAGCATTTTCTTCACAATTCACTCCATCAGCACACGCATTTGTCAATTGCTCCTCTCCAAACCAGCTTAATTGTAATCTAGAAGGGTCTATTCCTCTGTTGCTTAGGTATTTTCTTACAGATTCGGCTCTTGATTCTGAGAGTGCATCATTGTAGTCATTAGAACCTCTAGCATCTGTATGAGCGTTTACATATAGGTTAACACCTGGATTTACTGTTAACATAGAAGCTAATTCGTCTAAGACCGGCTTAGCATCTTGCCTGATGGCACTTTGGTCAAAGTCGAAGTAGATGTTTTGTAAGCCTTTTTCGTTTAACGCTATTTTCAAATCTTCCTTACTAGCTAAAATATACTTTTCAGGGTTCGTCACACTGAGTGATTCTGTAGGAACTTCGTCAGCCTCATTTTCTGATTCAAGCTCCATAAGTTCTTTTTCGGTGAGGGCCTCTTTATCTAAAGTTTGCTCTACCCATTCTAAAGCACTAAGATTTTCTATATCCAATGATGTGCTCTTTTCTTGAGCTAATTCAGGCTTGGTGTCTACTGGTTCAGTGCCAGCAAGAACAGAATCGTCATTCATATCTAGTGGATTAGCAAAAATTTGGCTCACCAATAAGCTTTCTAACTCCATATCATCAATAGTTTCTCCATCTTCTTGGACATATGATTTTGTTTCGGGGTTTAGCTTGTATAAGGCGTTGTTTAGTTCTATATCATTACCGTTTAGATTTTTGGTTAGTAGATCCATAATATCTATTTCAGACAAACTATCTCCTTGTTCTGTAATGAACATTCCATCTTCTCCAAATCTTTTGAATAGTTTGTCATTGATCTCGAGTTCATTACCATCATCGGAAATAGTTACGTCTAGTCTTTCTTGAATTGTAAAGATTCCTAGGTTTTCAAACTCTTCTTCTACCGTTTCTTCTACTGTTTTCACTAGTAATATCTCTTCTACATCTTCCTTTTGGTAGGCCAGTTCGTATGTATTGCCAGGAAGTGCTTCGAATTCGAATTTTCCTTCATCGTCTAGTATTATTGGGAACTCTTCATCTGTATCCAGATTCCTGACTATAAGAGTATTACCTGCCAATGAATTTTCTGGTAGAGATGACTCGATTAGTCCAGCATATATTTTCCGTAATGGATTATTAACTTCAAAATAAAAGATATCATCGCTAAAACCTCTATCTCTATTAGAACAGAAGTAACCTGATTTATCAACTTCTTCAAACAGAATACTAAAATCATCTTTAGGGCTATTTAAGGGATAACCCACATTAACTGGCTCATCTGTTTTTAGAGAATCCAGGTCTATCTTGAAAATATCTAACCCTCCTAGGCCTACGTGCCCTGTAGATGAGAAGTATAGTATGTTATTGTCGTCTACATAAGGGAATAATTCATTGCCTTTAGTGTTCACATTATCACCTAGGTTATTTGGGTGAGCCCAAGTATCATTGACTTTTTCTGAAACATAGATATCTGTTCCACCTTCTCCACCAGGCTTATTTGAAGCAAAGTAAAGAAATTGACCATCTTTAGTTACTGAAGGATGTCCGGTAGAGTAATCATTGCTGTTAAAAGGAAGTTCTTCTATTTCAGACCATTGTCCGTTTTCTAACTTACTGGTATAAATTTTAAGATTCACTGAACCAGTTTTATCTTTAACTGGTTTTCCTCTTCTCATGTTATTTCGGGTAACAAACATGGTTTGGGAGTTCTCGTCAAAATGTGCTGGTCCGTCATTATACTTGGAATTAATTTCATTAATGGGCTCTATATCTACAGCCTGTTTATTCTCGTCTATGTTAGCTTGATAAACATCTAAGTAAGGAAGGTTATTCCATGGATTAGTCTTGTTGAACTTTTGATTTTCGAACCCAGTAGCACTAAATACTAGCTTTTGATTGTACTTAGTTACACCAAATGCAGGTTTCTTATTGTTAAAGTCAAGCTTGTTCACTAAGTACATCAGTGAATCTTCAGCCAGCTCTTCGTAGTATCTAGAATTGGCCAAGTGGTTTTCAGCTCTTAAATCTTTTGGCTGCAGCTCATTGTACTTCTCATACCAGACTAAAGACTCATCGTAACGCTTTAAGGTCTTCAGAGACTCAGCATAATAAAGCATGTCTTCCTGTCTAGTAGTATCTAGAGTTAATGTCTTTTGATACCAAGGAGAAGAAGATGCTAAATCTCCTTTTCTTCGATAGGCATCAGCTATTTTTCTAGTGAGTTGTACATTGTTAGAGTCGTTACTATACGCTTCCGTGTATAGTGTTATAGCTCGGTCGAACTCAAAAGACTCTAAGAAAACATCTCCTCTGTCTTCCTCTATAGAGGTAGACTGGCTGAAACTATTACTAGCGGCAAAGGCTAGCCATAATAGCATGAATAGTTTTATAGGGTGATTCATTCCAGTCATGTTTTAAAAGTGTTTAGGGTATATGATGGCTGTACGTCCTTTCTTGATAGCGTAGTTCAACATTATTTCATGGCTTCCTAAATTGGTTCCAAATAATGAAGTTACAGGCATCTCTAAAGTGTACCCCACTCTTAGTTTTTTGTTAATCTGCCATTGTGCCATGGCTCCAGCTACTTCTTTGAAGTTATAATAAGCACCGACTTTAAATTCATTCATTATTATGAAGTTTAAGAAGGCCCCTCCTGAAATAGGAGCATTCCTGGTGGCTTTAAAAAGTAGTGCTGGGTATATTTTTAAATCTCTATTTAATTTCCAAACCTTACCACCAGTTAAGTAGTAAGTGGTTTCTTCCCTTCCTTCCATGTATTTATAAAAGGAACTCCCTCTATTTACTAACTTGTTATTTAGTAATCTAGGTGCAGATATTCCCACGAAATAAGTTCTGCCATAGAGGAAAGATCCTACTCCTACATTAGGAAGAAAAACACCGTTCTCGCTTCTTAAGAAGGATTCATCACCCTCTTCTATAATTTCTACACTGTTTAAATCTGTTTGATACCTATTTAGAGAAGCTTTTAATCCAAAAGACAATTTTGTACGTTCTCTTCCTTTTCCTATTCTCATGCGGTATGCACCGTCTAAGGATAAGTTTATAGAATTAGAAGGTCCTATATTATCATTGGAAATAGCGCCTCCAAACGCAAACTCGTCAGATTTAAGTGGTTTATTGAAGGAAACTGTTTGAGTAACAGGTGCCCCATCAAATCCCACCCACTGACTTCTGTGGATAGCGGTCACATTAAAAGACTCTCTATATCCTGCATAAGCTGGGTTTAATTCCAGCATATTATACTGAAATTGTCCAAACATTGCGGCCTGTTGGGCTATGGTATAACCGGAGCTCATTAGAAAGAGGCTTAATGCTACTATTATGTGTTTTCTTTTTTTCATAGAACTACGCTTGTAGTTAAGTAAAGTGTTAACAGTGTGGTTTTAAAATTTGACTTCTACCCCTTATGAAGTTTTCTGTATTGGTTTATTTATTCCAGTGTATGACTAATTATATAGGGTAGAAAAAAAATCTAAATTGGAGGTGGTCTTATATCTAGTAATACACTAGTCCTCCAATAACTAGGTGTCATTTCTGGAGGATCTCCTGTTTTTTCTTCTGCAATGGCAAGCTGTTTTAGCTTGTTTCTATATTCTGAGAAAGTCCAACTCAGATTAGAAAGATGAAGCGTTCTTTGTTCGAGCACCATTCCTTCTTTTCTTGTGGCCATTAAATTCTTATCAAAGAGTAGTTTTGAAACGTTTTGGTCTTGCTGAGTATTAAGCTTAAGAGAGCAGTTTGATTTGTTATGGTCGTCTTCTTTAGAAAATTCCTTTTGAGAACTAGAAGTCGTGGAGGTCAAGCAAGTCACGGCATCTACTTCTATAGCATCATCTAATGGAGAAGCCACGTTAATCATAATATACCTAGTGGCTCTTTGAGCCTTAAATTCCGTCTCTATGAACCTATGTTTTTCAGATGTTTGAGGTAAATGTTCTTGTGGGGAAAAATTAGTCTTAGAACATGATTCCATCACTTTTAGTGTGGCAGCAGGTGCACTTTCCGAATATGATTTTTTCCTCCATTTAATACTATATGATTCACCTTTAGGTATTATTTGGCCTAAATCTATCATCACCATATCATTATAATCATATAGAAGAGCAGCCTTACCATTTGGCTCTGAAGAAATGTGTGAAGCATCAGCTACACCGCGTGAAGCTATAACATGTGCGGTGTTAGACTGAGAACCCTCAGAGGCAAAAGTGCAAGAAATGCTTAAAAAGGCAGCTGCTAAAGCAGTAGCCTTCTTAACATCGTTCATACGACTTAAGATGTTGGTATTGATATGTATTGGGCTTTTGTTCCTCAATTTAAATCATGTTGAAATAGTTAGTTTTGCAGTATTTCACATGCTTTTTTACGGAATTTGTAAGGCTATAGTTTCATTAGTTTTTGCGTTGCAACGCTAAAACAGGCCAGTAGCCTTAAAAAATGAGAAAAGAATGATCTATTCAAATTCTCTAAGGTTTTAAAAAGAAATACCTTTGTCCTCGGAAAAAGAAGCTATGAGTATTAAAGAGAGGGAAAAAGAAATAGAATCTGAGTTTGAGATATTTGAAGATTGGATGGAGAAATATGAATACATCATAGATCTTGGAAAAGAACTTCCTGAGATGCTTGCTTCAGAAAAACAACCGGATAATCTCATAAGGGGATGTCAGAGTCAGGTGTGGTTAACAGCTAGAAATGAGGAAGGTAAAGTGAGTTTTAATGCAGACAGCGATGCTATCATTACCAAGGGGCTGGTAGCGTTAATGATGAGGGTATTAGATGGCCAAAAGCCAGAAGATATAGTTAGTTCCGAGCTTAAATTTATAGATACAATAGGGCTTCAGGAGCACCTTTCTCCAAATAGAAGTAATGGGCTAGTAGCTATGATTAAACAGATGAAAGTGTATGCATTAGCTCTA
Organism: Flavobacteriales bacterium; assembly: GCA_045104985.1. Lineage (GTDB taxonomy): Bacteria > Bacteroidota > Bacteroidia > Flavobacteriales_D > Sanyastnellaceae > ASP10-05a. Next base: position 12,025 of record JBGCDA010000061.1, on the reverse strand, counting down.
AAAAAGTAACATGGAATTCAATAAAAAAGACATAGAACAAACGGCCATAGAGGTGTTAAAAACCATTTATGATCCTGAAATTCCAGTAGATATATATGAGCTCGGGTTAATATATGAGGTGAAAGTGAAAGACGACTGGAGTATCCATATTTTAATGACTCTAACTTCTCCATCATGCCCAGTGGCTGAAACACTCCCTGTAGAAGTAGAGGAGAAAGTGGCTGGTATAAAGGGGGTTAGTGGTGCTAAAGTAGAAATAGTGTTTGACCCACCATGGACTAAAGACATGATGAGTGAAGAGGCGCTATTAGAATTAGGTTTTATGTAATTTCAGCGTTGCAATAATTAAAAGTGATATCTCATGCCTGAAAACTGGAAAGATAGATTAGGAACTGTGTATTCTACCAATAAGGATTACAATTACGATTATGATTCTGAAGAGGAGCAGGATACCCTCCCAAATGAAGAGCAATTACTGAAAGTTCTCTTAGATAGAAAAGCTAGAAAAGGAAAAACAGTTACAGCTATAGAGGGTTTCGTAGGCACTGCGGATGACCTAAAGAGCTTAGCCAAAGAGCTTAAGGTCAAACTTGGTGTAGGGGGCAGTGCTAAAGAGGGTGTGATTATTATCCAAACGGATCAGAGAGATAAGCTTATGACATATCTCCAAGATAAAGGTTATAAAACAAAACGTGTAGGAGGCTAATGGAAGGACATAAGAAAAAGGGAGTAGCTATTTTAGGCTCTACAGGCTCCATTGGTACTCAAGCTTTAGAGGTAATAGCAGCCCATACAGATAAATTTCAAGTAGAGGTGCTCACAGCACACAGTAATGCAGAGTTGCTCATCCATCAGGCTAAGTTGTTCAAGCCTAATGCAGTAGTTATAGGAGATGAATCTAAATATGAAAAGTTAAAAGAGGAGTTATGGCCTTTGGACGTAAAAGTTTACGTAGGTGCGGAAGCTTTGTGCCAAGTAGTAGAAATGGAGGAGATAGATATTGTCTTGACTGCTCTGGTGGGTTTTGCTGGATTACAGCCCACCGTAAAAGCCATTAAAGCTAAAAAGAACATAGCCTTGGCCAATAAAGAAACGCTAGTAGTAGCAGGAGAAATCATAACCCAGCTGGCTAAAGAGAATGCGGTGAACATCTACCCGGTAGATTCAGAGCATTCTGCTATTTTTCAATGTCTGGCTGGTGAATTCCATAATCCTATAGAAAAGATTTACCTGACAGCTAGCGGAGGCCCTTTTAGGGGTAGAAAAAGAGAAGAGCTCCTTTCTATTAAAAAAGAACAAGCCCTAAAGCACCCAAACTGGGATATGGGAGCTAAAATCACCATAGACTCAGCTAGCCTTATGAATAAAGGGTTAGAAGTAATAGAAGCTAAATGGCTCTTTGGACTTAGAAATGAGCAGATAGATGTTATTGTTCATCCGGAAAGCATCATCCATTCCATAGTGCAGTTTGAAGATGGAAGTATGAAAGCACAAATGGGCTTACCAGACATGAAGCTTCCTATTCAATATGCCTTGGCTTATCCCGATAGAATACCTTCAGAATTCCCTAGATTTAATTTTAAAGATTTTGCGTCTTTAAACTTTGAACAGCCAGACTTAGAAACGTTTAGAAACTTAGGGTTGGCATTTCAAGCATTAGAGAAGGGTGGTAACATGCCATGCATTTTAAATGCTGCGAATGAAGTAGCGGTAGCATTATTTCTAAAAGATCAAATAGGGTTCTTAGAAATGAGTGATTTAGTAGCCCATTGTATGGATACAGTTTCATTTATCCTGAAACCTTCTCTTCAAGAATATTTGGATACGGATAAGCTCACAAGACAAATAGCTTCGGAATACAAGGCTTTGGCCTAAGAAAGTAATTAATTACGGTTTACTTCGGGTTATTTAGAATAACTAGAATTTATACAGTCATGATATCAGCCTCTTTCTTAGCTATAATCTCATCTATTTTACTATTATAGCTGGTAGTGATATCTTGAACCTTGGCCTCGGCAGTTTTAGCCAAGTCTTCGCTTAGACCATCTTTTTCTTCCTGTTTGATAAAGTCCATAGCATCTTTTCGGGCATTTCTAATACTCACTTTGGCATGCTCGCCTTCTGCACGGGCTTTTTTGGCCAGTTCTTTTCTTCTTTCTTCTGTAAGCATGGGAATATTGATGATCAGAAGTTCGCCATTATTCATAGGGTTTAAACCTAAATTAGAATTGATAATTGCTGTGGCTATAGGGTCTAACATGGCTTTTTCCCAAGGTTGTACGCTAAGGGTTTTAGGGTCTGGAGTGTTTACATTGGCTACCTGACCTAGCTTGGTCATGCTGCCGTAGTAATCTACCATTACAGAGTCTAGCATGGTAGGGTTAGCCTTACCAGCTCTTACTTTAGTTAATTCAGTATTTAGATGGGCTATGGCTTTGTCCATAAGTTCCTTAGCCTCATCAAATGCCATTTGTATTTCTTCAGTCATGTGTTAAAATTAATAAAGTTTCTACCCTTCTACAACTGTGCCAACATCTACACCGTTTACCACTTTGGCTAGATTTCCTGGTTTGTTCATATCAAAAACTATTATAGGTAGGTTATTTTCATTACAGAGTGTAAACGCTGTCATGTCCATTACCTTTATGCTTTTCTCATATACCTCATTAAAGGAAATACGTTCGTATTTCGTAGCAGACGGATCTTTTTCTGGGTCTGCTGTATATATGCCATCTACTCGGGTTCCTTTTAAGATAACGTCTGCGTCTATTTCTACCGCTCTCAGCGAGGCAGCCGTATCTGTAGTAAAAAATGGATTACCGGTACCTGATCCGAAAATTACTACTCTACCTTTGCTCAAATGTCTCGTAGCTCTTCTTTTAATGTAAGGCTCAGCTATGGCCTTCATTTCTATAGCACTTTGGAGTCTAGTGTCTATACCTACTTTTTCTAGTGCAGCCTGCAGAGCCATGCTATTGATCATGGTGGCTAGCATGCCCATATAATCTCCTTGGGTGCGTTCCATACCACCTTCTTCTGCTTGAATTCCTCTAAAGATGTTTCCACCACCTACTACTATGGCTACTTCCACACCCATATCTACTACCTCTTTAATCTGATGAGCGTATTCTCCAAGACGATTGTTGTCTATACCGAACTGCTTATCTCCCATAAGGGCTTCTCCACTTAATTTTAGAAGTATCCGTTTGTATTTCATCATAGAATCTTTTCGGTGACGAAGATGCAAAAAATTACCGTTTGTCAGGTCATAGAATTGAATCAGTTGTTGACAGTAGGGTTGAAATTATAAGAGGCACTTCATGACTATTCGACTGTTAATCTTTTTATGCAGGTGGAGGATCCGTGAATTATGGAAATAAAATAAAGGCCAGCTTCTATTTTGGATATGTCTATTGTTTTTGATTGGCTTATGAAATGTCCTTGGCTGATGATTTCACCTCTAGGATTTTGTATTTTCCATTCTGTATAGGAGCTTGATTTAGATAGTGCAACAGTAACGCCATGTTTTGAAGGGTTTGGGTATAGCTTTATTCTGTGAGAGCTCAGTTCTTCATGTATATTATCGCTTAGAGATAAAGTTAAGTCACATGTAGAGTGTTCATCTATCCAGTTATTATTGGGTAGAGTCTCTCCTTCTATGGCTGCGTTTTCACCATTTTTCCCGTAGCATAAAATAGACAGGTCAGGAGGTGATATAGGTGTAATTGGTTCAAATATTGGGTAATGATATCCAATTCCCTCAATGAATTGATTAAATAAGACTTTATGATAGAATCCGTTAATTAGTATGCTATCAATATCATTTTCTGTAACAAGCTGCCCTGTCTTGATATAGAATTCTCCAGGCTGAACAGAAAAGTCATCTATGAGTTCTTCTTCATTATTATTGGAATATGGATATCTGCGATAGACTTTCTGATCCTCTTGGCGGATAAGATAAACCAAGCTAGAAGTTGAGTCGTAGTAATCATTGTAGAGTTTGTAGTAGGCAGTGTCGCTAATTAGAGTGTCACCTAGGATGTAGGAGAGATAGTTATAACCGTCAGCATCTGATGGAAAAGATGCACGGATCTTCCAGACTGGATCATTTTCAAAATAGTTTGGTGTTTGCGATGTGCCAATCAATGAAATTACAACAAGAACTGCAAGAATAAGGAAGACTTTCATACCGTTGAAATTAACAAAAAAAAGCCCGATTCACTGAATCGGGCTTTTTAAAATATTTCATGAAAGAGTAATTAGCTTAAGCTAGCTCTTTTAAATGCAGTAACCGTTAAACCATCTTCTTTATCCTGAAGATACTTAGCTATTGACACTTTGTTATCCTTAATGAACATTTGATTAAGAAGCGTGCTTTCTTTGAAGAATTTTTTAAGTCTACCTTGAGCTATTTTATCGGCCATTTCAGCAGGCTTTCCTTCTTGGATAGCTTGATCTTTTCCGATCTCTAGCTCTTTAGCTATAACGTCTTCAGGAATACTGTCTTCATTCACAGCTACAGGAGCCATAGCAGCTACTTGCATAGCCACATCTTTAGTTACATCTTCACCGGCAGTCTTATTAAAGCTAACGATAGACGCTAAGCTATTTCCTGGGTGGTTATATGCCACAGTTGATTCTCCTTCTACTACCTCGAACGTAGAAAGCTCTATTTTCTCACCTATTTTACCGATTTCTTCAGTAATTTTTTCAGAAATAGTTACACTAGATCCTGGGTAAGAAGCAGCTTTTAACGCGTCTAAGGAAGCAGGAGCTTCATTAACAGCTACGTCTAATATGTGCTGAGCTACAGATACGAAAGCTTCATTCTTAGCCACGAAGTCAGTCTCACAGTTTAATCCGATCATTACAGATTTTTTACCATCTGTAGTAGATTTAGCTATGATAACTCCTTCTGAAGCTTCTCTATCGCCTCTCTTTGCAGCTACTTTCTGGCCTTTTTTTCTAAGAATGTCTACAGCCGCTTCAAAATTCCCTTGAGCTTCCTCTAGGGCTTTTTTGCAGTCCATCATTCCAGCTCCAGTTTGCTGTCTTAATTTATTTACTTCTGATGCAGTAATTTTCATCGTTGTATTGTTATGCTATAAATAATTTATTCTGCAGCTGGCTCTTCTTTCTTAGCCGCTGTTTTTTCTTTGTCTACTTGCTTTTCTTCCTTAGCTGCTTTTCTTTCGTTTAAACCTTCAGCTATGGCTGTAGCCACTCTACTCATAATGAGGTCTATTGATTTAGAAGCATCATCATTAGCAGGAATAGGGAAATCTATTTTTCTAGGATCAGAATTGGTGTCTACTATTCCGAAAATTGGAATATCTAATTTAAGCGCTTCGGCTACTGCTATGTGCTCTTTCATTACATCTACAACGAAAATAGCCGCTGGTATTCTAGTTAAATCAGAAATAGACCCAAGGTTTTTTTCTAGTTTATCCTTCTGACGAGATTTTTGAAGTCTTTCTCTCTTAGAAAATGTTTTGAACGTACCGTCAGTTTTCATTTTCTCAATTCTATTCATCTTACGAATAGATTTTCTAATGGTAGCAAAGTTAGTTAACATCCCACCACTCCATCTTTCTGTAATGAATGGCATGTTAATGGCCTTAGCTTTTTCTGCTACTATAGTTTTAGCCTGCTTTTTAGTAGCTACGAAAAGAATTTTCTTTCCAGATTTAGCTATCTGCTTCATAGCAGCACTGGCCTCTTCTAATTTTACAGAAGTTTTGTTTAGATCGATGATGTGAATACCTTTCTTCTCGGTGAAGATGTATGGAGCCATATTAGGGTTCCACTTCATTTTTAAGTGACCAAAATGGGCACCGGCTTCTAAAAGCTCATCGAATGTTACTTGTTGTGACATGTGTTTTTACTTGTTTACGTTCTTAAATTATATCAATAGCTCAACCTCTGGCTATGCCTGCCATGGCAGGGTTTCCAGATGATTTAGATGCTAAACAAGCCCAGTGCGTAGGAGGACGAATTACAATTCACCCCCGTCATGATTAACGCTTACTGAACTGGAATTTCTTTCTTGCTTTCTTCTGACCTGGCTTCTTTCTTTCAACCTCTCTTGGGTCTCTAGTAGTTAAACCTTCAGCTTTAAGCGCTGGCTTCCATTCTTCATTAATAGAAATTAATGCCTTGGTGATAGCTAGTCTTATAGCTTCTGCCTGACCAGTGATACCACCACCGTCTACGTTTACCTTAACATCATATTGACCTAAAGTTTCTGTAATAGCGAATGGTTGAGTAATTTTATATTGTAGGGTAGGAACTGGAAAGAAGTTCTTGTAATCTTTATTGTTTACAGTAACATTTCCTTTACCTGCAGACATGTAAGCTCTAGCTACAGCTGCTTTTCTTCTACCTGATGTATTGATAGTCTCCATAGATTCTACTAATTAGTATTTTAAAGTGTGTACGGCAGGTTTCTGAGCTTCATGCTTATGCTCTGTTCCTGTGTATACATATAAGTTTCTGAACAACTCCCTTCCTAAGATGTTTTTTGGAAGACAACCTTTAACTGCTTTTTCTACCATAGCAGTAGGCTTTTTAGCCATCATCTCTTTAGCAGTTCTTCTTTTCTGACCACCAGGGTAACCAGTGTGCCAGATGTACTCTTTCTGATCCCATTTTAACCCAGTTAACTGAATTTTATCGGCATTTAGAATGATTACATTGTCACCGCAGTCTGCGTGAGGTGTGTAAAGAGGCTTATGTTTTCCTCTTAGTAAAAGAGCTACCTGAGAGGCTAATCTACCTAATACTTGGTTCTCAGCATCTATAACTAACCACTTCTTGTCAGAAGTTTCTTTATTGGCTGATAGTGTTTTATAACTTAGTGTATCCACTTTAAATAAGCTTTAAATTATTTTTTCAAGGTTTGCTGATGATTTATCAACAACGCACACCTTTCCTAAAAAAGGGCTGCAAAAGTACTTGTTATTTTTCATATGAACAAACAATGAAGTGTTCATTCTTTAGTTTTTAGAAAATGAGCTGAGAATTATTCTGAATGAAGCATTGAATTAGCGTTGCAACGCAAAAATGAATGAACAAAATTTAGGCTTTAGTTCAATAAGGAAAGCGCCACGGCACAAGTAGCCATTTTAGGACATTTCTTACACGCCTTTCCTTTTCCCTTTTTATATTTCTTACAGCATTTCTTTTTCATCCATAGGGTATCTGTAAGGAAGAATGAAGAGAGGTCTTGAGTAGGCTGTTGTGTAACTGTCATGGTACAAAAGAACGACTGGTTTAGCGTCATGTCAATCCCATGAAAGTGGTATTTTGCAACGCATGAATTCTATCGAGGAAAAGAAGCGCTTTCTTTCTGAACTGATACGTATAATGCAGTTAGATGGCATAGAAACAGAAGAAGAGCGACTAATGATAAGTGCTACTTTAGAGTACTTGGATTTTTCTGAAGTCGAATATGAAATTTTAAAGGAAGATCCGTTAGAGTATAACCCTCCCAAATCGCCATTTATACGTATAGTACAGTTTTACCAAATGGCTATCTTAGTCAAAGCAGACGGTAAAAAGAAAAAAAGAGAGGTGCTTTACCTTAAATGGTTAGCTCTAAAAATGGGATTGAGAGGAGAAGCTGTAGATGCCATTCTAAAAAGAATGGGAACCCAACCCACCGAAGTGTTAAGTCCGGAAGAAGTGATTTCCATTTTTCAAGTGTTCCACAATTAAAACCGTTTTCTGGTTATTTATTAAATCTATAGACCGCACTAAGTGCTATAGCGTTTGAATTAAAGCCAAGCCTAAGGTTTGTTATGTCATCATTATTTTCATTGAAAGCTGTGGTTCCCGATAAAGAGGGAATTGTTTCAATGTTGAGACCGAAGCTTTCGTTAATATTTAAATGAAAGCCAAGAACATATCCTATAGAAAGTCCAGTTAATATTTGAGTGTTTCCGTTTACTTCCGAAAAACCAACTTGTATTGAAGGTTCAAAACCGTGAATGAAGAGCAGTCTATCATCTATTGGTTTTCTCTTTTCAAGCCCTATTGCTAAATTGACATTTGCGCTAATAGCTTCTGAATTTGAGTTAAAGTTGACATTAAAGGCTCCTGCTCTGAACCTTAGGAATTTGTTCTCAGATGTTTGTTTTTTGTAAATGAAATTGAAATTATCAAGTCCCGCCATTCTCAGACCTAATTCTCGGTCTACAGATTGGGCAATTGACAGGTTCGTCATGAATAGTAAAGAAATAGCAGTAAACAGTAGGGTGAATAAAACGTTGTTTTTCATTAGGTTTTTGAGGTTTGTTAGGCCAGAACTTACCAATTATCAAGCCACTTTCGGTTCTAAAAATTTAAAATTTTTCGGAGCTAGGACTAGAAATAAGGCTCATTAACAAGCCATTTTTGTATCAAAGAATTTAACTCTCAAATAATTAAAAATTTTCTCGTGGAAGGTCTCATTCTTGAAGAAAAAGGATACTAATCTTTAATGATTTTTCTGCTGATTTTGCCCTTTTCAGAAGAAAAAATCAGCATATAAATCCCAGGATTACAGCCTTCTAATGAAAATGAGCAGTTTTTTTCTTTTGCGCCCATTTGAAAATTCAAAACCTCTTTTCCCAAAAGATCTAGAACAGATACTCTAGAGTTAGGGCTATCTCCAGTCATTTCTAAATTGAATACCTCAGCAGAAGGATTTGGCCAAATAGCTAAGGATGTTGTGGGTTTATAGTTAAGCTCAATATTATCTACAATTAGACAAGATCCACTTATCATGTTTGGGAAAATGGAATTCCCTTCAGTGGATACACATGTGAGCTGACTACATTCACTTATGGTGCTACATGAAGGGCCGTAGATTAAACCAGATGTAGAACCTATTCCCTCTATCCAAAAGAACTCAAAACCTGAGTTATCCAAAAGCCCAATGGATTTTCTCATCGTCCCATTCACCGTTTCTTCACCTATGTAATTCACAGTTAGATCTACACTTCCTAAATCGGGAACGTAGATATCAGTTATACTTTCTCCGGCCTCTAGAGAAAAATCATATAGTAATAGTTCTTCAGACTCTCCTTCTGGTATAATATATACCTTATCTCCATTTTCGGAATTTCTTAATAATCCTATTACGTCTTGTGAATAGCAAGTGTTTAATTGGATATAGCTCAAACCATTAATTTCTATTTCTGTTCCTGTGGAACAATATGCCTCATCGTATTCATATGGTAAATCTGAGCCATTTGATCCTGAGACTTGATTTACCCAAATGCCGTCCTCTAATGGCAGAGGAACATATTGTTGAGCGCAGATTTGAGAAAAAGTGAAGAGAAGCGTTGCAAGGGAGAGGTAGAGTGTTTTCATGAGTACAGTACAATCAAGAGCTTTTATGCCCTAATTTAACTATTGTAAACCAGAAAGTTGAAAGATACATTCTTCTCTTATTTTCCAGATTTTGTCGGCCGAAAACATGAATGTTTTAGCCCAATTGGAAATAAAGTCTTGATGAAATTTGACTTTATATTCTCCTATTTGGTCAGGAAGTATTTCTTCTTCGCGTTGCAATGTTTCTGTGAACGATTCAACAGAAGCATCTAGACCAGTAATATCTGTGAGCTCACCATTGATTTTTAAATAAGTGTGAGCCTCAGGGATTTCTTTTAAGCTATACTTTTCTAAGACTACACCTACACCCGGAGTATTGGACTCGCTCATGAGGTAAATTCCTATAAATAGGTTCACTTCATTCCAATTGTTTTCTTGAGCCTTATGTTTTATGTAAGCATGCTTAGTGCTGCAGGTGCCTTTTCCTTCTGATGGCACTAGAGTGTAATCTGCTCGGTTAGAGTTTCTTCCGTAGGGGAGAGATTTTACATGAGCAAGTAAATGGGTTAGTTCCGGATTCAAAACATTTGATTTTGAGGAGTGTAATCCACAAAAATGCGCAGATTTGTGGAATAGGCAGTATAAAAGATCAAAAAGAGTGAAGCAGAATGGAACATAGATTAAGAAACAAACGATATTTTGAAACAAAATCTTTAGCGTTTATGTTCGAAGAATACTCATATAAAGAGAATTGGTATTCTTTGGCATCACATACAGACTTTAGGTGTTCACATGATGGATCAAACAGACTCAATCTTTTTTTAGCGTACTTTATTGATAGTGTTCCTTGGCAGGACATAGAAGAGTATGTGCTTAATGAGATGTTAAAATATGAGAGAGGCCAAGAGTATGAGGCTGAGTTTTGGACAGATTATTTTGAAGATGATTTGATAATTAAGCCACCTTTTGTGATTTGGGAAAACACAGGGTTTAAAATCGAAATCCTTATCTTCAAAAATCTACTGAAAGCATGGGTAGACTTTTGTAAATTAAACAAGTAGTAAGACAAGTTGTTTTTTTTCAATCTCTTCAACCCATCCATATTAGAACTGACTTCTCCGCTTAGGTTTTATTCATTCACTTAATAATCTGATTCCTTTTAAGAAGAAGCCAAAAGTCTAACACTATAAAGAAGAGTAATGTGCCGCATATATAATTAAAGAAGAGGCTGTTACCTAAAGTGCTAAAAATTGATTTAGACTCTGCTTCATCCATATTAAATGGCACAGTCCCTGCAAAAACGAATAGTGACATAACGATAAGAGACGAAATAAAGGTTCTGCCAATCTGGTTTTTAGATATGGGATTTAACCAGAATAACTGAGAAAGCAGAGGTATTGAAAACAAACCACACAACAGAAACGGGGTGCCTAGTGAAATAAGAGGTGCTTCGTTAAATAGAAAATAGTCTCTGGCTATGAATACAGTGATTAGCTGTAAAAGCAACAAAAATGCACCTACGGAACGTATGGTTTTAACGGCAAAATCAGACCGCGAAGCATACTTAGAAAGCAACTTCCAAGACAAAGGTCCATTAGGAATGGCATCTAAAATGATATAAAAGGCACCTCCTAAAATGATCCAATTGGCTAAGTCAAATACCATTTTAATCTACAGTTACTAAACTGGCCAGAGCGGCAGCATCTTTCCTCATCTGCTCTATATCGGCATCTACTCCTCCATTTAAAAGCACTACACCCATTCTTCTGTAAGGTCTAGAGGTAGGTTTTCCGAATAAGCGAATGTCAGTGTTTTGGGTTTCTAGCACCTTTGCAACGCCTGAAAACACAGGAGATTCCTCACTTTCTTTACTTGCCAGAATTACAGCGCTTATTCCGGCTTTTTCTTGGGTAATTTCTGGAATAGGATAGCTCAGAATGGTTCTGGCATGTAATTCAAACTCGCTGAGGTTCTGTGATCCTGCTAGGGTACACATGCCCGTATCATGTGGTCTAGGGCTTAGTTCTGAGAAGTAAACCCCGTCATCTGCTATGAAAAACTCCACACCCCATAGTCCGGCACCTTCCAGCTCTCTAGTCACTTTTTCTGCCATGTCCTGAGCTGTAGCCAAGTCTGTTGTTGAAATAGGGCAGGGCTGCCAGCTTTCTTGGTAATCTCCTCGTTCTTGTCTGTGTCCGATAGGTGGGCAGAAGAGTGTTTTTCCATTGTTTTGAGTTACTGTGAGAAGGGTAATCTCCGTATGAAAATCTACAAATGCTTCTATAATAACCTCGGCCAGATCTCCTCTAGAGCCTTCCATGGCGTAATTCCAGCTGTGCTCTATGTCTGCCTCAGTTTTAATAACCGACTGGCCCTTTCCGCTGGAGCTCATGAGTGGTTTGATCACGCATGGCATGCCGACTTTGGCCACTGCGGCTTTGAACTGCTCCAGTTCTGCGGCATATTCATACTTGGCTGTTCTTAACCCTAAATCTTTAGCGGCCAAGTCTCTTATGAGCTTACGGTTCATGGTGTAGTTAGCCGCTTTAGCCGAAGGAACTACAGTAACTCCTTGTTTTTCATAGGCATAAAATCGTTCTGTACGGATAGATTCTACTTCTGGAATTACCAGTTTAGGCTGGTGTTTGGCTATGACAGCATCTAATTGATCACCATCTAACATGTTAATCACCTCGAACTCATCTGCTAC
>JBGCDA010000060.1:0-31376 GCA_045104985.1 Flavobacteriales bacterium | reverse complement strand
GCAACGGAGACTAAGTGGCTGCCGAAGGCAGTTGTATCGAAGGCGGAGTGGCATCTTAATTCTACAATAGTTAGAACTGCACTCAGCCACCATTCATCCTCTAGAACTCGTTAAGAACAATATTCCCATCTGAAGACAGTTTATTTAAACGGATGCCTAATCCTAACCTCTAATACATTCATCTCATGAAGAAAATTCTTTTAATTCTCTGCGCTAGCGGACTACTGGTGTTTTTAGTCTTTTTTAGTCTTCAGCAGTTCATAAGTAACATTTATAACCGCACAGACTGTGAGCGGTTTCACATAGACCATATAGAACTAAGAACTGGAACTAACATTCCAGATGTTACAGATGCAGAATGTGAGTGTACTGATGAGTTTAGGAACAGTAAGTTTGTTCTAGACATAGACACAGATGAAAGACTAAAAAATTATGCCCTTAAAAATGGCTTCACTCTTTTAAATGGCGTCTATATTAAAAATGGAGAAGACAAAAACACTATTTGGGAATCTGTGTTGAATCCTTCCAGCAAAGAGCTAACGTTTCAACTCCAATACTTGCATCCGAACAGCTGAGCTCTAGCTTCTGTAAATCCATAACTAAGTGTTTTAACAAGTTAGGAGTTCGTAAAATTCATTGTTGTAAAGCAGTAAAATCCCGAATATTGTGGCCTGCGAGTGACTTTAGAACTATTATATAATGCCCATAAAGAATTGGTCTTTAATCTAGCGTTGCAATACGTGCAAAACACTCAAGACGCTGAAGAAATCACTCAAGATGTGTTTATTTCAGTACACCGTAACTTGAGCCAATTCAAAGGAGAGTCTACTGCCAAAACTTGGATTTACAGAATAACCATTAACAAGTCTCTAGACTTCATAAAAGCCAAAAAGCGAAATAAACGCTGGGCGTTTCTCACTGCTAAATCTGTAGACGACCACTCTAATGAAGTGGCTAACTTCTCCCACCCTGGAGTAGAATTAGAACATAAAGAAGAGCTGGCCAGCTTATTTAAATCCATTAACCAACTGCCCGCTCGTCAGAAAACGGCTCTAATTCTGCTGAAAATAGAAGACCGCTCTCAGGCAGTGGTGGCAGAGATTATGGAGCTTACTCCTAAAGCAGTGGAGTCTCTCTTTCAGCGTGCCAAGAAAAACTTAGAAAAAATCATTAACCAAAACGAAGGAAAATGAATGATTTAACGTCTAACTCTTCAGAAATGAATCGTCTTAATGCATTAAAACATATTAAACGCGTAGAGGTTAGAGAATCTCTATATGCCGATATATCAGCTGCCGTTCATTCTGCTAGGATTATTCCGTTAGCTAAACTAAGGGCAGCTGCTGCAGTGCTCTTGTGCCTCATAAGTTTGGAAGTTTATGTGGTGAGCCAAACTAAAGTAAAAACCGCTTCAGATTCAGTAGAAACTCTGGTTCCTATCACTCAAAACTCTATTTACCATGAATAAGACTAAAGCTTTAACAGCAGCCGTAATTATCCTATTGGTGGTTAACATAGGGCTTCTGGTATTTTTCTTTCTGAACAAGCCAAAGAGGCATCAGCACATAGCTCCCAAAGAGCGTGTGATAGAACTTCTTCAATTAGATGATGCACAGGTACAGGCTTATGAAGAGTTGATTAAATCTCATAGAACGGATGTGTCTGCACTAGACGAACAACTTTTTGAAAAGAAAAAAGCACTGTTTGCACTGCTTAAAACAGATGCCAGCACTTCAGGTGAAACTGAACTAGTAGCTGAAATTTCAGCGTTGCAATCTGAGGTAGAACTCACCCACTTGAATCATTTCAGAGATGTAAAGGGACTTTGCAACGCAGACCAACTTACTAGATTTAACAGCGTGGTAGGAGAGATTCAAAATCTATTTAAGCACTTTAATAAGAGACCAAAACCTGGCGAAGATCATCCTAAGCATTAAAACTGCAGATTTACACCGCATTTTAAATTGAACCACACTGCCCTTTCAGACCAGATGGTATTGGTAGATTCCCAGTAGTAATGTGCTGCAGATGCCTCAGTAAACAGACTAAGGTGCTTAGCCACTTTCACATTTATTCCTGTGCCTAGATTGACATTAAACTGTCCACTGTATAATTTTTCTGAACTGGTTTCTGAACTTACTGACTCTCCGAACGAAAACACCTCTTCACTAATTTTAGCGGATAACCCAAATTCTGAAGAAACTCCAGCGGTAACAAATAATCTCACCCTCCTATCTTGAAGGTAATCATACTTTAAGTAAACGGGTGCAGTGAAATAGCTCCTGGTAATATCCTGTTCAGTGGTGGTATTATAATCCTGGAACACTAGAGTGCTTTTCACCAGAAGTAACCCTGCTCCTAGACCTACAGAAAACCGTTTGTCCTCACCTATATCTAGTCGTTTCTCTACAGATAAGTTAAATTGGATAGGTGTTTTAAGCTCTTCTCGCGTTACCGCTCCGAAAGAGCTCACCTGAGAAACCACGGCATTGTAATTTTGGTTTAGATTAGGTGGAATAAAAATGAGATCTGGCCTGGCCGCTTTAGCTTCAGTAAATACGGAAGGAGTCACCTGGCTACTATCTGACTCTAATTCAGTGGCTAAAACCCATTGACTAATAAGAGTGACGATTATGAATAGAATTGACTTTTTCATGAGACTGAATTAGAATTACACCTCCATGATGCTAAACTTTATTTAACGGTTGCACCTTGAGTTAAGCCTTCTTAGAAGCTTTGGCTTCGGCTACTTTTTTCTTTTTAGCAGCTTCTTCCTTATGTCTATCTACTTTATCTATTTCTAAGTAACCATAAAGAAGTGTTAAGCCAGCTAAAAATGTAAGGCCTTGGGTCTGGAAATCTCCTGTTTTATAAATGGTGTACAGGGAAATACCTGTGGTTATTAACCCCACTAAAACCAAAATGTATTTTGTATACCTACTCATTTAAATTACCTAAATATGCTCACATGCCCTGTAAGCCTTTGTGCATCATCTGTATCTTGGTCTACTAGAATCTGCCAACTGTAAACTCCGTTAGGCACGTAATGATCTCCTCGCTCATCTGAACCATCCCAGTAGTCTCCTAGCTCTGTAGTGTGAAAAATTGCCTCTCCCCAGCGGTCAAAAATGAAGAGCTCAAAGTTAGAGACTACTCCTCTAAACTCGTATTCGAATACATCATTATTTCCATCCTGATTAGGCGTGAAAGAATTAGGCACATAAAGCGTGACTTTATCCTCACAAATGAACACTACGTCTAACACATCAGATGCAGTGCATTGAAACTCGTTATCTACATCTATAGACAATTGTCCTGCGCCTTCATTTTCAGTGCAGTAGGTGAGCTTAGAACAGTTGTCAAACGAGGCATCGCACATCTCTCCCAGATTATTGGTCCAGAAGCAGTTATTGACATCATGATTATTAAAGAACTCTATTTCTACTTCTCTGCATGGCACACCTAAAAACACCTGGAGTAAGTCTCCAGACTGCACAGCAGCTATATCGTCTGAAGGGTTTAGAATGTTAAAAGAAATATCTGCCTTAGGCGCAGGATACACACTGGCCGTAACCTCATCCTCGCTAGGGCAGCCTGCAGCATCTATCACATAAGCTGAAATCACGTATTCTACCACCTCCTCCGAATCTTCATCAAAATCAAATTCTAAGAGCGGAGTGCTTTCTGTAAAGTAAGTAATGGTTTCATCTGTATATGGATTTAAAATAGTCCATTCTACCGTCTGAGGATTTTCTATATCTATGTCATAGGCTGCCTCACTAGACCCACAGTAGCCAAAATCTCCTGGGCTAATGCTTAACTCAGCACCACCTATTTCTATCTGTTCCGTAGAAGTCACCTGGCAGTTAGCTTCTGAATAAAATGCGGTTAAGCTTACTTCATAAATGCCATTTTCAGAATAAGATTGTATTGGGTTTGGACTCTGAGCCGTGCTGGAATTCCCGAAATCCCATTCAAACCCAGAAAGCTCTTCTCCATTCAGCGGGGCAAAGTTTATAGGCTCGTCTACACAAGTAAATCCTATGTAATCAAACTCAGCTGAGACAAATTCATAAACATAAAACTCATCGAAGGCCACATCTTGACCACAAGTACCTATGGCTGTAAACTCCACATTATAAGTTCCTTCAGGCACACCATCTCCTATGGTTAATGTTTCAGTGAGAGGATTCCAATCCATATCTGCCGCTGGTGTAACTACAGCCTCTAGTGTATATTCTTCTAGGTTTATAATAGAACTGATTTCTATCTCCTCTCCCGCACATAAACTCTCCGTAAGTTCTTCTATCTGCAGCTGCACATCAGATGGATTCATTATATGAAATACTGTATCGGTATCGGTTCCACACTGGTTACTCACCATAGCTGAAATGGCCACTACAGCACTCTCTAGTGGCGGATTAAGAAGGTCTACAGCCTCTGGAAGACTCATTCCCTCTTCATCTAACAGCACTGTTTCTGGGAAATAATCGGCATTCATAGTCCATGTGGTTTGGTCAACAAATGAAGTATTAGGCACGGCCATTTCCATGATGAGTAAATCTGAACCACAGCCATCAAACTCACTATTAAGTTCATCTATAGAAATGGCAAGGTCTGGCGTTGCAATGTATTGTGCCTCATCTGAAACTACTTCCGTTGTGCACACACCATCTGTAATCTCTAACTCAAAATCAAATACCTCATCAAGACCAGCATCTGCTGGGGAAAAACTGAGCACTTCTGTAAACACCTCTTCTGCTTCTAGCGGTGTATTAAGCAATACGTCATCTGCCAGAAGGGTAATGGAAGAGGTATTTCCTGTGAGTACTTCTATGGTAATTTCTTGCTCGCCAGTGCAAGGAAAAGATTCGGAAGTGTAGGTATAAGTTAACTGCTCCTGAATGGTAATTTCTCCTGAGGATTGAACCTGGCATTGCAACGCGAAATCACTGCCATACATGGCTTCAAGTGCATAAGATTGAGTTCCGAATAAGGCAGGAATGGCAAACGGACAATCGGCCAAGTTAAAATCATTTCCGCCTAAAGAAAATGTGAAGGCGTCTAATGAAGGATTAGAACATAAATCTATATTGAACTCCGCACCCTGACAAATAAAATTAGGCACCGCCAGCGATTCCAAAGTGTCTACAATGTCTATGACTTGAATATCTTCTGCACTACATATTAAATCTGCGCCTAAGAGTGTGGTGTAGGTCAAGCTTCCTTCTAAGTGCAGTTGGCCAGGGTCTGTATCTGTAATTCCTAAAGCAGTAGGATCGAATACGAGGTCTGCTAAATCTATAGCTTCAGAGCCTGTTTCATACTCATAATTTACGCTTAAGTCTGTGGCTATGCCAGCATCTACTGAAATGGCTTGGCTCGTTAGAATGCACATGTTAACCTCTGGCGTACTGATGCTTACCTCTGGAGTAGCATGCGCCTGAATTTCATAATCTGTGGCTCCGCAGCCACTATTAGAAGTAAACCTTAGAGTGTAAATAGCTCCAGCATCTGCTAAAAGTGGTATCCAAGTGAACACATCTGAGTCTGTAACATTAGCACTGCTAGCTGGGGTAGCGGTCCACTGCCATGTGCCCAATAAAGCTTGATTCAATTCAAGCTCATCTCCTGAGCATACATCCATCTGATCTAGACTTACTGCTTCATCTAAAATGATGACTTCTACAGAATCTAGATAAACACAGTCATTATCAGAAATCCACTGGTGATAGAACATGAAAGCTTCATCTGTAATGACCTCTTGGTTCAAAGGATCTAATTCTTGTATAAGGTCATCCACAGTGAAAGGAGCGCTTACATTTACAGGGAAATTAGCATTGGTAGGATGTGTTATGCTCCACTGAGCTGTATTCTCTCCATCTGGCAGTTCTATACAACTGAGGTCTAGTTCTGAATCGCCTAGATTTTCGCAGAAGCTCACATTCTGACAGTTAGAAACTGGTTTTTCATCTAAAACTATTTCTATGCCAGCACAAGAGCTGCAGCCATTTCCATCTGTAAGTTGAACTGAGTAATGGCCTGGCTCATCTAAAGAAAAGAACGGATTAGTGGCTCCAGGAATATTTACTACTGCCTCACCACAGGCACTATTTCTCCACTGAAAACTTACTGGTGGAGCCGCTCCAGAGCTGGTGTTTAACGAAATATTTTCATCAAACAGATCGCATAAAAAATCTGGTCCTGTCAGCGCTACTTCTGGCAGTGCAAAGACAGTCACATCATAAGGCTGCTGAGAACAGCCGCTGTCATAATTAATACCTGTGTATGTTCCATTTTCTAGAGTTGAAAGTAGTTCTAGATTTCCATCAGCAATGCTGAAGGTTCCTGCTGGTAAATTACCAGTTTCCCAATTGGAGTCCTCTCCTCCTATTAACTCTAATGCATTTGCTTCACAGTACTCTTCTACAGAAACCTCACTTACGCCAAGTTGGTTTACAGTAATGGAATAGCTCCCGGTGTAGGTACAAGAATTAGCAGTAAACACCTCATAACTGGCTAAAAATGTGTGATTGGCATCAAGTGGCCCAAACTCATTTAGCAGATCTCCCAGCGTATAATCTAAGCTTGGATTGGATACTACCACATTATCATCATCATCGGAAATACTCCATGAAAGTGTACTTCCCACAGGAGCCGTTATGCATTCTAAACCTATTGGCTCTTCGGTATCTGTTTCACAAAACACTAGATTTCCACATGAGCTCACTGGAGGAACCTCTAGAGTAATTAGATGCTCTACACAAGCTTCGCAGCCATTCATATCTGAAACCACCACGGCATAAGTGCCAGCAGCAGAAGCTGAAAATTCGGCATTAACTTCAGAAGCAAGCAGAGTGGCCGTTAATTCAGAAACTTGTGCGCAAGAGCCTTCATACCACTGCTGTGCTTCTCCAGAATCTGAAGATGCAGTTAAAATCACGGTTCCATCAGGACAAATTTCTGTACTACCAGTTATAACAGGGTTTATGGCAGGAAACACCGAAATATCTTTGGTAGTAGTTTCTGGACAGTCTCCTTGGTTACAGTTAATGGTAACCGTAGCATCTTCATCTATGGTGATAACTCCAGTATTTCCTGGAGACCACACTGTAACCCCATCTACGAGCCACTCACACTGATTTAAAGTTGTAGTTTCAGGATCAATGGTGAACCCAGCACATACCTCATCTGCTATGGGCACCTCTAACTCTCCTGGGGTGATAATATTTAGAGGAATACAAACTACTTCATTTCCACACGGATTAGTGACTTCTAAAACTAAGGTAAATTCTCCTGTAACTCCTTCGGGAACGGACCAAGAAAATTCACACGGAGAGTTAGAAGCGTTACATTCCTCTCCCTGCATATCGTCAGGCAAAATAATGAGTGGATTGGCATCTGCTGTCCAGACTTGAGTATTAGTAATGGGCGCGTTGCAATCGGTAATAACTCCTTCATACACAGTAAGCGAAGCTTGTGAAAGAACCGAACCACAATCGTCTATACAGAAAGCCTCATCAAAACAAACAGTTTCTTCAGGACAAGAGGCTATACTCGGCTGGTTTACAGTAACAATGGGCGCTGCTCCTACATTTACCAGTTCAGTAAACAATGGAGAGCCACATTCTGAGAATACTTGGGCTCTCACCTGATATACTCCTTTTTCAAGAAATTCTATAGTGGGTGTTTCAGTGCCATTACTAGAAAGCGTATAAAGGCCAGCAGCGGAGTTTCCATCTTCTAAGCTCACATTCCAGTTCACAGAGACAGTCTCACACTCTAATTCCGGAAGGGTTATTTCTGGAAGGTATTCTTCTATAACGCACACCCCAGTTTCATCAGGCCAGATGACTTCTACATTACCACTGGACAATGAATTCTGTACACAAATCTCATAGCACTGAGAGCTGGCACTGCACCCTATTCCTGTACTTAAACCGAGACAGACTTCATAAGTTCCTACCTGATCAAAGGTGTAATTTAAGGTAGGATCAGAACCTGCATTAGCCACAAATGTTCCATCTGGTGCTTCTACAGACCAAGTTATAAAACCTCCACAAGTTCCTCCAAAAGGTAAATCAGATGGGCCCAGCCACTCAAGTGTTTCAGTAGAATTCAGACATGTTATTTCTGGGTAGTCAAACTCAGCACTAGGGTCTTCACTTACCTGAAAACTCTCACTACCTACTTGGAATGTGGTGCATGGGTTTGAGGTGAATAAATAAGCTGAAAGTGAATTTCCGGTGCAGCCACAGGAGGTGGCATCTGCTGTCCAGCTAACCGTTACGGTCTCATTGGGTGCCATAACAGGAACCTCGCTGTAAACCGCTTGATTCTGGAGTTCTTCGAAAGATGAGTTTTGACATCCTATGAAGAAGAAATAAGTTAACCCAGCAGTTTCACTGGCTGTGAGTTCAAACTCAAGCTCTTGGTCATAACAATAATTAATAATGGTGCCTGGAGTGGTATTATCTATTCCTGCGCCTAAGATGGTAAAGGTTTCCCAATACACCTCATACTCTTTTACGAAGGTGCACCCTTCGGAATCAGTAATGGTATATACTAAATCATTATAGCCTGGATTACCTTGCGCACTCATATCTATTTCTATGCCATCAGAAGGAATAGGAGTGGCCGCATTATGAATTTCCACACCATTAAAGGTAGCCACATAAGATATGTTTACAGCACTGTTATTATTATGAAAAACATCGTACATATAAATGGTGTGATCTGTTTCTAAGTCTAATACACAGTAAGATATGACACATTCCTGATCATTAAAATCTGAAACTGTTAAATTTCCTGTACCTCCGTTTACCATACCTGTGGCTGAGAGCTCAGCCCATGGTCCTTCTACAAACTGACTAGTGGTAGTAATGGTTTGGCAGCCTTCTGCTGTAGTGGCATTTAGCGTTATTAATTGATTTCCGCTACTAGAAAACTGATAAACGCCTGATTGGGTATCTGCATCTGGAGAAACATCACTCTCAAAATCCCAGCTCCATTCTGATATGTTTTCTACTGATTCACCAGAGAACTGGAACTCGTTACAATTTATCTCACTATTGGAAGTTAAAGTAATGGTAGGCTCATCTACTATTTGGATATCAATGACATCACACACGATACCATCAGAGTATACAGTTATGGTGCCTTCTCCACTTACAGTGAACTCCACAGAAGACGGACAATCTTCACAACTATTAGCTGGTCCTTCATAGTCGTAACTCAATAGGCCAGGACAATCGGAAGTGCTTAATGTGCTAAAAATTAAAAATGACCCTGTTTCATAACACGTGGCATCTTGGGCAGATATGGTTTGTGAGCATATAAGCAAACATAGCAGAGGGAGAATGTGCTTTAGATTAATCATGCCACCAATTGTGGTTTTGTCGTGCAAATATCTACATTTATCTAAG
Source organism: Flavobacteriales bacterium (assembly GCA_045104985.1). Classification (GTDB taxonomy): domain Bacteria; phylum Bacteroidota; class Bacteroidia; order Flavobacteriales_D; family Sanyastnellaceae; genus ASP10-05a. The sequence continues at coordinate 21,951 of JBGCDA010000060.1, read as the reverse complement.
CTTTTACAAGTTTTAAGGGGCGTATTATGGCTTTATCACGGTTTGATTTCGAAAGGTCATTCTGAGACGAAGGCATTATTGCAACGCTAAAAACGAAGCTAGAGAAATTCGACAATAAATAGCAAATAGTGGCGTAGTAATTGAGTAGAACGTGTAAATTGAACTCATGAAACAGATCTTAATTATTTTAGTCATTATGGCAACTGGGATTGCTGGTTTTTCTCAAATAAAAGTCAGTAAATATGAAATAGCTTTTAAAGTGGACGCTAATGATGTTCCTGAGCCCGATGTTACATTCACGTCTGAATGTGGTGAGGTTAATGTAAAAATCACTGAACGGATGGCTAGTGGAGGCTGCATAGGTAACTTAGTGAGGACTTACACTGCCATAGATGACTGCGGTAATGAGGCTACTGCAGAGCAGTATCTTAGCCTTCAGGATAATCAAGGACCAGAACTTTATGGTGTTCCTGATGACATTTACGTAGATGCTAAAAACATTCCTGAACTGCCCGTAGTAGGTGCTAAAGACTTAGGAGACGAACTTATAGAAGTTAAGATTAGTGAAGAACGAAAAGATGATTTAGTAATACGAACATTCACAGCCACTGATAAGTGTGGAAATACTTCAACTAAAACTTACACGATATATGTAGGGAAAGGAAGGTAAAAACTGATCAAAACATTATATAATAAAAAGGCTAATTCATTCATGAATCAGCCTTTTTTTTATTTAAACAAACAGAATCCCTTTTTATGGAGTACAAATAGTTCCAAAGACCCCAAGGAAACCAGACAAATCAGTTATAGTTACAAAACCATCATTATTAAAATCTCCTGCGCACCCTTCTACTAAGATAAGGTCACAGCTTCCATCATCACAGGTAGCCCATGGGTTATAATTTGTAGTGGCACTGTTAGTACATCCTTTTAAACCTGTACACGAACCATCGTTCACAGTTGAATACTGGTTATAGTTACAAGCAGTTTCATTCGTGCAGCCAAACTCATTTGTGCAGAAAAGATAAGCTTCTAAGCATTCCTCACTCCACCCTGTATCTGAACAACCTATTACAAAAGTGGAAGGATTCAGACAGTCTTCGTCTGCTGGGAAATAACCAGCTGGAGCTTCGCAAGTGAAAAGAGGTACAAAAGGATTAGAATTTATTCCAGGCACAAACCACTGCTCGTACTCACAGCCAATAGAACAAGTATTTAAAGGGTCGTAGTTACATGCTTCAGAATCGTTACAGCCTTCTAAACATTCATTATATTGAAAAAAGCAGAATGAATCCCAATCATTGTCAACACAGAAGCCATCTACGCTAAAGGTATATTCTATACAGCATGCTTCAGCGGGTTCATAGCCTAATGGAGGTGTACACCCAAAATACGCTGGGCCAGAAGTTAGTATTCCAGGAAGAAACCAGCTTTCGTAAGTACAAGCTGCGTTAGACTCTGCCTGAGTGCTACAAGTGGCAAAAGCACTATAATTACAAGCTGATGGGTCTGTGCATCCTTCCACACATGCCTCAAATTTATTTTGACATAGATTATCCCAAGAGGTCACTGTGCAGAAAGGGTCTACAGCCGTCAGATTTTCTATACAACACTGGTCTGCAGGTGTAATGTATCCTTCAGGAGCTTGACACTGAAAAACCGCAGGAACATCTTCGGAACTGGGTTCTTCAGGAATATGCCATTTAGGATACGTACACACAGAAGCAGCAGTGGAAAAAGAGCACCCTACAGCTAAAGGGCTATAATTACAAGCCATTTCATCTGTACATCCCTCTATACAGCTATCATAAGCCGTTTGACAAAAGAAATCCCAATTGGTATCTAAACAAAATGGATCTGCATCTACAGCTGCTTGAACACAGCAAAAGTTAGCTTCTGTATATCCATCAGGAGCTTCGGCAGCGTTTACTGCTGGACCATTAACTGTATCGGGTAAGTACCAGTTCTGAGCTGAAACAGAAAGATTAATAAACAGACATAAAAGAGAAAAGAACGCGGCTTTTCTAAAGAGAGAATCAGAATAGATCATTTTATTTTGGTTTGAATTGAGAAACAAAACTAGAGTAGCTGTTTAGCCCAATCGCTACCCAAACATGTAGTTAGATCATACGCTATACACAACTACATAAATGAGTAGTGGGTCTTGTGAAGTACTTTCTGTACTTTGCGCTGAGTATATTAACCTAATATGATTTCTAACACTCAAAAAACCATTCTAGTTTTAGATGATGATGCTCTCATAGCTCATGACATAGCTGGAATTTTAAAAGACCATGGTTTTAATGTGATTGATCCTAGTCATGATTATGAAGACGCCATTCATTCTCTTCAGAATCATCATATAGATATAGCCGTGTTAGACATTAACTTAGAAGAGGAAAAAACAGGAATAGATGTAGCGTCTCACATTCAAAATAACTACAAGATGCCCTACATCTTCCTTACCTCTTATAGCGATCAAAGTACGCTAGAAGCTGCACAGGAAGTAGGCCCTTATGGCTACTTAGTTAAGCCGTTTCAGGAAGCCACACTTGTTACCACCTTACAAATGGCCATGAGTAATTTTGAACGAATTAGCTCTAAAATCAGACTAGATTTTCATGGAGAAGCAGTATCGGAGCGAGAACAAGACATTTGCCAGAAGCTAGCCGAAGGAAAATCTTATAAAGACATAGCTGAAACTGAATTTATTTCGGTGAACACTGTGCGCTACCATATTAAAAATCTCTATGTTAAATATGATGTAAATAGCAGATCTGAACTCGTATCTAAACTTCTTACTTAATGCGTTTATTATTAATCTTCGGGTGTGTTCTTTTTAGCGTTGCAACGCAGGCCCAACTCAAACCTCAACAGAAAGACTCCCTATGGAATCTTTGGAATGATAATTCTCAAGTAGATTCTATACGTTATGATGCTATTTACATACTGGCACAAAAGGGATTTCTTTACACTAAGCCAGATAGTGCCTATGCCCTAGCTGAAATACATAGCCAAAGGGCTATTAAAGAAGGCGACTTCACGCAAATAGGACTTTCACATCTTACTAAAGGAATTTCATGGGCCATAAGAGGAGACTACGATTTATGCCGATTTCATTTTCAACGAACGCTAGATATTCATGATAGCATAGGCTATGAAAGAGGCAGTATGATGGCTAGTTTAAACCTTGGGAATTTATATAGGATACAAGGTGATACCACTAAAGCACTCCAGCTCTACCGCAGAAGTGAAATGCTTTCAAAAAAGCTAAATAATGAAATAGGTGTAGCCAGAAATTTAATAGTTCAGTCCAGGATGTATGCCGAACGCAAAGAGTATGACTCAGCCCTAGTCAAAATTAATTTGGCCATAGAAATAGACTCTAAAATTGACAACTGGAGTGAACTTGCAGATAGCTACACCAACCAAGGGAATATTTATAAATACATGTATATGTATGATTTAGCTAGCAAGAGTTATCTCAAGGCTTTAGACATTTCACGGAAAAATGTACAGCCTACCAAAGAGGCTAACGCTCTTTCTCAATTAGCCAATCTCAATAGTAAGATTGGAGAATATGAAGAAGCACTTAAGTATTCAAATGATGCAATAGCTATTCAAAAAAAGAATAATTATAAGGAAGGACTTATAAATGCATATGGTGGCAAGATGAGTGCGTTAGAGAATCTACAGCGCTATGATGAATGGAAAACCACCATAGACTCAGCTAAAATCCTAATAGAAGCTATGGGTGACAGTTACAAGAAGATCAATATCTTAAATAGCCTAAGCAATTACTATCTTCAAACTAAAAACTATGCTAAATCATTAGAATTCTGCGTTAAGGCAGATAGCCTGATTAAGACTAGTGGCGGTGATATTAGTTTTAGAAAGAACTATATCTTAGAAGCCAAGGCTCAATTAGGTTTAGGAAATTTAAACAAGGCTTTAGAAATAACCAGAGTAGGATACGATCAAGCAGTCGCTAACAACGCTAGTCAAATCGGGCTGCTTAAGCTGTTAGCTGAGTTGTATTCCGAAACAGGAAATTCAGACAAAGCTTATGAACACTTAAATAAGTATTCTGAACTCAAGTCTAAAATCGATTATGATGCTAATCAGAGAGCTGTATTAAAAGCTAATGCATATAATGCCTATGAAAAGAAGGCCCTGGCAGATAGTCTGGCTTTTGAATATCAAGAACGAATTCTTCTTCAAGAAAATAAGACTCAAAAGAACATCAGCACAGCGGCTATTATAGGGCTAAGCATTTTTGCATTGTTGGCTATATTCCTCTTCAGATCCAGAAGAACTATTGCTACGCAGAAAGAACAGATATCTGTTTCGCTAGATGAAAAAGACACCCTGCTCAGAGAAATACACCATAGGGTAAAAAATAACCTTCAGGTGGTATCTTCTCTGCTGAGGCTTCAAACCAGATCTACTTCAGATGAGGCAGCCATAGACGCACTTACCGAGGGACAAAACCGTGTGCAGTCCATGAGTTTAATTCACCAGAATCTTTACCAAAAGGAGAATCTCACTGGTATTAAAATGAAAGATTACCTCTCTAGTCTCTCTCAAAACTTATTTAATACATACAAGATAAACTCAGATCAAATAAAATTACGACTAGAGATTCAAGACTTGAATCTGGATGTAGACACTGTAGTTCCTTTAGGTTTAATCATAAATGAACTGCTTAGTAATTCTCTGAAGTATGCATTTCCAAATAATTCGGCAGGTGAAATAATAGTGGCGTTAAGCGAGCAGAGTGACACGCTTAAATTAGAAGTTTCTGATAATGGCATAGGAATCTCTGAGGATATTCTAACTACACAGCAGAGCTCTTTTGGGTTTACATTAATCCAGACTTTCACTAAAAAACTTAAAGCTACATTAGACATTAAAAATGATAATGGTGCCAGGGTAGAAATGTCTATTAAGAATTATATGATTCATCCTTAAAAGGATCACATACTCTTCTAAAGTAAAACATTGAAGATTTCTAACTATGACTATCTGGCAATTGAACATTCGGTTTGATAAACAATTGATATTAAATGAAAAGCCCTCTTTAAAGGGCTTTTCGCTTATAAAGATCTTAAAAGTAATTATTCACAACTAGTTCCAAATGCCGCTAAAAAACCACTCAAATCTGAGATGGTCACTTGGTTATCTCCATTTAAATCTCCGGGGCAGCCTGACCCTGAATCATACAGACAAGAGGAATCTGAAATTGTGGCTAGCGGATTATAATTAAGCGCTGTTTCATCTGTACACCCTTCGTAAATGCAAGAGTCATTAGCTCCGCACACGCTGGTAAAAGTAAAATTAACGGCAAAAGGATCTCCACATGTCTGTTCTATGTTGGTCACCACCAACTCTTCTGTGGAGTAACACCCTTCATATTCAAACACATATTGAACTGTAGCTGATTCACCAACATTTACCGAAGTGACTTCTCGAATTCCATTAATTTCGTCAGAAATTGATGCTGTACCACTTATAATCTGCCATGTCTCAGTTACTGGTAAAAAGTCTGCAAGAGAAAATGCTGGAATTAAAAATGTACCATTATCGCATTGGGTAATATCATTTCCGATGTTAATTTCAAAAGCGTTTATTCCAGCACAGCTGCCATCATCGTAAAGCGCTTCTGGATCATAATTACAGTCTGCTGGATCTGTGCAGCCTAAACCACATTCATCGTATAACTGCTGCATATACTCTGTCCAAACAGGATAAACGCATTGTTGAGAAAAGGTGACTGCATATTCCACACATGATTGATCTGCAAGAATATAGTCAACTGGCGGTTCGCATCCAATGTATACTTCTAATCCAGTAACTAAAGGCAAATACACTCCATTATAGAGACAAGTGCTGTTATCAGAACATGCAAAGTTTTCAATAACCTCTAGGTAGTTGCAAGCTAAAGGATCTGCGCAACCAGTGGTTAAATCAAGATAGGTTTGATAGATATCTTCGTCCCAAATTACTTGATCTAAGAGTAAATCAACAGAGCCTAAGGTCAACAAATACTCGCTAAAACATGTACCTAGCGGAAAATAGTCTTCTATAGGTGAACACGAGTAAGCTAAAGGTGCTACTCCTAACTCATATGGAGCATAAAACTGAAGAGGTTCTTCACCATATAAGCAGGAACTATTATCTGAACAATCTGTTAGACCATCTAATTCTAGTAGATAATTACAAGCATTGAAATCGACACAACCTGTAGTAATCAATTCATAGTAGTCAGAAAAATCATTATCCCATACTTGAGCATTTACATATTCTTGGAAAGTAAGTAACTGACCTCCTGGAAGCAGAACTATATTCGAAAAATTTTCAAGTAAAAAATTTTCAAAACACTCATCCACTTGGACATAACCTTCCAAAGGAGAACATCCATAGTATAAACTTTCACCCAACTCATTTGGGATGTAAACTGACGGAGTATCACAACCAATGACGCCATCAGTATTCACACAAAAATTATCAAGGTAGACCGTTTCACCTCCTATGACAAACTCAAGCCCTAACCTAACTTGTGCTACATTAGCTAGCAAACCGCTCCATGTTCCCGATGTCATTTGCCATTCGTCCTCATCAATAGGAGCCGTAAAAGTCTGCCAATCATTTGTATTCACCACAGGAGCTATAAATGTTGCCTGTGAGCCATCTGCTCCGGTCAGAATAAGAATATCCTTCTCAGTCACAGGAGCATTATTAGATTCTATTTTGATGTCAAATTCTATGAGGCCATTATTATCTAATACACTCCAATCTCCCGTAAATGATGGTGGAGCAATACCGAATGTAGTCGACCCAATTAGATCAGTTAGCCTCATGGCTGGAGGCATTCCTCCTGCATTACTAACTATGATGCTAGAAGACTCTCCCTCGAAATCCCAACCACCGAAACTTTCGAATGTTGAGCAGGCTCCTTCCGAAATAGGGTCTGGTGCAGATGGTGAAAAACTCAGATTAATGTTATCTACCAACCCGAATTCATCTCCTTGGATGAACTCTGTTCTTATTCTAACTAGTTCTACTTCTTCTAAAATCCCAGCCCATGTACCACTAATTACCGTCCAGTCGGCTGGATTTAAATTCACGGCTAAAGTGTGCCATTCCGCAAGTGAAGGAAGCTGGTAATCTGGAAAACTAGTGGCCATGCCCTGAGGACCAGAAATTTCAAAAACATAAGGTCTATCCAGCTGACCGCCAGAAAGGCTCTGCACGTAAATATCCAGACTCAAAAAATCTGAAGTTAGTGCATCAGACCAGTCTCCTAAAAACTGATTCGGTAAAATGAGATGATGAAGCTGATTGTTAGCTATTTCATCAATACGGAGGCAGCCATCAGGGTTCCCATTCGTGTTGTAAGCAACAGAGCCGTCCCCATCTACTTGATAGAGAATCGTATTATCTGAGGAAAATCCCTCGGTTATTTGAGCTGTACTCACCATATTAAAGCATAAAACAATCACTGCCGTGAGTAAGCACTTAACTAGATTTTGAAAGTAAAAAAAAATCATTTTGGGTTAATTAATTTGTTCGTCACAAAATTAATTCTGCCGTTCTCGCTCACTGCCACATTGGTATGTAGTTCTCTTAGGGGTTTAACTACATACCCATGTGGGAGACGAAACCTAAATTTTGATTTATCTTGCCTTGCAATATCTAGAGCCAATGCACCATAAAAAAACCAGAATTCTTATCGTAGAAGATGACCCCATTATAGCAGAAGATATCTTGGACGCACTAGAAGACAAAGGATATGTAGTGTCTGCCATAGCGCACTCTTATGAGCAGGGTTTGGAAGAATTACAGCGCAGAACTATAGACTTAGCGGTGCTAGACATAAACTTAGAAGCAGAAAAATCTGGTATAGACGTGGCCAAGTTCATCCAAACTCACAAGGACATGCCTTACATTTTCTTAACCTCTTACTCAGACGAAAAGACTTTAGAAATGGCTCAGGCCACACGCCCTTACGGCTACCTAGTAAAACCATTCCAAGACGCTACTTTGATAAGCACTGTTTCTCTGGCACTTAGTAATTATGCTAATCTAAAAACTAAGCCAGAGCCTAAGGTAGAACGGTTCGAACTTACCCAAAGAGAAGCAGATATCTGCAGAAAAATGTGCACAGGCTTGAGCTATGATGAAATAGCCAACTCAGAATTTATCTCTGTGAATACCGTTCGCTATCATATTAAAAACATATATGTAAAGCTGGATGTAAATAGCCGAGCAGCTTTACTTCAAAAATTATTAGCTTGAACTATTTTCTACTTTCTCTTTCACTTACTCTAGGCGCACCTAGTCTCTGTCAAACGGAATCATTAACACAGTTCTGGAACGACCAAAGCATTAGTGATTCCATAAAATTTGATTCTTTAGAAGTTAAAATCCAAACGGAGTTCCAACAAACCAATGCAGACAGCGCCCTCTACTGGAGTGAGGAATTTATTTCTAGAGCCAAATCACTGTCTAACTCTGAGTACTTAGCGCGTGGTTATTACATTAAAGCCATTTCATATGCCACTGTGGGTACTATTGACTCAGCACTAGTGAACTTTAAAAATTCAGCTCAGAAATACGAATCTCTGCATGACACCACTAATATGATTAAGGTGTTTTTCAGCTTAGGCACTGCTAACAAACAACTTGGGAATTCTTCAGAAAGTATGAAGTATTACAACCTTAGCCAGTCACTCAGTGAGCAAACGAATTATCTACCAGGAATCTCTAAAAGCCTTTATGCTGCTGGAGTGCGATTTTTTACCTCAGGTAAGTTAGACTCTGCATATTCTGCCTTCTATAAATCTGCCGAAATTCAGCGTGAGCTCGGAAATAAAATGGGGTTATGCATTCAAATTAGAGGTGTGGGTGATGCTGCCAATGCCATAGGAAATTCTGAAAAAGCATTGGAGGCCTATTTAGAATCCATAGAGTTAGCCCGAGAATTAAACGCTGATTATGAACTAGCTAGATCCATGGTGAGTCTGTCTACGCTTTACACTGAACTGGAAGACTATACGGCTTCTGAACCTTATATAGATAGTGCTATAATTATTTTTAAGGAGCTCGGTTTTTTAAATGGAATTTCTCATGCCTACATGCAGAAAGGGGGCGTTGCAACGCAGAAAAAAAACTACAAAGACGCACTTCAGTATTTCCAAGAAGCAGAAAAAGTGTGCGTGCAAATGGGAGATATATATTCTACCCTGAATAGCCGAAGTAAAGTAGCGTTCTGTTACTATAAACTGGGCACTCTAAATGAAGCTGAAGCTATAGCAAAAAGCATTTTGGTTAATGGAGATAGCCTTGAAATTGATAAATTCATGGCTGAAGCTCATAATGTTCTAGGGCAAGTTTACTTAGAGAGAAACATTCTTAAGGCAGCACTCTTTCATAGTAGACAAGCCTTGAGTTTAGCTCAATTATCAGGCAGTTTAAAGGATCAAAAAACAGCCCTCGAAACTTTGTACGGAACGTTCAGGCTGGGCACACAGCCAGATTCTGCCCTCTTTTATTTAGAAAAGTCTGAACTCATGGAAGATAGCATTCTAAGTGAAACTAAGGCCAGAAGTCTCATGAAAAAAAGCCTAGAACATGAGTTTGATAAAAAAGCATTAACAGATAGTCTCAAGTTTGTGAGTGAAAAGAAAGTTCTGGATGAAAGAAATGAAAAGCAGAAAACTATTACTGGAATAATAGCTTTGGCTTCTGCCCTTTCAGGAATATTCATTTTGCTGTTGTTTAGACTGTATAAAAAAGTTCGTTCTCAGAAAGAAGTGATTTCAGAATCTTTAGAGGAAAAGGACACTCTGCTTAGAGAAATTCATCACCGTGTAAAGAACAATCTTCAAGTGGTTTCTTCACTGCTTAAACTTCAAACGAAATCTACCACTGATGCCGCTGCTAAAGGTGCTTTGAAAGAAGGACAAAATAGAGTGCAGTCAATGTCACTAATCCATAAAAACCTGTACAGTAAAGACAACCTTACTGGCATAAGAATGAAGGATTACCTCAAAGATCTCTGCCAAAACTTGGTTTCAACTTATAGTTTAGTAGAAGGCCAAGTAACCCTGCATTTAGACATAGAGGACATAAATCTAGATGTAGACTCAGTTGTTCCCATAGGTCTTATTATGAATGAACTCATTACTAACGCTTTAAAATATGCTTATCCTAATGAGGCATCAGGAAACATTTACATCAGCCTAAAAGAAATAGATGCTACACTCTGTATAATGGTAAAAGATGATGGTATAGGAATTTCCAACATGGAAAATATTCAAGGGAAAAACTCTTTTGGCTATAGATTAATTAACTCTTTCTCGAAAAAGCTCAACGCCACTATAAACGTAGACGGAAGTAATGGCACTCAAGTAGATGTATGTATTTCTGAATACGAGAGAAAAAGCTGAAAATGGTAGTTAAACTTCAGTCTAAGGCAGGAAAATTATCAGTTCGTTGATTTAAAATACTCTGATTAAAAAAAACTAAATACTACACTTTCATGTAGGGTGCGATCGAAATGATTATGGTTTCTTTGTGATCGTATTCAAAGCACAAACTGAATGACTAACAGACAGAATAAATTTAACAGCTTATCTCATTCTAATGAGGTAGACTCACAATTAAAAGATATTATAGGAGGCTATAACCTAGAACAGCTAGAAGTGCTGAAGCAGACCTTAGACTCCCATTTTAAACAGAATTATACTAGTTGATTGATAAAAAGACCAATTCTTAGGGTGTGGTTAAGCCATAAGAATAGCGGTTAGGTTGATGATAACTGAAAGCTTAAAAACTGTTTTATTTAAGCAAAGAAAACCCCAAGAACACTCTCTCTTTAGTTCTTGGGGTTTTTGATTTTTAAGGAAGTGTAAATCTGAATCACGCTTTTTAACCATTTAAAACTATTACTTCTTAAACCCAAGCACCGTCCAACTATTTTCTTCTTTCTGAAAAAATGGACTCAGGTCAAATTCAGCGGCTTTTTGAGTAATCACCACCACATCTAATGCATAGAACCCACTGAGTAAAAGTGCAGCGCCACCCTTCATGGCATCGGCATAGGCATGCATATCTTCTAGTAGAATATTTCTATTGATATTAGCTATTACCACATCGAATACTTCTTTTTCTTTTATCTGCTCTTTTCCTCCCAGTCTGGCTATGATTTTAGAGCATGAGTTAACCTCTATATTCTCTAACGTATTCTCATAAGCCCAATCTTCTATATCTATGGCTACTAAGCTAGTAGCACCTAGAAGTTCGGCATAAATAGCCAAAACCCCAGTGCCAGTGCCCATATCTAAGACTGTTTTATTTTTAAAATCTATTTCAGACATGGCCGCTATTATAGTCTTAGTGGTTTCATGGTGTCCTGTTCCGAAAGACATTTTAGGCTCTATGATTATTTCATGTTCAAATCCATTTTTAGAAGCATGAAATGGCGCCCTGATTCTGCAAGTACTGCCCACTTCCACAGGTTCAAATGAACTCTCCCACTGTGCGTTCCAATTCTGCTTTTCATGGTGTTTTACCTCAAAACTAACTTCGCAAAATGGAGTGACCTCGGCTATAGTTTCCGTTAAAGCAGTCTCGTTGAACTCCTCTTCTGAAATAAATACTTGTAATCCCTCATCAGTATCTACAAAACTTTCATAACCTATGCCAGCTAAGTATGCCGTGAGCACTTCCCTAGCTGGTAAAACTGGGCTCAGCCTAAATTCTACTTCTTTATAATTCACTTAATACGAATTAATAATGGCATTGAAGTCTTCAGCATTTAAAGAGGCACCACCTATGAGACCGCCATCTACATCTGGCTGAGAAAACAGCTCAGTAGCATTACTCGGTTTACAACTGCCTCCGTATAAAATAGAAATAGATTCAGAGGCAGCTTTATTGGTTAACTCGGCTAGTACTCCTCTGATAAATGCATGAATTTCCTGAGCTTGATCCGAGCTAGCGGTTTTTCCTGTACCTATGGCCCACACGGGCTCATAAGCTATTATGGTAGACGATATCTGCAGTAGATTTAGCCCATCTAATGCTGCTTTTAACTGACTCCCTACCACTTCTAGTTCTTTACCAGCTTCTCTCTGCTCTAAAGATTCTCCCACACAAATTATAGGAGTTACATCAGCTTCTAAGCATGCTTTTACCTTTTCATTCACAGAAGAATCGGTTTCTCCAAAATATTGCCTACGCTCCGAGTGACCTAGAATACAGTAGTTTACACTAGAAGACTTTAATTGTGTGGGGCTTACTTCTCCGGTAAATGCACCTGATTCTTTGTGATAGCAGTTTTGTGCTGCTAAGTGAACCTGCCTAGCTGCTTCTGTGGCCAGCAACGCCACATAGACCATGGGTGGTGTAATAATTACTCTTACATCTTTAGGCCATGAAGCACTCATGGCATTTAACTCTTGAACCAGACTTTGCCCTTCAGACATAGACTTGTTCATTTTCCAGTTTCCTGCTACTACTTTTCTACTCATTTTTCTGTTAAGGTTATGCTATTTTAGACTCTGCGTGTTCAATGCCCAAATCTATCCATTTTTCTAATTCAAAATCAGAACTGAACCCTTCTTCATCTACTAATATGAATTCTTTCAAGGGTTTACCTGTAAATTTCATCGTAGAAACGTATGGAAACTCTAAAGCTTTATCCATTTTAGGCTGTAATAAACGAACCGTCAGCTGATCTTTCATTACGCCCACAGTCATCTTAGTTTTGAAGAGGAATGTAATGCCTCCAAACATTTTTTTAGCCTCTACTTCTACCCCTCGTTGGTGAAAGAGAAATGAAATCCGATCGGCTATCAGTTGGTTAAAAGCCATCTTCTTTCACGAACTTTATTCCTTGGCCCTGCTCCATCTTTAATATATACATTCCAGTGCCCAAGAACGACACATCTAACTTTTTACCATCCATGTCAGACTCTAACACTTTCTGCCCTGTTAAAGTATATACTTCCACTTTTTCATTTATAAACTGATTGAACTTGAGTTCATCCTGAACTACATTGCTACGCAGAAAAACAGCTCTGCTTTCTTCTGATAATGCCAAAGTCTGATCTAATTGTATCTGCATAATTACAGGCAGATGATCTGACATGTAATAAAGCGAGCGCATTACAGATTCTGGAACAGTGGTGCTAGGCAAGCAGTTCAATAGAGACTGATTATAGCACGTGCCATTATTCCCTAAAGAAAAGTATGAGTTCTCTACGTACCTGTATCTGCCAGAATTATTTAAAAGGTTTTCTGAAGTAAGCATGAAGTCAAATCTATCGTCTAAACCTCCTCCAGATCCATCACCAAAAATCTGAGAAGTTCTGGTGCTCTGCGTAAGGATGGTTTTATCTGGAAAAGAGCTAGAATGCCAATTACCAGGCATATCTATAGGATCTTTCAGAATGATGTTATTATCATTATTCAGCAGTTCTTGGTAAGCTGGCTCATCGCTATTATAAATGTTAAAATCTCCACCGAGTATAATCTGAGCGTCTGAAGGCAGTGTTTCTAAGTATGCAGTAAAATCCTCTGTCATACCTAGCCTTAGCGCCTCATTTTCTTCACCTTGGCTACTTTTTAAATGAGCCACATAGACATATAAAAAAGCTGTATCCTGCTCGTTTAACAGCTCGTTAGAATTAAAATAAAGTACATACTCATTTATATCTCTAATGTTAGTGGTAACATAGCCTTCTGTATGCAGTGTGAACTTTTCCGAGTTATACACCAGACTCTGCTGTAGAGGCCAACTGCTATTAGGATTACTCTGCTGAGAAACCCACTCGGCAGCTACGTAATTACCATCTAAATCTGAGCATGACTCTTCTGCTATAGAAATTAACCCCGACTCAGATTTTAATTCTTGGAGTAAAATAAGGTCTGGTTCTATGAAATTTATAATGTTTTGGAGTGTATCCTGTCTATTCTGCATTTCTCCTTGAGGGAAATTGAGCACATTATAGTTCATTAATGTAAAAAATTCTTGCGCCTCTATTCCTTGTATAATCAGCGTTGCAACGCATACTAGAAAAAATCTTCTCATTTATTTTAATTTTTTTGTAACCTCAAAAGTAAACATCCCGTAACACTACTTGAAAACAAACAAACTTCTAAGCTTACGTGGTTAAGGTATGTGAAGAAGATTAAAAAGGGGCTGAGGAGCCCCTTTTTTCATTTCCAGCGGTTTAGGTTTTCAAAAAACTTCAATTTTACTCTATTATTTACTTGTCATTTTTTTCTCACAAGATTTTTTGTCTTGACTATTTTAGCCTTTCATGCTAACACCAGCTGAAATACTAAAAACCTACTGGGGCTACGATTCATTTCGTGAGCCGCAGCTAGAGATTATTCAGGCGGTCTTAGAAGGGAAAGACACCTTAGCACTGCTACCCACAGGTGGTGGAAAATCAGTTTGTTTTCAAGTGCCTGGATTAGCCAAAGAAGGTATATGCCTAGTCATTTCTCCACTAGTGGCGCTAATGGAAGACCAAGTGAACCAGCTAAAAAAGAGAGGCATAACGGCTCACGCCATTCATTCTGGTATTTTTAAAAAAGATATCGATCGTATCTTAGACAACTGTATTCATGGAAATGTAAAATTTCTTTATGTGGCTCCAGAACGGCTCCACACAGAGCTCTTCATAGCACGTTTAAAGCAGATGAATGTTAACTTGGTAGCTATAGATGAAAGTCACTGCATTAGCCAGTGGGGGCATGATTTTAGACCTGCTTACCTTACCATAGCAGGCATAAGAGAGTTCATTCCGAATGTTCCATTTATAGCACTTACAGCCACCGCCACAGAACTGGTAAAAAAAGATATCATTTCCTTCCTAGAATTAAAACAGCATGCAGAATTTTCTAAAAGTTTTTCTAGAGATAACATTCGATTCATAGTAAGGAAGACCTCAGATAAGCGCGCTAAAGTGCTAGAAATCTGTCAGAAGATAGGAGGCAGCACCATCATTTATGCCGATACCAGGAAGCACACTAAAGATTATGCAGACCTTCTGAACCAAAACGGAATACCCGCGCGCTATTACCACGCAGGTTTAGATCCTGAAGAGAAATCGCTTACACAAACCAGATGGATTTCTGGTGAAGTGAGAGTGATCTGTGCCACTAATGCATTCGGTATGGGTATAGATAAGGCTGATGTTAGACTGGTCATTCACCCGCATCTACCTTCTGAGCCTGAAGCGTTCTATCAGGAAGCAGGAAGAGCAGGTAGAGATGGAAAAACCAGTCTTTCTGTTCTAGTGTATACAGAAACCGATTTAGAAACTCTAGACACGCAGCTGGAACTAAAATACCCAAAACCCGAAGCAGTAAAACGCATATACAGCCTGCTCTTTCAGGAATTCCAAATCGCATTTGGGACGGGTAAAGAATTCTCCTCACCTTTTGACATTACTGGATTTTCTTTAAAACATGGCATTCAGACTACTACTGTGTATTACGCGCTTAAGATTTTAGAAAAAGCTGGTTTCTTAGCGTTGCAAAACTTTGGAAGAGAGCGCTCAAAACTCATGTTTAAAGTATCTCACACCGAGGTCTATAAATTCCAAGTAGCGCACCAAAACCTAGACGATGTGCTTACAGTAATCATAAGATCTTATGGAGGACTGTTTGAACACATGGTTTCTATAGATGAAAAAGCCATAGCATCCAGAGCCAAGTTAACCTTACCCGTACTTCATGGTTACCTGGATTATTTAGTAGAAGCCGGAATTATCAATTACCAGAAAAAAACCAGTCAGCCCATACTCACATTCTTAGAAAGCAGAGTGCAGGAAAATTACCTCTCCATTCCGAGTGAGGTCTATCAAGTGCGAAAAAAGAAAGATGAAGAGCGTATAGAGGTCATGAAAAACCTGGCTCAGCGAGAACGCTGCCGAATGAACATGCTTCTAAAGTACTTTGGAGAAGCTCCAGAGGGCACCTGTGGCCACTGCGATATTTGTTCCCGACTGCATAAATTAGGTGTTAACCCTAAAGAATTCGAAGAAATTAGCACAGCTATAAAAATCTCTTTAAAATATAAGGCACTTTCTCCAGAAGAGCTGCAGACCAAGCTCCCTAAATTCAAGCCAGAGTCGGTTTCTAAACTAGTAAGATGGATGGTGGATGAGGGAGTGGTACGGCTTAATAATCAGGAATTATTTGAGTTAGCAGACTGAACAAATCATAACTCAAACATTTACAACCCTATACACATCTACCTATACACATCTACCTATACACGTATCAACAGACAGAATCTATTTGACTAAACTAGTTCCTGATTCAATTTTTTCTTAAAAAGAATCATTGATTCCACCAAACTCTAGACATGTCTGATAGAAGCCTTTTCAGTACTTTCGCGCCTCACTTTTATTTTCCAGATGAGCGCCTATCCTAAACTGTTTTTAAAATCTAAAAAAGACCAACCATTAAGAAGATTTCATCCATGGGTGTTTTCTGGTGCCATTAAGGATATAGAAGGCCACCCTCAGAATGGAGAAATAGTAGCTGTACATGCTAATAAAGGCGGGTTTTTAGGACTAGCTCATTACTCTGAAGGCACTACTATAGCTGCCAGAGTTATTAGTTTTGAAGATGTAGAAATAGACGACACCTTCTGGGAAGAGAAAATTAGAAATGCTGTTAATCTTAGAAAGAACCTAGGGTTTGTGGGTAATAAGGAGAACTCCATTTTCAGACTGGTTCATGCAGAGGGAGATCACCTCCCAGGCCTAATCATCGATTTTTATGATGGTGTAGCCGTAATGCAGTGCCACAGCCTGGGCATGTTTAAGCACAGAGAATTAATTTCTTCAGCGTTACAATCCGAACTGGGAGAACACCTAACGGCAGTCTATGATAAGAGTGCTGAGTTCATGAAAAAGAACCATGATATGGATGTGGAAAACACCTACTTATTTGGTTCCTGTGAAACTCCTCATAAGGCTGTAGAAAATGGAAACACTTTCGAAATAGACTGGATTACAGGCCAAAAGACTGGATTCTTCATAGATCAGAGAGATAACAGAGACCTTTTAGGCGAATATTCTAAAGGTAAAAAAGTACTGAATACGTTCAGTTATTCTGGTGGGTTTAGTGTTTACGCATTGCAACGCGGAGCTGAACTAGTGCATAGTTTAGATAGCTCACAAAAAGCATTAGTTCTTGCAGAACAGAATGTAAAAGTGAACAAGTTAGATGAAAGTAAGCACAAGTGCATACAGTCAGATACGCTTGATTACCTGAAGGATATGGAAGAGGATTACGACATTATCATTCTAGACCCTCCTGCGTATGCCAAGCACCAAAGGGTGAGGCATAAAGCCATTCAGGGGTACAAGCGTCTGAATTCTTATGCCATAAACCACATTAAACCTGGTGGACTCATTTTTACATTCTCATGCTCTCAGGCGGTAGATAAATCACTGTTTACACACACTATAACTGCGGCTGCCATAGCCGAAGGAAGAAAAGTGAGAATTTTACATCAACTGCACCAGCCGGCAGACCATCCAGTTAATATTTATCACCCAGAAAGTGAATACCTGAAAGGATTAGTGATTCAGGTGGATTAGTGCATGGCCAGTGATCTGAACATAGCAGCTAAAGATCAGGGAACTTCTGAAGGCATAGACATTTCGGCTAAGGCCATTTTAAAGGTAGCGGTGCCCATCGGTTTAGGTTCTTTTGTACAGTTTTTTGTTCTCTTTTTCGATAATCTGTTCATTCGTCAGCTCAATAATGATGACGCCTTTAATGCGGCCAACGAAAGCGGTTTGTTTTACATAGTCGGAGTTATGATAGGTGTGGGACTATCTGCTGGAACTCAAATATTAATAGCCAGAAGAATCGGAGAAAAGAACATTTCAGACATTGGAAGAATTCTTACTCAAGGAGTTAACTTAGCTATAGTTTCCTCTGTGGTTCTCTACAGTTTGTACTTCTTTTTAGTCGACCCTTTACTTACTAAAGTGTTTGTAAATCAAGATTTAAAAAACATAATGGTAGAATTCTTGAACATTCGTTCCATTGGTTACTTTTTCCTGTTCCCCTTGATTGTGATCAATGGTTTTTTCAGTGGAATAGCTCAAACCAAAATGCTTTTTTATGTGGCCCTAATAACAGGAATTGGGAATATTATTCTGGATTATTTACTGATTTTTGGAAACTTCGGCTTTCCAGAACTTGGCGTTATAGGCGCAGCTTGGGCCAGCTCTATGGCAGAAGGAATGGCACTTTTGTATTCTGTACTTTACATCATAAACAAGAAGTTCCACATCACCTATCACATTAAAGAACATTTCAGACTATTTAAGTTTACTGGAGCTAAAGAACTTATAGTTCTCTCCTACCCTGTGGCCATTACTCAAGTGGTTTCCTTAAGCACCTGGATGGCGTTTTTCATAATGGTAGAAAACGTGGGAACAGATGAGTTAACCGTTTCTAACATAGCTAGAAACATGCTTTTCTTAGCATTCATTTCCATTTTTGGAATCAATAGAACTGCCAAAACCTATGTAAGCACGCTCACAGCGGAAGGCCGGTGGAAAGACATTCTTCCCACTCTAAAGAAAATGATGCTTTTGAGCTTTTGTGGAACTCTAATTCTGACTTCTGTTTTATGGATTAGACCAGATCTAATTATGGAATTATTCAATGCCACAGAACATTTAGAAATGGCTAGAAAAGTATTTCTGGTAATTGTTCCTTCCATGCTATTGTTCTCTATCGGTGGAGTTTTCTTCAGTTCCGTAGATGGGTTTGGAGACACTTTAGTAACTATGGTTATAGAAATCATAGCCATAATTTTCTACATGCTAATTCTTTATTACATGGTTAAAGTGAATGAACAACCGATTCATATCATTTGGATTGTAGACTTGCTTTACTTCGGAATGCTTGGCCTTTTATCCTTCATTTACCTCAAAATTGGTAAGCGTAAAGTTATATTTCAATGAAACCAGAAGATTTTAAAATAGTATTTATGGGCACGCCAGATTTTGCAGTGGCCTCACTAAACGCCATAGTAGAAACAGGATTTAATGTGGTAGGAGTCATTACCGCTACCGATAAACCCGCTGGCCGTGGAAAGAAAATAAAGTACTCAGCTGTTAAGGAATATGCGTTGCAACGCGAGTTAAACATCCTACAGCCACCCAACTTAAAAGCACCTGAGTTCAATGCTGAACTCAAAGCCTTAAACGCAGATTTATTTGCGGTGGTGGCCTTTAGGATGCTTCCAGATATGGTGTGGCAAATGCCAGAATACGGCACAATAAACCTACACGGGTCTCTCCTACCGCAGTACCGTGGAGCAGCACCCATAAACTGGGCAGTAATAAATGGTGAAGAAAAATCTGGAGCCACTACCTTCTTCATTCAGAAACAAATAGATACAGGAAACATCCTAGATCAGGTAGAAATTTCTATTTCGGAAAACATGACAGCAGGTGAGCTTCATGATGAAATGATGCACATAGGTGCCGAGTGCCTTGTAAACACCATTCACAGCATCCAAGCAGGCACAGCCGAAGGAAAACCCCAGGCAGAATTCAGCGCAGATGAGCTAAAGCCTGCTCCTAAAATTTATAGAGACACCTGTAATATTTCGTGGAATGGGCCTAAAGAAGCTGTTCATAATCACATTAGAGGACTGAGCCCTTTCCCTGGTGCTTGGACAACGCTAAATGATGAGAAAGGCACCGTGTTTAAGATCCTTAGATCAGAACTCTCTCCACTAAAAATGCTGGCTCCTGCCGGAACCATAAAAGCATTAGATTCAGAACTACATGTGGCCACAGGTTCGGGTTTTGTGAAAATAACTGAGCTTCAAATGCAAGGAAAAAAACGTATGGAAACCAAGGTGTTTCTTAATGGGTATCAGTTTCCTGAAAACAGCTCTTATAACATCTAAGTATGGCTACCTTAATTCTATTTTTAGACTCGGCACCTGAACCATTAGTTCATGAGCCTAAAAGCAGAAAGGAATTAATTCTCTTAATAGAGGATCTTGAGTATTCAGACATTGAAAGTGTCTACTTGAAACTATCAGATACCAATTATTTAACCCTTTCTTTTAAAGAAGATTTAGGGTGTTATACCGAGTTTTTATGTTTAAATGATAAGCTATACTTTGGCAAGTCAGAAATTTACACAAAAAAAGAGATTTCTTATACACTAGAAATGTTCTATGCAGAAAAGTATAGATACAAATCATCTAGGCCATTCGTTTTATGCAGTGATTTGGTAGATGAAGAACTTACACACAATCCAATCACATATAAAAAACGACACGGCAAGCCGGCTCCTGTTTTTGAGGATATAGAAAAGAAAAAAAGACAAGCAGCATCTTCTTATTCCCCAAGTTCATTAAATCAAAATTCAAAAAAGAAAAAGAGTAAATCAGGAGCTGTTGGTGGAGGAATTTCCTTGAGTATTATTTTATTGATCGCCTCCATAGCTTTGCGTTTCTTTCGGACTGACACCAGCACTGTTCCAGATTTTAGTACTAACCAGCTATCAATGCTTCACGTAAGTTATGAAGCTGAAATAGTGTCCATTACCAATCACAACACTAACAATGATTATGCTAAATCTATAATGTATAAAAATTAGATGATGACATCGACTCTCTTTACAGGGCTAATGTTCATGTGATACCCAACAGCAATTTTAAGGTAAAGGATACGGTAGAATTGACTTTTTTTGACTCTACGACCAACAGAACTAATTCAAATAAGATACCTTTCGGGATAATGAAAGCCCTCAAAAACTAATATCAAAAGCATATGCCTTCCCAAAAACTATTTGAACAAGACCTAACCACACTAGCAGTGCTGGTCTCATTAGGAAATAAAAGCTTCGGCTCTGGATTATTTATGATAGACAATGATGAAATATTCTTTGCCACAGCCAGGCACGTGCTATTCACAGAAAAGATAGACAAGGAGAAAAAGAAGAAAAGCTTTGGCATGAAAATGAAGGAGATAGACCTGCTTTACTATCCTAAAAATTCTAACCTTAAAAGTCAAGAAAAACTCACCTTAGATCTTCAGTTACTCTACAAGGCTAAGAAACTCACTATCAATTCTAAGCAAGACATTTGCGTAGTTAAAGTGGCTGAACTAGAGCATGATAATCTGGAGTTAGAAGATGGCGTGAAGCGCGTGAGTAAGAACCTGAACTTTAATGCAGCCAGTTCTGCTATGGTGCGACCTTATAGCAAAATAGATGTGGGAGACCAACTCTTTGTGATTGGGTATCCTAAAGCTCTTGGGCTTAAAAACAATGCGCAGTATAACTTTAACCAGCCATTAGTGAGAACAGGCATTATAGGCGGAAAGAATGATAAAAAGCAAACCCTAATTATAGATAGCCCAGTGTATGGAGGAAACAGTGGTGGACCAGTTTTCATTATAGAAAAACACATAGACCTGAACAGAGGCAAGTTAACATTTACCAATAGAAAATATCTCATAGGCATAGTTTCTCAGTTCATTCCATGGATGAATAAGACCAATAAAAACTCAGCCCATATGGATAACTCTGGCTATGGTGTGGTGGTGCCTTTTGATGAGATCTTGAAACTGGTAAAATCTTTAGACTAAATTAATCCGTTATCTTAGCGTAGCAATAAGTAACATGAGCAAACTGAGCGATAGAATCACCAAAAAGGAAGTAGAATCTCAGCCGAATAATCCATTACATGGCATTAGGCTTGACTCTATTTTAAATGAACTTCACGCGGAATACGGCTGGAAAGGACTGGCAGAGGAGGTAAACATCAATTGCTTTAAGAGTAACCCCACTATGAAGTCTAGCCTTAAGTTTCTAAGAAAAACCCCATGGGCCAGAGCTAAAGTGGAGAGGCTGTATTTGGAGGTGTTTGGGCGG
>JBGCDA010000059.1:0-77712 GCA_045104985.1 Flavobacteriales bacterium | reverse complement strand
AGGATGTATACTTAGACGAAAGTGGCTGCGACTCACTGGTGGTAACTACGCTTTCTATTCTCCCTCCTATTTCCACTACTAATAATGTGCAGATCTGTACTGGCAGTTCCTACTCAGAAGGAACTTCTATGTACTCAGAAGCGGGCACTTATACAGATGTTTACCAGACAATTGCAGGATGTGATTCGCTGGTGATAACTGTTTTAGAGATTAACGATTTCGTGAGTAACTCTGTTACGTTAGATATGTGCGAAGGGGAAACCTATTATGAAGGAACTAGTGCCTACTCTACAAGCGGAACTTACGAAGATTTATACACCACAGTGTCTGGGTGCGATAGTTTGGTAATTAGCACGCTCACTTTTCACCCTGAAGCACAAACAGAGATTTCTACCACCATTTGCGCTGGTGAGATCTACATTGAAGGCATCAATAACTACTCGGAAACAGGGATTTACAGCAGCACTTATCAGACCATCTGGGGGTGTGATTCTGTAGTAGTCCTAGATCTTTTAGTTCTAGAACCCATAGTGTCTTCACAATTCCAAGAAATGTGCGAAGGAGAGCAATACACAGTTGGAACTTCTACCTACACCGCTTCTGGGACCTTCTCTGATACTCTTACATCATATACAGGTTGTGATTCTACAGTCACCACAGTATTAGAAGTACATCCATTAGAATTTATGACCAATTCAATTACAATTTGTGCTGGAGAAACGCACTACGAAGGCAGTTCAGCATACGCAGCTACTGGCATCTATACTAACACGTACTCTAGTGTGTTTGGGTGTGACTCTACGGTTACTACCCAACTTACTGTGTTACAAAATCAGATCACTGAACAGACAGAAATGGTATGCGAAGGAGCTGCAATTCCAGATGATTTCGGTCATTATGTAGCTGCGGAAAATCACTTTATAGATTCTCTTCAAAGCTTTAACGGATGTGATTCTCTAATCTACACCTTCATAGAATATGTAGATCCTGGAGCCTTACTTCCATCAGAAGTAGAAATCTGTGAGGATCAGTCTTTCATGGCTTCCATGGAAGGCTTCTCCAATGGATTTGACATACTCTGGAGTACAGGTAGTACCAGTGAATTCGAAACACTATCTGACGAAGGACTCCATTGGGTAGATATTTCATCTGAAAATTGCAACGCCTCAGACAGTATCTACATTCATGTGCATGAATACTTGATTTCTCCTGAATTAGAGAGCGAAATATGTATGGGATATAATCTGACCTTATTAATAGATGAACCCGATGCCACGATAGAGTGGCCAGACCAAAGTGAAGGCAAGTTCTACACCGTTTCAGCGCCAGGTTTCTATACCGCTAGCGCCATTAATGCCTGTGGTACATTCTTTTATAATTACAGTCTAGAAGAAGTAGACTGCAACTGTAAGATATACATTCCTAATGCCTTTACAGCAGACGGAGATGCGCTAAACGAACAGTTCACAGTGGTGAACGATTGTGATTTTGAGAGCTACGAGCTTAGCATTTTTAACCGTTGGGGGCAAGTGGTGTTTACTACCATAGACCCTAATAAATCATGGAATGGCAGCCATATGGGCGGTGATTATTTAGTTCCTGACGGGATTTATACCTATATGATCAAGTATTCGAGCAGAGATCCAGAAAATAATGTCTATTCAAATAACCTTTATGGCTCAGTCACTATCATAAGATAATCCTTAACTATTTGTTAATGGGCTTAGGTTTTTGTTAATGAGCTTAACGTACTGCTAAAGACTTGACCTAAACCTTTCTTCGCTTGTAATATTGGTTCTCATTTAAAAAACAAATTATTATGAAAATCTTTTTATTACTCCCTCTATTATGCGTTGCAACGCTAGTAAATGCTCAAATCCCAGTAAATCTGGATGGACCAGTAATTACAGTAAAATCAACTGAATACGACTATGGCACTCTCCAAAAATCAGAAAAAGGCACTTATGCCTACTGCAATTTTGAGGTTCAAAACACTGGAAATGAACCATTAATTATTTCTAAGTGTAAAGGATCATGCGGATGTACAGTGCCTCAATGTTCTTCAGAAGCTATTCTTCCTGGTGGCACTTCTTTGATTAAAGTAAAATATGATTCCAGTAGACTTGGAAGCTTCACAAAATCAGTTTCCGTGTTCAGTAATGCTTCCAATTCTGCAGAGTTAAAACTGAATATTAAAGGCACGGTAGTTGATTTGCAGTAGAAGTTCTGTGTTAATGTCTTGTTAAAATGGAAACCTTTTCTTGTTAACAAGCATATATTTGACATATCAAATTGAATTAAAAACTAATAAAAAATAGAAAAATGAAAAAGTTAATTTTAGGTTTAGGTTTACTTATGGCGTTCAGCTTTGCTTCTACTGCTCAGGAATTAATTACTGGTCCTGCTATAGAGTTAGATAAAGATGTTCATGATTATGGTGAGGTAGAAAACGGAGGAGATGGTACTTGTGAATTTACTGTAACTAACATTGGTACTGAGCCTCTTATCATTTCGAGATGTAAAGGTTCATGCGGATGTACAGTACCTCAGTGCGATAAAGCACCTGTAGCACCAGGAGCTACTTCTGCTATCAAAGTAAAGTATGACACTAAAAGAACCGGTCCTATAAATAAATCGGTAACTATTACTTCTAATGCAGTAAACGAACCTACCAAAACTGTTAGAATTAAAGGAACTATTTTGGCTGCTTCTGCAGGAACTCCTGTTCTTAAAGACGCTGGAGCTCCAGTAAATAACTAAGATAATGAGCACGAAAGCGCTAGTGGCTTTCATCATGATATTAAACTCCGCTATTGTTCTAGGACAGTATGCGGAGTTTTCTTTTGATGAAAGAACACATAAGTTTGAAGAAGTGATAGCAGGTGCTCAGTTAGAACACACATTTACCTTTACCAACAAGGGAGAAGTTCCTCTAGTTATAAGTAAGTATGATGTAGAGTGCACTTGCACTAAGGCCATTTATTCTAAAGAGCCTATTCTACCTGGAGAAACGGGCACTATTAGAGTAACCTTTGATACAGAAGGTAAGCTAGGCTGGCAGTATAGAAAGATCTTACTCCATGCTAATACTAAGAAGTCTCCCTATTGGATAAAAATTGTGGTAAATGTGGAAGGGTAATCCTCGTTAGATACAAACGAATTGAAAATATGTGATGAACAAAAAAGAGAGCCGATGGCTCCCTTTTTTTTATAACTTCAACTTGATTAACGAGTTATTCTTTAATGAGTTGTTCAGAATATATACCGCTCGTGGTTCTTACTTGCAGCGAATAAAACCCTGGTGTATACTCAGCTACAGAAAATTCTAGTCTATTTCCTGCTTTCCCTTCTAACGTAGCCACCAATTTACCCGCTACATTATAAACAGCTATTGACTGAATAATTTCGTCAGATTCTATAGCTACTAAATTGGAAGCCGGATTAGGATACATGTTAATTTTAGCAGAGTTAGCAATGTCCTGAACATTGTCTATGTTACAAAGCGCTCCAGGAAGCTCTAATGCGCACATTACTCTAGGTAAGAAATACCCTTGAATAGTATCTAGATATGTTAAACTCTTAGTTTCAGACATATCTGGGTTAGACCCTAAGCTATTCATATGAGCTGTAACTTCTATGTCTCCTATCATACCCACTACAGCCATTGCTAACGGAGAAGTAGGATCCCACCACTCCCACGGAGAAGCTTGATTCTGTAAATAATCGGTTAAAGGAAGTACTATTGGATACAGACCTTCTGGCGTATCGTTAACCGTCTCAGTCACTCCCAAAGAAGCTTCGAAAGACTGTCCATAAAGAGCTCTAGCTGCATCGGTGTAAACGTCTCCGTCAGGAATAGATGCAAACACGTCATTATTACCTAAGTCGTTTGCCTTTTGAATGAAAAAATTAGAGCCCATTACTGCTACTACTGGCTCATTCGTAGTAGGCACAATTACAGTTCCTTCTGTAAAGGGTGCGAAATCATCTCTTACCGAATGAAAAGAAACCATAGGCACATCTCCAGCTTCTAACCAAGACTCATCTGCTAAAGCACCACCAGCATTAGCTGACATGTGTACCTCCGAAGAAATATTATCAGCATTTTGGTATAATGTCAAAGTACCATTTAACCCTTCAGGATTACCAACAGCAAGTGTATCTATATAAGATACGGAAGCATCAAATGGGTCAGGTCTGAACTTCTCTAAGAAAAGTTCTACAGATGGGTTATCTAATGTTACATATGCCTGAGAAACATAACCTCCAGAACCTTGACCATAAAGCGCTATTCTCGATTCATCAATTCCATAAGTATTTTCTGCAATCGCATCTCTTCTTAAGGTTCTAACCCCATGCTTTACGTCATGAATAGCTCTATATACAGCATTCAATAAAGTACCTGTTCTTTCTTGAACAGTTTCTGCAATCGGGTTCCATCCTAATCTGTACTCAATAGAAACAGCTACATAACCTCTTTTAGCCCACTGCTGGCAGAGCTCTATAGCTACTTTATCATCTTTTCTCCCATTAGGAGAACCGTTTAGTGGTGGTGGAAGGAAATTACCTGTGTGCACATAGATAATTACCGGACGTTCAGTTACTTCATCTACAGCCTGGTCTGGCTGATAAATATCCATGGCTACATTGGTAACTTTTACGTCAGTGCTAGTGTCTGTCGGGTCAAAATAAGCTGCTGGTATCTCTGTACCTAAAGCAGCAGCTGTTTGTAAAGTAACAACGTCTGAAGCAGTATTAGCTCCTGCAAGATTTGAAGTTAGAAAATTTATATTTGTTCCATAGGTTACAGAGGTCATTATTATTTCATCATCCGTGAATACTTCATCTAAGTACCTCTGTGCGAAAGCAGATTGCAACGCAAAAATTAGTGCTGTAGAAAGTAAAAGGTGTAAAGTTCTCTTCATTTTATTTATTTATTAAATATTGGTTATTATTTATTTATCTTAAAGTTAAAATTTTTATCTCTTGTGATTGAAGTCATATATGATAGAAAAATAAGCTAATCTTCCTACTTGTGGACCTCCAAAAACCTGCACATTTCTATTGTCAAAAACTGTAGCATCGGCTATGTTATTTTGGATTGAATCATCTCTAAAGAGCGGCATAAATCCTAGAAGGTTAGAACACCCTAATTTAAATGTAGTGTTCCATTTAGGCACATTTACATTTACCTGAGCATCTACCATATCATAAGAAGGAATAAATCCTGTAAACTGCGGACTTCCTTCAAATATAAATCCTTGGATCCACTTGTAATTTATTCCGAAGCCTACATGTTTGATTTTATCGAACACAGTTAAATCTCTTCCTGAAAACCCTAAATTGAACTTATGCTCAGGTGTATTAAAGGCGGGAATTATAGGATCATCATTAGAACTGGTTAACTTATTCCAAGAATAGTTTCCTGTGAGTGAGTACTTTTTTAAATAATAGCTCAGCCCTATATTAAACCCTTGTGTAATTACAGTCTCTATAGAGTTAGAGGCTACTCGATAAGCCTGAATTCCACCATCAGGGAAGCCAGTGGCTTGATCAAATTTTCCGTTTAATCCAATATTATAACCTATGAAATCATTGTAAAACGTTAAGTAATATCCTAAGTCCACGTAGAGCTTTTCCCAATGGGTTCCTCTGTAACCTAGTTCTACGGTTCTGGCTCTTTCTGGCCTGATCTTATCTACATTGAAATACTCCAGCCTATTTAAACCTTCTGCTAGAGACCCTGAGTTTCTATACTCATTAAAGCTATCTACTGTAAACAAAGAATCTGAGCCAGCTTCAAAACGGCCATCTATGTTTCCTAGAAGAATAGCCCTACCTACATCATAAAACAAATACTGATCTGCTAGAGTAGGATTTCTTACCGCAGAAGAGAATGTTAGACGGTAAACTCGGTTTTTCTGAGGGGAGTATACCACCGATGCTGCTGGGGAAAAAAGGTAATCGAAGTTTTCATTTTTATCTACTCTGGCAGTAACGTTTAACTTCAGCTTATTTTCGATAAACTTTTTTTCTAAACCTGCATAAAAACCAAACTCTCTGTTAGTGATAACTACTCGGCTGCTATCTGTAGTTATTCTCCTTCCGTTTTCGTCTAATACCGCTAATCCATCTTCATCTGTAAGATACACATACTCTAAGGTGTCACTGAAAATAGTACCTCGACTCTGAGGCGTGTAATACCTAGCGTTACCCCCTATTCTATAATCTGCCCACTTACCCTCTATCTGATATTCTCCATGTATGTGGTAGAGGGCACTCTTATCATAGAATCTACTTCCACCTTCGGTAAAGGTACTGGAGGTAACATCATTAAATAATTGGTCAAACCTAGCAGTTCCAGGTTCATAAAAAGGCTGCAAGAAAGTGCCTGAAGTCTGATTTACATTGTCTACCGTTTGCTGGTAAAAGTTATTAAAGTATTCAAAGTCAGTAGCTATCCAGTCGAGCATTAGATCTGTATACAGGGCCAAGCCTCCACCGGCTGAAGCTTGAGCTGAGATGTCGTCTTCAATAGGATTAGCATCTATTTGCGGAGAGATTTGACTATTCCATAGAGTTCTAAATCTCGTGTTCCACTCACCTGTGGTTCCGCTGGCTTCCTGCATTCTGATGGCTGTGGTTACTATATCATACGTATCTCCAGCATCTTCATTAGTAGCATAAGCTCTTACGAACCATTTTCCTGGATTACTCAATTCCACTTGGTTTTGGAAAAACTGAATATTCTCTAACCTGAACCTATTATCTCCCTGAAATACGGTGCTGCCTGTACTGTAATTGAAATTATAAGTGGCTAATAAGTTTTTATTGATGTAGTAATACAAGCCTGTGTTGAACTTGAAATTATCAGTATTATAGTCTACTAAATCTTCTTCTCTATATCCGTTCCTGTACCATTCCGATAAACCCTTATTAGTAAAAATATCACTGGTTACATCATTATTAGTTGCTATTGGCTCATCTCCATAAATATTAACAGCATCGAATCCAAACGGATGAGTTAAGCCATGTTCAGAATCATCTACTGGGTTATAGTTAGTAGCTTCCCAGTCATCTGCTCTCATGGCAAAGATGTTAATCTTATACCCAAATTTATACTCTCCTGCTTCATTCGTGGTATAGTCTGCCCACCTTACTGCCACCTCACCCATGTTTCGCTCTCCTACTTTAAAGCTAGCGCTGATGCCTGGAAAAAGAAACGGATCTTTAGTTTCCATATTAATTACACCATTAAACGCCCCAGGACCGAAAAAAGCTGAACTAGCTCCTGCTATAATATCTACTTTTCTTACATCTAAATCTGAGGCTCCTAAGAAGTTTCCTAACGAAAAGTTCAAACCTGGAGATTGGTTGTCCACCCCATCTATTAGCTGAAGAGACCTCACTGGGGAAGTGCTATTAAATCCTCTAGTGTTAACCACTTTAAAGCCTAAGCTGGCAGAAGTTAAGTCTACTCCTTTTAGGTTCCCTAAGCCTTCATAGAAATTTCCTGATGGCGCCTCTTTGATAGCTAGAACATCCATGGTTTCTACTGTGAGAGGCTGCTGTTTTTGTTTATCGGTGATTCTATCTTCCACCACATCCGCCCCTGTAATGTTAATAGAGGTAGAATTCAATTGGATTTTAATCTTAGAGCTGGCTTCTGTAAATGTTTTTACTAATGTTTCATAGCCTATGAACGAAAACTCTATTTCTACAGGAAAAGAAGCCACATCTAAGGAAAAATCACCGTCAAAATCTGTAGTAGTTCCATTCTGAGTTCCGGCTATTAGCACATTAGCGAAAGGAACAGGCTCATTTGTAGATTGATCTTTTACTTCTCCCTTTAGAGTACCTTGAGTATAGCCCAAGACACCCACCATTAAAGCTATGCTACTCAATAGGAGTTTTTTAATTTCTACAACCTTAGAAATGTTCTTCATTTGGTATTTCATTAATGGAAAGAGAAGCATGCAATGCTAAAATTGTTATGCATGCATAATTTCTAAAGTGAAAAATACAAAGAAAACCTAATCCTAGACTACCTTTATAGTGACATTTTCAAACATCACTATATCTCCAGACCTAAGTTTCTTGCGTTTTCTGGTTTCTACTTCACCATTTACGAGAACTAAACCATCAGAAATAACCACTCCAGCTTCTGCTCCGCTAGAAATTACATTTTCGAATTTAAGGAGTTTATTAAGTTCAATAAACTCCTTAGTTAAGCTAAACTCCAAGATACTACTCATAGATAGACGGGAATTTTACTGGATCAGCTTCACTCATAATGGCATATACCGTATCAAACACGTCTTCTATCGCTGGCTTGCTGTAATAATCTCCGTCTGTTCCATATGGCGGAAGGTGTGGCTTAGCCGTAACTGTTAATGGCTGAGAATCTAAATATTTCCACGCTCCCTGTTTGTTAACTATCTGATCTAAAATAAAGGCAGAGCCTCCTCCAGGCACATCTTCATCAATGATTACCAGCCTATTGGTTTTTTCTACTGATTTAGAAATGGCGTGCTCCACGTCAAAAGGAAGTAATGTTTGCACATCTATTAATTCTACTGAAATGCCTGCTTCTTGGAGCTGGTTTAGCGTTGCAACGCATATATTTAGCGTAGACCCATAACTTACCACGGTAACATCTGTGCCTTCATTTAGTACTTCTACCTTTCCTAGTGGAGTTCTAAATTCTCCTAAGTTAGTAGGTTTAGCTTCCTTCACCCTATAACCATTCAAGCATTCTATAACTAATGCCGGCTCATCAGACTGAAGAAGCGTGTTATACATTCCTGCCGCTTGGGTCATGTTTCTAGGAACACAGACATTTATTCCCCTAACAGAATTTATGATCGCTCCCATAGGAGAACCTGCATGCCATATTCCTTCCAGCCTATGGCCTCTTGTTCTTATTATTAATGGAGCTTTTTGACCTCCTCTAGTTCTATAATGCACTGTAGCTAAATCGTCACGTATGATTTGCAACGCGTAATACAAATAATCCAAGTATTGGATCTCTGCTATAGGTCTTAACCCTCTCATGGCCATACCTATACCCTGACCCAAAATGGTAGCCTCTCTAATTCCTGTATCTGAAACTCTTAACTCTCCAAACTTCTCTTGCATGCCCTCCATAGACTGGTTTACACCGCCTATTTTACCCGTATCCTCTCCGAAGGTAAGCACTTCAGGCCTATTAGAAAATATGTATTCGAAGTTATCTCTGAGGATAATTCTACCATCTACCATTTCTGGCTCTGGTGCATAAGTAGGCTTTAACTCAGAAACCAGTTCTACACGCTCATTAGACTGGCTGTAAAGGTGATCAGAGT
This sequence comes from Flavobacteriales bacterium, assembly GCA_045104985.1. Taxonomy (GTDB): domain Bacteria; phylum Bacteroidota; class Bacteroidia; order Flavobacteriales_D; family Sanyastnellaceae; genus ASP10-05a. The sequence goes on along the minus strand of JBGCDA010000059.1, from coordinate 68,368 downwards.
ACATGGCATCTGTGCGCATTTTATAGCCTTTAAACCAGTTTATAGTGGTGGTTTTCTCTTCCAATTCTTCTCCCGCACAAGCTCTAAGTGCTTTCTTCACCGTACTCACTATGCTTCGCCTTATAGGCTCTGAGTCAGACTTTAAATCGTTTATCAATGCCGTAACATGAGCACCTACCTTAGAATTTAAAGCCAATGGCTCAAGCACGGAAATAGCTTCACTTACTTCACCATTAAGCATGGCTCTGAGGTCTGCCCATGCACTTTTCTGCTCTGTTCTTACTTCTTTTTTAGCTTCTTTTCTAATCTCATCTAGCTCTTCTTGCGTTGCAATTTTGAGCTCTTGAATAAACTCTCCAAATTTTCTAATACAGTCAAACTCTTCTGCCCACTTTAGTCGTTCAGCAGACTTATAACGCTCATGAGATCCAGAAGTAGAATGCCCTTGAGGTTGAGTTAGATCTTCTACATGCACTAATACCGGCTGGTGCTGTGTTCTGCATACAGAAACTGCCTCTTCATATACCTGCATGAGGTCTGGATAATTCCAACCTTTAACTCTAAATATTTTAACACCATTTTCTCCTGCCTTAGGATCAAATCCTGAGAGTGCCTCGGAGATACTTCCCTTAGTAGTCTGGTATTCTTTAGGTACTGATATACCGTAACCATCATCCCATACAGACATGCACATTGGCACTTTTAATACTGACGAGGCATTCATAGATTCCCAGAAAAGGCCTTCAGAAGTGCTGGCATCCCCGATGGTTCCAAAAGCTACTTCCTGGCCTCTATCAGAAAATTTTTCAAATCCTGTATGCAAATCTTTATTGTGCTTATAGACCTTAGACGCTTGCGCTAAACCCAGTAATCTAGGCATCTGACCAGCCGTAGGAGAAATATCAGAAGAAGAATTCTTCTGCTCCATGAGGTTCTTCCAACTTCCATCACTGTTTAAACTTCTGGTGGCATAATGCCCTCCCATCTGCCGTCCTCCAGAGGTAGGGTCTTTAGAAATATCTGTATGTGCATAAAGTGCCGCAAAGTATTCTCTTACAGTAAGCTCACCTATGGCCATCATAAAGGTTTGATCCCTGTAGTAACCACTTCTAAAGTCACCATTTTTAAACTGATTAGCCATGGCCAGCTGAGCTACCTCTTTTCCGTCTCCGAAAATCCCAAATTTAGCCTTACCAGTGAGAACCTCTTTTCTACCTAAAAGTGATGCTTCTCTACTTAGACATGCCAAACGGTAATCTTCTAGCAACTTATTAATGTGCGGACTAGAGGAGCTATTGGCAGTTGACTTAGTGATTGTTTCTTCCATATACGTAGTGATTTGAGCACTTTTCTCCCGTAGGACTGACCCGAAAAGTTGTGCAAAGATAGGTGACAACAAGGCTATTGTCAATCCCAAAATTCTATCGGTAAGCGAGGCAGGTCTTCAGCGATTTACAATGAATTCAAGTGACTTTACTGTCAGTCAATCTCTAGAATTAACAGATTCCCCTGTTTAACCTTTAATGTTATGAAAGACATTAAAGCACTACTATTTGGGTAAGTGCGGTTTTGGTGGTTCATGACATTATTTCTCAGATAGAAGCCATTCCGGAGTGGGTGAATTACATCATTTCTATTGTTAGTCCATTTTTATTCATTCATTTGGCACTAAAAATTTTGCTTTCTGCAGAAACCATTGGCAAACGCAGGAAGAACGTCTATTTTTATCAAGACCGTGAAGCACTTTTAGATCCTGAGGTTATTGGGGATGGAGAGGACGAGTCATGTGATTCTAATTTATTTTATGAGCAATCTGCGAATGACTAAAACACACCTTCGTCTGCGTTTGCGTGCCCTTCGGCAGCCGCTTGGTCACTGAGCGGCTCGCAAAGCAGCCTCAATGTCGAACGTGCAGGGTTCGGATTTCGTTTAGATAAATACTTTAGAAATACAACCCATTAAATTCCCCTCCTTCACAATTCTTGTTTTGAATTTTCATTTTCTTCAAGGAGCGTTGCGCTGAGCTCTTTGTCGAAGCAGGGTGAATTGCGAGGAACTGAGCGTGAAGCTGGCAGAATCGTCTTTAGCAATTTGTGGTGGTTGAAACGCACTTTCGTCTCTGTTTGCTTGAAGTCACGAGACAAAGCCTCGCGCCAGCTACTTGTTGTTTATTTTGTAATGTTCGAGCTAGCTGGAACAGACCAGAGTTCTGCGCCAGCTTTTTGGGAGTGGAATACGTCAGGGCGAGCTGGACTTTTTTTTCCGCTGAACAACACCTTTGGTTATGAAAAAACCCGCTCACTAAAGTACCTCCACAAGCTCTATAATAATTTCTTTTAGTTGAGTGGAGTTTTCGCCTAACAACACTATTTCAAAATCTCTAGTGTAATGAACAGATAAAGGCAATCCGTAGTCGTAATTGAAGCTTGAAACTGTTACATCCTGCATATCATACTTAGATCGATTTATTTCTTTTTTAAAATCAGCAGCATCTAAATTCATGGTCTCCATAAGGTCACCGATAAGTTTTTTGGTATCCTTTTCATTTACACTGAGAGAATGACTAATGATACAACTGTCATCCTCACGGTTAATATCTGAAATGTTCAATCTGGAATCAGCTCTAATAGGGTCTCCACCAAATACATTGGGCAGAAGTTCTTCATACACCAGTTCTTCTGTACTCAATTCTGCCCCAAAAGGAAATAGCATGAGCTGAATCTCTTGAAAAGCAAGTTGTTCTATAGCCTGCTGTGAAACCATAGTAGCTAGTATTCCTTTCAATACAGCTTCCGTTTCAGACTCTTTGATTAAGCCAGCCTCCACGAAACTAGCCACCACTAGGTTAGTCATGTTATTTAGCTTTTCCGAAACTTCTTCCCAGTTTTTTATTTCTTTAAAAGAACCGAACTCATCAGTTAATATGAGCAGAGTAATCTCCTCAAATTTTTTGAGCGCCTCAGGAATTTCTCCACTCCCAAATTGGCTGGGAAAATCATTTTTTATAGCATAACTAACCGTGTAAGTGGCAGAGGTGGAGTCTACTACAGAAAACGTAGCGGTATATCGTGTGGTATCATTTTCGGTAATAACTCCATCGTTCATTTTAACAGAAGTCTTTTCTACCTCATAAACAAAAGAATCTCCTAATGACCAATAGGCTACAAAAGGCAAGGTTTCTTCAGCACCCTGACTGTGGGCAGAGAAAGAAATAATGGCTGTAAGAATAACTAGTAAGTGTTTCATGTGTTTATGCTTTGCAAAGAACAAATGTAACATGGTTTAGGGTAGTATTTAGGCCAGGCACTGAATAGACATGGTTCAGGTGGGATATATTTTGGGAACAGTTTAGTGTTAACACCTGCTCAAGGGCAGTGCAGAATGATAATCTCAGATTAAGGAAATACTCTTATTCTAAAACCCCATGAAGTTGCTCTTCTGTAGCATTTTAATTCTGAATTAGGATTTTCTATGAGGAACGCTGTGCTGAGTTCTTTGTCGATCCCGATAATTATTGGGAAGGGTAAATTGCAAGGCACTAAACATGAAGTTGGCAGAAGACTTTGTAACCTGTTTTGAAGCTCCAATTGCAACGCATTCTCGTCTCTGTTTGATGAAGGCACAGACCAGAGTTCTGCGCCAGCTAATTGGGAGTGGAATACGTTAGCGCGAGCTGGTGTTACATGTCACAACTTTTTCATTTAAAATAGTCTCGTAATCATAAACAATACTACATGGATACCACCCAATGTAATAGCTGTTTATTAGTCTTAAAGCCTCTTCCTTAATAGTTGATTTTGATTGAAAATCTCTAATATCAGATTTATATGTATCCGGAATCAGTGGACATTTAGTAGTATCTTCCTGAAAACGTAATAATTCGACCACATCACATTTCTTCACCCAACTTTCAGGAAACTCATTAATCTCGATAGGAATAAAAGGATAATCTTCACCACTAATCAATAAAAGAAATTCTTTAGGAGTTAACTTTTTAGCTCTGATAACAGAAAGCACTGGATTAAAGTCAATAATAGCCTCATCTATTTCCTCTAAGATCGATTCACTTTCCGTTAAAACATTCTTTTCATTTATACACCCTACAAAAAGAATAAGTATTAAAATATAGTATTTCATTGTGAATCATTAATTTGGGTCGGTACTTTCAGGAACATAAGCCTTTTTTATGTCCTCTATTATTTCTTTCGTAAAATCAATCTGTTCAGCGGTCCCATCTTCTTGAGTTCTTGCTACGCTGAATTTTTGTACTTTATTTTCTACAGGCGTAAAGAATCCCTTTGATACTCCCCCACTTTCGATTGAATTATAAAGGTTAAAAACATCATCAGTGCTGGCATTAGGATTAACACCATCAGGGAATGAATTAATTCCAGCCTCACCATTTTTAGAAAGAACCTTGTCATCTGTGCTATCTGATCCTGAGAAAACGTAAGAGTGCACGGCAATGCCATCATTATTATAGAGTACTATTACATCTCCTTTTTTAATTTCACTAAAATCATCATTTAACATTCCTGTTAAATCTCCTCCCAAATCCTCTGATCCAGCTTTATCATTTAAAAGCCTGTTACTCGTTTGGCTTGATGAATCAACCCTAAACTTCCCTCCTAAGGAAGAATATCCATGACAGTTATATGTTTTGTTAACAAGTTGATTATCTACTTTTTTACCCGTACTTGTTTCTAATACCGTGTATTTCTGAACTTCTATTCTTTGACCAGAATTTGAAAAGACATAAACTGGTGTAATAGTAATTGTATATCCTCCTTCTTTGTATGTTACTGATTCTTTGGACTCATGTTTTTCGTAAATGATATTACCGTTTTTATCCACCAAAACTCTTCCATCAGCATCTCTGAAAAATATCGGATTATTACCCATTCCTATATATGGAGCTAGGCAAGGATATTCTCTTGCTAAAGGATCTATCGCTAGCCACTTTCCTAACCTAGAATCATACATCCGAGCCCCAAAATCATAAGAGTTTCCTTCCCCAGCAACCTCATCATCCTTCTCCATACCGTTAAAGCCATACCTATACACACCCATCACTCCTCAGGAGAAAACCGATCTAGCAGCACTATCAAAACCACTCCTATCATTGAACAAACGATAGCCCCAACTAGAAAATTATCTCCATAGCCTAACTCTGTGAATTCGGCTGGCCACACATTTCTTTCTACTACTGGAATAATCTCTTCCTTTTCTGTGCCAGGGTGTTTAGTAAATGTTTTTAGTATTTGCTTCCACGGATAAATCTTATTTAAGCTCCCTATTAAAAAACCTGTAAGGACTGCTATGGTAATGTTCTTATATGATTTAAATAACCAATTGAGGGCCTTTGAAAATAGGATAAGTCCTGCTAAACATCCTATAATAAACAAAACCAAAATTTTACTTGTATCTCCCAATGCAGACCAGTCTAATGCCAGAACACTTTTCAAACTGCCACTTAGTGCCCCTAGCACAGCAGTATACATTCCCATAAGAAGTAAAATAAAACTGCCTGAAATACCGGGCAAAATCATAGCAGTAATGGCTACTGCCCCGCTCAGTAAAATGTACCACCAAGAATCTATTCCGTTAGAAGGTGTTATAGTAGTGATGTAATAAGCTACAATGGAACCTATAATTAAGGCCAGTACAGTTATAACATTCCACTCTTTCACTTGTTTTCCCATAAGCCACACTGAGGCCACTATGAGCCCAAAAAAGAATGACCACAGCAGAATAGGATAATTATGAAGTAAATACTCTACAGCTACAGCCAATGAGAGAAGACTCACAGCTATTCCTGAAAAAAGAGTGAGTAGAAACCCGCCATTTAATTCAGACCAAAAGGTTTTAAACCCTCTCTGCTTCCAAGTTTTTAATAACCCCAGCTTTAAACCCGAAAGGGTTTCTAAAAGTTCTTCGTAAATGCCTGTAATGAATGCTATAGTCCCGCCTGAAACACCTGGAACCACATCTGCTCCACCCATGGCCATGCCTTTAAAAAATAGAGCTAACCTTTGGAGTGGTAACATATAAGTCTATTAATAGCAGTTTAATGAGTCATCTATATCAGAGGCATAGCCTTTAACACCACCTTCTAGATTATATAGATTAGTAAAACCATGCTTTTTTTCTAACATGTAGATTACGGCCTTACTTCTGTTTCCTGCTTGGCAGTGAAAAATAACAGGAATGTCCTTTCTGATTTTATCTACATTCTCTAGGATCTCTGCCATAGGAATGTGCTCTCCGTTAATGCCGCAGTACTCCACCTCGAATTCTTCTCGAATGTCTATAAGCTGAAATTCTTCCTTTTTGCTTACTTTTTCTTTGAACTGTTCTGGAGTAATCTCTTGCATTACTTACGCTTTTATTTAGGTGCTCTTAGGTTAACTATATCTTCTGGAAGCCAGTTAAAGAAGGTGTCTCCTCTTAATCCTGCTCTAAGAGTTTCTAATGGAATAACATCATTAGGGGCTATGTTACCTAAGTTTACATTATGCCCTAAAAGCTTAATGAACCATACCTGCTGTGGTTTTTTAGGAGCCTCCCAGAGTATTCTATCTCCATCTACCTTAGCTAATATTTTATTTACTAAAATAGTATGTGCAGATCCATTAGGCCTGTATATACCTACATTTCCACTTTCTCTAGCTTCTGCTATAACCTTCCAGCTTCCAGCTTCTAGCTCTGTCTGCATCATGCTAATCCACTTGGCAGGAGCTATTAAAATTCCTTCTTCTTTAGAACCTACTTCAGATAGCACTTTATAGTCTTTAGAAAGAGTAGAAATCAACTCTAACTTTTCATCATGTGGCAGCACTATAGAACCATCTGATACCTCTAGCGTGTTTAGACCTAAATGATCTAAAAATCTTTTATACTCATCTAATTTTCCACGCACATAAAACGCCTCAAAGAGAGTTCCTCCTAGATAAACATCCATTCCTGCCTCGTGGTAAAGTTTTATTTTCTCCTTGTTATTCTTAGCGAAGAAAGATGTACCGAAACCTAGTTTTACTAGATCTACATAGTCTCCACTAGCAGAAATCATGTCTTCAGCCTCTCTTGTAGATAAGGCTTTATCCATGATCATATTCACTCCGTTTTCTCTTGGTTTAGTAGTACGCTCTGGTATGAAGGGTAAGTCTAAATTCATGTGTTCTTTTCTTAGAACTGGTTCAGCAATAAAACAAACTCTGGATCCTGTAATAAATCCTTACTGGCATTAGCTAGTGTCGTTTTTACACTTTTATCTTCTACCAAGAGCTCACGAGCTAATTCTATAGCTTCTCTTCGCTTTCCAATTTTGTGCAAATAAACTACTTTTTTTAACCAAAGTTGCTCATTTGAGAAAGCAGTTTCTATCCCTTCATCCACAATAGTTAGCGCATGGTCTAAATCATCCTCACTGGCATAGATATATGCTAACTCTATCCAAGCCTCCTCTATTCCTTGCTCTATGGTTAATAAGTTGCTCACCACATTTTTAGCTTCATCTGTTCTATCCAGTTCTGTTAGCACACTAGAAAGCATTAGGTGGGCATTATAATTTTCTGGCTCTATTTCCACAGCTTTTCTGTAATAAGGCAGCGCATTTAAATAATCAAACTGAATTTCTTTCAAAAAGCCTAGCCCTATATACGCCTCAGAAAAACACTCGTCTTTTTCTAATGCTTTCTTATAATAAGTTTCTGCCTGCTCGAAATCATCTAAGTTCTCATAACAATCTGCCATAATACAGTAGTTAAGAGCCATAGGTTCTCTGTGCTTCAGTTCTTCGTGAAGAGCTTCTAGAGCTCTATCGTAAGCTTTGATCTTAATTAAAGATTCCGCCTTTTTGTAATACACTAAAGCGTAATCCTCTTTAATAGTAAGCGCAAAATCATAAGCACTCACCGCTTTTTCGAATAGCTCAAATTCAAAATACATTTGCCCTAAAAAGAACCATGCTTTCTGCGCATAAGGATGTTCGTCTAAGAATGCCTGCACCAGCTCCTCACATTCCACCAGCATATCGTTTCGCTTTGCAAAACTGGTCAGCTCCCTCAGCACAAGACCTAAGTTCTTATTGAATTCCAGGGCTTTCTTATAACACGCTAGTGCTTTTTCTGGTTCGTCTGTAATTTGGTATTGCAACGCTAATTCTACCAACACTTCTATTTTTAACTCATTATCAGCCACATCAAAAGCCTGTTTATAATAATGAATGGCCTTTTTAGCATCATGCTCCTGGGCATAAGCCATTCCTAAGCCGAATAAAATCTCTTGGTTTTCAGGGTCAGACTCCAGCAGCTCCACTAAAATGGATTTACCCTGGTCAAAAGCTCCTAGGCTAATTAGTATCTGCCCTTTTCTTAGTCGTAAAAAATTATTTTGGTCAAAAATAGAAAGCCCATGCTCCACAGCTCTTAAAGCCGCCTTAGGCTTAGAACGTTCTAAATAGTGATCTATAATTACTTCTAGCTGATCTACATCAAAATAATAGCTAGAAGATTCTTTAAGCATTAGGTTGAATTTATCTACCAGCTTCCCTGAATTGTGCTCCTCTAAATGAGCGTCTTCTTCATCCATCCACATACGTCTCCATGTTTAATTATTCCACTTAAGTCAAGTCTTATGCCATCCTAAATTTGAGGACAAATTGGCAGCACTCTTCAGTGGCTCTTCCAAATATAACGATGAATGCATACTTTTCATTGGTTATGGGACTTTGTTTTTAACATCTAAATATGCATGCTGTGGATTACCTGTTGTAGGTTCTTAATAATCCGATTTTATTTCACGGGCTAGAGTTAGGTTTCCTATTAACTTTGCGTTGCAATAGAACTTAAATCCCAAAAGCACGTGACCCTAATTAAATCTATATCTGGAATTCGAGGTACCATAGGAGGAAAACGAGATGAGAATCTTACTCCAGAAGACATCGTGAAATTTACTGCTGCATTCGTGGCTTTCATTCAGAAACGCTCTGGAAAAGAAAAGATTAAAGTGGTAGTAGGCAGAGACGCCAGAATTAGCGGAGAAATGGTAAACCACCTCGTATGTGGCACACTCATGGGTATGGGTGCAGATATTTTAGATTTAGGTTTAAGCACCACTCCTACGGTAGAAGTGGCCGTGCCTATGGAAAAAGCAAATGCTGGAATTATCCTCACTGCCAGTCACAATCCAGCGCAGTGGAATGCCCTTAAACTACTGAACGAAAAAGGAGAGTTCATTTCTGGTTTGGATGGAGAAGAGGTCTTGGCCATAGCCGCTTCTGGAGAAATTAATTATGCAGAGGTGTATGATTTAGGGAGTTATGAGGTGGACGACACCTACATTGCAACGCATATTAAAGAAATACTCAAACTAGATATTTTAAACCTAGAAGCCATTAAGGCAGCAGACCTTCATGTGGCAGTAGATGCTGTAAATAGCACAGGAGGAATAGCCATACCGGCCATGTTAGAAGCACTTGGGGTTACAAGAATAGAACGCCTGTTCTGTGAGCCCAATGGTGATTTCCCGCATAATCCAGAACCTCTAAAAGAGCATCTAACTGAACTTTCTAACCTGGTGGTAGAGAAAAACTGCGACATGGGCATAGTAGTAGACCCAGATGTAGACAGACTGGCCATGGTGTGCGAAGATGGCAGCATGTTTGGCGAGGAATACACACTGGTTTCTGTGGCAGATTATGTGTTAGGTAGAAGGCCAGGAAACACTGTAAGTAATCTTTCTAGCACAAGAGCGCTAGCAGATGTAACTCATAAGCATGGCCAAACTTACACGGCTTCTGCTGTGGGTGAGGTAAATGTGGTAAATGCCATGAAAGACACTAATGCGGTAATAGGCGGTGAGGGTAACGGTGGAATTATTTTTCCTGAACTTCATTATGGTAGAGACTCTTTAGTGGGTGTGGCTCTTTTCCTTTCGCTTTATGCTGAAAAGAAGCTTCAAATGACAGAACTGAGAGACTCTTACCCGCAGTACCACATGATTAAGAGTAAGGTAAACCTTTCTCCGAGTTTAGATGTGGATGCCGTGCTGGCAGATATTAAAGAAAAATATGACTCAGAAAAACTGACTACTGTAGATGGGGTAAAAATAGATTTCGAAGAGGGATGGGTTCACTTAAGAAAGTCTAATACTGAACCTATAGTAAGAGTTTATGCCGAGGGAAAATCTCCTGAAAAAGCTCAAGCTTTGGCTAAGAAACTCATGGATGAAATAAACTCACAGTCGGTAGCACTTTAGAATAACGCGCAGATGAAACCAATATATTTAGATAACGCAGCCACTACTCCTATGGATCCTGAGGTAGTAGGTGCCATGATTCCATACATGGAAACTCATTTTGGCAACCCCAGTTCTAGCCACTCTTTTGGTAGAAAGACTAAAACTGCCATAGAACAGTCGCGTAGAAAAATAGCCAGTCTTTTAAATTGTGTGCCTGCAGAAATCTGCTTTACTTCTGGCGGAACGGAAGCAGATAATCTAGCCATTAGATCGGCAGTGTTAGATTTAGGATGCGGCAGAATTATTACTACAGCCATAGAGCACAGTGCAGTAATTAAGACTGCCGATAATATGCAGACTTTAGGAAAAGCAGAAGTAGTGCACGTAAACCTGGATGAAAAAGGCCATGTAGACCTAAAGCATCTGGAACAACTCATGAGTGAATGTTCTAAGAGATGCATAGTGAGTCTTATGCATGGCAATAATGAAATAGCCAATATACTTCCACTGAAAAGAGTGAGTGAAATATGCCAGAAGTACAATGCCATTTTTCATTCTGATACAGTTCAGACCATGGGGCATTACGCTTTTGACCTTCAAGACTTAAAAATAGATTTTCTTACATGTGCAGCTCATAAACTGCATGGCCCTAAAGGAATAGGATTTTTGTATATCAATAAAGACCTGAAAATAAAACCGATTATAATAGGCGGTGGCCAAGAACGCCAACTGAGAGGTGGAACCGAAAATCTTTATGGTATAATAGGATTAGCCAAAGCTCTGGAAATAGCGAATAGAGAACTAGAAGGTCATCAGAAATATGTGAGTGATTTAAAACAATATATGATTTCTAAATGTAAGGAAGAGCTCCCAGGCGTAGAATTTAATGGCGATAGCCAGAGTCAAGATAGTCTTTATACCGTGCTCAATCTTACCCTAGCCCCTTGTGATAATGCTGGCATGATGCTTTTTCTTCTAGATCTAGAAGGCATAGCCTGCTCTGGCGGAAGTGCCTGCAGCTCTGGAGCTGCCAAAGGTTCTCATGTGCTAGAAGCCATTAATGCCATTAAGCCTGGCAGAGCCAGTCTGAGATTTTCGTTTTCTAGATTCACTCAAAGAGCCCATATAGACACAGCAGTGGAGAAGCTTAAGGAGCTTTGTGAGGTTAAGGAATTGGCTTAGGATTTTAGATTTACGGTTTTAGATTTTAGATGTAAGACTTTAGCAGGACTCTAGAAACCAAGGACTAGCGATTAGCGACTAAAAAGCCCCCGCTTCCCCTAACCACATTCGACAAAAAGCTCAGTGCACCGCCTAAAGGGCGAGCCAACGCTCTGCACCATTTTCGATATTTCACATTCTTCATTCCAAATTCTTCATTCCAAATTCTACATTCTCAATTAAACACTAAAGCCTAGCCACTAGAACATTTTCTTGGCTCCCGCCCCCTCGATAGGGATTGCCACCGCTCTACCACACATTCCAAATTCTTCATTACTCAAAGTAATACTAGAATCCCTACATTTGCGCCATCTCAAACAGGGGTGCCTGAGTTCAAATGTGAACATAGGGCTGAGATTATACCCGTAGAACCTGACCGGATAATGCCAGTTAGGGAATTGTTTAACCTAAGGATACTCACCCCGAGTTTCCAACTAATTCATGCAATGAAACATTTTTTTTCGAGCCTTTGGCTCATGCTAATTTCCACAGCCATGTGGAGCCAATTTACAATTACTGGAACAGTAACTGACCAAGCTTCAGAACCTCTTTCTGGAGCTACTATTACACTAAAAGACAGCTATTACTCTGTGCTTTCTAAACCTAACGGTACGTTTTCTATAGACATTAAAACTGGAGAAACTGCTACTCTAGAAATAGATTTTATTGGCTATGAAACGTTAGAACAAGTAGTAGCTAAAAGCAACAGCGCTAACCTCATGTTAGCGCTAAAACAAGATGCCGTATCTATTTCTGAAGTACAAATAGCGGGAGTGAACATAGATGCTAAAACACCTATGGCCTACACTCAGATAGGTGAAGAAGAAATAGAAAAAATGAACTTCGGTCAGGACCTTCCTTACATCTTAAGAATGTCGCCCAGTTTAGTTACTACTTCAGATGCCGGAGCCGGAATAGGCTACACCGGACTGAGAATTAGAGGGTCTGATGCTACCAGAATTAATGTGACCGTTAATGGTATTCCATTGAATGATTCTGAGAGCCAAGGCGTATTTTGGGTAAACATGCCAGACTTTGGCAGCAGTGTGAATAGTATTCAGATTCAGCGTGGTGTCGGCACTAGTGTTAACGGAGCTTCAGCCTTTGGAGGAACCGTTAATCTTCAAACTACCAGACCAGCTAAAGAAAGCATGTTCAAAACTACGCTTGGTGGAGGCTCTTATGGCACCCTCAGGTCTAATTTAGAATTTTCCTCTGGAATGATAAATGACAAGTGGAACGTTAATGGCCGACTTTCTAGAATTACTTCTGATGGTTACATAGATAGAGCTTCTGCAAATCTCAGTTCTCTATACCTAAATGCTGGAATGTATCTGAAAAACACGACTCTTAAAGCTGTGATTATTCAAGGAGAAGAACGCACTTATCAGTCATGGTACGGAACTCCTGAAGCCGTTCTGGAAAATGACCAAGCTGGTTTAGAGAACCTGGCAGATAATGTCTTAGGCTTAGATGCTGAAGATAGAGAACGTCTCCTAAACGCTGACAGAACCTATAACTTCTACGATTACGAAAACCAAGTAGATGATTATGGTCAAGACCATTACCAGCTTCATTTTACTCATTCATTTTCTAACGCGCTGAACTTGAACATCAGCGGCCATTACACTAAAGGAGCAGGATTTTTCGAAGAGTATGAAAAAGAGGCAGACCTTGAGGAATTCGGTATTGCGGTAGCTAATGAAGACATACCAGCTGGCACTATTACTGAGTCTGACCTCATCGTTAGAAGATGGTTAGACAATGATTTCTATGGAGGGGTGTGGGCTCTGAACTATAGAAAAAATAAAGTAAATGCCATTTTTGGTGGAGCTGTTAACCAGTATGTAGGAGATCACTTCGGTGAAGTTATCTGGTCTGAATATGCTGGCGATTCAGAATTAGGTGACCGCTATTACGAAGGTGATGCTACTAAAGATGATCTCAGCAGTTACTTAAAAGCCACTTACGATGTTACTGATGAGCTAAGTGTGTTTGGTGATGTGCAAGGAAGGTTCGTAAATTACCAAACCCAAGGACTAGACAATGACCTTAGGGAAATAGATGTAGACACTTCCTACACATTTATAAATCCTAAATTTGGCCTCTCCTATACTAAAGGAAAACACCAGTTCTATGGTAGTTATAGCATAGCTAACAGAGAACCTTCTAGAGGAGATTTCATAGATGCTACACCTGGAAATGTGCCTGAGCCAGAAACACTGAACGACCTAGAATTAGGCTACCACTACCGCGCTAAAAAAATGGCATTTAATGTAAACCTCTATAATATGGATTACACTAACCAATTAGTACTTACAGGAGAGGTAAACGAGTCTGGAGGTTCTGTGAGAACTAATGTGTCAGAGAGTTTTAGAAGAGGAATAGAGCTTATAGCAGGCTATCAGATTACACCTAAGATAAACTGGCAGGTGAATGCCACTTTCAGTCAGAACAAGATTACTGCTTTTACAGAAAGAGTTCAGAGTTTCCAGTTTGATCCAGACTTTAACTTCTTAGATTCAGAAGAACTCACAGCAGATTTTAAGGATACCGACATTAGTTTCAGCCCTAACACCATTTTAGGCTCTGATTTAGGCTTCACTGTGTTAAAACGCTCTAAATCTACTCTAAATCTGAACCTTCTTACTAAATATGTAGGACAGCAGTTCTTAGACAATACTAGTAATGACGCTAAGTCTATAGACGCCTATTTGGTGAATGACATCATATTAAGATATGCTTGCCAGCCAGGATTTGTAAAGGAGTTAGGCATTAGCTTTATGGTAAACAATGTACTTTCTGAAGAGTATTCCTCTAACGGATATACCTATAGCTATAATTCGGAAATTATAGACAATGGCACAAGTACTAATATCCTAGAAGAGCAAAACGCGTTTTACCCTCAGGCTCCAATAAACTTTCTAATGCAGTTAGATATTAATTTTTAAATAGCTTCATCTAGAGCGTTGCAATAGTATTGCTACGCCATAAAAAATTTAACATTTTAAAGAGCCTCCTAAAATGGAGGCTTTTTTATTCTCATTTAAACTTATTTCTACTTACTGGGATTTTTTCTGTATAACCTAAAACCAAGTCAAGGCAGGTACTTTGGAAGTCGATTATTTGATAGATTAGCCTTTTCTTTTGCAGCTTATGAGTGAACCACTCATTAGTTGTCAATAAATTAGATAATGAAAACAAACGAATTACCTAAAAGAGGTATTGAAGGACTGAAAGCTCATTTTAAAGATGATCTCATTTCAGGGTTTAGTGTCTCTTTAATCGCTCTTCCTCTTTGTTTAGGCATAGCCATAGCTTCTGGAGTGCCTCCTATAGCTGGCTTAATAGCAGCCATAGTAGGAGGATTATTGGCATCTAGAATATCAGGAACTTTTGTAACCATTAGTGGCCCTGCAGCAGGCTTAATAGTCATTACACTAGGTGCTGTAGAAGCCATGGATTACCCGAATGCGCTAGGCGCTGTAGTAATAGGGGGAATAATAATGGCGTTATTCGGTTTTCTTAAAGTCGGAAAAGTGGGTGATTATTTTCCTCCTGCTGCTGTTCATGGCATGCTCTCAGCTATAGGCATAATAATTATCATTAAGCAGTTTTTTCCTGCTATAGGTGTGCCTTCTCCAAAGGGAGAAATACTAGAAGTGGCCAGTGAAATGCCCCATGCCCTGACTCAATTTAACCCTTACGCCCTTAGCATGGCCATACTAACTCTGGCTATATTAATTATACACCCGATTCTAAAGGTGAAACTGATTAAACTCATTCCAGCACCTATGTGGGTATTGGTTTTTTCTATACCGGCAGCTATACTAATGGGAACAGAAAAATTAGCCATGGTAGAAATGCCGCGTAACCTGTTTGGTGAAGGAGGCTTAGAACTGCCTTCATTCACTAAAATAGGAGAGTCTGCCTTTTGGATAGCCGTAGCAGGATTTGCCCTAGTTTCAGCCATAGAGAGCTTACTCAGCGCTAAAGCTGTGGATAGTTTAGATCCTTATAAAAGAAGCTCAAACCTAAACAAAGACCTTGTTTCCATGGGGTTAGGATCTTCAGCCTCTGCCGCTATAGGTGGGCTGCCTATGATTTCTGAAATAGTTCGTTCTTCTGCTAATGTAAATAATGGAGCTAAAACCCAATGGGCTAATTTCTTTCATGGTGGATTCTTATTAATCTATCTACTCATAGGTGCAGTGGTTATAGAAATGATACCTATTTCTGCATTAGCAGCCATGCTAGTCTATACTGGATTTAAGTTAGCCTCTCCGAAGGAATTCAAGCACATGCTCCAGATAGGACTCATGGAGCTTCTGATATTTGTGGTGACAATCATAGCCGTATTGGCTACTGATTTAATTATCGGAATAGTGATAGGTATCTTGTTTAAGTACATTCTAATATTATTCAAGGGAACTAAAATTAATGAGTTATTCAAATCTCATTCAGAAATAAAACATCATGGAACTGTTAAAACTATCAGTTTAAAAGGTGCTCAAATATTCTCTAACTACCTTTCACTTAAAAAAATGCTGGACAGCGGACTAGAAAACTTTGATAAATTAATTCTGGATTTTAAAAATGTCTCTTTTGTAGACCACACGGTAATGAATCACCTGGAGGAGTGCAGCAGAATAGCTAAAACCAGAGGTTTAGAGTTACAGATAGAGAATCTAGACCAACTTCATCCTATTTCTAATCACCCATTAGCTGCTAGAAGCAGAACTAGAACAGTTCCTTTAACAAAAAAAGAAAGTGACCCAAGGTCTCTACTGCTTGAATCATTTTCTGAAGAGAAAGGTTACAAGTTCGCAGAAGAATCTACTAATTATGGAACCTGGCAATTTTATCACTTGACCATTCGTAAAGAAATCCTATCCATAAATAATGTGATTAAGCTCGGCATTAATCAAGTCTCTTTAGAAATAGCAGACATTACCACCAAGTTAGGAGCTTTAACTACTGAGGATATAGAAGAACAAACGGTATTAAAGATGGAGGGGCTTAAGAACGTTCCTAAGTTTTATTTACAGCCCTCTTCATTCGTAGATAAGATAAAAGAAACGCTCCTGGAAGACGACATTAATTTTGATGACCATTCAGATTTTTCTAAGAGATACACTTTAAAAAGTGATAGAATGGAAAAGGAAGTCATTGAGTTCTTTAACGAGAAGTTGATAGCACTAATAGAAGAAGGAGAAAATTACCATTTGAGTGGAAATGGAAAAGCTTTAATGCTTCATCTAGATGAAAAGCTTTTGGATCCAAAAGAAATAGAAGAGCTAATAGCTATAGGCCAGAAAATCATTAGGTGTTTAGAGGAGTAGTCATTAAGTGAGTTCTACAGACATTTTTTCAAAACATATTTGAGGTTTAATCTGAGTTAATTCATGGAAAACCTTCCAGAAGCTGAGAGACACAAATTGGGACACTACCCAGCCACTCGCCCCCTTTCCCACTTCGACTGAAAGCTCAGTGCATCGCCCTGAAGGGGCGCGGCCTGCACACTTAATATTTTAAACGTCCTGTTCATTAATTTTAAGTTTAATCCTTTTGAGAACTTTAGTAATATCAGTCAGGACTACTTCATTTTTAAACCTTAACTCTAATATTCCTAAAGTACTCAAAGACTTGGTTCTTTTTAGATCTGATTCCTTCTGATCAGGTCTCATATGATAACCACCATCTAACTCAATACTCAATTTTAGACTATGACAGTAAAAGTCTAAGATAAATGTATCTATTGGATGTTGCCTTCTAAATTTCACACCAAGTTTTTTCTCTTACAGCTGTTCCCATAAAACTTGCTCAGCATCGGTCATTACCTTTCGCAACTACTTAGCATTTTTAAAAATCTGCTGACTTGCACCAAAATGCATTCCAGCTGAAGACTGGGTTCTTTTCTTCATTTTATAAAAATAGAAAACTCGTGGGAAGCTCGCCATTCTGCCACCGCGCCCCCTAGCCCCACATTCGACAAAAGCTCAGTGCAGCGCCTTAAGGGGCGATACAGCGCACCAAATAAGAACACTTTTAAAGCGGGAAGCTCGCCCCTTTAGGGCGATGCACTGAGCTTTCAGTCGAAGTGGGTCAGGGGGAAGCGTAGGCTCTGCAATACCTCACTCCGCCTTCGATACAATTTGAACAGAGTTCAAATCACTCAGTCTCCGTTACTATTCGTGTCATTCAATTAATATTTTCTTTGACTGAAAGATCTTATTTCCTCTTTTTAGCACCAACTGATAACTGCCAGAAGCATAATTACTCACGTCTAGCATGAGAGTTGTTCCTTTAGACATACTGGGGAATTCTTCAAGTACTTGCCCGTTCGAGTTGATTAGCTGATAAATTGATAAGTGGGCTGTGGCGCTTTGATAAATATTCAAAAACTGCCCTGCGGGAATGGGGCCTGCTTTAAAATATTCTAATTCTCCATCTTGTTCTAATACGCTTATGTTATCTGTAAGATGGCAGCCTTCTACTAGGCAGCCGTGCTCGTCTACTTTTACTAGCCAGCCTTGCTGGGGTGGTCCTTCTGAGAATTCTAAATCTGAATCATAGTCTCTAGATTCTCCACAGAAAATGTAGCCGCCATCAGTAGTGGCCTTTAAATCATTTAGGGTGTGTTCCTCGAAAGGAGTGTCTATATAATGATAAGTTCTATCCCATAAAACGTTGCCATCCTCATCTACTTTTACTAGCCAGCCTTGGCTCAGGTGAAGGCCTATTTCATCATTCTGTTCCTCTTCTGGATGAAACACCTTCTTAGTACCCCCTGCCACATACCCACTGCCATCATTGGATTTTACCACTTTATAGAATTGGTTTTGAAAGCTTATATCATATCCTTCTCCGATGACTGTATCCCAGATGACCGATCCTTCTGTATTCATTTTAAAAATCCGACCGCTTAAAAACCCATCCTCCGATACACCTGCTCCTACACCTATAAATTGAGAGTAGTTTTGGCTCCATACTAAATCATGAGTTGTGTTAACCAAGTTATTCTCTACTAATGAAATTAGCTGCCCAGAATCACTCAGCTCTATGAACCTTGAAGAAACGCCTGATTCTCTTAAAACCCCCAACCCCCCCATTTTCAGTAGGAAGAAGCGCATTGCAGTATTCTGGCTGAGCATCTGTGGCATAAATATATTCCCATAATACTTCACCATCTGGCTTCATGCGCTGAATGTAAAAATCACCTCCTGTGCCTGATTCTGTGTTTAAAATATTACTGCTTATGAAAATGCTATTATCTAGGTTTGTGGAATTACAGAAACCTACAGGGGCATTTGTTCCAGAACCCATTTCTTCTAAATATGGCGAAGAGAAGTATTTAACTTCAAGAGTATCTCCCATTTCATCAAAACTGGCTATAAAACCTTCATTATAGGTACCTGTATTCGTCTTGTAACCTACACAACTATACCCAAAATCCTCGTTCACTAAACTGAACCCAGACTCATAAGTGATTAGGTTGTAACCTATATCACTGAGATATATTTGTTTATTAATGTAATCACCCTCAAGTGAAAAGTTGACAAATGTAAGTGGCACAAGATTACCCTCATCCGTTGCGTACAAGCCATTACAGATTACACCATAACCATTTTCCAGTTCTACTACTCCATTAAATACAACAGCATTATACTCAACGACATTTCTCACGTTAAACCTCTCCTGCCCAATTATAGAACCAGAACAACCAAGCCATATTATTATAGCAATTATCCTACTTAACAATTTCAAAGGAACCTGAGTTTAATAATTCACTATTACTGTGCAGCCTATATGTATAATGTCCATTTACCCATAAATCAGTCTGAAGTGTTATGATGCTTTCATAGTCTTTAATGGTTTGAGCATGCACCATCCGTCCTGAGGCATCAAAAATATCTAACTGCATGTCATCATTTACAGACATGTAATTGGTTATGTCAAAGTTTATCATTACTGAACCAGGATTTGGATAAACGTTTACTGAAAACTGCTTCGTCAATGGTTCTTCTGCCTTTTTAAATGAAAACTGCTGACCACCATCATAAGCTGGTGGTATAAACCAGCCCTGCTCATAAAAGTCTAAATAGGCCACAGCTTTTTTACCAGTGGAGGTATAGAAATATTGCAACGCTATATCTTCTAACACTGTCCGTTTAGGAGGAGTTATACACTCCCATGATTTATCAAACACTGATATACCATCATTCATGTGATAAAGATAAGAATAAAAAAATGTTGCTATTCACATTCTTAAACCAGAAAACCCCTACTGGTCAACTAAGTCCGTAGGGGTTTTCATCGTTAGGTATGTGAGACCCTAATCCAATTTCAATTCCTTATCTGAAGCAGATGCGGTTTTACCCTGAAGATAGAACATATACATCCCGTTTTGGAAGTCTGATTTAGGCACCTTTCTGGTGTATTCTGTATGCTTCTCTAACCCGTTAAAGGTTTCAGAATGCATGGTTCTTCCTGAAAGATCTGTAATTAACAGTGTTTTCTCTAAATCTTCTCCTGAATCAAAAGTGAGTACAAACTCTTCTCCTGTGCTGTTAGTCACATTAAAAAAGGCTTCTTCTGGCAGCTCATAAAGCGCAAGTGGCGACAGTTCTAAATTAGCTCTGACATGAATAATCTGAGTCACCGTGGTGGTATTTCCTGAGCAGTCTGTGGCGGTCCATGTTCTTACGATATCCTGATCTGGGCAGCACTGAAGATCTGCTATCAAGTCTCCATTTCCGAATACGAAGTTTCCGTCTAACATGCCCTGATAGAAGAACCATCCTGAAATTCCGTAGTTCCCATTTCTGTTATTGGCGCCCTGCCCCATTTGGAATCCGTAGGTGTAATCTACAGGCGTATGCGTAAGAAATAACTCAGAACCAGCATATTCTCCTGCTCCTGTAAGTGTACTTTCACTGCTTAGTTTTAGATATTCCCAGTTTAGGTAATTGTCTCCTGCTAGATTCATTTCATCTTTATAGCTTCCACCATTGGCAGACCACTCTTCCCACTGCTGAGAATCATACAGCCTAAGGTCTAGAATCCAACTCTGCGCTGGATTATTTACATTGTACACCTGTCCTGATATAAGCACATCTCCCGTGGCAGCGTCCCTAGAAAAAGTACCTGGCTCTTCTCCAAATACAAAATCATCCCCATCTCCACTTAGATTAGGCAGCCAAATAGCCACATCTCCTAGAAGTGAGCTGGCGTTTCCTAAGCTGCAGTCGTTATCTAATTCTTCTAAAAATTCCACCTCTTCTATAAACTGAACTTCTGTATCCTCACACTCACTAAAAACTGCTACTGGTTCTAGATCAGGCACTTCGTTACAGGTTACAGTGATCTCAGAGTCTTCTACACTGAGAATAGGCGCAGAGGTGTCTATGACATGAATGGTTTGAGTAGCCTCTATAGAATTACCGCATAAATCTGTGGCCACCCAAGTTCTTACCCATTCATAAGTCTGATCACACGCTCCGTAGAATGACTGATCACTAGAAGTTATAGAAATTTCATTACAGTCGTCTGTAAACTCTGGAAGTACAAAATCTGGCCTGTCTGTGCATTCTATATACAGGTCGCTTTCATAAGGCGCCACTGTAGGGGCTTCCGTATCTATTAAAGTAATCTGCTGCACATGCTCTGTGGCGTTACCGCAGTGATCTACAGCTGTCCATGTTCTGGTAAGCACTCTTTCACAGTCGGTTCCTGAGTACTCTTCCTCTATAAACACCTGTGGTTCAGAAACACACCCATCTGTGGCCACTAAAACCTCAGCCTCCGTTAATTCTGAGCAAGTGAGCGTTACATCTTCTGGAGTTTCCAAAAACAATGGTGCTTCATTATCTATAACATTTACTACCTGAACACCTTCTGCCACATTTCCACAGGCATCCATAGCCGTCCAAATTCTATGAATCTGGTAAGGGCATATACCCGTTACGAGTTCTTCTCTGTAATTAACCTGAGGATTTTCAGAGCAGTTATCTGTGGCAGTAACTAGAGCCACTACTGGAAGTCCATCACAATTTACAGTAACATCCTCAGGAATGGCAGAAAGCTGCGGTGCTTCTAAATCTGTAATTTCTATGAGCTGGGTATGAGTACTGCTGTTTCCACAGTCATCTTCAGCAGTCCATGTTCTGGTAACTAATGTTCCACACTCATCTACCTCTGTAGTTTCTGAAAAGTCTACATCTACCTGTCCGCTGCAGGCATCTACAGCCGCCACTGGTGTGGTTTCTGGTATTTCAGCGTTGCAATTTAATACCACATCCTGAGGAGCACCTAAAAAGACAGGAGCAGAAACATCCTGCACAAAAATAAATCTAGAAGCGTTACTGGTATTTCCACATATATCTGTGGCTGTCCAGCTTCTAATAATAGTATATGAACAGCCGCTTCCCTGAATTTCTTCGGTAAATTCTACCAGCACATCATCATTATTACAATTATCTATTACAGTAGGTGTAACAGGATCTGGTATGTTATTACAGTCTACAAAAGTGCCTGGAGGAATGCCTACAAATAAGGGTGAAGACAAGTCTATTACGGTTATATTTTGAGTAAACGATGAGCTGTTTCCACATAAATCAGAAGCGGTATAAGTTCTAATTATGAGAGATTCACAGCCACTTCCTGTTTCTTCATCAGTAAAGGTCAAACTAATATCACCTCCACAATTATCGGTTACCTCAGGCAGAGGCAGGGCATCTAAATCATCACACTCTACCGCATTATCTGCTATAGGGTTAATAAACACTGGCGGAGCTTCGTCTATGAGGTTTATACTTTGCGTTGCAATAGTGGTATTGCCACAATCATCTGTAGCTATCCACATTCTAATGAGTATCTGCTCGCATCCTGTTCCTGTTAAACTTTCAGTTACAGTTACATCTACATTCTCATCACAGTTGTCAGTAACGGTAGGCACAGGCAGATCTGGAATATTCTCGCAAGTGGCAGTAATACTGAATTCTATGCCACTCATAAGTGGTGGCTCTGTGTCTTCTATAAAAATAGTTTGAACTAGTGTAGCCGTATTACCACAGGCATCTGTGGCAGTCCATGTTCTAAAAATATTAGGACAGCCTCCACTAGCAGTAGACTGATTAAATGACACCTCCACATCCACAGCACAGTTATCTGTAGCTGTAATTTCAGGCAGCGGATAATTCATTCCGCATTCTCCAGTAATATCTTCTACTGTCTGATCAAATACTGGTGCCTCATTATCTTCTATAGAAATAGTTTGAACTAGTGTAGCACTATTGTTACACTCATCAGTAGCCGTCCATGTTCTAGTAATTAATGCAGAGTTAGGGCATAAATCAGAATTGGTTTCTTCTGCTAACGTAATGGTAACTTCCGAACAATTATCAGCAGCCGCCACCTCCGGAAGCTCAGGAGTGCTGGCTCCACACGAAAGCACTATATCGGATAATTCTGTGGTAAATACTGGAGCTTCGGTATCTGAAATGATAATCACTTGAGTTTGATCCTTGCTGTTTCCACACTCATCTGTAGCGGTGTAGACTCTATTAATTACAGTTTCACAGCCATTCTCCGTAACTTCATCTTGGAAATCTAATGAAGCGTTACCGCAGTTATCCACTGCTGTAGCTAGTTCTAAGTTAGCGAGTTCTGAAGCGCACTGCAGCCTTACCTCTGGTGTAGGTGAAATTTCTGGAGCTTCAGAATCTGTAAATGTGATTTGCTGAATGAACTCTGCTGTATTTCCGCACGGATCTGTAGCTACATAAGTTCTAGTGATGGAACTCTGGCAGTTATTCTCTGAATTTATTTGATCTGTAAAGTTCAGTTCTATGAACTCCGCACAGTCGTCTGTCACTGTGACCAAATTCTCTAATTCCTCTCCACATTCAGCAGAAATTACAGATTCTCCGGTAATTACTGGTGCTTCTAGGTCTGTTAAGGTTACCACTTGCTCAATCTGAGCAGTATTTCCGCAGTCATCTGTAGCCACCCATACCCTAGTGATTTCCACTCCACATTCTACAATTACTTCTGTAGCGGAAAAAGTTACTTCCACATCATCATCACAGTTATCTGTAACCACAGGAAGTTCAGGAGACTCATAATTAGCACAAGACATAGTCATGTCTTCAGGCTCAGTTAAAAACACAGGTGCTTCATCATCTAACAGCATGATTTCCTGCTGCACACTACTCACGTTTCCACAAATATCTTCTGCCACCCATGTTCTGATTACCGTGGCACACCCCTCATTAAAATCTGAAAGAACGTCTGTAGAAGTAACACTTACTTCATTACAGTCTGCTATTTCGGGATCTGGCATATTGGTTAATTCTTCGCAAAGCACTTCTAAAGAAGTACTTTCAAGCGTAATGACTGGAGCTTCTGTGTCTATAACAGTTATGGTTTGATAAAACTCACTGGTGTTTCCACAATTATCTGTAACGGTGTATACTACATCTACAGGTGCTCCGCAGCCTGTTAGCTCAGATGGTGTGGTAGAAATAGTGAGGTCTCCATCACAATCGTCATAAAATTCTGGCTGTGGAAATTCTATTCCACACTCTAAGGTAATGTCCTCTAAAGTACCATTCAATAGTGGAGGGGTAGAATCTGTAAATGTTACTACTCTGTTTACCTGAGTGCTGTTATTACAGGCATCTATAACTATCCACACCTGTTCTACCTGAGATCCACAGGCCAGCTCTTCATGATTTTCATGGTAAGTAACCGTGAGTAAATCCGAGCAGTTATCTACTGCTACTGGATAATATTCTGGAATGTCATCTCCACAATTTAGGTCTACATCCTGCGGCTGATTGGTAACTACTGGATCTTGTGTATCTACCACAGTAATGTACTGTGTGTGAGATGCTACATTTCCGCAGTCGTCTTCAGCTATAAATGTTCTTAAAATAGTAGGAAAGCAATTGCCTGAAAGCGTGGTTTCAGTGAGTTCCACTTCAATTGATTGCAACGCGCAATCATCTTCTGCTTCTATTTCAGGATCAGGCACATTTCCACATTCTACTGTAATGTCTTCAGGAAGATTAGTAAATATAGGTGGGGTATTATCTACCACAGATACAGTTTGACTGCACTCGAGTACTTCTCCATCATTCGTGGTCACTTGCCACGTCCGAATAATTGAATAACTCCCTTCGCATTCGCCTTCTACTATTTCTTCAGCTAAAATTCCAACTAATGATTCACCACATTCCGAAGTAAATAGTACTTCAGGAGCATCTGGAATGCTTCCACACTCTGCTATAATATCCTCTGGACAATCTTCACTACTATAGCCTCCATCAGCTTGAACAAAAATAATCTGGGATTGCGAAGAAGAGTTCCCACACTCATCTGTAGCTATGTACTCCACGAAAAAAACTTGGGCACAGTCACCTTCAGAACTTAGACAGTCTACATTCCCATTATTCTGATCTCCATCTACATAATTTTCATTTATTAGTGAAAGTACCTCTACCATTTCAGAGGCAGTATATTCCTCTGAGCAGCCTCCGATAACTTCATTGGCTAAACTCACTACCTCTTCTATGGTCCACCCTACAAAATTTCCCGAACCTATGATCTGATTTTTTAGCAATTGACTAGACGGGCCAAAATCTTCTATGGCTTCATCAAAACCTAAGCTTAAGGTAAGAGCTACAAGATGACCTGCTAGTGAATTTCCATATCCAGTTGGATTTATTAAACTCTGACTAAGGGCTGAAGGACTTCCACCAGAAGGTAGAAAAGACTGTATATCCTGAGAAGAGAGTAGATGAATACTATTCAAACACCCCACGGTTAAACCTTCAGGAAAAACACTAGTAAAATTAGCATCTCTGTAAGCTCCAGGATTATTGCCATTAGTGATAGCACCCCAACCCCCTGGAGTTTGAGTTCTAAACTGGCAGAAATTTTCTCCATCGTTCACTAGTTCAGTAGTGGTCGCTTCAATTGTCACTTCCGAACAATCATCAGCTAAAGAAATCGCTGACACATCTATTTCAGGAAATTCTGTAACTACAATATTTTCTATGTCATCTAAAATATCTGGTGCAAAAAGGTCAGGAATGGTGATCTGCTGGCTGCAAGCAGCTAATTCACCCTGAGAATTCATAGCTTGCCATACTCTAGTTATAACCACTGGACAATCTGATGAATATGTATCTGTATATGTTAGTGTAAAACCTTCACAATTTAAATTTGGAATTCCTGTGTTGGCAAGAATAAGTTCTTCTCCACAATCTAAAGACACATCTGCCAAGCATTCCATAACTAGTTCATTCTCACAGGTGCCTTCTCCATTAATATCACACTGGCCATTAACTTCTTGACCTAGCACTTGTCCAGAATAGAAAAACCAACAGCTAAAGCCATAAGCATCATCCTGATCATTAGCGGCTTCTCCCATTTGGAATCCATAGTAATAGTTAGACGGCTTGTGTGTTAGGTTAATGACATCACCTTCATAAGGCCCTAGCCCTGTGAGCTGGTTGACTTTAGTTTCATCTACTATGTAGTAGTCCCAGGTTTCGTATAGATCTCCTACTATGTCACTGTCTCCCTTCCAGTACCTCCCTAAAGAAGACCACTCGTCCCAGTCTGATTTATCTGTTATCCAGAACTCTACATGCCAACCGTATTCAGAATGGGTTTGGTTATAAACATCTCCATAGATATGGGCTGTTCCATCACTATAGGAATCCATAGTTAGACTGGTTTCCGTGGAGTTATACTTGATACTTCCTGGCCCTGGAAGGCCTGGAATCCAAAATGCTCTCATGTCATTACCGAAACCGGAAATGGTACATACTTCGGAATCACATAATACGGGATCTTGCGCTTGAACATCTGAGATAGATACCAGCGTCAATAGGGTGAAGACGAGCTTGGCAGAGGGTAAAAAATGTTTCATGTCTCAGCAGGTTTTAAAGAGCGTTTTACGGCTCAGAGTAAAATAAATACTCTGCAGAGAGCAGACAGAAAGATTGTTTTCAGAGATGCAGGTAAAAACAGAAAAGTCTCTAGCCTAATTCCTTAGAAGAAGGCCTTATAGTACATACGGGAGTTTCTCTGATTAAGTTTCATGAAAAATTAGAAACAAAAAAAGCCAGTCTCCATAAGACTGGCTTCCCGTATTTTAAGTTCGACTTTTTTTCTGAAAGTCTTATTTCTTCTTGGTTTTCTTTGGCTTCTTAGCCGAAAGCGCTTTACCATCTTTATACTCTCCTAGCACCACTACTATCTTAGTTTTAGAGTACTCTTCTATAGCGTCCTCCATTTCTTTTTGTGTATCTCTTCTGATTTTTATTCCTTTACTAGAGGCTGAGTTTTTTAACTCTAAATAAAATCCATCTCTTAAATCTAAGGCTCTCGTAGCTGGTCTTCCTTTTCTTGCCATGTGTATTTCTTTTTGTGAAAATCACGCGCAATCTAACAGAAATACTTGATTTTCCAATACTTTTCAGACGAATTCTTCCCTCTTTTATCAATTATTAAGTTCTGTTAGATCTTAGGTAAAAGGTCTGTGGTATATTTTGGCATCGTTTTTACACGTTACTAATATTGATGAATAGACAACTTTTTTACATATTGTTCTCACTAGGCTTTGCGCTATCAGCAGTTTCATGCACAATTGCACAGTCCGAAGAGAAAATTTACTGGGAAAAAGATCTAAAGTTCGACTGGGATTTATTCAAGGAGAAAAAAAACAGTTACAGCTACTTTAAAGCACTTACTTTTTCAGGAATCATGTATGAAGTAGAAGTAGTCAACGAATTGGTAGATATCAAAGTGTCTTCTTACTTTATTTATGGAAAAAGCTGGGTGATGAAGGGCTACAAAAAACCTTATTTATTGGAGCATGAAAAGATGCACTTTCATATTGCCGAATTGTACAAGCGTAAACTGGAGGCTATATGCAAGAAATACCGCGTAGACCATCGCACATTTGTAAATAGAGGTTTTGATAAAGCGTTGCAACGCGACTTCGACCGCATTTTTAACGAAATGGAAGCTTACCAAAATAAGTACGATAAGGAAACTGAGCACGGCACCAAAAGAAAGACTCAGTTAGAATGGGAGGCCAAGCTTAAGGAAGAATTAGGAATTTAAGCTCATCCAAATAGCATCTTTCAGTTCTGTTAGTCCAGTTTGAGTTACGCTGGAAAAAAACAAAATATCATGTTCGGGCATTTGTTTTCTAATCTCCGATTTCAATTCATCGTCTAACATATCAGATTTAGATATGGTTATGATCTTATCCTTATCTAACAAATCTGAGTTGTACTTCCTCAGTTCATTCAGTAAAATCTCATATTCTTTCAAATGGTCATCTGCATCAGCGGGAATTAAAAAAAGTAAAGCTGAGTTTCTTTCTATGTGCCTCAGAAATCTATATCCTAAACCTTTACCCTCTGCTGCTCCTTCTATAATTCCAGGAATATCTGCCATAACGAATGACTTGTTTCCTCTATAAGCTACTACGCCTAGGTTAGGCACAAGTGTAGTAAATGGGTAATTGGCTATTTCTGGCTTGGCTGCAGAAACTACTGATAGTAATGTGGATTTACCAGCATTTGGGAAACCTACTAATCCTACATCTGCCAGTACTTTGAGCTCTATGATTCTCCAGCCTTCGTCTAAATCTCCTCCAGGTTGAGAAAATCTTGGGGTTTGAAGTGTACTGGATTTAAAATGGCTATTTCCCTTTCCTCCTCTTCCTCCTTCCATGATTACAAACTCTTCTCCGTGTTCCGTAATCTCAGCCAGTATTTTTTCTGTTTCTGAATCTTTAATTACTGACCCCAAAGGCACATCTATGTAGGTATCTTCACCATCTGCACCGTGCATTAAATTTCCTGCACCTGCACCTCCGTGATCTGCTTTTATATGCTTCTTATACTTGAGGTGCAGCAGTGTCCACAGCTCTTCATTTCCACGTACTATGACATGACCTCCTCTGCCACCATCTCCGCCATCTGGCCCACCTTTACTCGTGATTTTTGATCGGTGAAGGTGCGTAGATCCAGGCCCACCATTTCCACTTTTACAGTGAATTTTTACGTAGTCTATAAAATTGGCGCCTGCCATTGGAAGGTATGATTTTGGGTTTTATGTTTACTAGGCTGTTACCCTATCTAAGCTGGCAAAAAGACGTTCAGAAACCTCCTCTATCTTACCTAAGCCGTTCACAGAAGAATGTTTTCCTTGGTCTTTATAGAAGGCAGCTACAGGAGCTGTTTGCGCATTGTAAACATCTATTCTATTCTGAATCACTTCAGGATCTGCATCATCTGGTCTGCCGCTATCTATGGCTCTTCCTTTTAATCTTGTCCTCAGTTCTTGCTCTTCTACCACTAACTCTAACATGCATGTTACTGATCCACCTTTGCTCACTAAAAACTTATCTAAAGCTTCAGCCTGAGCGCTTGTTCTAGGGAACCCGTCATAAATTACTCCTCTAGCATCCGGATACTTCTTTACTTCGGACTGTAGAATTTTAATGGTGATTTCATCTGGCACTAAGTTTCCTTTATCGGCATAACTTTTAGCTAATTTGGCCAAGTCAGATTCAGGGTCTAACCCTCTAAACACATCTCCAGTAGAAATATGAACAAGACCATATTTCTCCTTTAAAATAGCGCTCTGCGTTCCTTTTCCACATCCTGGAGGTCCGAATAATACAATGTTTAGCATCTCTTTCTTTTTTGAAGGCTGCAAAGATACTGATTCTATTTTCTTATAGATCGAATTTAGATTTCTTCCTAGTCCGTCTACATCTAGACCATACCCTATTATAAATTCTGGAGCCACCTCTAATCCTACATAATCAGGAACCAGTGCTCCTTTATATATGTCTGGCTTTAGAAAAAGGGTAGCTACTTTTACT
Organism: Flavobacteriales bacterium; assembly: GCA_045104985.1. Lineage (GTDB taxonomy): Bacteria > Bacteroidota > Bacteroidia > Flavobacteriales_D > Sanyastnellaceae > ASP10-05a. The sequence continues at coordinate 38,991 of JBGCDA010000059.1, read as the reverse complement.
TCGGCAGGGTTCATGGCCATGATGTCATTTACCACATTAGTAATGGTAAGCCCAGTATCTATAATGTCTTCTATTATCAACACAGTTCTACCTTCTAGCGAATCTCTAAGCCCAATAAGCTCAGTGATTTCTCCCGTAGATTCGGTGCTTTCATAGGAGCTTAGCTTTACGAACTCCACTTCACACTCCATGGAAAAGTGGCCGAATAGATCATTTAAAAATCTAAAACAGCCATTCAGTATACCAATAAACAGCGGTCGTTTTCCAGAGAGGTCCTTCTCTATATGCGTGGCAACGCTTGAGACTATTTCTTTTAATTCCTTTTCGGAGATGAATTCTTGGAAGGTGTGGTCTAAATACTGTACCGTTTTATTCATGAGGTAAAATTACTCACACACCGTCCCAAAAGCAGCTAAAAAGCCAGATAAATCTCCTACTGTTACTACTCCATCGTTATTTATATCTCCTGGGCACTTAGCAGTGCACTCAGGATTTTGAATACAGGCCTGTGACGCCTCATCCCAAATGGTGCAGTCTCCGCAGTAATTCTCTGGTGAAATCTCACAGGATCCGTTGTCTGTATTAGCGTTCGGATTATAATTGGTAGCCAATTCATTTGTGCATCCAGCGCACGCCTGGCATTCTCTAAAGCAAACCAAATCCAACACCACATCCTCCATTCCTAAATTGAAAAAACGATTATTATTTTGAGCACATTCAATAGGAATTAGTTCATCCTCTCCCCAAGCCGTGCCATTGATAAATTTATACTCAATAACCAAATTTTCCGGAACGCTCACCGTCAGTTCCCAAAGACTAGCCGAAGTATTAATCATAGCTGTAGCTGATGGATCCCACCCTTGGAAGTTTCCCGCTAGGTGCACTCCAGAAGCACTAATTTCTTCATTAAACATATCTACCCTGAACGTCACATCCACCATGCCATCTGAAACTTCAGAACAGGCTATACATTCTTCAAAACAGAATGTTTCTGTAACCACGTTTTCAAATTCTACTTCTACAGTTCTATTAAATCCATCAAAACCGTCTGAAATCCCACACTCTGAGAGATTGGTAGAAGCTTCTTGGAATTCAAATCCTATTCCGTTTAGAATTTTGTATTGATATTCAAAGTTACCTTGCAACTGAACGGTGAGTTCATACACCTGATCTTCGTTATCATCCGCTAGTAATAATCCTGCAGGTAACCAATCTGCTGTTTCTCCAGCTTCAGATAAAAAGTTTCCGGTAACTCTAACTCCATCTGCACTAACCATCTCGTTAGTCATATCTACCCTAAATGTAACATCTACATCAGGTGATGCACATAACGCACAACTGCTAAGACAGTGAACTGGAATCACTTCGTCACCAGCAGCAGTTACCAATGATCGATTGAATCCACCAAAACCATCTGAAACGCCACATTCTTCTGGCACAGTTTCGCTCTGAGGCCAATCATTCCCATTGATGTATTTAAAACTCACAGTTTGGCTAGAATTTACAGTTATGGAATGCTCCCATACATCTGGAGAAACCTCTGTCATCACTGTGCTAGCTGGATCCCAACCCTGAAAAGAGCCAGCTATATTTATTCCACTAGGAGCCACTGTTAATCCTTGAGTTCCTACTCTAAAAGTAAGTTGGTACTGGCATGAGCCATCATCTCCCTCTGCAGCTACATCATAATTTACAGCATCTGGATCTGTACATCCTTCTGTAGAAAATATACTTGTACTCCCATCTAAATCTGGAGTAGGCAGCTGCTGATCAGTAAGTATGTAAAACTCTCCAGGTGCCAGAGTCCAAGTCTCATTGGTATTACTAACTTCAAAAGATTCTCCTGTCATATAATTATACCAAGTACCTGTCTGAGAAAAGTTAGGACTCATAAAGCCTGTTACCACATCGAAGTTACCTATCACCACCATATTCATATCTGAACCATACAGATTTATACGCTTCTGAAATCCATCTCCAGCTATGTTAAAATTAGAAGTGTGTATGACTTCGTGGTTATTTCTTATGTAGTTAAGTGCCTTAATGGTCTTATAAAGTGAAACTCTACCTGGTTCTTCAGCATAGTTCCAAAGCACGGGTTTATTGGCCGTTCTACAATCCTCACTATTGGTTCCATTTCCACAATCGTTTATGCTTAAATCATAACCTAGTTCGTCAAACATCCACATCATTTTAGGCCCTGGAATGGAAAGAAAAAAAGTATGGACTAGCTCCATTCTCTTGAGCGCAGTGGCCTCATCAGTAATATTATACCCATTGAAATTATTACCAAAATTCAGGCACTCATACATGAGTCGCTCCTCATCATGACTCACCATATAATTAATCAAATTAGCAAATGCATACCCCCTGTTTTGATAACTGGCATATTCTAGATTTGAACCATAGCCCATGGCAGCATTTTTAAAATCTGTGTGCATTCCTCCCCAAATAAGAAAGCCTGCTCCAGCTAATGCCTGCTCCTCAGGATTATCTGATAAATGTTCTAATATTAGGTAAGTATCCGGATGAGAGCTCCACACATGACTAGCATAATCATTTAAAATATTTACTCTACTCTGATCATACTGATTCCAGGCACCTACATTTCCTAAAGAATTATTCTGCGTAAACCCTTTACTTAAATCAAATCTAAACCCATCTAAATGAAACTCTTGTAACCAGTAACTCATGGCATCTTTCACAAACTTTCGCGTATTTCCACTCTCATGGTTATAATCTGTGCCTACGTTAAAAGGGTGCGTTGCAATGGTGTTTAGCCAAGGATTATTAGAACTCACAGCACCGAATCCATCTGCGGCATCATTGTAAATTCTTACCTGAGGATTCAGCCCAAAACTGTGGTTATATACCACATCCATAATTACTGCTATGCCTCTTTGGTGGCATTCATTTATGAGTTCCTGAAGTTTTCTTTTAGGGCCATAATATTTATCTGGAGCCATAAAAAAGTTAGTACTGTACCCCCAGCTTTCATTCCCATCGAACTCTGCACACGGCATTAATTCTATGGCATTAATACCTAGATTCTCTAAATAATCTAACCTATCTAACACGCCCTGATAACTGCGCTCATCTGTAAAATCTCTTACTAGCAATTCATAAATATTGAGTTTATTTCTAGCTGGAGCAGTAAAGCCCTCATCACCCCAGACAAACTCTGGAGCATTCATTCTAAAGGCAGAAACCGAGTAATTAGCCTGCTGAGGGTAATCTATAAGTCCAGGATATACTTGATCAGAAATGAACTGGTCATTCCATGGGTCTAATATTTTTTCTGAATAGGGATCTGCACTTTCCACTGCATTCTCTCCTACTACATATTGATAACGGTATTCTTGGCCAGAAGACAAACCTTGTAGTTCTTTCCAATGGTAATTTCCATCTGGGGTGATGTTCATTAAAGAATTATTCCATCCTGTAAAATCACCTTTCAGATAGACGTAAGGAATATTGGGGACAAAAAGCGTGAATACTGCAGTTTCAGGCCCTGTTTGTACAAAACCTTCTTGAGAACCAGCAGGTAAATCCAATACCGTGGGAGTTTGAGAGAAAGTCCCTATTGCTACGCAAAAAGACAGAACTAATAATATTCGGTTAAGCATCTGTTTAGATTTAGTTCTCAAAGTTCGGATAAAAAATAGTTAGTGTCAAATTTACACTGTGATACATGCCCAATTATTAAGAATGGTTTCTAACAGTTGTGAAAAAGTAATCCGTGCCTTTTTAAGTTGAACCAGTATCTTCGCGCAGATTTTCTAGATGGAATTTTTACCACTGCCTGCAAGTTCTCAGCCGAGAATTTAGCAAGCGGTTAAAAAAAAAATGCCCAAAGACAAAAGCATAAAATCAGTACTTATTATCGGGAGTGGACCTATAATCATAGGACAGGCGTGCGAATTCGATTACTCCGGTTCTCAAGCAGCCAGATCTTTAACTGAAGAAGGCATAGAAGTAACCCTCATAAATTCTAATCCAGCTACCATTATGACCGACCCTGTGATGGCCGATCATATTTACCTGGAACCTCTAGAAACAGAATCGATAGAAAAAATTCTTCAAAACCATAAGATAGATGCCGTACTGCCAACAATGGGAGGCCAAACCGCTCTAAACTTAGCCATTAAGTGTGATGAAATAGGATTATGGGAAGAATATGGTGTGCGTATGATAGGTGTAGATATCAAAGCCATTGATATTACTGAAAACAGAGAAGCGTTTAGGGAGCTCATGCTAGAAATAGGCATTCCTATGGCGCCTCAAGCCACAGCCAAGTCCTTTTTAGAAGGTAAGGAAGTAGCTCAAGATTTCGGGTTTCCACTGTGTATTAGAGCGTCTTATACTTTGGGTGGAGCTGGTGCATCTTTAGTTCACGACCCAGAGGAATTCGACAAGCTACTTACCAGAGGTCTTCACCTATCTCCTATTCATGAGGTAATGATAGATAAAGCTCTGTTAGGCTGGAAAGAATTTGAGCTAGAGCTACTTAGAGATGATAATGACAATGTGACTATCATCTGCTCCATAGAAAACTTTGACCCAATGGGAGTGCATACTGGAGATTCTATTACAGTGGCTCCAGCCATGACCCTTAGTGATTCTACTTATCAGCGCATGAGAAATATGGCCATCAAAATGATGCGTTCTATTGGCGATTTTGCGGGAGGGTGTAATGTGCAGTTCGCAGTGAGTCCAGATGAGAAAGAAGACATTATAGCCATAGAAATTAACCCAAGGGTAAGTAGATCTTCTGCTCTGGCTTCTAAAGCCACTGGTTATCCGATAGCCAAAATAGCTGCTAAGTTGGCCATAGGCTATCACTTAGACGAATTAAGTAATCAAATCACCAAATCTACGAGTGCATTCTTCGAGCCTACTTTAGACTATGTGATAGTGAAAATACCACGTTGGAATTTTGATAAATTCCATGGAGCAGATAGAGAGTTGGGGCTACAAATGAAAGCGGTAGGCGAGGTAATGGCTATAGGCAGAAGTTTCCAAGAGGCGTTGCAAAAAGCTTGTCAATCTCTGGAAGTAGGCAGAAACGGGCTAGGAGCCGATGGCAAAGAACTTAGAAACCAAGAGGCCATTCTACAATCTTTACAGCATCCTAGTTGGAATAGGCTATTCCACATTTACGATGCCATTAAACTTGGAATTCCTTTCAAGACCATACAAGAAAAAACCAAAATTGATTACTGGTTCTTAAAGCAGATAGAAGATTTAATTCTACTGGAAAACAAAATAGAAAAACACTCTCTAGATTCTCTACCAAAAGAACTGCTTTTCGAAGCTAAACAGAAAGGATATGCTGATAGACAAATAGCCCATCTCACAAGATGCTTAGAAAGTGAAGTGCATGATAAAAGAGAACAAGAAGGAATTAAGCGTGTGTACAAGTTGGTAGACACTTGTGCTGCAGAATTTGAAGCGCAAACGCCCTACTACTACTCTACGTTCGAGTATGAAAATGAGAGCGTGGTTACCGATAAGAAAAAAATAATAGTGCTCGGTTCAGGTCCCAATAGAATTGGGCAAGGAATAGAATTTGACTACTGCTGCGTGCATGGAGTATTAGCAGCTAAGGAATGTGGTTACGAAACCATTATGATCAACTGTAATCCTGAAACAGTTTCTACAGATTTTGACACTTCAGATAAACTGTACTTCGAACCCGTTTTTTGGGAACATATTTATGACATCATTAAGCATGAAAAACCAGAGGGAGTAATAGTTCAGTTAGGTGGCCAAACCGCTCTTAAACTTGCGGAAAAACTCGAACGTTTTGGAATTAAAATTCTAGGAACTTCTTATAAGGCGCTAGATTTAGCTGAAGACAGAGGTAGGTTTTCAAATCTGCTGAAGGATAATAATATTCCATACCCAAAGTTCGGTGTGGTGGAGTCTGCGGAGCAAGCTATAGAGCTTTCTAAAGACCTAGGGTTTCCGCTTTTAGTAAGACCATCTTATGTACTGGGTGGGCAGAAAATGAAAATCGTAATTAACGAGAGTGAATTAGAAACTCACGTGGTAGATATTCTGCAAGCACTTCCTGAAAATCAGATCCTGTTAGATCATTTCTTAGAAGGTGCCATAGAAGCTGAAGCAGACGCTATATGCGATGGTGAACATGTGCATATATTAGGCATAATGCAGCACATAGAGCCTGCAGGTATTCATAGTGGAGACAGTTATGCTCTGCTCCCTCCTTATAATTTAGGAGACTTGGTAATGGATCAGATTAAAGAATATACTAAAACCATAGCCATAAAGTTAGAAACCAAAGGACTGCTTAACATACAATTTGCGGTGAAAGATGACAAGGTGTATATCATAGAAGCTAACCCGAGAGCATCTAGAACGGTGCCTTTCATAGCCAAAGCCTACAGAGAGCCCTATGTGAAATATGCCACAAAAGTCATGCTGGGTGAAAATATGGTGACTGACTTTGAGTTTAATCCGCATAAAGAAGGATACGCTATTAAAATCCCGGTCTTTAGTTATGAAAAATTCCCTGGAGTGAATAAGGAGTTAGGGCCAGAAATGAAATCTACTGGTGAAGCCATCAGATTTATAAAAGACCTAAAAGACCCGTATTTCAGGAAGATTTATTCTGAAAGGAACCTTTATTTGAGTAAGTAAATTACATAACGATTTACCTAAAAGACTAAATTTAAAGGCTCTTTCATAGGAGCCTTTTTTAGTTGCGGAAAATTGCGTTGCAACGCTGAAATACAAAAATGAAATTCATAAACTGGTACATAGGAACGTATAAAGGATTATCCAGAGAAATCTGGATCATGGCTGCTACTCTGCTTATAAACAGAAGCGGCCTTATGGTCATGACCTTCCTTTCTCTCTATCTTATTAATGAGTTTGATTATTCTGTGGCTAAAGCTGGTTTTGCAGTTAGTTTTTATGGCTGGGGAAGTTTAGTAGGCGTGTGGTTAGGAGGTTTACTTGCTGAGCGCATTGGCTACTTGCGTATACAGTTCTTAGCTTTGATTTCCAGCGGATTGGTATTTATTTCTATGTACTTCGCTACTGAATATTGGCATTTTATAGCATTGTCTTTTCTGGTGTCTGCTACTGCAGATACATTTCGCCCAGCTAATATGGCTTCTATTCCGTGGTACAGCACTGAAGAAAACAGAAAACGGTCTATAGCTTTAATAAGACTTGCCATTAATTTAGGCATTAGTATAGGCCCAGCAGTGGGTGGGTTTCTAGCTCTGAGTATCGGTTATGATGCTCTATTTTGGGTAGATGGACTCACATGCATTTCTGCAGGCATCTTTTTATTGAGTTTTCTAGGACTTAAAGACCCCGAACATAAAGAAGCCGACACTGTGCCAACTCAAAAGTCAGATGTTTTAGACGATTCGTTAGACACCATCTTGATTGAGACCAAAGAGCTTAGTTCCGCAGAAGCTGAAAAAAGCGCTCTCACTAAATTCTACTACTTGCTGATAAGCATATTTCTATGGGCATTTTTATTCTTCCAACTCATCTATATGTTTCCTGTATTCATGAAAGAAGAACTTCTTTTTAATGAATTAACCATAGGTCTGTTTTTCACATTTAATGGGCTTCTCATAGTAGCCACAGAAATGCCCATAGTGCACCAGCTTCAGAATAAACCAGTGCTTCCTATTCTGAAAACAGGCATCATACTCTGTGCTATTTCCTTTCTATTTTTGATTTTTGGCGAACCGCTAGTTCTTATATTTCCAGTACTTTACATTCTCTTCGTCACCTTTGGAGAGGTGTTATACCTGCCTTTTACTAATTCTGTAGCTTTAGATCTTACTCCGTCTAAAAACCAGGCTAAATACATGGGATATTATGCTTTAGCTTTTTCTCTTTCTCATGTATTAGGACCGTTAGTGGGAGCTTTCGTAGCAGATCATTATGGATTCCAGATACTCTGGATAGGATGTGCTGTGCTTATGGTTCTGGTTCTGGCCCTCACCTCCTCTTTGAAATATGACTAGATTAGTGGTTATTCTCCAACTTTATCTTCAGGTAGGTGTTCTTCCTTAGCCTCAGAAGCTCCTTTAAAAAACAATATTGCTCCTACCACCACCATAGCTATTTTAATAAGAAGGCCTGTGGTTCCCATATCGTCTAAAGCTCTGAATAATCTTAATTCATACCCCAAATAGGGTAATGCTAAAGTGGCTATTCCTAAAATAGCCATGTAAGCTCCTAATCTTCTCATTTCTGAAGTTTTTAATGGCCTAAAAATAAGCCAATAGGTACTGCTCTTTCACATGATTTATATATTCCATGAGAACTCACTCATTATTATTTCTTTTCTTTACGGCTCTAATAGATCGTTTAATTACCGATGTCTGGATTTTTCAAAACCGTCTTTATCATACTCATAGTCATTTATGCTCTTAGATTTTTAGGGCGCATTTTTGGTCCTTGGCTAGCCAGAAAAGCGCAGTCTAAGATGAAAAAAATGGCCGAAGAGCAGATGAGACAGCGCGGATTTAACGCAAACCCTCAGCAGCCAGATAGACCTGAAGGCTCCGTAACGGTAGAGAAAACCACTAAAAAAACATCTAAGAAATCTTACAAGGGTTCTGACGATGAATATGTGGATTACGAAATCATTGAATAATTTACTCAGTTGTAAATTTTCGGTAATCAAGAAAGCCATGTTTTGGTTCAGATTAGGCGTTGCAACGCGAAACCAATTTACTACTCTAATAAGCAGGCTTTTCTCTGTAACATGAGTTACTTAATTATCGTATGTTACCGTGCTATACAGCACTTTAATTAGAAATTCTGTTACTATCTTTGTAGCCAATGAAACATTCAATGCTAAGAACAACCCTACTGCTCATTTGCACATTCTCATTATCCATAACTTTTGGTCAAGAATGGGAACTGCTCACACCTATTTCTGATGGAGACATCATAAGAAACTGCTCATTCTTTGACTCTGAAAATGGTTATGCCGTAATTCAGGCAGACGGAGTGGTGCTCAAAACCACCGATGGTGGTGACACATGGAGTAGACCTTGGACTCCAGGTATGAGTTCTAACCTATACGATATAGAAATGGTTTCTATGGACACCATTTTTACAGCTGGAACCTCAGGTGAGATTTTCAGATCTATAGATAGTGGAGAATCATTCCAAGAGATGACTACAGGAACTACAGAAGTTCTTTTCGGATTAGAGTTTCTGAACAGCTCGGTAGGATTCGCAGCTGGTTTTAACGGATTAATCATTAAAACTGAAGATGGTGGAGCCACATGGGAAGAAAAGGTAACTGGCACTACAGACCGCTTCTTCGATATTCAATTTTCATCTGAGTTAATAGGTTATGCCTGCGGGTTTAATGGTGTAATGGTAAAGACTACAGATGGCGGTGAGACTTGGGAGCTTTTAGATACTGAGTATGATGGTTCTTTATTCAGGTGTTCATTTCCTTCAGATTCTGTAGGCTATGCCTGTGGATTTAGCGAAACTATTCTCAAAACTTTAGACGGTGGAGAAACTTGGGTAGATCAAGGTGAAGGAGGCTCTACTGCATTAAGATTTATAGAATTTAGAGATGAAGTTAACGGATGGACTGCCGGAGATAATGGAATTTACTTATTTACAAATGATGGTGGTCAGAACTGGGGTGTTACTCCCCAGACTCAAGGCGAAACTATCTGGTGCGGTCAGTACCTTGAAGATGGAACTGCTTACCTTATGGGAAGAGACTGCATGTTTAAAAATGAAACAGAATTACAAACTTGGTTCCTACTTAAGAAAGATGTGCCAAATGCCACTTACTATGGCGTTCACTTTTTTGATGATGAACACGGTTATGCTGCGGGTGCCGAAGGAGATTTCGCTAATGGAACTAACAGGTCTGGTATAGTTTACACCGAAAATGGAGGTAGAACTTGGGAAACCCAAAATATTGGATTCTCTGATGGATGGAGAGACATTCATTTTTCAGACGAGCTGAATGGAACTGTGGTAGGTGGTGATAGATTCGGACGAACTGCAGATGGCGGAAACAATTGGATCTTTAGCACACTAGATGAAGACTTAACGGGAGCTGCCACATGGTTTTTTGATGATGATACAGGATTTATAGGAGGAGATGGCCTTTTCAGTAACATCTGTAAAACTACAGATGGGGGAAATAACTTCACTTGTGGAGATAATCTAGCAGCCGGAGACTTTTTCTTTTTAAATGATACTTTGGGCTACGCTGTATTTGAAGGCACTTCCGAAACAGTATTTAAAACCATAGACGCAGGAGAAAACTGGATCTATTTGGAATCTGGCATCATTCAAACCAAGCATTCACTATACTTTATAGATGAAGAAACAGGCTGGGTAGGCACTGGAAATGGAGCCATTTATAGCACAGTTGATGGTGGTGAGAACTGGACCAGTTCTTTCTTTTCAGGAGGCGCCATAGTAGGAATCAAGTTTTTTACTCCAGATTTAGGCTTTTGTCTGAACCAGCAGGGTGAACTGTTCCAATCTATAGATGGTGGAGCATCGTGGAATGTAATTTTAGATGGATTAGAAAACACTATGGCTACCATTGAAGAAGGTTATTTTACAGAGAATTATGTATATGCAGGTGCGCAAAGTGGAGATATATACCGATCTGAACTAGGATGTGGAAGTACCGTTTTTGATGGTATAGAAACAGATGCTGTATGGTGCGAAGAAGGTGAAAACACTTTAACCATAGGAGAAACTAGTACTCAAGTGAGTGTAGAATGGACGCTTCCTGAAGGGTATGTAATAACAGAAGATAATGGAAACACTATAACCGCTGCGCCAGGGGCAGAAGGTGGTATTGCCAGCATAATAATAACTAATGCATGTGGGGTGTCTAACTCAGCCGAAACTTCTATAGAATTAGCACCCGCTCTTTTAGAAATAGAAGGAATTACAGCGCCAGAAACTCTTTGTACAGACCAGGTAGATCAGATCTCAATCTTAAACCCTCAAGATGGAGTTACTTTTAACTGGACTTATGATGACTCATGGTCGGTAACGGAAAATGGTGAAATGCTAGAATTAACTGGCTTAGGCGTTTCTTCAGAATATTCAGTGTTTTCTTTTAATGCATGTGGCACCACAGAAGTGGTAACAGGATTCTTAGATGTTCTAGAAGTTCCTGACGTAAGTTTAGATCTAGGTCAATCATCTATTTGTGAAGATTTAGAGCTCACCTTATCGGGAGGTTTACCTACAGGCGGCTTTTACAGTGGTGAGGGTGTTTCGGATGAAATACTTACTGCCGCTGATGTTTCTAATGATACTACATTCATAGCTTATAATTTTATAGCTGCCAATGGATGTCTAGGTCAAGATTCTGTAGAGTTGATTATAGCTTCTACAGATGTTTCTGTTTCTTCTATAGAAGGATCTACGATCTATTGTGCTGGAGGCACTTCTTTACTACAAACTCCTGATGTAGTAGGTGCAAATCAAACATCATGGTCATATCCAGGAGAATGGACCATAGCATTTACCCCTACATCACTAAATATTCTAAATGCAGAGATTCCTGGAATGGTGATATTTACAGCCTTTAACGATTGTGGAACACAAGACAGCGACACTGTTTCTATTTCACTTTCAGACTTGCCAGAAATTCCAGAGTTAGTCTCTTTTGATAATGAATGGTGTGCTAACCTAAATGGGCTTACTTCACTATCAGTATCGAATGACCTATTCTTTGATGAGGGAGGTTTAACACTAGATTCAGTAGCTACTACAGAAGGGTATGACTTTACTATATCAGGAGATCCTGGCACTTATGAGGTTTCTTTCCAAACCGAAAATATTTGTGGAGTATCTGAGGAACTTTTAGTCAATTATGAAATTCTAGAACTGGCCGCTAGTCCAGAATTAATATCTGCAGAAGATGCCTGGTGTAGCTCCGAATCTGGACTCACATCTATAGCCTCTGAAGGTGAAATATTTCTTTCAGTATCTGATCTAACCATAGACCAATCAGCTACCGATACTGGTGTAGACTATACCATTTCTGGAGATCCTGGCACTTATGAACTCACCTTCCAAGGTGAGAATGAATGTGGTGTTTCGGAAGAAGTGGTGGTAATCACATATAGCATAGATGTTTCTCCTGTGGCTCCTGAGCTTATCTCTTCAGATGATGTCTGGTGTAGCTCAGCTAGCGGATTAACCTCGTTTTCTACTCCAGACCAGGTTCTTATTTCCAGTTCTGATTTGACATTTGAAGAAATACTCACAGTTAACGGAATAGACTACACTATAAGTGGTTCTCCAGGAACGTATGATATTACCTTCCAAGGAGAAAATGCCTGTGGCGTAGATGCAGAAGAACTCACTTTATCCTATGAGATTCTAGAAACTCCTGAGGTTAGCCTAACCTTCGACAGTGAAATCTTATGTATAGAAGAACCAGTATACACGCCAGCAGTTTCTCCCGCAGGCGGCACCCTTACAGGAAGTGGAGCTGTAAACACTACTATAGAAACAGCTGGGTTAGATATAGAAGTACCTTATGATTACACGTATTCTTTTACAGCAGAAAACGGATGTGAAGCCAGCTCTATGCAAACAGTTTCTTTCGAAATTTGCTTTAATGTGAATGAAATAGAAAGTGATCTTTTACAGCTATACCCTAACCCGACTTCAGACTTCTTAACCATAAATAAAGGAAGTGCCGCCCCTCTTACTGGAATTATCTTTAACCTTACTGGGCAAAGAGTAGCTGAAGTTAATTTATCCAATTCCACTACTATTATTTCAGTTTCTCACCTACCTTCTGGCTTATACATACTTCAGTTAGGAAATACCGCTAAACGTTTTGAGGTAAGATAGAACTGTAAAACATCTAATTGAAAAGGCTTTTATTCGCGTTGCAACGCTGATAAAAGCCTTTTTTTCTTTCAACACTTTAGATTAAATAGCTAATGCGATGGCCAAGCATCTGGAACCACCACCACTCTTAAATCCTCTAATGGAACCGGAGAGTGTGAATTTAAACGAGCCAGCATCACACCGAAATTATACTGGGCTAAAATCTCTCTTACCCGATCTATAACTGCCAGTTCAGAATACACTTCTAACGTATCTGTACTAGAATATCTAGAAAACCAATGCTGCTTATTCAAAATCACCCAAGAGTTATCTGCTGAAAAAAAGGCGGGAATATCGGAGGATTTCACAAACAGGCCAGTATTATGCCCTTTGTTAGACTGTTTAGGTGCCTTGGCCTTTTTAAGAGTAGTCCACTCGTAAAAGAAAAACCCTTTCATAAGCAGAAACGACTTTGGCAGAGTTAACCGCTCCCTATCTAACAACTGCTGTCCTTCTGGAGTCTGGAATATGCTCAACTGCCTATCGAACTTACTCATTTTATCTCCCAAGCTGTCTTTGGCATTAATCCCAAGCCAATTGGTCCAAAGAGCAGAATTTTTAAATCCTAAGTAATACTTGCATGCCACTTCAAAATGCCATACTTCCCCACTTTCTAAATGCTTTAGAACATAATCTAGCTCACCTATAGTTCTTAGTTCCTTTTTTACCTGAACATTACTCAGCACCACCTCATAAGCTCCGCTGTGCCTCAGCCAATACTCTATAAACAACTCGAACCGTTTACCTAATAATTGTCTAGATTCAGAATCAACAAACTTTTGAAGCTCTATTGGATCGCTATCTAACTTCTTTAAAAGAGGCATACAGCGGTTTAGCTCATTTTCGAACCAGCTAGATGTAAGCTTTTGATAAGCTTCACTTTTAGGCGAAAAAGACATTAGCGGTGTGCTGCCTATAACCCAGGCCAAATCATTTACTATTTTATGCTTAAAAACCAAAGTGCTTTCTTTCCAAAGATTATCTTTGCCTGCTAAAATAAGGCATGAGAGTAGTAGCAGACATTCCTCATTCTCACTTTAAAATTCAGGTGTTTCAGTGGAATGGTAAGTATCAGTTAAAGTTCGAGATAGGCACTTTCGAACAAACTTATAAGATAGACGAAACATCTGTAGATGGACTAGATGCGGTAAAAGCTTTAGTAACAGATGAGTTTTTAAATCAAGTAATGGGCAGAATGGTAACTATGAGAGAAGACTGGGCGGCCGCACTAAAACAAGCATAAGATGACAGGAAAAATAAGTTTAGCATTGAATATATTACTGGCTATAGCGGTAATTTACCTATTCACTAAAATAAGCAGCATACCAGCCGAAGAGCCAGTAGAAGCTGCAGAGGAAATAGAAGAAACTGAAAAGACCTACCCTTCTATAGCTTTTGTAGATAATGATTCACTGGCTTTAAATTATAAATTCAGATTAGACAAATCTAAGATGCTTGAAAAAGCAGCAGCCGATGCCAAAGCCATAGAGAATAAACTCGCTAAAGCACAAGAGGATTATTATGAAATAATGAATAAATCTCAAACAGGAGGGTTCAACTCAGATGCAGAAATTAAAGCTGCTGAGGCGAAATATTTAAGACTTCAAGAGGATGTCCCATATTTACAAACACAAATGGATAAGCGCTTGAATATACTAGGTAAAATGGAAAGAGAAGTAAACGACTCACTCTATGCCAGGCTGTACAGGTATGTAGATAAATATGTTTCTGACAAGCCAGTAGATGTTATATTACTATACTCTAAAGGTATAACTGGACTCTACAAAAACAATGTTCTCGATGTAAGTTCCGAAATTATTCAAGGACTGAATGACGAATATGAAGCTGAGAAATCACAATTAGATCAGGAGTAATGACCATAGCTGAAAACAAACTTCAAGAAAACATTGCAGAGTATGTACTTTATGTTTGGCAGATGCAGGACTTGCTGAGATCTGTAGCACTGAATGAAGGAGAGTTATATGTGAAAATGGGACTCTCAGATGCTAATGATCCTGAACAAAAGGAAAGAGAATGGCTCAAGTCTTTGGCTAAAAAAATGAAAAATGAAGGCTTAGAGAAATCTGGAAATGTAATGGAAGTGGAGACCATTCTGGCTGAGTTATTCTACCTTCATAACACTCTAATTAGTATTCTTAAAGACACTAAATACATTCAACTTTTTGAACTAACTGAACCTAACATTAAGGGGCTCATGGAAAAGTCTGATGGCAATCAAAATTTAATTCACCACACACTAATAGCTCTTTATGGCTGGCTCATCCTAAGAATGCAGAAATCGGAGATTAGCACAGAAACCACAGATGCTATGAAGTCTTTTTCTAAACTAATGGCTTACCTCAGTGCTAAATACAAGGAAATGAAAACAGGGGAGCTCAATTCGGCTAAGAATTAAGAATGTGGGGTGTGGAAGTCTGCTTCACTGACCTTACCACCTAGCTTAAAAACTATACTTTTCAAACTCGGTCTGAGAATCCAGAAAGTCCTTTGTAACTTACTCTAGGTAGCTCACAAGTGCGTCAGCTTAAGACACTAACGCACTTATAAACTTATTCACTAATAGTCTTATTCACCTCCTACTTGAAGTACTTAAAGTCTTGACCGCTTTTTAAGCTTAGTAGCGACTCATACATCAGCTTTATTACACTTTCTACATCATCCTTATGCGCGCTTTCTACAGTGGTGTGCATGTATTTTAATGGAAGACTTATTAAGCAACTGGCTACCCCTTTATTACTGTACGCAAATGCATCTGTATCAGTACCAGTAGAACGACTGGCTGCAGCCCTTTGGAAATCTATTTTCTTTTTCTCAGCAGTAGTTATCACGTGCTTTAAGAGGTTATTCTGAACCGCAGGTCCATAAGTCAATACTGGCCCTTTTCCACCTTTAAAATCTCCCTGTTGGATTTTATTAATCATAGGGGTATTCGTATCGTGGCATACATCAGTAACTATGGCCACATCTGGCTCTATGGTTTCTGCTATCATTTGAGCACCTCTTAGTCCTATTTCTTCCTGAACCGCATTTACTACGTATAATGAGAATGGAAGTGTTTTCTTATTCTCCTTTAATAGTCTGGCTACCTGCGCTATCATGAATCCGCCCATTCTATTGTCTAAGGCTCTTCCCACATACCATCTGTTATTTAACTCCATGAACTCATCTTCGAAAGTAACTACGCAGCCCACATGTATGCCTAACTTTTCTACTTCCTCCTGAGAAGAGCAGCCACAGTCTAAAAAGATGTTATCTAACTCAGGTGGCTTTTCTTTACCCGATCTTCTGGTATGAATGGCTGGCCAGCCAAACACAGCTTTAACCATTCCCTTATCCGTGTGAATGTTTACACGTTTACTAGGTGCTATCTGGTGATCGGAACCACCGTTTCTTCTTACATAAATAAAGCCCTCTTTAGTAATGTAGTGCACAAACCAAGCTATTTCATCTGCATGTGCTTCTATAACTACTTTATACTTTTTTCCTGGGTTTATAATGGCCGCTACTGAGCCATAAGTATCTACTATATACTCATCTGAGTATGGTTTCATATAATCAAGCCAAATCTGCTGCCCTGGACTCTCAAACCCTGTAGGACTAGCATTATTCAAGTACTCATACATGAAGTCTTTCGCCTTCTTATTTAATAAACTTTTTTTTGCCATAATTAACTTGTTTCGTTATTACTGTGCGGCTAAGTTATAGTTCTTTTGCATGGTAAAAAAATCATTTCCATCATGGATTCACTCACCCAGATTTGCTTAGGTGCAGCGGTAGGAGAAGCTTATTTAGGCAGAAAAACAGGGAACAAAGCTATTCTCTGGGGAGCTATTTTAGGAACCGTTCCTGACCTAGATGTTCTCTTCAAACCACTTTTTAACTATGTAGGTGGTTTAGTAATGCACCGTGGGTTATCGCACTCAATGTTGTTTTTCATTTTATCCTCGCCCATTTTTGCTTGGGTCATTTCTAAGATTCATCCTGGTGTTGCAACGCGAAAACAATGGATCTGGTTCAGTTTCTGGGTCATGTTTACTCATGCCATTTTGGATTCTTTTACATCTTGGGGAACACAGCTATGGTGGCCTCATCCTATGAGAGTGGCTTGGAATAACATTTTTGTGGCAGATCTGCTTTATACACTTCCTCTGCTCATTTGCCTAATCTGGCTCATGTTTAAGCGGAAAGACTCTGCAGTTAGAAGGAACTTAAACTACTGGGGCTTAGGCATTAGCTCACTATATATGATAATAACCTTTGGAAATAAATATTTGGCAGACTGCCAGTTTGAAGAGTCTTTAGCTGCGCAGAATATAGAATTCTCTGATTACAGCACTAGGCCCACACCACTTAACAGCATTTTATGGGGAGCTGTAGTAGAATCAGAAACGGAATTCTATCTCGGCTACTATTCTCTGCTTTCGGACTCTACACAAATTAAATGGACTGAATATCCTAAAAACCATAACCTTATGGAGCCTTATACTGAAAATTCAGATTGGCAGAAGTTAGCAAGGTTCACAGGTGGAGAATACATCGTAGAAGATACTGGCTCAGACACTCTCTTCATTCATGACCTTAGATTCGGTAAAATGAAAATGCCAAACACCCCCTCTGAATGGGTATTTACTTATTACGGAGTAAAGCACGGAGACAATAGCATTTCTTTCAGTCAAAAGGAACTGCCTAGCGAGAAGTTCTCAGGAGATGAAATGAAAGTAATGATGGGTGGTTTATGGCGTAATATACTAGGCGAAGACCCTTCTAGCCTTAGTGAATAATTAGCTTTTCAGTCTGTAAATCTCCAGTAACTTGATTTATAAGCTGCAGAAAGTAAACTCCAGAACCTAAATCAGAAACATCCATAGTAGCACCTACTTTACCTGATGGTAAAGCATGAGGAAGTCTTTTTACCTCTTTACCTTGACTATCTAAAAGTAAAAGTTCAGAACCTTTATTAGCCACGCTGAGCGATACGGTTAACATGTCATTGGCAGGGTTTGGGTAAATTGAAATGGTATTAGATTCTTCAAAATCTGAAATGCTTAAATTAGTATCTCCGATGTTTATATCGTCTATAAAAATATGATTTCCATTGTCATTTCTGAATTCAAACTTAAAGGCAAATTCTTCAGTTCTTTCCTCAGGAGGAACCGGATAAACATACTGATTCCAATCCCAAGACTCAGGATAAAATGCCTCTAACTGCACTAATTCTTGTGGGTTTAAGTCTGAAGTACCTCTAAACTGTTCTGCCAAGCCCCAAGAACCTCCACATGAAGTAGAAATTGAAAACCTGAGTATATCATCATTGTCAGGATGCTTCTGAGCGTAAGCGTACCAAAAAGATATAAAAGCCGTGTCAGTATCAGACAAATCTAGACGCTTAGAAGTTAACTGTGTGCTGAAAGGTATATCTAAAAAACCATTCGGAATCCAAAGTGAGCCGGGGTCATTATGCCCTTCATTTTCTGAAATCTCCCACATGATGTTTCCTTGTAAAGATTCTGACGAGAAGTCAAAGGACTCAGGTGAATCATTGTCTGTAAAAGGTTCTTGGTAAGGAAACTCTGCAGAACTCTCTTGAACATAAATATAATCAACATACTCAGCGGAAGATTCTCCTACACCGTTTTCGACTTCTAATTCTACACTGTAAAAACCAGGAATATTATACGTTACTGTAGGGTTCTGTTCTGATGATTCACTTACATCTGCTCCTGGAAAAGACCAATTCCAACCTGGATTATGTCCAAAGCTCAGGTCTGAAAAATCTACCGACTCTCCTACACAAATGACTTGTCTAGTAGCATCAAACTGAGCCTCAGGTAGAATTTCCATTTGGGTAAACCTAGGGCTTCTCCATATTCCTCTGCCATAGGTAGCCGCAGTGATATTATTAAATAACGGGTTGACTTCTATTTCGTTAACTATCACGTTTGGTAAGCCATCATTATACGGCATCCAGTTAACATAATCTGGATGGCTGAAATAAATCCCTACATCTGTGCCCACATACATTCCGCCATTTTCTCCGTCAATGGCCACACAGTTAGCTGGTATATTCGGAAGATTCATAGAAATGTTAGTCCATGTTATTCCTCCATCTATGCTCTTATATACCTTCTGTCCAAAGCTAAAGCCGCTAAAAGTGATCACTACCTCATTTTCATCTACAGGATTTACATCTATGTAAGTGATACTATTTCCAGCTATCCCCTGTGCTATGGACTCCCAAGTATCACCAGCATCTGTACTTTTTAGAATTTGTGTGGTGTAGGAGGCAAACATGATGTTAGGATTAGACTCGGCCACAGTCATACACCGAAAAGTGCTTCCAGTTTCAAAATCTGTAACCTGTTCATATTCCTGACCATTATTAGTAGATTTAAAAATATTTTGAAAACCAGCTATTACCGTTCCTTCTTCTTCTGGATGCAAGATAAACGGGGTAACCCATGCCCCATCTTCATCTATTCCTTCCGTTGCATTAAAGAAGTTATCTCCCCCATTTAGACTTACCCTCATGCCTCCATACTGGCTCTCACAATACATAATATCAGGATTGGCCGGATGGATAGCCGCTTCCATTCCATCTCCACCTCTCACATGGGTCCATACATTATTTACTCCCAGAATACTCCCATTATCCTGAGTACCACCTATCAATAAATTAGGGTTAGGATTATAACCTCCAAAGCGATAAAACTGCGCTATTTCTAAGCCCTTAGAAACATCTGTAAACGTCTGTGCATTATTCGTACTTCTGAACACACCACCGTCTGAACACACAAAAATGTCTCCATCTATATACTGTATGTTATGGATGTCTGCATGAGTATAATTGTACTGCATATCATCTTCTAGGAACCAATGGGCATTTAGAATATAGTTCGATCCACCATTTATAGACTGCCAAATATTTACACCACCAGCGAACAATCTTTCTCCATTGTTTGGATCTACTGCCAAAGCTAGATCATACCAGCCTTGCCCACCATCATCATCTGCCTGTATACTGTAACCTAAAATATTTGGAGAATCAGCCATGAGTTCGAAGTTTTCTCCAGCATCAGTGCTTTTCCACATTCCTAAAAAGTCATTTCCATCATTGTCTACGCATAAAGCGTAGACATAATCAGGTTCATCTAATGAAACTCCTAGACTCATTCGTTCTACTGAAAAACTTGAAGGCATACCAGTAGAAATTACGCTAAAGCTTTCTCCATCATCAGTAGATTTCCAAAACCTATTGGTACAGGCATATAAAATAGAGGTATCGTCTGGTTTAAACTCTATATCTCTCACATTCCCAGAACCTACCTGATACCAAACTTCACCTCCTGTAGTAGTTTTCCATGTGCCTTCTCTAGTAGCCGCGTAAATAGTCTCAGGATCATCTGGATGCATTAGCAGCTTGTGTATTCTCACCTCCTCAGCCAGCGTATAACTTAAACCTGTAGTTTGCCATGTTATCCCACCATCTAATGATTTCAATACACCGTTCGAATAAGTATCAGAAGCACTGCTATCACCAGTTCCGATATAAATAATATCTGAATCTTCAGGGTGAACTAAAATAGAACTCACACCTAACGTGGGAAGGTAATCTGTAAGTGGCACCCATGTCTGAAAATTGTCTGAAGTCTTCCATAATCCTCCAGCGGGTGTACCTACATAATAGACTCCATCCTGAAGAAAGTCCTTCGCTACCATTGAGGTTCTTCCATTTCCAGGATTGTAAGAATCTGTTTCCCACTCACTATAGCCTACAAAACTCCAGTCTCCTCCTGACTTATTACCATCAGCTTTCTTGTTCTTTTTCTGCTGGTCTAGGGCAGCCATATATTTTTTAGAAATTTGAATGTCTCCATCTGGATAAACTCTAGGCTCCATGAAATATTCCCACCGCTTATATTGCTTAAAACCTGCTCCTCTAACATATTCTTTACCTTCCCATTCCTCATTGAATGCAGCCTGAATGTCATAAAAATTGGCTCCTTCATCTCTTAGATCTTGCCAATCGTCTTGGCTAATGGCTGTGAATGAAAGAGGTAAACAGAGGAAAAGTAGAATTTGTCTCATAAAAAAATTTGGTAAGTTGTAAAGGTATTACAAGTAAATCTAAGTCTTACCTAATCACGCTCAGTAGCCGTAACTTTGTAGTGATAAAATTGTATTCCTTTGATCACACACATTTCTACGTCAGACGGCTCAAGTTCTCTCTATATTGAAGAATTAAATGAAACCTATCATTCCAGACATGGGGCTAAAGTAGAATCTGAGCATGTGTTTTTAAAAGAAGGACTAGACCAGCTGGTAGGTTTAGATCACATCAGAGTGCTAGAGGTAGGCATGGGCACTGGGTTAAATGTATTGTTGAGTTGTAATTATGCGTTGCAACGCAAAACTAGAATACACCTTACTACACTAGAACCGTTTCCTATTCCTGCATACCTAATAGCTCACTTAAACTATGCAGAACTATTGGACAATAAAACGGCCTCTGAATGGTTCTCAACCATACATCAATCTGTCTGGGAGAAAGAGCATCAGCTGCACTCCAACTTTAGTTTTCAGAAACTGAAGTGTAAAGCCGAGGCCTTCTTGGGTTCAGAGAAATTCGATATCATTTTTTACGATGCCTTCGGGCCTCATGCTCAGCCTGAACTTTGGGAGCTTTCCATATTTCAGCACCTGTCTAAATTTATAAAGCCAGGAGGAATATTGGTAACCTACTGTGCACAAGGTCAGTTCAAACGAAATTTAAAAGCATGTGGATTCAAAGTAGAACGGCTACCTGGCCCTCCAGGAAAACGAGAAATGACTCGTGGAGTCTATACTCCCTCTGAATTTTAAGAATTAGCAGTGAGCTCTTCCAGCTCCATTTCAGCTTCTTCCCATTGGCCCATAAGATCGCCTACTGCATTCTTTATTTCAGCGTATTCATCTAGTATTTTATTGGCCGCTTTCTGATCTGAATAATCCAGTTCTGCTATAACTGAATCCAGTTCTTTCAATTTTTTTTCCTTTTCATCTATCTGAGCTTGGCATTTAGAAATGAGGTTAGTCAGTTTCCGTTTTCTGCGTTCATTCTCTTTTCTAGTTTCGTAGTCTTCTTTATTAGATGAACTAGCTTTTTCTTCTTTTTTATTCTGGGACTTAGCATGCTCGAAATGAGCTATTGACTCTGTCTTTTTCTTTTTTAGAAAATCATAAATGTCTCCTAAATGCTGTTTTAAACCCTTTGGTGTCACTTCATAAATCACTTCTACTAGCTGATGTAAAAAATGCCTGTCATGACTTACAATAATCACCGTTCCGTCATACGTTTTGAGCGCATTCTTCAGCATATCTTTAGACCTCATGTCTAAGTGATTCGTGGGCTCATCCATAATGAGAAGGTTATAAGGTTTTAGCATTAACTTACACAATGCCAGTCGGGCTTTTTCACCACCAGATAATACTTTTACCTTTTTATCTATGTCTTCTCCTTGAAATAAGAATGCACCTAATAAAGCCCTGAGTTGAGTCCTAATTTCTCCCTCTGCCACATCATCTATGGTTTCGAAAACAGTCTTCTCCATATCTAGCGACTCAGCTTGATCTTGAGAATAATAACCTACCTCTACATTATGGCCTATGAGTAGCTTTCCATCATAATCCAATTGGCCATTTAGGATTTTGGTTAATGTGGTTTTTCCTGCACCATTTTTGCCGACAAGTGCTATTTTTTCCTGCCTTCCCAACACCAAATCTACATGTTCAAACACTTGCAGCTCCTCATAATTCTTGGCCACATTTTCTGCGGTAACTACGGCCTTTCCAGATCTAGGTGCTGGAGGAAAGGTAAAATTCATAGCAGAATTATCTAACTGGTCTATATCTATACGCTCCAACTTATCTAACTTCTTAATCAAACTCTGAGCAAAAGCGGCCTTGTTCTTTTTAGCTCTGAATTTATTAATGAGCACCTCCGTATCTTTAATATACTTCTGCTGGGCCTTGGCTGCCTCTATTTGAGTTTCTAACTCTTGTTCTCTCTGAGCCAAATACTTGCTGTATGCAAACTTATAATCATAGACTCTTCCATTCGCTATTTCTACAGTCCTGGTAGTAATGGCATCAAGAAAATTTCTATCGTGTGAAATCATCACTATAGCACCAGGATAAGTAGATAAAAAACTTTCTAACCATTCTATCGAATCTATGTCTAAGTGGTTTGTGGGCTCATCTAACAAAATAAGATCTGGCTGAACCAGTAAAATCTTAGCCAGTTCCACACGCATTTTCCATCCTCCGCTAAACTCGCTCATCTGCCTGTCCATATCAGAAGATGAGAAACCTAAACCTTTTAAAACTCGCTCTACCATTTGCTCTTTATTACCTGAGCCTAGTACGGTGAGTCTGTCGTTTATTTCATTGAGTTCTTCTATAAGCTTAATATAAGATTCAGACTGATAATCTTCACGCTCTCCTAGAGATTGAGTAATGGTTTCTAATTTCTCTTCTAACACAGCTATATCGCTGAAGGCAGAAGATGCTTCATCTAAAATGGTAGCATTTTCATTGTGCTCCATTTCCTGTGGTAGATAACCAAGCGTGGTTTCTTTAGGCACTATCACTTCACCTTCAGTTCCTTTTTGAAGACCTATTATAGACTTTAGTAGCGTAGATTTTCCAGCACCATTTTTTCCTACTAGACCTATTTTATCCTTTTTAGAAATAAATAGAGATATATTCTTAAACAGAGCTCTCTGCCCGAAAATGACGCTATAATTGTTTATTGAAACCATGAGATTATTAAGGGGACAAAGATAGAATTCCTTAAAAAACTACTTGAATAAGAGTGACAATTAATCTTTTCTGTCAATACTTTCAACTGCATAGTTTAAATAGTCAAAAGAAGTAGAATAAACTCTAGCTTGAAGAGTGGTTAGCATAGCCGTAGAAGCCGCTAGTGGTACATGATAAAAATGCTTAATAACCCATGGCTCTTCATCATTAGAAACCTCATTAAACCCTGGGAACTGATATGATGCTGTAACTTGCTGTTTGAACACCTTTGACGAGTCTAGCCATTCAGAGGTGGATGTCACTAATTCTCTAAAACTAATTAATCTTACCCGAAGCTCTTCAGCAGAGTAGTTATACCCGTCACTTTCAGTTACATTTTTAGGATTATTTGGGTTACCAATCATCAAATCAGAATTGATGATGTAATTATCTATACCTACAAGCGACTTCATACTATCTAGACCAATCAAAAACTCACCATTAACATAGACCTCTTCCGATATTGGTGATTCAGAGCCAAACAGGTAAATACTAAACGTTTTAGCCTTAATCAAATCTATGTGATCCACTAAATCTTCCGCTTGGCTTAATATTTTAGAAGCTCCGAAGTATAGTGAGTCATTTTTTAGACTGAATTTGCTGTTTTGTTCAAGTATTGAGCAATCACTTTCAATTTTTGATAAAGTACCTCTTAATGTTTTAATCTCTCCTGAATCTTCTATCACGAATGGAAAAGGAGGCTCGCAGGACATAATCAAAAACACCAAAACGACCAACAGGTATTTTATAATTTTCATTATACAAAAATAACCTTAAACCAAAAAGAGCCACTTCACACGAAGTAGCTCTTTTAATATTGTTTGAAACACTAGATTAGTAGTGCCATAAGTCATGTTCTATTAAGAAGATTTCTTCTTTTATTCGTTCTGCTTCTAGAAGTGCGTCTAACCCTTGAGCATAAGATGCTATAGGACGATCATAGACATTTTCTTCTTTATGAATGAAACTTGAAAATCTCCTTTTCTGGAAAATCTCTTCAAAAGATCTTCTTTCTGCACCATTAGATGGATTAAACACCCAAGCATTTTGGAACACATATCTGCACTCAGGGTAATACAACCAAAACAAGGGTTTATATCCTCTAAATTCACCATTTTCGTTATAATCTTCAACTCTAGGACAAAGCCCAATTATTCGAACATAACGTTCAGAACGCTGCTTGTCGAACACCCAATGCTCTTTTATTTGATATTGAGTAATTATATCTGATTCTATAGGTTCTTTCCGATCTTCATAATTCATTAAACCTGTCTCTAGATCTTGTATTCCTACAGATTTCATTGGGTTTAACAGCGAATCTACCTGAATGGCCGATAGAGGATACTTAAATTCATCATCATCTTGTGTTGGTCCCATGCCATAGGCAGTAAGAGAGCCATCTTCTAATAATGCTCTTTTAATCACGTTAAATAAGCTACTTCTATCATTTAAATCTTCTAAAGGAAAATACAATGGATGATTGAGCTTTTCTTTCATATCCAGAGTTCTCCATACTTTCTTAGACCACATTACATCTGATTCTCTCAAATATGGATAAGGTACTACCCTTTTAGTCTGGGTGTGCTCTGGAACATAGGCACCATCTAGTACTGTGTTAATCGTTTGAGACTTTAATCCCAGCGAACTTAACATCATAACTATTAATACGAAGACAATTCTTTTCATGACTTATTAATTTACTACTCTTAACGCTACACTTGATACTTTTCTTGTTTCACCAGCCACCTTTACTTTCACGTTTTCAATTGTGAAATTTTGGCCAGCTTTCACGTTACCTAGCAATGCTCTCGCATCACCAGATAGAGCTCTGGCTGTACATTTAGCAGCTTTAACCTGTCCGTTTTGAACAACAACGACTGTGTATTCAACTATTTCAGGTCTTATATCGAATTCAAAATCTTTCAACATTGGAATAACTCCTGCGGCATTAGCCAAAGCGTTCTTCTTGATAATATTATCAGTTGGTCCTTTTCCTGCGAACGAAATCTCTGGATCTGGAATTCGTTTAATTCTAAATTCTACAGGACCCATACTTTGTGTTGAACCATCAGGTAAAGTTACAGTAGCCGAAATATTTGCTTTTTGGCCATCTCCTGGAGTAACTGTGTAGTTTCCACCTCCATCATTTCTCATTGAGCCTCCGCTCATGTTGGCTACAACATCGCCATCAGTGAAACCAGGCACAGATACAGTCACTGGATTAGGAACTCCCTTGTAAAATACGTTCATTTTTGTCGGAGAAACCACAAGCTGTGGTGCAACAACCGCATAATCAATATTGAAAGGTTCTATTCTCTCAGGAAGTCCAACTGGTCTGAAAATAATCATCCCTTCTCTTTGCTGAGCTCCTAGTCCAGAAGCAGGAATTTTAACTTTACCAACAGTTCCATCCATCTCCAAAACATCAAAATCCCCTGACAATTCATTCTTAAGACTATCCCACTTTACTCCAGGTTTTCCAAGTCTAATTTCCGGATAATTCTTAGTATCATATGCAGCTAAAAACACATCCGCCTCGTAATTTGAACCAGCTGGAACTGTTGTGGCCATAGGTATTACAGCACTCTTTAACTCATCAAACTTGTATGTTTTACCTTCTACATTAACATAAAGACGATCAACAAGATCCGATTCAGCAGTTCTTATTTTATTCTGAATACCGGTTAACATAGCTGTGGAAGCTGCTAAAGGAACATGATAGAAATTTTTCACTACCCATTCTTCTTCATCCGGCTTAAGTCTTGGGTCGTCTTTTAGAGGATAATCAAAGTTCTTTTTTACATTTTCGACTAATGTCTCTGTCCCATCTATCTTTTCCAATTCGCTAATTACCTTATTCCGGTATACTTCTAATTTCTGTCTTAAAACAACAGCAGTGTAATTATTTCCATCCGCATTGTCTTCCTCAGTAGGATTTGCGGCATCTTTAATCATCAAATTGGTGTTATTATCATAGTTGTCAATACCTACCAATGCCTTAACGCTATCCAAATCTATTTTGAAGCTTCCATTCTCATATACTTCTGTTGAGATGGGGTCTTCTACTTTATTTCCCACTGAAATTGAGAACGTTTTCGCCTTAATTAAATCAATATGCTCTATAAGCTGGGTAGCCTCATCATGAATCTCTTGTGCCGATTGATTGGCTGAACCATATTTCTGAGGACTTTGATCCGCATTTGAACTCAAAGCGGCCAGTTGTGTATCTAATTTCCCTTCAATAGCTTGAAGACTTTTATTTTGGTTATTATCTATCGTCACGAAGGCATCTACCACCTCCTTAGATACATTCATTGCCAAAAGTGCGGTAAGTACGAGGTACATCATACCGATCATCTTCTGCCGTGGGGTTTCTTTTCCACCTGCCATGTCTACTTGTGTTTAATTATTAAAAATAAAATTAATTGAGTAAAGTAGCACGGGGCTTACCCTTGATTACCTCCAGACATTGCGTTTAGCATATTGCTATACACCTTGTTTAAAGATTTTAAGTTTGTAGATAACTCTCTAATGTTGTCTTTGTAGGCTTTGGTATCTTCTACAGAGTCTTTTAGGTTTTCTACTAAATCGTTAATTCCTGCATACATACCTCTAGACTTTTCAAGTTCTTGAAGTTGTAACTCATAAGATGAATTTAAAGAAGAAAGATTCTCAGTCATTTTAGCTAAATGTTCTCCAGTAGAAGCACCTAATCCAGCACTTTCTGTTAAACCTGTTAAAGACATAGAAGCAGCAGCGTAAGTCTCAGATAACTCACCTACTTTAGTATTAGCAGTTCTTAATCCATCCGCATATTCTTTAGTAGCTGAAGATGCATCTGCTATATCTGTTAAATCTTTAGCTTGAGTAGAAAGGCTTCTCATACCATCACCTAAGCTTTGTATTAACTCGGGTTCTATTTTGGCTTCTATGAGCATTTCATCTAACTGTTCAGTTAAACCTTTTCCTCCAGCAGAAAGTGCGGCTGAATGCTCATTTCTTTCACCTGTAGCTAATTCCGGATATACTAATGTCCAGTCTGGATCTTCATGTGGTGGTTCGAAAGCAGAGAAGAAGAAAATGAAGGCTTCAGTAGTTAGTCCGATTACAAGCATCGGTCCAGCTCCAGGCCAGTGCATAATTTTGAACATGGCACCTACTATCACTACTGCTGCTCCAATACCATAGAGCTTTGCCATAAAGTTTTTCCATTTTTTACTTCCAGGTCTCATTTTTTTCTTGCTTTAAAGGTTTACTAATTTATTCTTGTTGGTTTCTTTATTATTCTCTATTCCAGTCTTCTGGACTACCTGATTTCCCTCTTCCCAAGTAGCTCATTACACTTCTAAATCCGATATAAGACTTTGCAGTGTCTTGATATTCGTATGATCTAGTTCCTGTCTGGATATAATATCCGATATCTTTCCAAGATCCTCCTCTGATCACTTTTCTTTTAAGTGCTGGTGGGTCTGATTTATCGGCATTGTATTCATATTCTGTGCTCATGTCATGAGCAAACTCATATACGGCTGGGTCATAAGCGGTGTTACACCATTCAGCCACATTCCCTGCCATGTTATATAATCCATAATCATTTGGCTCATAAGAATCGATAGGAACTGTATAGCATCCATTATCCTCCACATAATCTCCTCTCATAGGCTTAAAGTTAGCTAATGGACATCCCTGTATGTTTCTCACATAAGGACCACCCCATGGAAATGGAGAAAGGTCTAAACCACCTCTGGCTGCATACTCCCACTCTGCCTCACTAGGAAGTCTAAATCTTTGTACAAAAGTTTCACCTTGACTCATTTTCCATGAATTTAAGTAAGCCGTTCTCCATGCATTAAATGCTTTAGCCTGCCCCCAAGAAACTCCTACCACTGGATAATCATCATATGCAGGGTGCCAGAAATAAGTTTCTGTTAATGGCTCATTGAATCCATATGTAAAGTCATGTACCCAGCATAGTGTGTCTGGATATACATTAATTACTTCCTCTACTACGAACTGAGATCTGTCTGAATGTCTTTTAACAGAGTGAAGTTGATCTAACTCATTAGTAACCCCTAATTCTAAATCTTTGTTCTCTTTATTACTAGCTGCTCTATAATTGAACCACCAGTATCTAAAGTTCAGCTCAGTAGTTTTTAACTCTCTTCTATTGTAGAAGGTTTCTACACCCTGACGGTAGAATCTATCATAAAGGGCATCGAAGACATCTTCGTCTTCCCACTCTATGTCTTCTTCCCAGTTCAAGACATAACCTTTCTTTACGAATCTATCTATTTCTCTACCATACTCATCTTCTACATAAAAATAACGGTCATCGTCATTATTATACAGCTCTGTTCTGAATAAAGAATCTCTAGTATAATTCACGAATTGTCTGTATTCGTTATTAGAGATTTCGTGTTGATCTATATAAAACGCAGGAACAGTTACTGTTCTAGAAGTAGCGTTAATAGCGTATGGCACGTCTTGGTCACTTGGTCCCATAGTATAAGAACCAAAGTGTATGTAGTTCATCCCGTAGGGATTCACTTGTATCCAGTCTTCTCGTGGCTCCACGCCTACGAGCTCTCCCCTGTCACCACCGTAGCAGCTCGCCAGGAAAGAGGCGACTAGTAAATAAAACAAAGACTTTTTCATGATTTCCAAAATTTAACTTGACAGTGTAGGTAATTCAAGTAAGAATAGCAGGTTCTTGTAATTTCTTAAATACGAAGGTTTAACTCCAATTGTTTCAGATTTATTTTATAGGAATCTAGGATTTCCATGAGCTTTTCTGATAACTGGTCTAACGAACTTCCAGCAGTACCCTAAATTAATCTCATGTGTTCCAGAGCTAAACCCTTTAATTTCACTCAATGTAACATCGTATCCATACCCTAATCTAACACTACTTTTAAAAGTGCTACTTCCAGGAATTTCGTAGTTAAACCCTACCATTGGAGTAAGCGCGTCTAAACCAGTTCTAACTCCTAGACCACCCCAAAACATGTTTTTCCACTCTAGACGCGCATTCACGTCTACAGAAGTAGAAACAAAGTCTGATTTTACTAAAGCAGAAGGAAATAACACTAAATCTCCAGAAGAAGAAACAGGCGTTTGATATCCAGTCATAAAGTAATAATGCCTAGCAGTGCTAAAATCAAATAAGTTACCATTGAAGTCTTGAGCAGTAAGGTGAGTCGAACTGATACCAGCCCAGAACTTTTTAGCTTGATAATAAACCCCTAAATTCATATCGAATCCACCCCTACTTTCTGGATTTACCGGTATAGCTTCATCCAATAAAACTCCATCTACAGCATACCAGTCGCTACCTAAAGCCACACCTTGATACCCTAAGGCTGCTCCTACACCTAATTTAGCTCCATTAGAAAGCTTAAAATGGTAACTGTAGTTTAGTCTAATACCGGTATTTGTAATAGCGTGACCATCCACTCCTGCACCAGGCTCGTTTGTAAGTTGACCTAATTTTTGATTACCTAATCTATCGCTAACTACAGTTATACCTAGACCACCACCTACTTGCTTAACAGCCTGATGGTAGTTTACTAAAAAGGTAGTTGGGTTTCCGCTGAATCCAGCCCACTGCTCTCTAAAGAAAATGCCTAAGCAGTTATCTCCCATTCCAGCAGCTGCAGGATTGAGCGAAACTTTATCATTAAAGAATTGGCTAAGCTGATAATCTTGCTGTGAAAATCCAGCCACAGAACAAGCGCAGAATACTAATACACCTAGTAATTTTTTCATTTTATTTTCCTCAGGTTTAGGGTTTCTAAATAGTTTTTTCAGGTATAAGAAAGCTGCTAAAATAGTGAAATTAGAATATTAACCAAATATTGTTAATGAGCTAAATGCATTTTAACATTGCAACGCAAAGCATTCTATTAACTAAGTATAGGCTATACCTTCTATTAATAAGGTCTAAGGAAGAAAAAAGATACAGTCTCAATTCAAAAGAAACTTTCCGAAAACAATAGAACACCTTTCGTTTACACCAGTTTCTGGTAGGTCTTCCACCATTTATCTGGCATCTCCTCATTGGTAGCCACCACATAGTCATTATAAGTACATGGCACAAAATGGTGACGCTCGTATCTGTTTTTCATTCCAGCTGGATAAGGCACATCCATCCACCAGCGGTCTGAGCGGTCTGACTTGTAAAATACGATTTGGTGGTCTGAGCTGACTAAATCTATAATATACTTTGTATAGGATTCCTTGGATCCTTTAGGGTAGTCATTTTTGCGTTGCAATACTCCATCCACAAAACACCATATCATTTGCGCTACCAAATGTGCACTGGTGCCATCACGATCTACCTCTGGGTTATACTCATAAAAACCTACAGAGGTGAGTTTATCGCTGATTCCAGCATATCTGGCTAACTGACAAGCTTCCTCAGCATATAATCCATTGGGGCCTGACTTTTTAGACCCTGGAAAATCCGACCATCTAATTACTGAGGTATCAAAACTTACTAGATCTGCATTTCTAAGCAGTGGTTCTGAATCTTGGATATTACCAGTTACCTCTCCTAACCTCATGGTTTCAAAGTGAAGTTTCTCCATGAGTTCTAAAATAGACGGACTTTGAAGGTACCTCTGGTGACCTATATTAGAATAATTAAACAGGTAGTTAGGCTGGTGAAGAATAATCTTACTCATGAAATTTCTACATGAAATATCCTCATCATTATCTCCCACATCTAATTTAGAATCTACTGTAACCAGATTTATGGTTTGTTCTAGACTTTCATATGCCGCGTAATTAGCATAAGTGATGTCTTGACTGCCGCCTATAACTATAGGTATGATGTCTGCTTTGATAAGTTCTGCGCAGACATTCTTAACAGCGAAGAACGTATCTTCTGTAGTCTGTCCAGGAGCTATATTTCCTAGATCTGCCAAATTCGACTCAGTATCGAAATTGAATAACCTATAGAAGTGTTTTCTTATATGGTCGGGGCCACTAGCTGTGCCTGAATTATCTAAGGAGTTTCTTTCTTCCTGCACACCTATTAACGCTAGTTTGGACTCTGTTAAGTCAGGAAACATACTTTCTGTATGAATCTGAATTACATCACCTATAACATCTTTAGGTAAGTTCTCATAAAATTCAGCTCCTACTGGCTGAAAAAACACATCTAATTCAGTCATTACTTTTTACGCCCTCTTCTTTTCGGTGGATTTTTAGCTGCTTCTTCGGCTAGTGCCTTAACATCATCCCAGGAAAGGGTTTTAGGATCTTCTACATCTTTAGGAATCTTTACATTCTGCTTCCCGAACTTAATGTAAGGTCCCCATCTTCCTTCTTGGATAGTTACATTTTCATCTTCCTCAAATGTTTTAATGAGCTTCTTAGCATCAGACTCTCTTTTGGCCTTTACTAATTCTATTCCTCTTTCTAGAGTTATAGTAAATGGGTCATCTCCATCTGCTTCTTTAATAGAAACGAATTTTCCATCGTGCCTTATGTATGGTCCGAATCTGCCTATGGCAGCCGTTACTACTTTATCTTCAAACTGGCCTAACTGGCGTGGAAGCTTGAATAAGTCTAATGCCTGCTCTAAGGTAATAGTACCTATACTCTGATCTTTTAATAACGAGGCGAACTTTTTATCTTCATCCTCAGCATCTCCTATTTGTGCCATAGGCCCATAGCGGCCTATTCTGACTAGAACCACTTTTCCATTTTCAGGATGCTCACCTAATATACGCTCACCACTAGCTCTTTCTGAGTGCTCTAATGTGTCTTCCACATCTTTATGGAAAGGAGCATAAAACTCCTTTATCATTTTATTCCACTCTTTTAAACCATTGGCTATATCGTCAAATTCTTTTTCTACGCTAGCTGTAAACCCAAAATCTAAGACATTACCAAAGTGCTCCACTAAGAAATCGTTTACTACCATTCCTATATCTGTAGGTTGTAGTTTTCCTTTTTCTCTTCCCGTAATTTCAGTGAGTGCTTCAGTCTTAATATTATCTTTAGCTAGAGTTAGCTTTCCATATTCTCTTTTGGTACCGTCTCTTTCATCTTTATGCACGTAACCTCTTTTCTGGATAGTAGAAATAGTAGGTGCATAAGTAGAAGGTCTACCTATGCCTAATTCTTCCAGCTTCTTTACTAAACTGGCTTCAGTATATCTGGCTGGGTGCTGAGTAAATCTCTCTGTGGCTATGATTTCATCATAGTCTAGGCTCTGTCCATTCTTTAAAGGTGGCAGACTGTCTTTAGTTAATTCATCTTCGGCATCATCTTCATCATCGTTTCCTTCTAAATAAACTTTTAAAAATCCTTCGAAGGTGATGATCTCTCCTTTAGCCGTAAATCGTTCATCAGAATTATTCATGGCTATGCCTACGTTAGTTCTTTCGAATTCGGCATCGGCCATTTGACTCGCTAGCGTTCTTTTCCAAATCAGGTCATACAACTTAGACTGAGAAGAATCTCCAGGCACTGAATGTAAACTCATGTCTGTAGGTCTAATGGCCTCGTGTGCTTCTTGAGCTCCTTTAGACTTAGTGTTATAGCTCTTACGCTTAGAATATTTATCTCCGTAGCTTTTCTTTATTTCTTTTTCAGCGGCATCTAAGGCTGTATCTGAAAGATTTAATGAGTCTGTTCTCATGTAAGTGATCTTTCCAGACTCATATAATTTTTGAGCAATGCTCATGGTTACCCCGACAGGATATCCTAATTTTCTGCCAGCTTCCTGCTGCAGTGTACTGGTAGTAAATGGTGCAGCAGATGATTTTTTGGCTGGCTTTTTCTCTAGCTTGTCTATAGTGAAATCTGCGGCCTGACACTTTTTAAGGAATGCTTCAGCATCTTTCTGAGAAGAAAAACGCTTTCCTAGCTGTGCTTTAAATTTCTTTTTATCCGCTTTAAACTCTGCTACCACTCTGTAGCTAGATGTGCTTTTAAAGTTTAATATCTCACGTTCTCTTTCTACTATAATTCTCACAGTAACGGACTGCACTCTGCCTGCAGAAAGAGATGGCTTTACTTTTTTCCATAACACAGGAGACAACTCGAATCCTACTAGTCTGTCTAAAACTCTTCTGGCCTGCTGCGCATTTACTAAGTTATAATCTACTTTTCTAGGATTTTCTATGGCTCTAGTAATGGCAGGCTTAGTCACTTCGCTAAATACTATACGCTTTATCTTGTCGTCTGTAAGTTTAAGTGCCTCCATAAGGTGCCAGCTAATAGCTTCTCCTTCACGATCCTCATCCGTAGCTAACCATACCATCTCAGCAGACTTAGCTAATTTCTTAAGCTCCGCTACTACCTGCTTTTTATCTGCAGATATTTCATAGGAAGGCTGAAAGGAATTGTCCACATCTATGGCTTTGTTTCCAGAAACCAAATCTCTAACATGGCCATAAGAGGATTTCACTATAAAATCCTTACCTAGATAGGATTCTATGGTTTTAGCCTTAGCCGGGGACTCTACTATAACGAGGTTTTTCATAAAGATACATTAACGATTATGGCCTTTTCGCTCTGCATTTTTTGCGTTGCTATGAGGCTGAACCTATTTCTTAAAAAGCGCAAATTAACACCAAAGAGTTTAAGTTTTCCAAATATTGCAACGCTTAACCATAATTTACATCTCAATACTGTAACGTTCATATCTACAAGTTTAAAGTGATACTAATATATTTTCCTGAGCCTCTTTCTTCATGATCTAGGCAGCTTTAAAAGTCATTTTAATAATATACTAAGTGCTTAATTATCAAACTCATTGCCACGCATTAAATTAAAAAAATGTACCCCTGCAAAACTACCTAGATTCTGTACATAAAATTTAAGATGTCATTTTGTCAGTTTTTTAGAGAACAGTTACCTTTGTGCCTCATTTTTATTTAGACATGATAGAAGCAGGAGATAAAACCATGGATGAAACCAGACAGGGGGAGGCCATAATGGTACCAACTAAATCTGGAGCAGGAAAAAAACTTCTTTTAGAGAGTTATGGATGTGCTATGAACTTTTCTGATAGTGAAATAGTAGCTTCTATTCTAACAGAGGAAGGATTTTCTACTACCAGAGCTGTGGAAGAGGCAGATGTAATTCTAGTAAATACATGCTCTATCAGAGAAAAAGCCGAAGACCGAGTAAGAAACAGACTGCTCACCTTTAAAAAAATGAAGCGTCAGAAACCTGGTTTAGTAGTAGGTGTGCTAGGCTGCATGGCAGAGCGTTTAAAAGAAACGCTACTAGAACAGGAAAAACTAGTAGACATAGTAGTAGGCCCAGATGCCTATAGAGATTTACCTAACCTCATAGAAACTGCTGGTTCTGGACAGAAAGCTGTAAATGTGCTGCTTTCTAGAGAAGAAACTTATGCAGAAATAAGTCCTGTGAGGTTAAATTCTAACGGTATTAATGCATTTATAAGCATTATGAGAGGGTGTGATAATATGTGCTCATTCTGCGTAGTGCCTTTTACTAGAGGAAGAGAACGCAGCAGAGACCCTGAATCTATAGTGAACGAAGCCAAAGATCTTTTTAATAATGGATATAAAGAGGTAACGCTCTTAGGCCAGAATGTAGATTCTTACAAATGGAACCTCACTAAGAAAGGTGAGGTTAAGGATGAGTCTCAACCTACAGTTACCTTCGCACAGTTAATGGAGAAAGTGGCTAAAGCCTGCCCAGAGTTATGGATAAGGTTCAGCACCTC
The DNA here is from genome assembly GCA_045104985.1 of Flavobacteriales bacterium. GTDB lineage: Bacteria > Bacteroidota > Bacteroidia > Flavobacteriales_D > Sanyastnellaceae > ASP10-05a. The sequence goes on along the minus strand of JBGCDA010000059.1, from coordinate 3,515 downwards.
TCACCCTAAAGACCTCACAGATGATGTGGCTGAAGTAATAGCTAAATATGATAACATCTGTAATTACATTCACCTTCCTATCCAGTCTGGAAATAGTGACGTGCTAAAGAAAATGAACCGCGGCTACACCAGAGAGTGGTATCTAAACAGAATAGAAGCCATAAGAAGGATAGCTCCAGAGTGCGCTATTTCTACAGACATTATCACTGGTTTCTGTGGTGAAACTGAAGAGCAACACCAAGATACGCTTTCACTAATGGAAGAGGTAAGCTTTGAGATGGCATACATGTTTAAATACTCAGAACGACCAAAGACATTAGCAGAAAGAAAGTATGAAGATGATGTGCCAGAAGAAGTAAAAGGAAGAAGACTTTCTGAAGTGATAGAGGTACAGATGAAAAACTCTCATAGACAGGTAAAACAGTATGTGGGAACGGTTCAGAAAGTACTGGTGGAAGGCACTAGTAAAAAATCAGTAGATGATTATTCTGGCAGAACTTCTCAGAATACTGTAGTGGTGTTTCCTAAAGAAAATGCGGAGATAGGCACATTCGTTAATGTAGAGGTTTTAGATTGTACCACTATGACTCTTAAAGGTAAATTGGTGAGCTAAATGGAATTACAAGCGATTAAACAGCGTTTCGGAATTATAGGTAATTCACCTGCGTTAAATCGAGCTATAGATGTGGCCATGCAGGTGGCTCCCACCAATATTTCTGTGCTTATAAATGGAGAAAGTGGTACAGGTAAAGAAGTGATGCCCAAAATAGTGCATCAATTAAGCGCCAGAAAACACGGTCCTTACATAGCAGTGAACTGTGGAGCCATTCCTGAAGGAACTATAGACTCAGAACTATTCGGGCATGAAAAAGGATCATTTACAGGAGCTACTGGTGCCAGAAAAGGATACTTTGAAGAAGCCAATGGCGGAACTATTTTCTTAGATGAAGTAGCTGAACTTCCCTTACAGACTCAAGTGAGATTATTAAGAGTTCTAGAAACTGGAGAGTTTCTAAAAGTAGGTTCATCTAAAGTGATCAAAACAGATGTGCGTGTGGTAGCAGCTACTAATGTGGATTTTAATACCGCCATAGCTAATAATAAGTTTAGAGAAGATCTCTACTACAGACTTAGCACCATACCCATTCTAATACCACCACTTAGAGAAAGAAAAGAAGATATTCACTTATTGTTCAGGAAGTTTACTACAAACTTTAGCGAAAAATATAATATTCCAGTACTGGAACTATCTGATGATGCTGTATCTCTTTTACAGAGCTACTCATGGCCTGGAAACATAAGACAGTTAAAGAATATTACAGAACAGATAAGCGTGATAGAGAACAAACGCTATATAGATTCTACCACGCTTAGAACCTATCTTCCAGAACAAGGGTTCAGTATGAAACCTATGGTTATAGATCAGGATAAAAAGTCTTCGTCTGATTTTTCTGAGAGAGAGATACTCTACAAGGTACTTTTCGATATGAAGAAAGACATGAACGATGTGAAGCAACTGGTCTTACAGATGATTAAAAGTGGCGATTCATTTAGTGAAGGTGGAGAAAATTCAGACCTGATTAGAAAAGTGTTTGACGATGAGTTTTATGAAGAAGCAGGAAACGGTAGCCAAATGATGCTCCCCTCCACTCCTAAACCTGGATTTACAAGAGTTACCGAACAGAATGAACCTACTACCATTCATGTAGAAGAAACATTATCGTTGGCAGAGACAGAAAAAGAACTCATAAGAAAAGCTCTGAAAAAGCACAATAACAAGCGGAAATATGCCGCTAAAGAACTGGGCATTTCTGAACGCACACTTTACAGGAAGATTAACGAGTACGATTTGAAATAAATATTTTTGGTTTATTCGCGTTGCAATAAGATGCCAAACATGCTAAGAAACACACTTATACTACTGCTTCTCTTATCTCTTTCGGGATGTGGGATTTACAGCTTTTACGGCACTGATGATTCAGGAGCTAAAACATTCAGTGTAGACATGTTTGACGTGAAAGCGCCACAAGCTAATCCACTCATAGGACAATCATTTACAGAAACACTTCGTGATTTGATTCAGCAGCAGAGCTCAGTTCAGTTGGTAGAAGATAAGGCTGAATTAAAATTTGAAGGTTCTATCATAAACTACGGTACCCAGCCTATATCTGTGCAGGGAGATGAAACCGCCAGCCAGAGCAGATTAACAATAGGTGTGAATGTGAAGTATGAAAACACCATAGAAAAAGACAAAAGCTTTGAACGCTCGTTTAGTTGGTATGCAGATTACAGCAGTGAGGCCGACTTCCTTTCTATAGAACAAGATCTTATAGAAGAGATTTCAGAACAACTTACCCAAAACATTTATAACGCAAGCTTAGGAAATTGGTAGCAGACATTAACATATCAGAATTATTAGATTCTTCTAAGCTTATTTCTAGAGAACAAAAGGCACAACTTTCATTGCTGAAAGATGAGTTTCCATGGAGTGAGATTATACAGGTGCTCTATTTAAAATCTCTTAAAGACACTAGCGACTTGCGCTTTTCTGACGAATTAAAACGTGTGGCGCTTATTTCTCATGACAGAGCTAAACTCTACCACTTTTTATATGGGGCAGAAATCCAAGAAACTATAAATAAGGTAGAAGCCGAAATGGATGCACTGCCAGAAGTGGAAGGACTAGTGTCTCCAGACTGGCAGAAAGAAGAGACTTCAGTACCTTCATCTGAAAACGAAGAGATTACTTCGGCAGAAGTTCCAGAGTTAAAGCTGGTGCCAGAACTCGGACTGAAGTCAGTCTCAGAACTAGAGAATGAATCTGAGAAAGTCCTGAGCGAGTCTACGAGTGAATCACAGCACATAACTGATTTAGAGCACCCAGAAGAATCTGAAGAAGAAATAGGCAAAGAACAATCTGAGTCAAATTCAATAGATAAAAACAATAATAAGCATGACTCTTCTTCTGAGTTAGAACACCATGCTCCTGCTAATGAAACTGCAGAACCTGACGCTAAGCCTTCAGAATTAAATCGTTTGATTATCAGTGAGGCAGTGGATAAGGTTATAGTTAAGGAGGTAATAGAAGATATTGAAGAAAAACGCAACATTTCTTCAGAATCAGAAACTCCAAAGCCGAGTTTAGATGTAGTAGAGCACACAAGCTCTAATGACTTCATTAACTGGCTGATTAATAATGCTAAATCTGTAAATTATCCATCTTTTGATGCACATACTAAGGCGCCTAAACCAGTAAATGTAGAGCAGATAATAGACAAGTTCATTCAGACTGATCCACAAATTAAAAGAGGCAAAGCAAAAGAGTATGAAAAAGGCAACTTAGCAGCAGATAGTCTCGTAGATAGGGAAGAATTTGTAACTGAGACTTTAGCTGAAATATATGTGAGTCAAGGAAATATTTCAAAGGCAAAACGCGCTTTCCAGCTTCTTTCTTTGAAATATCCAGAAAAAAGCATTTATTTTGCAGCCCGAATAAAAAGACTGGGTCAAAAAAA